>NZ_BAAANF010000020.1:0-188151 GCF_039529655.1 Kribbella yunnanensis | reverse complement strand
CCTGACCGTGCAGACCGGGCACCACTGTCGATACCGGCTCGACGAAGCGCATCGCAACCACCTCCGATTGCCCACTATAACAGGCATATGCCCACTTTATCGGGCATAGACGGAGCTGGTTCAGCTTGCGCGGCGGCGGGAGATTTCGTAGAGGGCTACGCCGGTGGCTATGCCGGCGTTGAGGGATTCGGTGGCGGATGTCATGGGGATGGAAACGATGAGGTCGCAGTTTTCGCGGACCAGGCGGGCCAGGCCTTTGCCTTCGGAGCCGACCACCAGGACGATCGGTTCGGTGGCGGCTGCGAGGGCGGGGAGTTCTACTTCGCCGCCCATGTCTAGGCCGATGACCAGGAGGCCGGCGTCCTTGTAGGACTTGAGGGCTCGATTGAGGTTGGTGGCTCGGGCTACCGGGATGCGGGCGGCGGCGCCGGCGGAGGTTTTCCAGGCTGAGGCGGAGACCTGGGCGGCTCGGCGTTCGGGGACTACTACGCCGTGGGCGCCGAAGGCGGCGGCGGAGCGGGTGATGGCGCCGAGGTTGCGGGGGTCGGTGACGCCGTCGAGGGCGACGATCAGGGGGACCTCGTGGGCGTTGTAGGCGCGGTCGAGGAGGTCGTCGGGGTGGGCGTACTCGTACGGCGGGATCTGGATCGCGAGGCCCTGGTGGGAACCGCCGGCGGTGACCCGGTCGAGCTCCGGGCGCGGGACCTCGAGGATCGAGATGCCGTGCTGGGTGGCGATCAGGAGGGCCTCGCGCAGGCGGGCGTCGCGTTCGGTGCCTTCGGCAACGTGCAGGGCAGCGGCCGGTACGCCGGCGCGCAGCGCCTCGACGACCGGGTTGCGGCCGTAGACCCACTCGACGGTGGCGTCGGTGTCCTTGCGGACCGGACGGCGGCGGGCCTCACGCTCCTCGGCGCGCTCCTTCGCCTTGGCCCGCTTGTGGGCTGGGTGCTTGGTGCGGTCGACTGCCTTCGGTGTCGGGCCGCGGCCCTCCAGCCCCTGGCGGACGCGTCCGCCGGACCCGGCCGTCGGGTTGCCTGTCTTCTTCCGGATGGCGCCCTTACGGCGGCTACTGCCTGGCACTTCAGATTCCTTCGGTCGGGTTCGGCGCCGCGAGCGTCCAGCGCGACCCCTGGGGTGTGTCCTCGACGACGACGCCGAGCGCCTTCAGCCGGTCGCGGATCGCGTCCGACGCGGCGTAGTCCTTACGTGCCCGGGCGGCCTGGCGCTGCTCCAGCAGTGCCTTCACCAGCCCGTCGACGACCTCGGTGAGCTCGTCTCCGGCCGCGGCACGGGACGCCCACGGCTCGGCCAGCGGGTCCAGTCCGAGCACGCCGAGCATGCCCCGAACCGCCGCCAGTGCTTCCCGCAACGCGGCCGAGTCGCCGTCGGCGACCAGCTTGTTCCCGTCGCGGACTGTGTTGTGCAGTACGGCGACCGCGGCCGGCGTACCCAGGTCGTCGTCCATCGCGGCGACGAAATCCGCCGGCAGCTCGGCCGACGGGGCGACCCCGCCGGTGACCTCGGTCGCGCGGGCGACGAACCCGTCGACCCGCTGGAAGCTCTTCGCGGCCTCGTCGAGCGCCTCGAAGGAGAACTCGACGACCGAGCGATAGTGCGACTGCACGAGGTAGTAGCGCAGCTCGATCGGGCGCACCCGCTCGACCACGTTCCGGACGACGGCGCTGTTGCCCATCGACTTCGACATCTTCTCGCCGGCCGTGGTGACGAGCGCGTTGTGCATCCAGGTCCGGGCGAACTTCTGTCCGACCGCGGTCGACTGGGCCAGCTCGTTCTCGTGGTGCGGGAAGCGCAGGTCCAGCCCGCCGCCGTGGATGTCGAACTCCTCGCCGAGGTACTTGCCGGCCATCGCCGAGCACTCCAGGTGCCAGCCCGGGCGGCCGCGACCCCACGGGGTCGGCCAGGAGGCCGTCCGCGGCGTGCCCTCGGTGTACCCCTTCCAGAGCGCGAAGTCGCGCGGGTCCCGCTTGCCCCGCGGATCCGCGTCCTCGGCGGCTTCCATGTCAGCGATCTTCTGGTGCGACAGAGCGCCGTACGCCGGCCAGGACTTCACGTCGAAGTAGACGTCACCCGAGCCGTCCGGAGCGACGTACGCGTGCCCGGCCTCGATCAGCTGGTCGATCATCTCCAGCATCTCCGGGATGTGCCCGGTGGCGCGCGGCTCGTACGTCGGCGGGCGGCACCCGAGGACGTCGTACGCCCAGTGCAGCTCCCGCTCGAACTCGTAGGCGTGCGCCCACCACTCGACGCCGCGTTCGGCCGACTTGGCCAGGATCTTGTCGTCGATGTCGGTCACGTTGGCGATCACGGTGACCTGGTAGCCCGAGCGCTCGAACCAGCGCCGCAGGACGTCGAAGACGACCTCCTTGTAGATGTGCCCGACATGCGGGGCACCCTGCACCGTCAGCCCACAGTGGTAGATCCCGACCTTGCCCGGATGGACCGGTACGAAATCCCTCACTGTTGCCGTCGCGGTGTCGTACAAGCGAAGTGTCACCGGTCAAGAGTACGGGAAATGGCACTTCTCCTTGACAAGATGTCCGGAGCACCCCTCAGGAGGACCCTTGTCGAACCAGCAGTACGGCCCGCCGCCCCAGCAGTACGGCGGCCAGCCCGGCCCGCCGGCGCAGTACGGCCCCCCGCAGCAGCCGCCGTACTGGGGACCTCCGCAGGGTCCGCCGATGGGGCCGCCGCCCGGACAGCCGCCGTACGGCGGACCGCCACCGGGACCAGGTTTCGGGTTCGGGGGGAACGGCTTCCCGCCGCCGAAGAAGAAGCGGAGCAAGGCGCCGTTCATCATCGTGCCGGCCGTGCTGCTGTTCGCCGGTGTGGTGTCGCTCTACCTGTTCGCCCTGCACGCGAAACAGGAGCGCCGCAACAACTACTCGAGCTCACAGCCGACGTACACCTACACGACGCCCACTCCGGCGCCGAAGTGGAACCCGTCGACCACCCGGCCGACGGCGACCCAGCCGACTCAGCCGCGGGCGACCCAGCCGACGCCGACGAAGACGACCCCGCCGCCTCCGTCGGACCTCGACCTGACCGCGCGGAACAAGTTCTACAAGACCGGCGTACAGAAGTCGGTGAACTGCCGCGCCCCCAACCTTGCCCCGGTCAACGAGCCGAACGCTCGTAAGTACTACGCCGCTGTCATCGCCTGTCTGAACAAGGCGTGGCCGGCGCAGGTCCGCAAGTCCGGTGTGGAATGGCAGGGCGTCAAGATGACGTCGTACTGGTACTCCGGCTACAGCCCCTGCGGCAGCATGACGCTGCGGTCGTTCTACTGCGGCTCCAACCGGACCATCTACATGGACGCCAAGTCCGATGTCGACGACTGGAAGAAGTACCCCAACTTCCCGGCCGGCCGGAACTGGGTGCGCGCCGGGATGATGGACACCACGGCCCACGAGTACGGCCACCACCTGCAGAAGGTCACCGGGATCCTGGCGGCCAGCCACCGGCTCAAGTACCAGAAGAGCGGTGACAAGGCGCTCGAGCAGAACCGGCGGATGGAGATCCAGGCGACCTGCTTCGGACACGTCTTCCTGGGCGCGAACCGCAGGACGATGATCACCAGCGGGATCCGCAAGGAACTCGTCTACATCAACAACAATTCCGGCGACGAGTACGACACCGTCCGGGACCACGGCAGCAAGGAGATCCAGCCGTACTGGGCCGACCGTGGCTACAACACCCGGAATCCCGGGTTCTGCAACACGTTCGTCGCCGGGTCGCAGTACGTCCGGTAGATACTCACGGTGATCACTATCAGAGAAGGTTGATTCTTACGAAGATCGGGTAAACCTCTGCCGAGCGCTCTGTACCGCCCCCATCGCTCTGTGGAGGTTCACCGTGAAGTCAGTTCTCACGGGTGCCGCCGTCACTCTTGGCCTCCTCCTGGCCTCGATCGGCTCCGCCCAAGCCAGCAACACCGCAGCACACCAGCCCACCCCGCAAGCGCGCCAGCACGGCATCGACCGCGCCGGCGAGGCCTACGCCGGCTGGTTGCAGAACACGAGCACCAGCGCCGCCCCGGCCGAGATGGCACCCACCGCCTCGGTCGAGGGCATCGATGTGTCCAGTCACCAGGGCAACGTCAACTGGTCGGCCCAGTGGAACGCCGGCAAGCGGTTCGCCTACGTGAAGGCGACCGAAGGCAACTACTACACGAACCCGTACTTCGCCCAGCAGTACAACGGTTCCTACAACGTCGGCATGATCCGCGGCGCCTACCACTTCGCCACCCCCAACGACTCCAGCGGCGCCAACCAGGCCACCTACTTCCTGGCCCACGGCGGCGGCTGGTCCCGCGACGGCAAGACGCTGCCGGGAGCGCTCGACATCGAGTACAACCCGTACGGCGCCACCTGTTACGGACTGAGCCAGTCCGCCATGGTGAGCTGGATCCGGGACTTCCTGAACACCTACAAGGCCCGCACCGGCCGCGACCCGGTCATCTACACCAACCTGGACTGGTGGACCCGGTGCACCGGCAACAGCACTGCGTTCCGCACGACCAATCCGCTCTGGGTGGCCCGCTACGCGTCAGCGCCGGGCACTCTGCCGGGCGGCTGGCCTGTCTACACCATCTGGCAGTACAGCTCCACGCCGATCGACCAGGACCGGTTCAACGGAGACATGTCCCGCCTGACCGCACTTGCGAACGGATAAACGGGTTGCACGGTCACATAGCCTCGATAGGTGACTTACACGTTGCCGATCGAGACCGACCGTCTTACTCTGCGCCGCTACGTTGAATCCGACTACGACGACCTGCTGAAGCTGCAGTCCAACCCGGACGTCGCCCGCTTCCTGCTGTACGACGCGAAGACGCCCGAGCAGGTCAAGGAATCCCTCGCCGGCCGGCTGGCCGATGTTCCGATGGACGGCCCGGACCAGGCGCTCACGGTCGCCGTGATCCTGCGGGAGACCGGCCAGCACGTCGGCGAGGTGACGTTGTTCGTCTACAACTTCGAGCACAGCTGTGGCGAGATCGGCTTCGTCTTCCACCCGGAGTTCCACGGCCACGGGTACGCCGGTGAGGCGTCGACCGAACTGCTGCGGCTCGGGTTCGAGGAGCTCGGGATGCACCGGATCATCGGCCGCCTCGACGCGATCAACACGAGCTCGGCGAACCTGCTGAAGCGGCTCGGAATGCGCCAGGAGGCGCACTTCGTCCGGAACGAGTTCATCAAGGGCCAGTGGACCGACGAGGCCGTCTTCGCGATCCTCCAGGACGAGTGGATCAAACGCTAGTAAGAAATTAACCGGTTCGCTCAAGGATTGCGGCACGCGTTCACCGCGACAGCGGCGAGCGCCGGGTCTACCGTCGAAAGATGACCGCCGCCCGTAGTCTCACCGCCCTGTTCACCGGTGTGGTCGTGCTGAGCTCGGCAGTGCTGCCGAGCGAGGCCGTCAAGGTAGCCCCACCGCGACAGATCACCTTCCACACGTGGACGTCGAACGCCGACTTCCTCGCCGGTGCGCACTCCGGCACCACAGTCACCGACGGTTCGCTGACGTTCGGCCAGGCGACCGGCAGTACGTCGTACGTCGATCCGTTCGGCGACGGGACCGCCAAGAGCTACGACCAGGCCAGCTGGGTGTCGCCGCAGGTCAGTACTGGTTTCGGAGTGACCGAGCTGATCGCCTCCTGGAACGCGACCACCCCGCCCGGTACCTGGGTCGAAGTGTCGATGGCGGCCAAGACGAACCTCGGTGCGACCACCAAGTGGTACGTGCTCGGTCGCTGGGCCGGTGGCGACGACACTGCGGCCGGTGACATCCACCGCACCTCGGTACCGAGTCAGGGCGACACCAACGGCCGCGTGGCCGTCGACACGTTCGTGGCCGCCAAGGATCGGTGGATGGACCGCTGGCAGCTCAAGGTGACGCTCTACCGGCTCACCGGTTCCACGCAGGCACCACTCGTCCGATCGGTCGGGGCGGTGTCATCCCGACTGCCCGCTGACGCGAAGGTTGCCGTGAGCCCCCTTGGTGGCGCGGAAGGCGTCGTACTGGACGTACCGCCGTACTCGCAGGAGACGCATATCGGCCACTACCCGCAGTGGGACAACGGTGGTGAGGCCTGGTGTTCGGCGACCTCTACGGCGATGGTGCTCGACTACTACGGCGCTGGGCCGACAGCTGACGAGACCGACTGGGTGGGCGACGAGCCCGACCCGCAGGTCGACCACTCGGCTCGCAACGTCTTCGACTACGCGTACGACGGCGCTGGGAACTGGCCGTTCAACACCGCGTACGCCGGGAGTCGGGGCGTCGACGGTTTCGTCACCCGGCTGCGGTCGCTGACCGAGGCGGAGCAGTTCATCAAGGCCGGGATCCCACTGGTCGCCTCACTGTCGTTCAAGAAGGGCGATCTGCCCGGCGCCGGCTACGGAACCAACGGCCACCTGATGGTGATCGTCGGCTTCGCCCCGAACGGCGACGTGGTCGTCAACGACCCGGCGTCACACCTGATCGCCAGCAACGACCAGGTGCGGACGACGTACGACCGGGCCGCGTTCGAGAACGCGTGGGTCCCGCACTCCGGCGGCCTGGTCTACGTCATCCACCCAGCTGGTACGCCGCTCCCACCGCATGAGCCGCAAGCCAACTGGTGATTGCTAGCGAGCGAACAGAGCGCCGGTGAGGTTGGTGGTCAGGTTGCGCAGGGAGTCCGGCAGGTTCTGCAGGTGCCAGCCGGCCGGACCGCGGTACCAGGCGAAGCCTTCGTCCTCATCTGCGTCGTCGTCGGTCGCGACCAGCGCGTCGATCCAGCGCTCCGAGCCGCCGAGCACGACGGCGTACGGGAGAGCGCGGGAGCACAGTACGGCGTGCTGGTCGGTCGGCAGCTCACTGACGTCCATCTCCGCCAGCTCGCCCCGGATCGCAGCGATCTGACCGAGAACCTTGCCAGCGGCCGGGGCCTTGGCGGGCATGTGCCGGCCGATGAACAGCAGTCCGACACCGACGGCGGTGACCGCCAGGCCGACCAGACCCCAGCTGCTCAGCAGCGCGAGCACAACAGTCAGTACGACGCCCGCAACCGTGGTTCCGATCCCGATGGTCGCCCACAGCGAGCGCGTGCGGTCGGGGCGCTCGTTGAACCAGCCACGCTTGACCACTCCGTCGTACAGGGCGTCCTGCACCTGGGCGAGGTTGGCGCGCACCTGGCGGCCGAGCTCGGAGACCAGCACCGAGTCGGAGTCGCCGAAGACCGCGCGGATCAGCACGTTCTCGTAGCGCTGCAGCTCCTCGGCCGGGGCGTTCGCCACACGGCGCAGCTCCCAGTCCGGACGCGCATACTCGCTCTGGTGCGCGAGCTCGATGATCGTGATGTGCCCGCGGACTGCCAGGTCGATGATGGACGCGGTCACGTCCACCGGGTCGATCCGCTCGTCGATCAGCGTGCCGACCTCACCAGGCCGCAGACCCGACGGCGGCGTGAAGTCGATCTTCGCCTCCTGCCCGAGACTGAACAGCGACGCCGGTACGACGCGTCGCGGGTCGACCTCGTCGCGGCCGCGGAGGCGGTAGAGGACCAGCAGTGCCAGCGCACCCAGCACCAGCAAGCCGACCGCGGTCAGCAGTTGGGCAGTGTCAGTCGAGAAGGCGCGGGCGAACGTCTTGCGGTACTCGACGATCGAGTTGGCCGCGATCTCCCCCTCGGGGAAGCCGACCGTCATCCGGACCGTGTTGCCCGGCGGCAGGCTCGCCTGCTCGAACGTCGGCCCGGCCACCTCGGCGAGCTGCGCCAGCGTGCACGGGGTGTTGCTGTCGATCGCACCGACGAAACAGGCGATGTGACTGGTCTCCGGGACGCTGTACTCGACGTGCACCGACTGGATGGTCAGGTTGATGCCGCTCAGCGGAGCGAACTGCACCTCGGTGCCGTTCAGCGTCTTCGCCACCGCGCCCTTGACCGTGTAGCTCACGTCCAGCTGGGTGTCACCGCTCAGATCACCCACGGCGATCGAGGTGACGTCACCCTCGACCTTCTGCTCGACGTTCTTGTCCGCACCGCCGGCCTTGACCTTCAGGTCGCCGATCTGCTGCACGTGATCGATGTCATCGGCCAGGTGCCGCCGGGTGAGCAGGAACCGGCTGAAGGTGCCGGTGACATTGCTCAGCTTCCAGGTCTCGGCGACCCGGAGCAGGCCGTCCTCCTCGACCCGTACCTGGGCCGAGTAACTGGAAACGACCGGATCGGCCGTCGAATGGGTGGTTGTCGCGCCGGCCGGTACGCCGGTCAGGGCGGCAAGACCGAGTGCACACAGAGAAGTCCCGAGCAGACGTAGACGCATCGCCCTATCACACCGTAATCAGAGGGTCAGTTGACTCGGGCACCCTACCGTGACGCGGGCCACCACCAGTGTGAGCCGCACCTTGAGTAGCGTTCTGTCCGTGTCAGGCAACCAGCAGTGGGGACCGCCGCCTCCTCCCCAGGGGTACTACGCGCCTCCGCCGCAGCAGCCGCAGTACTACGGTCCGCCGCCGGGCGCGCCGCAGTACGGGTGGGGGCCGATGCCACCGCAGCAAAAGCCGCCACGCAAGCGTGGACTGGCCTTCCTGGTGTTCGGACTACTGGCCGTGATCGCGGCCGGCGGCGTACTGATCGCAGTGAAGATCGTCCAGGCCGGAAACGAGGAGGCGGCAACAAATACGCCCGCACCGTCCCGGTGGACTCCGCCGCAGCGCACTCTGCCGGTGCGGACGCCTTCGATGCCCGTGGCAACCACCGCGCGGCCGACGGCCACCAAGACGACTCCGCGGCCGCTGTCGCAGACCGACCCGCTGAAGTACGTCGCCACGCACCGGCTCTACAAGTCAGGTCCGATGCGGTCGGTGAACTGCAAGGAGTCCAAGGGCGGGATGCGGACGCTCAGCCAGACCGCTACCTACTACAAGACCTTGATGAACTGCCTGAACCGAGCGTGGCCGCGCCAGGTGAGCGCATCCGGCGCCCGGTTCGAGGCGCCGCGACTGATCGTCTTCAACACCCAGGTGCAGTCCCCCTGTGGCAACTCCGATCGCGGGCTGTCGTTCTACTGCTCGTCGAGCCACGGCGTCTACATGCGGGCCAGCAACGAGGTGGCGAACTGGAAGACCAACCCAGGCTTCACCCGCGCCCTGGCCACCCACACCGTGGCGCACGAGTACGCGCATGCCATGCAGGAGTCGACCGGAATCATGTCGGCCTATGAGCGGGTCCGCTACAACCAGCCCACCAGTGCCCGCCGGCTGGAGATGAACCGCCGGATGGAACTGCAGGCGTCCTGCCTGGCAAACGTGTTCCTGGGCGCCAACCGCAACTCCTACCCGCTCAAGGGCGAGTCCTACCGGAACTGGCTCTACATCGTGAACAACAGCGGTGACGTCGACCCGCGGTTCCCCGCCGACCACGGCACACCGGGAAGCCACGGCTACTGGTCGCGGGGCGGGTTCGCCGCCCACAACCCGTCCAAGTGCAACACCTTCAGCGCGGGGCCTGCCAAGGTGCGGTGAGCCAGGACTCCGCTACCGTCAAGCGGGTGTCAGGCAACCAGTGGGGCCCTCCGCCGGGCCAGTACCCCCAGCAGCCGCCGCAGGGTCAGTACCCGCCACCGGGTCAGCCGTGGCCGCCTCAACAGCCTCAGTACGGCGCTCCTCCGCAGTACGGCGCTCCGCAGTACGGACCGCCGCCCGGGCAGCCGCAGTTCGGGTGGGGCGCGGGTCCCGGCGGACCGAAGCCGCCACGGAAGAAGGGTGGCGGCGCCAAGCTCGCTCTGACCGTGGTCGGTCTGATCGTCGTCGGCGTGGTCGGACTGGTCGGTGTCTCGACGGCGCTGAAGCACAACGGCAGTGATGACGGACCGTACAGCAGCCAGCCGGAGCCGACGTACTCGTCGACCTATGGCAGCAGTCCGTCGTACACGCCGACTGTGGACCAGCCGACGCCGACCACCACCCAGTCGGCCACGAAGCCCCCGCCGCGGCCCACCACGACCCGCCCTGTCGTCAAGCCGACAGCACCGCGGACAACTCGGCCCAAGAAGCCAGTGGTGGTGCTGACGGACCTCGACATCGTCGCGCGGAACCGGCTCTACAAGTCCGGTGCGATGCGGTCGGTGAACTGCAAGGAGTCGAAGGCACGGCAGTCGACGTACGCCGGGGCCACGGCCAATTACAAGAACCTGTGGAACTGCCTGAACCGCTCGTGGCCGTCGCTGGTCACCAAGTCCGGTGCGAAGTTCCGTCCGCCGAATGTGCGCACCTTCACCGGCACCATCAACACCCCGTGCGGCAGTTGGAACGACTCCGGACCACCGTTCTACTGCCCCAGCACCGAGACGATCTACATGAACCTGACCGAGGACGTCGGTCACTACAACCAGTACAACCAGAGCATCCCGCGGGTCTGGTCCCGGATGTGGATGCTGCACCAGTTCGCCCACGAGTACGGGCACCACGTGCAGGAGCTGACCGGGATCTTCCGGGCGTACTCCCGGATGCGGTACGAGGCGCCGTCCACCGCGAAGGAGCTGGAGCTCAGCCGCCGGCTCGAGCTGCAGGCGTCCTGCTTCAGTGACATCTTCATCGGCGCGAACCGGAACAGCTACCCGATCTCCGGCCAGTCCGCAGCCCAATGGCGCTACCTGATCGGACACGTGACCGACAACAACAACGACCACGGCGACGCCCCGAACCACAAGTACTGGGCCCTCCGCGGCTACAACACCCGCAACCCGAGTTCGTGCAACACCTACGTCGCCTCCCCCAAGAAGGTGCAGTAGACGTGCAGTAGCTCACCGACGGGCCGCCGTGGCTGGCGTCCGGCCCCGGGATCACGCAGAGTATGACCCGGGGGCGTACGGCGAAGGCCTGGGGGGCGAAGGACCGTGCGCTGCTTCGGCACCCCGAGAAGCGCCGGAAGCACCATGTCGACGGCTACACCCAGCAAGGTCGTGAGGAGTTTTGATGTCGGACAGCGGGAACCCACCACGGGGGGACGAACCGGCGGACGGCGAGAACGCCGCTCCCCCGGAGTCACGCCAGTGGTGGACCGGGAGCGAGGCCAAACGCGAGTTCCAGGACCCCACCGGGTCCGAACAACCGCCCCCGGCCAACAACTGGTTCGGCGAAGGCTGGACCACCCGCCGCCCCGAAGACCCCGCCGGCCAGTCAGGTACTGGGCAGCCGACTGCTGGGCAGCCAGGTAGTACGCCGCCCACCCCCGGCCACCCCGCCCCGCCCCAGCCCCCGGCCAGCCACTCCACCCCGCCCCAGGCCAGCCACCCCACGCCGCCTACCTCCACCCAGCCCACCCCCGGCCGGCCCGCCCAGGCTCAACCCACCACCGGTCAGCCAGGTGGCGCTCAGCCTGCCCCCGGCCGCCCCACCCAGCCCCCGGCCGACCACCGCACCCCGCCTACCTCCACCCAGCCCACCCCCGGCCAGCCCGCTTCCGGTCAACCTGCTCCGGCCCAGCCCACCGCTGGTCAAGCAGGTGGTTGGCAGGCAGCACCGGGGCGTCCGACCTCGGCTCCTGGCGAGCAGGCTCGGCCTCGCCCCCAGTCGGGACCCGCGATGGGCACACCCCAGGCTGGCTCCCGGCCGGCTCAGACGGCTCCCGGAACGCCCCAGTCCGGCTCGGCCGGGCCCCGCCCGGCGCAACCCGCGCCCGGTGTACACCAGTCGGGTCCTGCTGGCACTCGCCCCGCGCAGCCGCCGTACGCGGGACCGATTCCTCCGCAGCGCGCACCGCAGCAGCCGCTGGGGGCTCACTCCGGTCCGCCGGCGGCAGAGCGGTCGCAGGGGTCTTATTTGTGGGGGGCTCCTGAGCAGGGGCAGTCGGGTGGGGCTCGGCATGCGGCGGGTGGTCCGATCGGGCCGATGGGTCAGCCGGTGCAGCAGCCGCCGACCTGGCAGTACCCGCCGATTCCGATCCCGCAACCACCTGGCTCGGGTCGTCGGCGCAAGCCCCGCAAGACACCGCGCGCCCTGCTGATCGGTCTGGTCGCCCTCGCCGTACTCGTGGTCGGCACTGGTATCACCCTGCTCGTCGGCAACCTCGGCGACGACAAGGCTCCCCAGTCCACCGACACCCCGACCCCGGTCTCCTCCTCGGACACCCCGTCGACCCAGCCGTCGCAGACGCCCACTTCGGCGGCCCCGAAGCCGTCACCGACCCCGACCGGCCCGAACACCGCGGCCGCCGACAAGGTCGTGAACAGCAGCAACCTGTACGCCGTCGGTCTGCTCGCACCGTCGAAGTGCCCGGAACCCCCGTTCGTGCCGACGAGCTTCGCGCTCGCGACGAACTACTACAACCGGTCCCTGGCCTGCCTGAACGCCACCTGGCTCCCGGCGATGAACAAGATCAAGGTCAAGTACCGCGGCCCGAAGGTCGCCGTCTACAACGGCAAGGTCGCGTCACCGTGCGGTGTCCAGCGCAGCGTGCGCGCGGCGTACTGCGGCGCCAACGAGACCATCTACATGCCGTACTCCGTCGACGCCCGCGCATACAAGTCGAACGCCGTCTACGCACGCGCACTGATGCTGAGCACCTTCGCCCACGAGTACGGGCACCACATCCAGAAGCGCACCGGCATCCTGGCCGCCTCCCTCGAACGCGCCCAGCACATGAACGCCAACCAGAAGCTCGAGGAGAGCCGCCGCCGCGAACTCCAGGCCAGCTGCCTGGGCGCCGCCTACCTCGGCATCAACTCAGGCTTCATCCCGATCACCGGCCCGCTCCTGCAGAGCTACCGCTTCCTCATCTCCCACACCGGCGACGAGTACTCCCGCCCCCGAGTCCACGACCACGGCAACCGAGCCAGCAACTACCAGTGGAACATCGCCGGCTTCAACACCAAACGCCCCGGCAGCTGCAACACCTTCAAAGCCGGCCAAGCCCGAGTCGCCTAACCGACACCACCCGCCCCCGCGCCCCCAAAGTGCCCAAAGGTGGGCCGCCTTCTCTTGGTGCACGAGATCCAGCTTTGTGCACCCACCAACCAGTTTCGTGAGCTCCCCGTGGTTGGTGGGTTCCCAAAGATGAGCAGGGTGCACAAAGAGCAGCGGGGGTGTT
Organism: Kribbella yunnanensis; assembly: GCF_039529655.1. Taxonomy (NCBI): domain Bacteria; kingdom Bacillati; phylum Actinomycetota; class Actinomycetes; order Propionibacteriales; family Kribbellaceae; genus Kribbella; species Kribbella yunnanensis. The sequence continues at coordinate 175,058 of NZ_BAAANF010000020.1, read as the reverse complement.
AGGGAGCGGCGGGCTGCTCTTTGGGGGCGAGGTGGTGGCGGGTGGGGCGGAAATGGGTTCGGCGCGACCACGGGGGGGTGGTCGCGCCGAAGGTGCCGAAGGAGGAGTCGCCGCCGGAGGCGGTGTCCTTTGCGGCGGTGGTTAGAAGAGGCGGCGGGCTGAGGCCAAGGAGCCGCCGAAGGAGGTTACGAAGTTGGAGAGGGACTCGCCGATGTCGGAGAGGTGCCAGTTCTCGGGGCCGGAGTACCAGCCGATGCCGGCGTCGGGGTCGTCGTCATCGTCGGTGGCGGCGATTTCGGCGGCCCACTTCTCGGTGAGGCCTAGGACTGCGGCGTAGGGGAGGCAGCGGGAGGCGAATTCGAGGCGGTGGCTGTGCGGGAGTGAGGAGGAGGTCTCGTCGGTCAGGTAGCGCTGGAGACCAGCGACTCGGCCCAGGACGGCTGCACCGCGGGCGGTGCGGGCCGGGGCGGCTTGGCCGGCGAGGGCTAGGGCCAGGCCGGCCAGGATGAGTGCGAAGCCGACCAAAGCGAACTTGCTGACCACGGCCAGCACGATCGTCAGTACGACGCCTGCTCCAAGCAGCACGACTCCCGCAGTGGTCCAGCGGTTCCGTACGGCGTCCGGTCGGCTCGCGAACCAGCCTTGCGTGACGACGTCGGCGTACAGGTGTTCGCGAACCTGGTTGAGGCGCGGGCGCAGTGCGGCGCCGAGCTCAGAGACGACCACCGTGTCACCGTCGGCGAAGAGCGCATCCAGCAGCGCCTTCTCGTACGGGAGGAGCTCCGGTCCGCCCTGGTGCTGGCGGTGCAGCTCCCAGTCCAGCTTGCCGAACTGGGACTGCCGCGGCAGCTCCACGATGGTCAGGTAGTTGCGCACAGCAAGGTCCAGCAGGGTCGCGGTGATGTCGACCACGTCGGCGGTCTCGTCGACCACCGTCCCCACCTGACCAGGGCGGATCCCGTCCGGCGCGGCGAACTGCGGGCCGTCGGCACCCTCCAGCACCGGGCGCTCGGGTGCACCCTCGCCGACCTTGGCTGCGTCACGGCCGCGCAGGAACCACAGAGCCGCCGCACCGAGCAGTCCGATGCCGAGCACGATCACGGCCAGGCCGACCGTGCTCGCGTCGACGGTGAAGGCCCGGCTGAGCGTCCAGCGGGTCTTGAACGCCGCGTTCGGCTGGACGGTCGCCTGGTCGCTCAGACCGGTCAGGAAGGTGACTCGGCCGGCGGCCGGGACGCCGTTCTGGGTGATCTCCAGCCCGGCGGACTCCGCCAGCTGGGACGACGTACAGGGCATGCTCGAGCCGGTGCGGCCGGCGAAGCAGGTCACCCAGGTGGCGAACGGCACGTTGATCGACAGCGCCGCCTTCGGGATCGAGGTGTTGAACCCCTGCACGACCGGCCAACTCACCTCACGGCCCTCGGTGGACTCGGCCACCACGTTGCCGACGGTGTAGCTGTAGACGACCGTGGTCTTGCCGGTGGCGTTCACGGTGATCCGGCGGCCGCCGTCGATGCCCTCGTCGCTGAAGCCCTGCGCGGGCTGACCGTTGACAGTGGCTGAGATGTCAGTCACGTCGTACGTGCGGTCGCGCTCGGCGTCGGCGCGGACCCGGGTGGTCAGGGTCCGGCTGAACGTCGAGCCGCCGGCGGTCAGGTCGACGGTCTCCTTGATCTGGAGCTTGCCGTCCTTGGTCAGCGTCGCATCGGCGGAGTACCCGGAGATCTGGTCGTCCGCGGCGTGGGCGGGCAACGTGCTCAGGGCAACGATCGGTGCGGTCAGGCAAATCATCAGGGCGGCCGGGAGGACGCGGCGCTTCAGTGACATGGGTTGAGAGTAGTCTCGTCCCGGTTCGTCGAGCGAAATCAGGAGGGCAAGACCGGTGAGCAGCCCGTACGGCGGTCCCCAGGACCGGGTCGGTCCCCCACCCGGTGTGCTCCCGCCACCCCAGGCAGCACCGTGGCAGGGCCAGTACTCCGGCCCTCCCCCGGGGCAGCAGCAATACGGTCAGTACCAGCAGCCGCAGGGTCAGTGGGCCCAGCCGTACTACGGCCCGCCCGGCGGGCAGTTCAACGGCTTCCAGCCACCGAAGCGCCGTGGCGGCGCCACCCGCTTGCTGGTGTTCTGCGTCCTGGTCGTGGGCTTCCTGGGCGTCTCACTGGTGGTCATCATCGCGCTGCTCGGCCGGGGCGGTGACGCCAGTGCGGATCCGGGCGTGACCGGTCCGTCGATAGTGCCGACGGCTACCACCAAGCCGCAGAAGGGCACCGCCGAGGACTTCCTGCTGAACGCGAACATCTACCGGACCGGTCCGCTACCGGTGCAGAACTGCAAGGCCGAGAACCTAGGTACCGGCAGCCTGCAAGCGCAGAAGGTCTACTACCAGAAGCTGTTCGCTTGCCTGAACGACGCGTGGCGGCCGATCTTCAAGGAGATCGGGCAGGAGAAGCCGGACCCGGGTCTGGTGGTGTTCGACAAGCCGGTGGTCACGCCGTGTGGCAGCTTCGCACCGCTGTCCGGCCGGGTGCTCGCCTTCTACTGCTACGGCAACCAGGTGATGTACACCGACGTACTGCAGATGAACAAGGCGTTCGGCCCGAAGCAGGACCTCGCGTACCTGATGACGATCTCGCACGAGTACGGGCACCACGTGCAGGGAGTCACTGGTTTGTTTTACGCCCGGATGACCTACCTGCAGGACCACCCCGAGCAGAAGCTCGAGTCGTCGCGCCGCAACGAATTGCAGGCGTCCTGCTTCGCAGGTGTGTTCAGCAAGGCCGTTGAGCAGTCCTACCCGCTGACCAATCGACTGGACGAGTTCAAAGAGCAGTCCAGCAACAGCTTCGGTGAGAGCCCGTCGACGCCCGAGAACGAGCGGACGCACGGACTGGCCACCAGCCAGGGTTTCTGGATCCAGAACGGCTTCAACATCGGCTCGAACAAGGCCTGCAACACCTTCGCGGTGAACACCGACCTGGTGAAGTAGTCCACCCGTTGCTCGACGTTCCGGCGTCGTTAACCGAACGGCGTAACATGCGCCCGTGACGTTGCGACGCGGGGACCTGGCGCCGTCGGCGCGGACATTGGTGGACGTGCTGTCCGAGACTGCCACCAAGTACGCCGACGAGCCCGCGCTGGACGACGGCAGTGTCAGCCTGAGCTATCGCGAACTGATGGCCCAGGTCGAGAAGTTCGCCGCCCGGTTGACCGCGGCCGGCGTCGGTCCGGGTGACCGCGTCGGCGTCCGGATCTCGTCCGGACACAACGACCTGTACGTCGCGATTCTCGGCACACTGCACGCCGGAGCGGCGTACGTGCCGGTGGACGCGGACGACCCGGAGGAGCGCGCCGAACTGGTCTTCGGCGAGGCCGCCGTCGCCGCGACGGTGGCCGACGACCTAGAGCTCACCGTACTGCGCGAGCAGCCGGTCGGTCCGGTGTCCAACGACAACGCCGACGGCTACTCCGACTACCCCTACTCGGCCCGGATGGACGCCCCCGAGGCCCTCCCGGCGCCGCGGATGTCGGACCGGCCCGAGCCCACTGACGATGCCTGGATCATCTTCACCTCGGGCTCAACCGGCGTACCGAAGGGTGTCGCGGTGTCCCACCGGTCGGCGGCCGCGTTCGTCGACGCCGAGGCACGGATGTTCCTCCAGCAGGAGCCGATCGGTCCTGACGACCGTGTGCTGGCCGGGCTGTCGGTCGCGTTCGATGCGTCTTGTGAAGAGATGTGGCTCGCCTGGCGGTACGGCGCCTGTCTCGTCCCGGCCCCGCGCTCACTCGTCCGCAGTGGCATGGACCTCGGTCCCTGGCTGGTCGCTCAGGGCATCACGATCGTCTCGACCGTGCCGACGCTGGCCGCGCTCTGGCCGGCCGATGCGCTCGACCAGGTCCGGCTGCTGATCTTCGGCGGTGAGGCGTGCCCGCCCGAGCTGGCCGAGCGGCTCGCCGTCGACGGCCGCGAGGTGTGGAACACGTACGGCCCGACCGAGGCGACTGTGGTCGCGTGCGGCGCGCAGCTGACCGGGGAAGGCCCGGTCCGGATCGGCCTTCCACTGGACGGTTGGGACCTTGCCGTGGTCGATGCCGAAGGCAACGAAGTGGCCGAGGGCGGGATCGGCGAGCTGATCATCGGTGGCGTCGGCCTGGCCCGCTACCTGGACCCGGCCAAGGACGCGGAGAAGTTCGCCCCGATGCCCACACTGGGCTGGGAGCGCGCTTACCGCAGTGGCGACCTGGTGAAGAACGAGGCGGCCGGTCTGCTCTTCCAGGGCCGGGCCGATGAGCAGATCAAGCTCGGTGGCCGCCGGATCGAGCTGGGCGAGGTCGACGCGGCTCTGCAGGCACTGCCCGGGGTGTCCGGTGCGGCAGCCGCCGTACGGGCCAGTGCGGCTGGTAACCAGCTTCTCGTCGGATACGTCGTACCGGACGAGGCCTTCGATCAGCAGAGTGCGACCGAGCGATTGCGTGAGGCACTGCCGGCGGCGCTGGTGCCGCTACTCGCCATCGTCGACACCCTGCCCACCCGCACGTCCGGCAAGGTCGACCGGAACGCACTGCCCTGGCCGCTGCCCGGGATGGACTCCGACGGCCCAGCTGCCGAGCTGGACGGTACGGCGGGCTGGCTGGCCGAGCGTTGGACGAAGGTGCTCGGTGCCAAGGTCACTGGTACCGACAACGACTTCTTCATGCACGGCGGTGGCAGTCTGGCCGCTGCGCAGCTGGTGTCCGCGCTGCGCGAGCGCTACCCCGAAGTGACCGTCGCTGACATCTACGAGTACCCCCGGCTCGGCGCACTGGCGGATCGGCTCGACGAGTCCACGCAGGTGCTGACTGAGCCGGTAGAGCTGCGTGACATCCGGCCGACACCGCCCGGTACGCAACTCCTGCAGACCGCGCTGACGCTCGTACTGCAGACCGTGGTTGGCGTGCGCTGGCTGGTCTACCTGTTCACACTGAACAACCTGCTCGACGAATTCGCCGGACCGCTGCCATGGATCCGCACAGTGTCGTGGTGGTGGATCCTGGCCGGTTGGCTGTTGCTGATCACTCCTGCGGGCCGCATGGGCATTGCTGTGGTCGGTGCGCGGATTCTGCTGCGCGGTCTGAGGCCAGGCACGTATCCACGCGGTGGCAACGTGCACGTCCGCCTCTGGGCCGCGGAGAACCTGGCCGACGCAGCTGGTGCAGCCAACCTGGCCGGTGCGCCCTGGATCGCCTACTACGCGAGAGCGCTCGGAGCGAAGATCGGTCGCGGCGTAGACCTGCACACGCTGCCGCCGGTCACCGGCATGCTGACCATGGGCAGGGGCGCGTCGATCGAGCCCGAGGTCGACCTGTCCGGCTACTGGATCGATGGCGACCAGCTGATCGTCGGTGCGATCAGTGTGGGCCCGGATGCGGTCATCGGTTCGCGTTCGATGCTGCTGCCCGGTGTCGAGATCGGCCGCGGCGCTGAGATCGCAGCCGGCTCCGCTGTCTCCGGCAGGGTCCCGCCGAGCGAGCGCTGGTCCGGCTCTCCGGCCAGTCGCGTGGGCCGCGCCCGGCACCCGTGGCCCGACGAGCGGCCGGCCCGCGCCCCCTGGTGGGTAGCCGCGTACGGCGCTCAGTCCGCAGTGATGTCCTTGCTCCCGGTCGCCGCTGCCGCCGCAGCGCTGTTCGTACTCGGCCGCGCGCTCCAGGGCACCCAGACACTCGGTGATGCTGCGCTACGCGCGCTCGCTGCGGTTCCGCTGATGACACTGGTCGGTTTCGTCACTCTCGCCGTACTGACGTTGATTGGCGTGCGGCTGCTCGGGATCGGCATCAAGCCCGGCCACTACCCAGTGCGGAGCCGAATCGGGTGGCAGGTGTGGGCGACCGAGCGACTGCTGGACACCGCCCGGACTCTGCTCTTCCCGCTCTACGCGAGCCTCGCGACACCGTGGTGGCTGCGCGCACTGGGCGCCAAGATCGGCAAGGACGTCGAGGCGTCGACCGTGTTGCTGCTGCCGAAGATGACCACGGTCGGCGAGGGTGCGTTCCTGGCCGACGACACGATGATCGCGTCGTACGAGCTCGGCGGCGGCTGGCTGCACGTGGCCGGCGCGAAGGTCGGCAAGCGCGCCTTCCTGGGCAACTCCGGGATGACCGCGCCCGGCCGCTCAGTCCCGAAGAACGGCCTCGTCGCCGTACTGTCCGCTGCTCCGAAGAAGTCCAAAGCCGGTACGTCGTGGCTCGGGTCGCCGCCGGTGAAGCTGCGCCGGCAGGCGGTCGCGGGCGACCAGAGCCGCACGTTCCACCCGCCGTTCAAGCTCAAGGTCGCCCGGGCGCTGGTGGAGCTGTGCCGGTTCGTCCCGATGATGTGCACGGTGCTGATCGCGCTCGGCGTGCTGTTCGCACTGCAGGCGCTCGACATCTGGCTCGGCCCGTGGGCGGCGCTGCTGCTGTCCGGTGCGGTGATCCTGGCTGCCGGTGCGGTCGCCGGCGGCATGGCGACCGTGGCCAAGTGGGTGATCGTCGGCCGCACCCGTGCGGTCGAGTACCCGCTGTGGAGCTCGTTCGTGTGGCGCAACGAGGTGGTCGACAGCTTCGTCGAGCTGGTCGCCGCCCCCTGGTTCGCGAACGCCGCCGCCGGTACGCCGGTCCTCGCGCTCTGGCTGCGGTCCCTCGGGGCCAAGATCGGCAAGGGCGTTTGGTGCGAGACGTACTGGTTACCGGAGGCCGATCTGATCACTTTGGGCGACGGGGCAACAGTGAATCGCGGTTGCGTGCTGCAGACACACCTGTTTCATGATCGAGTGCTCTCCATGAGCACAGTCACCTTCGGGCCGGGCGCGACCCTCGGACCGCACGGCATCGTCCTGCCTGCCGCGTCAGTCGGTGCGGGGGCTACCATCGGCCCGGTGTCTCTCGTAATGCGTGGTGAAGGCGTGCCCGACGGAACCCGTTGGGCAGGGAACCCGATCGCTCCCTGGCAGGGCTGATGGCCTTCGCTAATGGTGCCGGTCGCCCCACTGCCGGGCACCCCGGAGCTTCGTCCGCTGGTGATCCCTATGTGCCCAGCCACGGCAACGGCGGGTACCACGTCGAGTCGTACGAGCTCGAGCTGGACTACCGCGTCAACAGCAACCGGCTGTCCGGTAAGGCCAACATCACTGCGGTCGCCGAGCAGGCCCTGTCCCGGTTCGCGCTCGACCTGTCCGGGCTGCGCGCCACCAAGGTGACGGTCAACGGCCGCCGGGTCTCGCGCTTCACCCAGCGCGCCGGCAAGCTGCACATCACCCCGGCGAGCACGCTGATGGACGGTGCGGAGTTCACCGTCGACATCCAGTACAACGGGAACCCGAAGCCCGAGGACAGTCCGTGGGGAGGCCTCGGCTGGGACGAGCTCACCGAGGGTGTGATCGTGGCCAGCCAACCCAGTGGGGCGGCCACCTGGTTCCCCTGCAACGATCACCCCGGCGACAAGGCGCACTACCGGATCACGATCACCACCGATTCGCCGTACCACGCTCTGGCGAACGGGCGACTGGTCTCGCGCCGGGTCAAGGCCAGTCGCACGACCTGGGTCTATGACCAGGCTGCGCCGATGGCGACGTACCTGGCGACTGTGCAGATCGGCCGGTACGACGCTCTCGATCTGGCCAGGACTCCGGTCACCACGCGCGCCCTGGTGCCGCCGGGCGAGCTGCGGGACTTCAAGTACGACTTCGGTCGGCAGCAGGACATGATGACGCTGTTCTGCCGAATGTTCGGGTCCTACCCGTTCGGCAACTACACGGTCGTGGTGACCGACGACGACCTGGAGATTCCCCTGGAGGCGCAGGGCATCTCGGTCTTCGGCAGCAACCACGTGGACGGGAAGCGCACGTCGGAGCGACTGGTCGCACACGAGCTGGCACACCAGTGGTTCGGCAACAGCCTCACTCCGTCGGCCTGGAAGGACATCTGGCTCAACGAGGGCTTCGCCTGCTACGCCGAGTGGCTGTGGTCGGAGGAGTCGGGCGGGCTGAGTGCCGACCAGCAGGTGTCCAAGGCGCACACGCGACTGCGTGGGCTGCCACAGGACCTGCTGCTGTCGGACCCCGGCCCGGAGCTGATGTTCGACGACCGCCTCTACAAGCGCGGCGCCATCACCCTGCATGCGATCCGCCTGCACCTCGGCGACGACGCCTTCTTCGACATGCTCCGCACCTGGACCAAGACCTACCGCCACGCGTCCGTCACCACCTCCGACTTCGTCGCCCTCGCCACCCAGTTCTCCCCCGACCAAGAGGCCCTCCGCTTCCTGTTCGCCAGCTGGCTAGGCGAATACGCCCTCCCCGACCTCCCCCGCCGCCCCCGCAAGCGCTAAACCCCGGCACCCCCAAGCCCTGCCCCAGCAACCATCTGATGGGTTACCCCACGAGGTTGTGGGTTCTGCACCCGCATGCGGTGGGGGAACCCACACGCCGATGGGTTAACCCATCAGATGGTTCAGGTGGTGCGGGCTACTTCGGCGGCGGCTTGGAGGAAGCGTTCGGTGAGGGGCGTGCGGGTGGACCAGGCGGCGCCGATCCACCAGGTGGCTGCGCGGCCGGGCAGTGGGACTAGGCGGACCTCGCCGGGGGCGATGCGTTCGGCAGACAGCGGTACGACGGAGGGTCCGGCGCCGGCTGCGGTGAGCGCGAGCATCGTCTGCAGGTCCCCGGCTTCCTGAAGTACTTGCGGGTGGCAACCGAGCTCGGCGTACAGGCCGTTGATCTGAGCTGTGAGGCCGGGGCCGCGGTCTGGCGTCAGTCGGACCAGTGGGCGACCGTCCAACCAGCGGGCGAGGTCTCGGGGCACGGACTGGTCGATGGGGAGTGCCAGGGCCAGGCGGTCCTTGCGGAGGCGCAGCTGCTCGAGGCCGGCCGGGACTGGGAGGCGGACGAAGCCGATCTGCAGACCGCCTGCTTGGAGCCGCTCACACTGCTCGGCCGAGGACATATCTTCCAGCGACACCGAGACTCGCGGCCAGCGGCTGCGGAAGAGCGCCACCGCGCGCGGGGCCAGCTCGATGCCGGACAGGCCGAAGCCGATCGCGAGCGAGCCCTCGACACCTGCGGCGACCTGAGCGGCCCGGCGTTCGAAGGCTTCTGAACGCTCGAGCAACTGCAGAGCGTCGGGTAGCAGCAGTTCACCCTCCGGAGTCAACCGCGCACCGTGCCGGCCGCGTACGAACAGCACCGAACCGAGCCGACGCTCCAGGACCTGGATCTGCTTGGTCAGCGCGGGCTGACTGGTCGCGAGCTCATCGGCCGCGGCCCCGAAGGTCCGCAGCCTGGCGACGGTGACGAATGCCCGCAGCAAGCGCAGGTCCATAACCATAGGATATGGAAAATCGATAAACATCTATTGGACGTGATGGATCGCTGGGCGTTTCGATGGTCGTATGAGGCTCTTTCGCACCGCCACCGTTCAGTTCCAGGCCGTCCCCGACCAGCCCGCCCAGAACCTCGCCACGGTCGAGCGGCTGGCCCGGCAGGCCGTTGCCGAGGGCGCGCGGCTGGTCGTCTTCCCGGAGCTCTGCCTGCTCGGCTACTGGCACTTGCGGCGGCACACGGCTGCGCGACTGGCCGAGCTGGCGCAACCGGTCGATGGTCCGCTGATCCGTCAGGTGCTTGCCCTGGCCAAGGACCTGGATGCTGGTCTTGGGGTCGGGTTCTTGGAGGCCGCTGGCGGTCAACTCTTCAACGCGTACGCCGTCTGTCTGCCGAACGGCGAGGTCCACGTGCACCGGAAACTGCATGCGTTCGAACACGAGGCGATCGCCAGCGGATCGTCGTACACGGTGTTCGAGACGCCGTGGGGATTCCGCGCCGGGGTACTGATCTGCTGGGACAACAACCTGGTCGAAAACGTCCGGATCACGGCGTTGCTTGGGGCCACGGTCTTGCTCGCTCCGCACCAGACCGGCGGTACGAACTCACGGAGCCCGCATGGGATGAAGCCGATCCCGCTGTCGGTCTGGGACGGAGATCCGACCGAAGCCTTCAACGGCCCGAACGGTCGCGAGTGGTTGCTGCGCTGGCTGCCGGCCCGGGCCCACGACAACGGCATCTTCGTCGTCTTCAGCAACGGAGTCGGCCCGGACGATGACGAACTCCGCACCGGCAACGCGATGGTCCTCGACCCCTACGGCCGCATCATCGCCGAAACCCCAGTCCCCGCCGAAGCAGTAGTAACCGCCGACCTCGACCTGGACCTCGTGCCGCTGTCCACAGGCCAACGCTGGATAAGGGGCCGCCGCCCCGACCTCTACGCGCCGCTGACGGTGGTCAGCGGAGACGAGTTAGATGCCCGAGCCACCCGCTTCTCGCCAGACCCGGTCGAGCGCAACGCGCCCCCGAGCTAGGCCCGGGCGAGGGCGACGTGCCCTTACTCCCCAACCACGGTCAGTAGATGAGGGCGGTGGCCATGGCGACTATGCCTTCGCCTCGGCCGGTGAAACCCAGGCCATCGCTCGTGGCGGCGGCTACTGAGACCTCGGCGCCGCAGGCTTCACTCAGGACCTCTTCGGCTTCCTGCCGGCGCAGGAGGAACCGTGGGCGGTTGCACACCACCTGCACGGTGACGTTGCCGATCTCGTAGCCGAGGGCACGCACACGGCTGGCGGACTCGGCCACCAGCGATACCCCGGACGCACCGGCGAACTGAGGATCATCCGTCCCGAAGTTGGTTCCGAGATCACCCAGCCGGGCTGCGCTCAGCAACGCCGTACAGATGGCGTGGGCTGCTGCGTCGCCGTCCGAGTGTCCTGCGGCGCCGACGGTTTCGCGCGGCCAGTGCAGGCCGGCCAGCCACATCGGGCGGCCCTCCTCCAACGGGTGAATGTCGATGCCGTTGCCGATCCGGGGGATCCTGCCCTCGATCAAACCAATCGCCTCTCCGCCAGCAGCGCCTCCGCCAGCAGTAAGTCCTGGGGGCGCGTCACCTTGAACGCGTCCGGCGACCCTTCGACCGTCAGCACGGTCACGCCGAGCGCCTCGCACAGCATCGCATCGTCGGTCGCCCCGACCACACCCGCCGCATGCGCGCGCCGCAGTACGTCGGGGGCGAAGCCCTGCGGAGTCTGCACCGCAACCAGCGTCGACCGGTCCGGCGTGGCCACGACCTCACCGGTCGGACCGACCTGCTTGATCGTGTCTGTCACCGCAACCGCCGGTACGACGGCCTCGGCGCCGGCTCGCACGGCCGCCACCACCCGCTCGATCGCGTCGACCGGGACGAACGCCCGGGCCGCGTCGTGCACGAGAATGCAGTCGATCCCCTCGACCGGAACCAGCTCGAGCGCGGTCCGGACCGAGTCCGACCGCTCCGCGCCACCCGCGACCACGAGCAGGCGGGTGTCCCCGACGTACGGGGTGAGCTCTTTGGTGACGGTTTCTTCGGTGCCGGGTGGGACTGCGACCACCAAACAGACGAGGTCGGCGGCGGACGCTGCCTTCAGTCCACGAACCGCATGGACCAGCAGCGCGTCGCCACCGACCTCTCGAAACGCCTTCGGGGTCTCACCACCGAGCCTCAACCCGAGACCTGCCGCCGGAATGATCGCCGCCGTACTCATCTGGCGACAACACAGGACAGCAGGGTCACGGGATCAGACTCGACCTGACAATCAGGACGCCAGGACCTCGTCGAGGATGGCTTCCGCCTTGTCCTCGTTCGTGTGCTCGGCTAGCGCCAGCTCCGAGACGAGGATCTGGCGAGCCTTCGCCAGCATCCGCTTCTCACCGGCGGACAGACCACGGTCCCGCTCACGGCGCCACAGGTCGCGGACGACCTCGGCCACCTTCATCACGTCACCGGAGTGCAACTTCTCCAGGTTCGCCTTGTAACGTCGCGACCAGTTGGTCGGCTCCTCCGTGTGCGGAGCCCGCAGCACGTCGAAGACGCGCTCCAGACCGGCCTGATCCACGACGTCACGCACGCCGACAAGATCGAGGTTGCACGCGGGGACCCGGACGACCAGGTCGTTCTGAGCGACGATCCTCAAGACCAGATAGGTCTTGTCCTCACCTTTGATCTGACGGGTCTCGATGTCCTCGATGACGGCCGCACCGTGATTGGGGTAAACAACCGTCTCGCCGACTGTGAAAGTCATATGTCACGTGCCCCTTTCCGAGTCCTATCCTACCACGCGCCGGCTGGTCCGGTTCTGACGTTTGTGCTGGTCAGAGGCCATTTCCCGCCTTGACAAAGGCTCCCCGCCATGCCTCGTGCGCGCGAAGACTGTTGCCGGTGACACCAACGGGTGCCCACCCGGCGTCGGCCCTCACCCGGGGTGGCACTACGCTGTGCTGCGCCGGAGGCCGTGCGCCGAAGGACCCCGAAACAGCTTGCAGGAGAGGGATTCCAGTGCCGATCACGTTGTCCGCGCGGTCCGTCCGGCGCGCCGCGCTGGCGAGTGCCGCCGCCACTCTCAGTATCGTCCTGGCGGCCTGTGGCGCGAACTTCAACGCCCAGACCGCACAGCCGTACCAGCCGGCCGAAGGCACCAACGCCTCCTCCGGCGGCATCGTGGTCCGCAACCTCCTGGTCCTCGCGGACGAGCACGGCAAGGGCGAACTGCACGGCGTAGTCATCAACAACGGCACCGCCACCGACACCCTGGTCTCCATCACCCAGGCCCCGCCGAAGCCGCCGACCGCCGACACCCCGCCGGAAGACCCGGCGCCCGTCACCTTCGGCAAGTTCGACCCCCTCAGCCTCGCGGTAGGCGCCGCCCTCCGCCTCCCCCAGACCGGCGGTGTCGACGCCACCCCGACGGCCACCCCGAGCACCACCCCCACGGTCACTCCCTCGGGCACCCCGAAGACCCCCGCGGCGGCTCCCTTCTCGGTCACCGGCGCCGAGCCCGGCAAGATGGTCAACGTCGTCATCACCTTCGCCAAAGCCGGCCCCATCACCACCGACATCCCCGTCCTCACCGACGACCACTACGCCCCCACCCCGCGCGACGACGCCCCCAAGGGCGAGCACTAGTACCCCTCGCACCGGCTCCCGCCTCGCTACCGCTCGGCCCGCCGGTGCCCCACCCACCCTTCCTGCGCGGCTGCCGCCGCTTCCTGCCAACAGCATTTCGGCGACCGCACATTCGCGACCGCCGCCGCTAAGCCCGCTCCTCCGTCGCGTGCACGCGGCTTGCTGACCCGGATGAGTGCGGTTCGGATCCCGACCGCGGTTAGCGGGCGTCGTTGATCAAGGCGACTGCCTCGTGCATCTCGTACCTGTCGCGCAGAACCGCGAGAATGTCGTCCACCGACATCGGAGGATCGATGAGGCGCCGGGTCATTTTCGACACCGCGTCCAGGGCCGCCTGCGGTGAGACCGCCACGGTGTTGGCAGCGAACTCTCGCGGTACCACCACCTGGATCCCGTGCGGAATCTTCTCCGCCGGGAAGTCCTTCAGATTGTCCGTCACGATCGCACCGGCATGACCCGCCACCGCGGCTGCCACGACATGTTCGTCATGGCGATCCGGGAGGTCGAACTGGCCGTCGCACGGCTCCCAGTTCGGTACCTCGGCGTCGTCGAAGAATCTGCGCAACTGCTCGATGAGACGTGCCGATCTCGTCTCGGCCTCGGCGAGGGGAAGTCCGTCTCTCGTTGTGTACTTGTCGATCTCGCAGTGCTCGAGCTCGTCGAGGATCGCGCTACTCCACAAGGGGCGGTAGAGATTCTCACGGCGAGACTGAGCAGGAAGTCTCTTTGGCGGCTGGGCTACAGGACGCAAGGATCGAGGAGTGCAGCGAACACTCCGCGATGATGTCAGAGTTCCGCTGCTCGCCGCCGCTCCTCGGCACGCTGCTTCCGAATCCGCTTGAGGCGCTCGGCCACGACCGCAGGATCCTCGTCTTCGCTGACATCGACCGACGTGTCTGCGATCGCCTGGTACTGCCTCTGTCGACGGAGTTCGCGGTAGGCCAGAAGGCTCCGCAGCGGGATCTTCCGCCGGCTGCCGATCCGGTCGCAGTCGAGTTCGCCCGCGTCGATCAAGCGGATCACTGTCGGTCGGCTGACGCCGAGGAGATCCGCGGCCTGTTGTGTCGTCATCATCGGCATCGTCGGCGAGAGCGTGATCGCCTTCCCTGCCGTCAAAGCCGCGACAGCCTGCACGAGCACGTTGTGCAGTGACTCGGGAAGCTCGATCTGCTCGTGCTCGTCGGCGCCTACGAGAAGGTAACGCCGCTCGGGTAGCTCGCCCGTCTTGCTGTGGTGGGCTTCGAGGAAGCTGGCGACCGTTGCCAGTTGCTCACGCTCGTCGGGCAGGTAAGTCTGCGATTCGAGAGATTCAGCAGTCATGACGGCTCCAGCGGTGAACATTGCGCACATGTGTTCATAACGTGCGAATATTGTCGCAGGTTACTGCAGATCTCAGCAAGGGTGCGGTCGGCCGGCGAGACGGATGCAATTCACCCGTGATGTGCAGCCCGGATCGGCAAAGACACTTTCGGCCTCGCGTAACCCGAGAGGGCGGCCGTGGGTGCCGCTCCTGAGCGCGGGGCACGCCGTGTGCATCGCAAGCGGCGCGCACCACTCCACCAATCCGGTTCAGCGAGCGGCGTGCACGCGACGGAGGAGCGGGCTTAGCGGCGGCGGTTGCGAATGTGCGGTCGGGCGAACTGTTCTCACCAGGAAGCAGCGGTAGCCGCGTGGGCACCGGCGGGCCGAGCGGTAGCGAGGTGGGAGCGAGGTGGGAGCGAGGCGGGGGTAGACAACCGAACGGGCCGCTCCCGGCGCGGGGCGGCCCGTTCGTCGTGCCGGCGGGGCCTGTGGCCGAGGTCCCGTCGGACGTTCAGTTGGCGGCTTGGGCCGCTTTGGCGAGGCTGGGGATCATTTTGTCGAGGACCCAGGGGACGCTCAGGACGCTGACCGAGCTCATGCCGGAGATGACCTGTTCGTCGTCGAGGGCGTAGGCGCTACCGCGTTTGACCGCGCCCAACGACGAGTAGACGGGGTCGGCGGCGAACTTCGCCGTACCCAGGCCGTCGACGTACGCGATCAGTACGTCGGCATCGGCGTCGGCGATCTTTTCCTTGCTGATGCTGATCGCGAACTCGTTCTTGGTGTTCTTCTTCTGCTGTGCCTCAACGCCGGGCGCGTTCACGAAGCCCATCTGGTTGAGGATCTGCACGCGCGGGTCGCCCGGCATGTAGAGCCAGTTCTCTTGGCCGAAGGAGCCGACGGCGAGGGTCTTGCCCTTGAATTCGGGGTGCTCGGCGGCGACCTGGTTGATCTTGTCGTTGAGGCCGGTGATCAGCTTCTCGGCCTCGGCCTTCTTGCCGAGGGCTTCGCCGACCAGCAGGGTCTGGTCCTGCCAGGTCGTCTGCCACGGGGCGCCCGGGTACGCGACCGTCGGCGCGATGCCCGACAGGGTGTCGTACGTCGCCTTGTCGAAGCCCTCGTACGGCGCCAGGATCACGTCCGGCTTCAGCGCCGCGATCTTCTCGAACGGGTACTTGTCACCGGTGTCGAGCAGTTCGGTCTTCGCGGGGTCGAACCACGACGCGTCCCAGGCGGTGACGCCGGCCGGGGTCGGGCCGTAGGTGACCTTGGGCATGGCGACCGGGGTTTCGCCGAGGGCGTGGACGATGTCCTGGGCGTTCCAGCCGAGGGTGACGATCCGCTGCGGCTTCGCGGGTACGACGGTCTCCCCGAAGGTGTTCTTCAGCTTCACCGGGAATCCCGCCGTACTGGCGGACCCCTGCGGCTGCGGGTCGTCGGCAGTACTGCAGGCGACGAGCAAGCTGGTTGCGATCAGTACGCCGGCGGCCGCACTGATCGCCCGGAAGGGGGGCAATGCCATCAGAGACTCTCCTCAGTCGAAACTAAGGACAGCCTAAGCTAACCCCGACGGTCCTGACGACCCGCGGGGCTGTGAGTCAGGACTCGAACTTGTAGCCGAGGCCGCGGACGGTGACCAGGTGCGACGGGTTCGAGGGGTCCTTCTCGAGCTTCGAGCGCAGCCGCTTCACGTGGACGTCGAGGGTCTTGGTGTCGCCCACGTAGTCGGCGCCCCAGATCCGGTCGATCAGCTGGCCGCGGGTGAGCACCCGGCCGGTGTTGCGCAGCAGCATCTCGAGCAGCTCGAACTCCTTCAGCGGCAACCGGATCTCGGTCCCACCGACGGTCACGACATGCCGCTCGACGTCCATCCGGACCGGCCCCGCTTCGAGGGTGTCCGGCAGCAACTCGACGTCCTGACCACGACGCAGTACGGCGCGGATCCGGGCGAGCAGCTCGCGCGGGCTGTAGGGCTTGGTGACGTAGTCGTCCGCGCCCAGTTCGAGCCCGACGACCTTGTCCACCTCGGTGTCCTTGGCGCTGACGATGATGACCGGGACGTTGCCGCGGCTGCGCAGCGCGCGGCACACCTCGGTACCGGACAGGCCCGGCAGCATCAGGTCGAGCAGCACGATGTCCGCACCGGCCCGGTCGTACTCGTCCAGTGCGTCCGGCCCGGTCTCCGCGACGGCGACCTCGAAGCCTTCCTTGCGCAGGACGTACGACAACGCGTCGCTGTAGCTCTCTTCGTCTTCGACGACCAGCACTCGGGTCACGAAGCTGTCTCCTTTGTGATCTGCTCCGACGGGGTAGGCGTCAGAGTGACGGCCGGCTCCTCCTGGCTGGGGGAACCGGTCTGGCCCGGGGCGGATTCGAGCCGCAACGGGAGTCTCACGGTGAATGTGGAGCCTTGGCCTTCGACACTCCAGACTCGCACGTCACCGCCGTGGATCGAGGCGATGTGCTTGACGATCGACAGCCCTAGCCCGGTGCCGCCGGTCTCCCGGCTGCGGGCCCGGTCGACCCGGTAGAAGCGCTCGAAGATGCGCTCGAGGTCGCTGGTCGGGATGCCGACGCCCTGGTCGCTGACGGTCACCTCGACCAGGTCGCCGATCGGGTGCGCGGCGACCGCGACCCGGGTGCCGTCCGGGCTGTAGTTGACCGCGTTCTCCACCAAGTTGCCGATGGCAATGGACAGCTGGTCCTCGCTGCCCATCACCTCCAGCTCCGGCTCGGTCTTCACGACGATCTTGATGTCGCGGTCCTCGGCGTCCACCCGGCAGCGGTCGACGGCGGCCTCGATGACCCCGTTGATGTCGACCGAGTGCGGGTGCTCCAGCGGGTCGTCGCCCTGCAGCCGGGACAGCTCGATGATCTCCTTGACCAGGCGGCTGAGCCTGGAGGCCTCGATCCGCATCCGGTCCGAGAACCGCTGCACCGCCTCCGGGTCGTCCGAGGCCTCGGAGACCGCGTCGGCGAGCAGGATCAGCGCGCCGACCGGGGTCTTCAGCTCATGCGAGACGTTGACGGTGAAGTCGCGCCGGATCGCCTCCAGCCGGCGCTCGCGGGTCCGGTCCTCGACCAGTACCAGCACCAGCTGGCTGCCCAGCGGCGCCACTCGGGCGCTCACGTACTGCGTGGCGCCGAGCCGGCCGCGGACGATCTCCAGGTCCTGCTGGCGAATCTCGCCGTCCCGGCGGACCGCCCGGACCATGGTCAGGATGTCGTCGACCACCAGCCGCTCACCCCGGACGATGCCGAGCACGTGCGCCGGAGCGCTTGCCTGCAGCACCTGATCCTCGGGGCCCATCACGACCGCCGAAGAGCGCAGTACGGACAGCACCGTCGCGACACCACTCGGTACGGCGGGGTCCGGGGACTCGGGGATCTTGCGCTGGGATCGCTCGGAAAGCATCATCGCGCCGAGTGAAAGGAGGGCCAGGGCCGCGCCGATGACGCCGCCCAGCACCGCAGCCAGCGTGGGGTCCACAGCATCGATGCTACGCGGGCAACCAGCAGGGAAAGCCCGTATGAGCACCGGATGACCGGGACACGTCTCAACTGTTCATCAGGCGTTCACCACTCGTCGCCGTCCGGCAACCTCGACGGCATACCGTCACCGTTGGACGGGTACTGGCCTGTCCGGCACCGGGGAACGGGCACACCACAGATCGGAAACGAACACAATGCGTGACAGTTACCACGAGCAGCTCGACGACATCCTCGCCGAGCTCGAGCGGATGACCCGGACCGTGTCCACCGCCGTCCGCCGGTCGACCGCAGCTCTGCTGGAGGCCGACATCCGCCAGGCCGAGGACGTCATCGCCGCCGACATCCAGCTGGACGCGGCCGGTGAAGGCGTCGAGGAGAAGGTCTTCGAGCTGATGGCCCGCCAGGCCCCGGTCGCCAACGAGCTGCGGATGCTGGTCGCCGCCCTCCGGATGGTCGCCGACCTCGAGCGGATGGGCGACCTCGCCGCCCACGTCTCCAAGATCGCCCGGCTGCGCTACCCGTCCCCGGCCATCCCGACCGAGCTGCACGACGTCATCCAGGAGATGGGCACCGTGGCCGGCCACATGGTCGACGCCGCCGGTGACGTGATCAAGACCCGCGACGTCGAAGCCGCCAGCGCCCTCGAGGCCACCGACGACGAGATGGACAAGCTCCGCACCAACCAGTTCCGCCTGATGATGGACGACAGCTGGCCGCACGGCGTCGAGGTCGCCGTCGACATCGCCCTCCTCGGCCGGTACTACGAGCGCATCTCCGACCACGCCGTCTCGATGGCCCGCCGCGTCGTCTACCTCGTCACCGGCGAGCTCCCGGTCGCCGTCGGCGGCACCGCCGCGGGCTCCGGCGCCGGCGCCTCCACCCCCAACCCGAACGGCAACGGCGACTGACCGTCAGAGCTGCACGGGCTTCGCAGCCCGCCAGAGGATCTCAGCCTCTTCCAGGAACTGCGGATACCAGGTGTCAGTCGGCTGAAGGACGAACTTCGGTTCGCCTTCAGCCTGGAAGGTGTAGTACTCGACGAACAGCGCCGAGTACTCCGTTTGCCCGTCAGGGTCGACTGCGACGACCCCGAGCGGGATCGGATGATTCGTGAGCCGAACCTCGAGTGATCCACCGGTCGATGCGGCCAGCTCGGCCAGCAATCGCAGCGACTGCTCGATCCTGGCCCTGGCCGACGCCGGCGATCGTTCTGCGTAATAGCGTTCGGCGGCGATCCCGACCGCACCGGACGAGGGTTCGATCAGCAGCATCCGGATCGAGCAGCCGTGCCGCAGCCGGCGTTCGAACTCGTTGTAGTTCTCGGTCAAGAGCGTGTTCCGCGCGACGCCGGTGATGAACAGGTCGTTCGCGGCCTTGATCGAATTCATGAGTTCGGGTCCGAACGACTGGGCGAACTGCGGTCGCGCCATCGCCTGCAGCCGTCGGCTCGGCGGTGGCGGCCACGCCGTACCGGCCTCCCAGAGCCGTTCGGCCTGCTGCGCGTAGAAGGTGAACCAACCACCGTCTGACTCGGCGAAGTGCATGATCGGGCCGGGCTCGGACGCGGGCCGCAACTCGGGCTGCTGGACGGTCACGGTCGACGAACCACGCGACCGGATCAGGTTCACACCGATCGGCGGGACGAACTGCGCGACCCGGATCTCGAGGTTTCCCTGCGTGCTGGCCTTGAGCTCGTCCAGTTCCTCGAGCGTGCTCAGGATCCGCTGCGACAACAGCGCCGCACGCCCGACCGGCCGGTTCATCGCAGCCTGCTCGACGAGCGCCTGCTCGTTCGGATCGACTACCAGCACTCGCAGCCGCGCCCCACGCACCAGCGCCCGGTGGAAGTCGTCGCGCGATCCCTGAACGGTCCGCGCCATCGCGATCCCGATCAGCAGTACGTCGTCCGCCTCGGCCCGCCGCCGCGCCAGATCCTCAGGAAAATCCCGCAACAGTACGTCGGCCGGTCGGCCCTTGCCCGCCATCTCGGCCACCAGTCGCCGGGACCGGATCTGTGCAAACGCCAAGACGGCCAGCAACGCCAGAATCGCCGAACTCAACACAGCCATGTCGGCCACATCCACGATGCCGAGCACCGTGAACACTCCGGCTGCGCCGGTCAGCAACCACAGATCGAGGTTGTCGCTCTTCAACACCCGCTGAACGCCCCGCCCCAGGGCTCGCACGAAACTCACGCACCAACCGTACGAACCCGAACCCCCACCCGCGCACTCACGCGTGTCCGGGTGGGGAAGGCAGCTGTCAGCGGCCTTGGTTCTTGACTGCTTCGATGGCGTCGGCGGCTGCGGCGGGGTCGAGGTACTCGCCGCCGGGGGTGATCGGCTTCAGGTCCTCGTCGAGTTCGTAGAGGAGGGGGAGGCCGGTGGGGATGTTGAGGCCGACGACGGTGGGCTCGTCCAGGCCGTCGAGGTGCTTGACCAGGGCGCGCAGGGAGTTGCCGTGGGCGGTGACCAGGACGGTCTTGTTGGCGCGGAGGTCGGGGACGATCGCGTCGTACCAATAGGGGAGCATCCGGGCGACGACGTCCTTGAGGCACTCGGTCGCGGGGAGGATCTCCGGCGGGAGGGCCGCGTAGCGGGCGTCGCCGGCCTGGTCGAACTCGGAGCCGCGCTCGATGGCGGGCGGCGGGGTGTCGTAGGACCGGCGGAAGAGCATGAACTGCTCCTCGCCGAGCTCCTCGAGGGTCTGCTTCTTGTCCTTGCCCTGCAGGGCGCCGTAGTGGCGCTCGTTGAGGCGCCAGGAACGGCGGACGTCGATCCACTGGCGCTCGGCCACCTCGAGCGCGATGTTCGCGGTGCGGATCGCGCGGCGCAGCAGCGAGGTGTGCAGGACGTCGGGGAGCAGGCCGCGGTCGCGGAGCAGCTCACCGCCGCGGTGCGCCTCCTCGACACCCTGGGCGTTCAGGTCGACGTCGACCCAGCCGGTGAAGAGGTTCTTGGCGTTCCAGTCGCTGTGGCCGTGGCGGAGCAGGATCAGACGATAGGTCATGCGGCCGAGTCTAACGAGGCTCCAGCCAGCCCTTGAAAGCGTCCAGATTCCGGGTGGATTCGCCCCGCGAGATCCGCCAGTCGTACTCCTTGCGGATCGACGAGGCGAAGCCCAGCTCGAGGATCGTGTTGAACGACGAGTCCGCATACTCCAGTACGGCGCCCAGCAGCCGATCCACCTCTGTCGGGGTGATCGCGTGCAGCGGGACCCGGCCGTCCAGATGGATGTCGCCGAGATGGTCGACCGCGAACGCGACGCCGTACATCTTCAGGTTCTTCTCGAGGAGCCAGCGATAGACGGCCTCGTGGTTCTCGTCCGGGTGCCGGGCCACGAAGGCGTGCACCTGGACGGCCTGGGCGCCGACCGTCAGCGCGACCGTGGTCTTGAGCTTGCGCTCCCCCGGCAGGTCGGCGCTGAAGACGCCTGGTGAGCTCTCGGTGAACTCGATCTCGTTCTCGGTCAGCACCTGGCGGATCACGTCCGCCGCGGACACTCTCATCCGGCTACCTCCGCAGCCAGATCGGCCGCCATCGACTCCGCTGCGGTCCGGTACGCCGTCAGCGTCTTCCGAGCGGTCAGTTCCCAGCCGAAGCCGCGCGCATGCTTGACCGCTGCCTGGCTCATCGTCTCGCGGGTGACCGGATCCGTCGCGATCCGGGCCAGCGCGTCGGCGAAGTCGTCGACCCGGTGCCCGTCGACCAGCAGCCCGGTCTGCCCGTTCGCGACCGCGGTCGTCAGCCCACCGACGGCCGCCGCGACCACCGGCGTACCGCAGGCCTGCGCTTCCAGGGCGACCAGCCCGAAAGACTCCGAGTACGACGGGACGCAGACGACCGAGGCGGCTCGGTACCAGTCGGCCAGCCCGCTCCGCTCCATCGGCTTCACGAACCGGGTCACGTCGTCCACGCCCAGCTCCCGCGCCAGCTCGGCATGCGCCTCCGGGTGTTCCATCCCGTTGCCCGACGGACCGCCGATGATCGCGACCACCAGCCGATTCCGAAGCGACGGGTCCCGCTCCAGAATCCGCGCGGCCGCCCGAATCAACAGATCGGGAGCCTTCAGCGGCTGAATACGCCCGACAAAAGCCAGGACAACAGCATCCTCCGGTACGCCGACCGCCCGCCGCGCCGCCGCTTGGTCGCCGGGCCCGAACACCTCCAGGTCCACGCCAGGGTTGACCACACCGACCTTCGCCGGCTGAGCGCCGTACAGGCTGATGAGCTCCTGGGCCTCGTCCGGAGTGTTGGCCAGCAGCCGGTCCGCGGACTCGACCACTTGCTCCTCGCCGATCACGCGGGCCGGTGGTTCCGGTATGTCGTCCTCGGCCAGGCTGGCGTTCTTGACCTTCGCCATCGTGTGCATGGTGTGCACGAGCGGGATCGCCCAGCGGTCCCGCGCCAGCAACCCGACCTGCCCGGACAACCAGTAGTGCGAGTGGATCACGTCGTACCAGCCGGGTTCGTGGATCGCTTCGGCTCGCAGCACGGCCCGGGCGAACGTACACAGCTGGGCCGGCAGCTCGTTCTTGGTCAGGCCCTCATACGGACCCGCGGCGACATTGCGAACCGTCACGCCGGGCATCAGCTCGATCCGCGGCGGCAGCGCCGAGGTGGTCGCCCGGGTGAAGACGTCCACCTCGATCCCGAGCTCCGCGAGCTGTTTCGACAGCTCAACGACGTACACATTCATGCCGCCGGCGTCACCGATACCCGGCTGGTCCAGCGGCGAGGTGTGCAGGCTGATCATCGCGACCCGCCGCGGCGGGCGGTCGGCGGACGGCGGGAAACTCACCTCGCCAGCGTACGCCGGTAAGTAGACCTACCACCCCCATGGGAGGCGGACTGAGCCCACTGCGGTGCAGGCGTTGCGCAGAAAGCATGAATGCATGCACAAAGTCCTCGCCGAAGTACGCACGTGGCATCGCCCGCTGATGGTGATGGTGTCGGTCATGGCCGCCCTGGTCCTGGTCTCGTTCGTCGGTCTCCTGATCGACAGCCGCGAGATCCTGAACGAGTCCGTCTGGCTCAAGCCGGCCAAGTTCGGCATCTCCTTCGTCCTGTACGGCGCGACGCTGGCCTGGCTGCTGTCGCGGCTGCGCAAGGGCAAGCGGTTCGGCTGGTGGCTGGGGACCGTGTTCGCGGTCACCGGTGTGGTCGACGTCGGGTTCGTCGCCGTGCAGGCCGCACGCGGCACGTTCAGTCACTTCAACGCCAACACCGACACGTTCAACCAGGTCGGTCAGCAGGTCTTCATGTCCGGCGTTCTCGGGCTGTTCGGCGCGAGTCTGGTGATCGCGATCCTGCTGCAGTTCCAGCGCGTCGGCGACGCCCCGCTGAACCGCGCGATCCGGACCGGCATCGCGCTGGCGCTGGCCGGGATGGCGCTGGCCTTCTACCTGGTGGGTGCGAACGGGGCGCGCCAGCAGACTGTGGACGCCTACGGCAACGCGGTCGAGCTGGGCGGTAGCCACGGCGTCGGTGTCGAGGCGGGCGGTCCAGGCCTGCCGTTCGTGCACTGGAGCACCGAGGGCGGCGACCTGCGGGTCCCGCACTTCATCGGATTGCACGCGATCCACGCCCTGCTGGCGGTCGTCGTACTGCTGAGCATCCTCGCGGCCCGCGTGGTCTGGCTCCGGCCGGAACGGGTCCGCGCCCGGCTCGTCGGTGTAGCTGTCATCGCCTACACCGGTCTGATGGTGACCACCAGCGTCCAGGCGTTCCGCGGGCAGTCGGTCATCCACCCCGACGGACAAACGCTGGGTTTGTTCGGTGGTTTCCTCGCACTCAGCCTGCTCCTGCTGGTGTTCACGATCGCTTCCGCGCGGCGACAGGCCGCCGTACCTGAGACAGGTTCGGACAAGATCCTGGCGAGTGAAACACTGAAGGTATGACTGAACGTCCACTTGCCGTGGTGACCGGAGCGAGCAGCGGGATCGGGGCCGCCACGGCCCGCCGGCTGGCCAAGGATGGGTTCGAGGTGATCGCGGCCGCCCGGCGGCTGGATCGGACCGAGGCGCTGGCCAAGGAGATCGACGGTCGCGCGGTCCAGTGTGATGTCACGTCGGCGGACGACGTGGCCGCACTGGCCGCGACTGTCGGTGACCGGCTGGATCTGCTGGTGAACAACGCCGGTGGCGCGTTCGGCGCCGAGCCGGTGGCCGACGCCGATCTGGACGCCTGGCGGCGGATGTACGAGGTGAACGTGATCGGCGTCGCGGCCGTCACCAAGTCGTTGCTCCCGGCCCTTATCGCCGGGCAGGGCACGATCATCGTGATGGGCTCGACCGCCGGTCAGGTGGCCTACGAGAACGGCGGCGGGTACGTCGCCGCCAAGCACGCCACCAAGGCGGTCGTCGACACGCTGCGGCTCGAGCTGTTCGACCAGCCGGTCCGGGTCAGCGAGATCGCGCCCGGCATGGTCAAGAGCGAAGGCTTTGCCCTGACCCGGTTCGAGGGCGACCAGGCCAAGGCCGACGCCGTGTACGCCGGGGTCGCCGAACCGCTCACGTCCGACGACATCGCCGACATCGTCAGCTGGGTCGCCTCACGCCCACCCCACGTGAACCTCGACCGCATCACCGTCCGCCCCCGCGCCCAAGCGGCGCAGCACAAGGTCCACCGCGTTCAGTAGGCGTGCGTCGGCGATACCCGGTGTTCGAACCAGTCGGGCTTGGCCGGCGGCAGGTCGACGCCGCCGAACGCCGTACCGCGGTCGAACGTGCAGCCGAGTGAGCGGTAGCGATCGCCGTACCAGTCGCGGAGCGCCGTACCGACGTTCTTGAAGGTGGCATCGGGGGTCACGAAGCGCAGGTTCGGAGCGTTCATGGTGTGGGCGTTGGCGGCCCAGTAGATGACCTTGTTGCGGGTGAATCCGTGCCACCAGCGCACGTTCTCGGCCGCGCGTGCATCGCGGTAGGCCCAGATCTCGGCCTCGGGCAGACTGAACGCCGTGTAGAACGACCGGATCTGCCGGGCGTGCTGCTCGGTGATCGCGTGATCCCGGTCGTTGGCGCGATGCGGGAGATCCGCGATCAGGTCGTGCACTGCCTCCGCCTTCGCGATGTACGACGCCTTGTCGGCTGCCGGGACTTCGCGCCAGTACCGCTGCACGTAGTCGCCGATATCCGTCATGGTGGGCCGGATCGGATTCAGGCTGCGGCGCAGCTCCGACAGGCGGTCCGGGGCGCGGCGGCCGACGTACTCGTCGATCGCGTCGTAGGAGAGATGTCTGGTGGCGAAGTATTCCGCGCCGGCGAAGCGGACCTTGTCGCGATGGGTTGAGTTGTAGGCGCGAAGGTATTCGAACAGCTCGGCGATCTCGTGGGTCCGGGATTCCTTGCTGAGCTGGCGAACCAGTGTCCGCAGATCGCCGCGACCGGTGAGCACGTACTCGTTGAGCTGCGTGCCAAGCGACCAGTCGTCCTCAAAGGCGATCGCCCGGAAACCCAGCTCCTCCACGAGAAACCGGACCACTCGCAGCTTCAGACGGGTGAGTTCCGCCGTACCGTGCACGGCCTCGCCGAGCCCGACGATCTGCGCGCCACCGATCGACCGACGTAGGTCTCCGATCGGCGTCCATGGTGATCACTCTGGGCGCGGCAGCATCCGGCGGGCATCCGCCACCGGAAGGCTCCGCGAATACGCCCAACGCCGTACGCGAAGAACGCCGCAAACTTCTAGCGTGGAGCCATGGCACAACGAGCAATTGTGATCGGTGGCGGGATCGCCGGGCTGACCGCTGCGGCGTCATTGCTCCAGGCGGGTTGGCAGGTGCAGATCCTCGAGAGCGCGCCGGAGCTGGGCGAGGTCGGCGCCGGGCTGGCCGTGACGGTCAACGGGATGCGAGCCCTGGCAGCGATCGGCGCGGCTGATGCGGTCCGACGATCCGGGTACGCCGTTCGTCCGGCCGGGACCCGGCGTTCGGACGGCAAATGGTTGCTGAGGGCACCTGAACCGGACGCGCTCAGCGAGATGGTCGGTATCCACCGCCAAGCACTGCACGCAGCACTCGCCGGGGCGGCTCGCGGCGCCGACCTCGTCACCGGAGCGCGGGTCACCGCCGTCGAGCCCGGTACGCCGGGAGCCGAACGAGCCAAGGTGATCTGGGGCACACACACCGCGACCGCGGATCTCGTGATCGGCGCCGACGGGATCCGGAGTGCGACTCGGGATGCGCTCTTTCCTGGCCATTCGTTGGCCTACAGCGGGTATTCGAGCTGGCGTGCGGTCGTGGCCGACGCGACCACGGCGGCCGATCGGTTCGCGATGGTGTGGGGACCGCGAGCCGAGTTCGGCAGGCTGCGGATCAGCGCTGAGCAGATCTATTGGTACGGGTACGTCGCATTGTCGGCTGGGCACCGATTCTCGGACGAGCTGGCCGGTGTTCACGAACACTTCGCTTCGTGGGCTCCCGACGTACAGGCGTTGATTGCGGCGACTGAGTCGTCGGAGTTGATCCGGCATGACGTGTGGCAGCTCGCGAAGCCCTTGCCGCGATACACCCGGGGGCGTACGGCGTTGATCGGTGACGCGGCTCATCCGATGCTCCCGACACTTGGGCAGGGGGCGAATTCGGCGCTCGAGGACGGTGTATCGGTTGGAGCGCTGGCGCGGTCGGATGGTGATCTGCGCGACTACGAGAGCGCGCGCTACCGGCGTACCCAGAAGTTGGTTGCCAGGTCGGCGCAGATGGCGCGGGTGGGCGCACACCTCGGGCGCGGGCAGGCGTTGCGCAATGCACTGCTCCGCTTGACTCCCGCCCGTACGGCGCAGCGGTCGGGCACCCGGGCCCTGGACTGGCAGCCACCGGGGAGCTGATCGCGATTCGTTGCCACGCACCGTGACAGGTAGGATAGAGACGCTGTGCCTTGCGTCGAGTGGCCCCTGCTGCAAATCAATGCGGCGTGACTCAACACACGCCGTAGCCACCGCCTGACACCCAGTCTACTGCTTGGAGCGCTTCCCCATGCCTGTCCGTAACGACCTGCGCAACGTCGCGATCGTGGCCCACGTCGACCACGGGAAGACCACCCTGGTCGACGCGATGCTGTGGCAGTCCGGCGCCTTCGGCGCCCACCAGCACGTGGACGAGCGGGCGATGGACTCCGGTGACCTGGAGCGTGAGAAGGGCATCACGATCCTCGCCAAGAACACCGCCGTCCGGCACAAGATGGCCAGCGGTGAGACGGTGACGATCAACATCATCGACACCCCCGGTCACGCCGACTTCGGTGGCGAGGTCGAGCGCGGCCTGTCCATGGTGGACGCGATCGTGCTGCTGGTCGACGCCTCCGAGGGCCCGCTGCCGCAGACCCGGTTCGTGCTGCGCAAGGCGCTGGCCCGCCGGATGCCGGTCATCCTCGTGGTGAACAAGGTCGACCGTCCGGACTCCCGGATCGCCGAGGTCGTCGACGAGACCTACGAGCTGTTCCTGGACCTGCTCGACCACGACGCCGACCAGAGCGCCCTGGACTTCCCGGTCGTGTACGCCTCGGCGCGCGCGGGCCGGGCCTCGCTGACCCAGCCCGCCGACGGCGGCCTGCCGGACTCCGAGGACCTCGAGCCGCTGTTCGAGACGATCCTGGCCAACGTGCCGGCCCCGGAGTACACCGAGGACGCGCCGCTGCAGGCCCACGTGACGAACCTGGACGCCTCGCCGTTCCTCGGCCGGCTCGCGCTGGTCCGGGTGCACGAAGGCACGCTGAAGAAGGGCTCCCAGGTCGCCTGGTGCCGCCACGACGGTTCGATCCAGCGGGTGAAGATCACCGAGCTGCTGGTCACCGAGGCGCTCGAGCGGGTGCCCGGCGACTCGGCCGGCCCCGGTGACATCGTCGCGATCGCCGGTATCCCGGAGATCATGATCGGCGACACCCTGACCGACCCCGAGAACCCGAAGCCGCTGCCGCTGATCACCGTGGACGAGCCGGCCATCTCGATGACGATCGGTACCAACACCTCGCCGCTGGCCGGCCGGGTCAAGGGCACCAAGGTGACCGCCCGCCTGGTCAAGGACCGGCTCGACCGTGAGCTCGTCGGCAACGTCTCGCTGAAGGTGCTGCCGACCGAGCGTCCGGACGCCTGGGAGGTGCAGGGCCGTGGTGAGCTGGCGCTGGCCATCCTCGTCGAGCAG
This sequence comes from Kribbella yunnanensis, assembly GCF_039529655.1. NCBI lineage: Bacteria > Bacillati > Actinomycetota > Actinomycetes > Propionibacteriales > Kribbellaceae > Kribbella > Kribbella yunnanensis. The sequence goes on along the minus strand of NZ_BAAANF010000020.1, from coordinate 147,137 downwards.
ATGCGTCGCGAGGGCTACGAGCTGACCGTCGGCAAGCCGCAGGTGGTCACCCGCGAGATCGACGGCAAGCGGCACGAGCCCGTCGAGCGGCTGACCATCGACTGCCCCGAGGAGTACCTCGGGACCGTCACCCAGCTGCTCGCGGTCCGCAAGGGCCGGATGGAGCAGATGACGAACCACGGCACCGGCTGGGTCCGGATGGAGTTCCTGGTGCCCGCGCGTGGCCTGATCGGCTTCCGCACCGAGTTCCTCACCGACACCCGGGGTACCGGTATCGCGCACCACGTCTTCGAGGGTTACGAGCCGTGGTTCGGCGAGCTGCGCACGCGCCCGTCCGGTTCGCTGGTCTCCGACCGGGCCGGCGCCGCGACGTCGTACGCGATGATCAACCTGCAGGAGCGCGGCACGATGTTCGTCGAGCCGACCACCGAGGTGTACGAGGGCATGATCATCGGCGAGAACTCGCGCGCCGACGACATGGACGTCAACATCACCAAGGAAAAGAAGATGACCAACGTCCGCTCGAACGCGGACGAGTTCGAGAAGCTGGTGCCGGCCCGCAAGCTGTCGCTCGAGCAGTCGCTGGAGTTCTGCCGCGAGGACGAGTGCGTCGAGGTCACCCCGGACGCGATCCGGATGCGCAAGGTCGCGCTGACGCAGATCGAGCGCGCCAAGCTGGGGCGCAAAGCCAAGGCCTGATAAGCCTTTTCGCAACACGGTTCGGCAACGCCGACCCCGACGACGTGCGCCGAATTCCACCGGTGTGATACACCGTTTTTCGGCCGGTCGTCGGGGAGATACTTCTGGATCGTTACCAACCAGATGGCGCTGCCCGACGTCTGACTCTGTGAACAGCAAAACTTCAGTTGGGGGAAGGAAACACCATGGGCATGCTGCGTAAGCTCGGCGCCACCGTGACCGCAGTCGCATTCGTCGGGGTCGGTGCTCTGACAGTCGGTACGACGGCACAGGCCGCGACCGTGGCTCCGAAGGTCGCACCCAAGACCGCCGTGGCCGTGCCGCAGAAGGCCGCCGTCAAGACCAAGTACATCGGCCGCTACCACCTCGACCCGCGGTGCATGAAGGGCCGCGTCATGTGCGCCAACAAGAAGACGCGCAAGATGGTCTACCTGATCAACGGCAAGACCATCTACGTCCTGGACGCCCGCTTCGGCGGCTCCAAGACGCCGACCCGGAACGGCCAGTTCAAGGTCTACCGCAAGTCGAAGAACCACGTCTCGAAGCTCTACAAGTCGAAGATGCCGCTGGCGATGTTCTTCAGCGGCGGCCAGGCCGTCCACTACTCGTCCGACTTCAAGGCCCGCGGCTACAACGGCGCCTCGCACGGCTGCCTGAACATCCGCGACAAGGCCAAGCTCGCCAAGATCTACGCCCAGATCAAGATCGGCGACAAGGTCGTCGTCTACAGCGGCTGACATATCGTTCGTGCACAGCGGCCGGGGCTCACGCCTCGGCCGCTGTTGCGTTCCCGAACGCCTTGTACAGCCGCGGCTCCACCAGACAGAACGTCGCTGTCACGACACTGCTCGCCGTACGACGAACTGTCCCGACCGCGATGTCGGCCGCCGACTGCGCCGGCCACCCGAAGATCCCCGCCGAAACCGCCGGCAGCGCCAACGTCTTCACGCCGAGCTCGTCGGCGATCCGCAACGCGTTGCGGTAACACGATTCCAGCAACGCCGGATCCCGTTGCCCGGCGTTGTAATTCGGCCCGACCACATGGATCACGTACGACGCCGGCAGCGCCCCCGCGGTCGTCCACACGGCCTCGCCCGGTGCCGCGCCACGGGGATAGCGCTCGATGAGTTCCGCCAGGATCTCGGGACCACCGGCCCGGTGAATCGCGCCGTCGACACCGCCTCCGCCGCGTAAGGCGTGGTGGGCGGCGTTCACGATCGCATCGGCAGGCACGGTGGTGATGTCCGCCGTACTGAGGACGATCTCCATGCGGGGTTCTCCGGTCACGAGTTGCTTACGGCGGATGCGGGGTGGTGGTGAGTAATTTACGCTGGGGGGTCAACAAAAGTGGCTGTGAGGACGTCCTACGGGGTACGGGGACAAGGTCGACTGAGGGGTGTCCGATGCGCGCGCTGATCATTCGCAACGTGGTGGCCGGGGTGGTCGCCGGGGTGGCGGTTGCGGTGGTGGCTGGGGCTGGGGTGGTTGCGAAGGCGACGCCGGCTGAGGTGAAGGTGGTGCCGTTCGAGGTGAGCGGGGAGCTGCCGATCTATCCGAAGGCCCTGTACCGGTACGGCGCGGTGAGTGTGAGCGTGCGGAAGCTCGAGGCTCGGTTGATCCAGCTGAAGCTGCTGGACAAGCGGTATCTGGACAACGAGTACGGGACGATGACGCGGTCAGCGGTGAAGAAGTTCCAGCAGTCCAAGGGGATTCCGCCGCTCGGGTATGTCGACCAGAACACGTGGGACAAGCTGGCTGCGGTCACGAAGGAGCCGATGCAGAAGGAGCTGTACCCGCCGGTGCCGGTGGTCGACGGGCGGAAGCTGGACTCGCGGTGTGCGACCGGGGTGGCGTTGTGCATCGACAAGACCACGCGCAAACTGCGGTACGTCGTCGATGGCGTCGTGAAGATGCAGTTCGACGTACGGTTCGGGGCGGTGAAGACCGCGACTCGTGAGGGTGGCTTCACGGTTGGCTGGAAGAGCCGGAACCACGTGTCGAAGCTGTACGACTCACCGATGCCCTACGCGATGTTCTTCAGCGGCGGCCAGGCCGTCCAGTACTCGTCGGACTTCGCGGCCCGCGGCTACAACGGGGCGTCACACGGCTGCGTGAACGTCCGGGACCTCGGCAAGATCAAGATCCTGTTCGACCAGGTGCACGTCGGCGACAAAGTGATCGTCTACCGCTCGTAGCGGTACCTCAGAGCGGACGGGGGCCGCGCCGGCGGCGGATGCCCCAGCCGCCCCGGCCGCGGCCGGTGGCGGCGCGCAGGGCGGGCCGGGCGTCGACGAGGTAGACACCGGCGGCCGCGATCCCGATCAGGCCGAAGAAACTCAGCCATCCCTGGAAGAGCTGGCTGAGCGAGAACACGACCAGGATCAGCACCCAGCCGGGCTTGGTCAGCTTGTCCGCGGCGAGGAACACCGCCCGCGGCCGGAAGGCCGCATCGAGGAGCGCGACCAGCTTCAGCCCGAGCAGCACCCACCAGATGATCTCGAACGGGCCCGCGAACCCCGGGAAGAGGTTCGGGAACGTGGCGAGTGGGAGCATGCCCCGAGCCTAGCCGAAAGACCGGGCGGCCCACCCCTGTCATGCACAGGTGCGGGCCGCCCAGGCGGAACTTTCACCCAGTGTTGGGTGAATTACTACTGTCAGTCGCCAACCTTGGCGGCCGCGTCGGTGGTGGCCTTGGCGGCCGTCTTCGCGGTCTTCTTGGCCGCGGTGGTGGTCGCCTTGACGTTGCGCTGCGCGGTCTCGGCGGTCTTCTTCACCGTCGTACGGGTGGCCTTGGCCTTGCTCACCGTGGTCTTCGCGGCGGCCTCGAGGTCCTCGGTGGCCTGCTGCGAGCGGATCCGCTCGACCAGGTCCTTGCCGCGACCGGCGAGGTCCTCGTAGGTCTCCTCGGCCTGGCCGAGCACGGTGGTGAAACCGGCCTGCGCGACGGCCGGCAGCTCACGCAGCTTGGCCGGAGCGGTGCGGGCGTCGGCAACCAAAGCCTCGAAGCGCTTGGTCAGCTCGGCCTGACGCTTGGTCAGCTCCGCGGTGAGCTCGCTCTGGCGCTTGCTGATCTCGGCCTGCACGGTCTTCTGGTCGAGCTTGGCGAACCGGGTGGTGACGTCGGCGCCGACAGCGCGGACCTTCTCCACGGCCAGGTCGCCGGCACCGGCGATCGCGTACAACGGGGTGACGGGCGTACGGGTAGCCATCAGGCTTCTCCTTGAATTTTCGGCGAGTTGGTACTGCGGGGTCGTGCAGGGGTCTTCTTGGCCGCGGCCCGCTTCTTCGCAGGCTCCTCGGTGGGCGTGTTCTCACGGACGAACGAGGCGTACACATCGAGCAGAACCCGCTTCTGCCGCTCATTGAGCGAGGGGTCCAGCAGGACGGCATCAACCACCCCGGAGGCGCGTTCGCCGTCCGAGCTGTCGTCCGGATCGAGAATGCCGGCCCGTACGTACAAGGTCTCCGCAGAGATCCGCAACGCCTTCGCAAGCTGCTGCAGCACATCGGCCGACGGTTTCCGCAGGCCGCGCTCGATCTGGCTCAAGTACGGGTTCGACACTCCAGCCAGATCCGACAGCTGCCGCAACGACAACTGCGCCTGCCGCCGCTGCTCGGCCAGGTACTCCCCCACGGAGCCCACCGACCCGGCAACACGATCACTCAATCTGGCCATACCCACAGTCTGCTAGCAACCTGCTTGCAATTGCAAGCAGACCCGCAGTGACCTCACTCACCCAAAGGCAGGAGCATGCGGCTGCACGGCGCCGACCTGGGTGCCGCCGCCCAGTAGCGGGAACTGGGACTGCTGGTCGATGACCTCGTGGTTGACCCCGAGCTTGCGCAGTACGGCGGCCATCACGACCGCGCGGGCTCGCGGCGTACCGTCTTCGATCTTGATCGCGATTCCGCGGCCGTCGTCGAGGCCTACGGCGTAGACGGCCTCGGCGCCGACCTTGCAGAACAGGCCGGGGACCGCGCGCATCAGGGCTGCCTCGTCGCGCGTACTCCCGCTGGCGTACTCGGGGTAGGCGCGGAAGGCGTCCTTCACCTTGGCCTCGAGGGTGCCGGGGGCCGCGGCTGCGAAGAGGCCGAACGAGCGGGCTAGACCGGCCAGGCTGATCGCGAGGATGGGCGCACCGCAGCCGTCGACGGCGACGTACGAGACCTTCTCCCCCGCGATGTCCTCGACCGCGGTCCGGATGGCCTGCTGGAGCGGGTGGTCGGGCGAGCGGTACGTGTCGATCGGCCAGTCGTTGGTCACGCAGGTCAGCAGCATCGCGGCGTGCTTGCCCGAGCAGTTCATGACGATCGATTCCTGGCCATGGCCGGCCCGGACCCAGGCATCGCGTACGGCGTCCTCGATCGGGTACGCCGGCGGTGTCTGGAGCGCCGACTCGTCCAGGTTCGCAAGGCTGAGGATCTCGCGGACGCCGTCCACGTGGAACGTCTCACCCGAATGCGACGCTCCCGCCAACGACAACAGTTTCCCGTCCAGCGGGAGGCCGTGGCGGAGCATTCCTACGGCTTGCATGGGTTTGTTGGAGGAGCGGGGGAACATCGGCTGGTCGGTGATGCCGACCGACCAGGAGACGGTGCCGTCGGGGTCGGTCACCACGACGGAGCCACGGTGGTGGCCTTCGACGAAGCCGCTGCGGACGACGTCGGCCAGGATCACAGGTTCGCTCACGGCACGAACTGTACGGCCTGAATGTCAGGGGCAAAAAGCGGTCTTGCGAATGATCCGGCTCACAGCCGGGAGCGGACGTGCAGACCGACCTCGGGGTCGACCAGGACCTCCTGGGTCGCGGTCACGGTCGGCTGCTCGTCGGCGACGACCTCGAGGATGGCTTCGGGGTCGACGTTCCGCTTCACCAACGCGAGCGCAATCGGGCCGAGCTCGTGGTGCCGGGCCGCGGAGCCGATGAAGCCGACCTGCTTCTCACCGACCCGTACGGCGTACCCGTGCGTGGGGAGGTGGTCGACCGAGCCGTCGAGCAGGAGTCGGACGAGGCGGCGCGGTGGGCGGCCGAGGTTGTGGACACGGGCGACTGTCTCCTGACCGCGGTAGCAACCCTTGTCCAGGTGGACGCCGATGCCCAGCCAGCCCAGCTCGTTCGGAATCGCGCGCTCGTCCGTGTCCAGGCCGAAGCGCGGGTGGCCGGCCTCGATCCGGAGCGCCTCGTACGCCCAGATGCCGGCGGCCGGACCCTCCAGCGTGGCGAGCTCAGCCCGCGGGAGGAAGACCTCATGCCCGCCCAGCGAGTCCGCGCCCGAACGCGTCAGGTGCTCAGCGCTAGCCGCGCCCGGCCGCCAGACGATCGCGTAGTCGTCCGTGACGTCGGTGATCTCGACTCGCGACATGAAGACCATCTTCTGCAGCCACTCGACCAACGCAGCCGCTGCACCAGGCTCGGTGTGCAGCCAGAACGTTTCGCCGTCGTCGACGCCGTACATGGCGTGCTCCACGTGACCGGTCGGCGACAGCAGGAGCGCGGTGGTCGACGTACCGGGCTTGAAACCTTCGAAGTACTGGGTGGTGAGCGCGTGCAGCCAGGTCAGGCGGTCGGGCCCCTTGATCGTGACGACGTCACGGTGCGACAGGTCGACGAACGCCGTACCGGCGACCAGGGCGCGTTGTTCGCGCAGATCCGAGCCGTAGTGGGCCGCGACTCCGGCGTCGAGTCCGTCGGCCTCGACGGCTGCGGGCCGGTCGAGCAGGGGGCTGCGGGTCCGTGACATGTCACCAGAGTACGTCGCCCGGCGTACGGCGATCGCCTCCCACCGTGGGATGTGGACGACACCCGTCTCCGGCGAGGCTGTGGGTACACCAGGTTGAAGGGAGCAGGACGATGAGTGACAGGCGATTCCGGTTCGGTGTGGTGGGTAGCCCGCGGAGCGGAGCGGATTGGATGACGACCGCACGGCGAGCGGCCGAACTCGGCTACGAGACCGTGCTGATGCCGGACGGGCTGCAACTGCCGTCCCCGTTCCCGTCGCTGGCGATGGCGGCCGCTGTCGCCGACATCCGCGTCGGCACGTTTGTGGCCGCGGCCCCGCTGCGCACCCCGCGGCAGACGGCTTGGGAGGCGCACACGCTGACCGTGCTGACCGACGGCCGGTTCGAGTTCGGCATCGGTACCGGACGCCCGGTCGCCGAGCAGCAGACCGCCGAGGTCGGCCTCCCCTGGGGCACGGCTCGCGAACGCCGTGAGCAGGTCATCGAGACGCTCGACCTGCTGCGCGAGCTCGACGGAGAACGCCGTACGCCGATCATGCTCGCCGCCGGCGGGCCCAAAGCCCTCGCGCTTGCCGCCGAACGCGCCGACATCGTCTCGCTAGCCAAAGACGCCACCACCCCACGCTCCGAGGTCATCGCCGTCGCGAACGAACTCCGCACCCTGGCGGGCTCCCGAGCCGACGACATCGAACTAGCCACGAACCTCCTAGCCGCCGGCACCCGCCCCCTCCCGCCCTGGACCAAACGAGCCTCCGGCGTAGACCCCGACGCCCTAGAAGCCATGGACTCCCTAATGCTCCTCCGCGGCACCCCACACCAGATGGCCGACGAACTCCTCCGCCGCCGCGAATCCATCGGCACCACCTACATCACCGTCAACGACACCTACCTAGAAGACCTAGCCCCCGTCATCGAACTCCTCGCCGGCAACTAACCACCCCCCACCCCGCCTCGGCCGCCGGCGGCGAACCCCCCATCTCAGGGGATATCCACCGAGTTGAGGGGTTGCCCACTGAGATTCCGAGGGGGCAACCCCCGATGTGGAGGGACACCCCCTCAGCTGGGGGGTTGGCGGGAAGAGTAGGGGGTTGCCCACTGGGATGGGGGGTTGCCCACTGAGATTCGGAGGGGGCAACCCTCGAGGTGGATGGGCATCCCCTCAGTTGGGGGGTTGGCGGGGGGAGTGGGGGGTTGCCTGCTGGGGTGGGGGTGGGCGTGGCACTGCCCGCCGGGCTGTGGTTCCGGCGGGCAGTGTGGGGGTGGGGAGGGTGGTTAGGGGGTGGTGGCGGTGCTGGGGGCGGTGGGGTGGGGGACGTCGCCGGCGTGGGTGTCGCCGGCTGCGAAGGCGGCTTCGTCGAAGGGGTCTTCGCCGGCGAAGACCTGGCGGGCCTGGGCCTTGTCGAAGTCGCCGACCCAGTGGCCGACGAGGACGGTGGCGACCGCGTTACCGGCGAAGTTGGTCAGGGCGCGGGCCTCGGACATGAAGCGGTCGATGCCGACGATCAGGCCGACGCCGTCGACGAGTTCGGGGCGGTGCGACTGCAGGCCGCCGGCCAGGGTGGCCAGGCCGGCGCCGGTGACACCGGCGGCGCCCTTGGAGGCGACGATCATGAAGACCAGCAGCGAGACCTGCTGACCCAGCGAGAACGGGGTGTCCATCGCCTCGGCGATGAACAGGGACGCCATGGTCAGGTAGATCGCGGTGCCGTCCAGGTTGAACGAGTAGCCGGTCGGGACGGTGATACCGACGACGGGCTTGCCGACGCCGAGGTGTTCCATCTTTCCGATCAGTCGCGGCAGCGCGGTCTCCGACGACGAGCTCGAGACGATCAGCAGGAACTCGCGGCCCAGGTACTTGAGCAGCTGGAAGATCGAGATCCCGGTGACGATCTTGAGAATGGTGCCCAGGACAACGAAGACGAACAGCGCACAGGTGATGTAGAAGGCGACCATGATCTTCAGCAGGCTGACCAGCGCGGTCGAGCCGGCCGCGCCGACGACCGCGGCGAGCGCGCCGAAGGCGCCGATCGGGGCGGTCCACATGATCATCGACAGGATCTTGAAGACCAGCCGCTGGATGTGGCCGATGCCGACCAGGATCGGCTGACCCTTCGAGCCCAGAGCCTGCAGGGCGAAGCCCACCAGCAACGCCACCAGGACGGTCTGCAGGACCTCACCTTCGGTCAGCGAGGACAGCAGCGACTTCGGGATGATGCCGAGGATGAAGTCGGTCGTCGTCTCGTGGGCGCCACCGGCCTGCTTCTGGCCGGCCTCGCGGAGCTTGTCGGTCAGGTTCAGGCCGGAGCCGGGCTGGACGATGTTGCCGACCAGCAGCCCGATGAACAGCGCGACCGTCGACATCACCAGGAAGTAGACGAGCGCAAGGCCACCGACCTTGCCGACGGACGCCGCCTGGCGGACCGAGCCGATGCCGATCACCAGGGTGCAGAAGATGATCGGGCTGATCAGCATCTTGATCAGGTTCACGAATCCGGTGCCGAGCGGCTTCAGCTCGACCGCGAAACTCGGGAACAGCAGTCCGACACCGATACCGAGCAGAGCGGCGACGATGACGGCGATGTAGAGGAAGTGGGTTCGATCGTTCCGGACCGGGGTGGGTCGGGGTTCGGTCGTGGCCATGCGGGACTCCTGTATCGGCCGGCGGGCAGTACTGACAACCAAGGGGCTGGGAGGGCTTGAGTAACTGTGACGTGACGCACAGGAGAAGTGCGCGTTTCGTTCATATCGTTCTCGGTGCAGACTGTCCGGTGTGAAACGCAGGCCGTGGGAACTCCGTCGCCAGGTTCTCTGGCTGCAGACGGTCACGGTCCTGGTGCTCATTGTGATGGTCTGGATCTCTCTGGTCGCAAGATCCCGCGCCCAGGCCGACCGGGACGCGGCCGCGACCGGCACTACCCCGGCCGGATTGTGGGAGCTCATCCGGCTCGACCTGCGCCCGATGCTCGGTATCGCCAGCCTGATGCTCGGGGTCGCGATCGCCGGGAATGCCCTGGTCGCCTTCCGGGTCCGCCGTGCTACCCGCGGGATCGGCACGCAGTCGCTGGCTCGGATGCTCGACTTCTACGAGGGCGTTCTACACGCCGCCCGCGAAGGCCTGATCCTGCTCGACGCCAACGGCCGGGTCCAGCTCGCGAACGACGAGGCCTTGCAGCTGCTCGGCCTGCGCGAGGTCCCACCCGGTACGCCGATCGAGGAGCTCCACCTCGGTACGCCGCTAGCCGAACTCCTCCGCGACGGCCGGACGGCGTACGACGAACTTCACCTCGGCGCGAGCGGTGTCCTGGTCGTGAACCAGCAACCGTCCCGGGCCGGCCGGATCGTCACCCTGCGAGACCACACCGAGCTGCAGCGACTCCTCGGCGAGCTGGACGCGGTCCGCAGCCTGGCCGAATCGCTGCAGGCACAGAACCACGAAGCATCGAACCGGCTGCACACGGTCGTCAGCCTGATCGAGATCGGCAAGCCCGAGCGGGCCAGGGAGTTCGCAGTGTCCGAGTTGCAGTTCGCCCAAGCGATGACGGATCGAGTGGTCGGCACCGTCGGCGACCCGGTGCTGGCGTCGCTGCTGCTCGCCAAGCTGGCGCAGGCCCAAGAGCGCGGTGTCACGCTCACCCTCGAGCTCGGCCACGAGCCCCTGAACACCCGGCTCCCGGCGCAGGACGTCGTCACCGTCGTCGGCAACCTCCTCGACAACGCGATCGAGGCGGCCCGCGGCGGACCGGCACCCCGCCGCGTCGAGCTCCGAGCCGGTACGACGCCAGACGCGATCGACCTGATTGTCACCAACACCGGTGCCGAGCTCGGCGCGACCGAGCTGGCGCACATGTTCGAGCGCGGCTGGACCACGAAGGCCGAACCCGGTCATGGCCTCGGGCTCGTCCTCGTCCGCAGCACGGTCGAGCGCTGGCAGGGCACCCTGATGGTCGACCCGGATTCCGAACTGGCCGACGTACCGGCTCTGACCGTGCGCGTGCGGCTGCCGCGGGCGGTGAGCGCGAGTGCCTGACCTGCAGGTCCTCGTGGTCGAGGACGACCCGGTCGCGGCCGAGGCACATCGCATGTACGTCGATCGGCTGCCGGGGTTCACGTGTATCGGCATCGCCGGTACGGCGGCCCGCGCGCTCCAGGTGCTCACCCGGCCCGGCGTGGATCTCGTACTGCTGGACATGAACCTGCCGGACGGTCACGGGCTCGACGTGGTTCGCCGAATGCGGGCCCAGGGCAACCAAACCGACGTGGTCGCGGTGACGTCGGCACGGGAGGTCGCGGCGGTACAGGCGGCGGCACGGATCGGCGTCGTCCAGTACGTGCTGAAACCCTTTGCCTACGAGACTTTGCGCGACCGACTCACGGCGTACGCCCGCCAACGCCGCGCCGCCGAGGCCGGCCAGGTAGTCGCCGACCAGGACGAGGTCGACCGTTTGTTGCACCCGGCAAGAATCTCCTCGGTCCCGAAGGGCCTGGCCGGCTCGGTCCTGGACCGAGTGGTCCAACTCCTCGGCAACCGCGAAGGCTGGACCGCAGAAGAAGTCGCCACCTCACTCGGTACGTCGCGCATCACCGCACGCCGCTACCTGGAACACCTCGCCGACCAGGGCCAGGCGCTGCGCACCCAGCGGTACGACGGGCGCAGCGGCCGCCCGAAGGTTGAGTACAGCTGGGTGGCCGAGAGCTAGGAGCGGACGAGAGTGGCCCAGAGGTGGGGTTGGAGGGGCTGGCCTTCGGCGGCCATGTCGTAGGCCCACATGAGTTCGCCCTTGACCAGGCCGTAGAGGCGGTGGCCGGCGGTGACTTCCTTGGCCGTCTCGGTGCGGGCGACGACGTCGGTCCGCAACTCGATCTTGGCGCCCTCGATCTCGCCGTACCAGATCTCGGCGAAGCCGGTCGGGTGCGCGAGGATCACCTCGAGCTTGTTGTCCGGCTTCGGCCGCCAGAAGCCGGTCTCGAGCGCCAGCGGACGCTCCCGCTTGCCGTCCTCGCCGACCACGAAGGTCTGGCTGACGTAGTGCAGGAACGGCTTGCCGTTGTGGCTGAAGTCGATCTGCTGCCCGAACTCGAACTTCTCGATGGTCGGGTAGTCACCGTGCCCGCGGCCCTCCCAGCGACCGAGCAGCCAGGCCAGCGGCATCAGGTCGGGGTGCAGGTTCTGCGGGATCTCGAACGCCATCAGCTGGCCGTCCGGCCCTTGAACAGCCGGTAGACGACGTATGCCGAGAACCAGCCCATGAAGATCGTGACCAGGACCAGCAGCGTGGTGAAGATGACGTGGAGCACGATCACGAGTCTAGAGGATGGTTCGCGGGGCTTCGGCTACCGTGGCGTGATGTCCCGCACGCTGGTGATCAAACTGACCGCAGGCGCCGACGAGGCCGAGCGCGCCAACCAGGCCTTCACCGTCGCCGCCACCGCGGTCGCGGCCGGTGCCGAGGTGTCGCTCTGGCTGACCGGTGAGGCCGTCTGGTTCGCCGTCCCCGGGCGCGCCGAGAGCTTCGAACTCCCGTACGCCGCTCCTCTCGCGGAGCTGCTCGCGGCGGTGTTGGAAGGTGGTCAGCTGACCGCCTGCACGCAGTGCGTCAAGCGCCGGGATCTGACCGAGGCGGATCTGCTCCCCGGTACGCGGATCGCCGGAGCGCCCGCGTTCACCGAGGAGATCCTGGCCGACAACGCCCAGGCGATCGTGTACTAACCCTTCTGCAGTTCGTGGCCGCTCTGTTCGCGGCCGCCGCGCTGGGTGGTCTTCGCGTGCACCTGGGCCGCAGTCTGACCGCCGCGGGCGCCATCCAGCGACTCCCCGCTGGGGCGGCTGCCGACGGCGCCGTTCGGGTTCTCGAGGCCCTTGTTCATGTCCTGGAGACGCTGCATCTCCTCCGGTGACATCTGGCTCCGGCCGGTCCCATCCTGCTCGGGACTCGCGCCGCCCTGGTTCTGGCGATCGAGCCGCTCCTGCTCGAGCAGCTGGTCCTCAGCCTGAACCCGCCCGTCCGGCTGCTCCGCCTGCTCAGCCGCCCGATCCGCCACCGCGTGATCGCCGCCGGTCGCGAACCCTTCCCCGGTACCGACGTCAGCCTGCTCCCGGTCCTCCTCCTGCCGCTCGGTCTCCTGCTCCCGCCGGCTCTCAGGCTCCTGCCCGTGCAGCGCTTCCTGGTTGACCGAGCCGTCCTCGTGGGTGAACTCGCGGTCGTCCTGCTCCTGCTGCCGCTCAGGCTCCTGCCCGCTCAGCGCTTCCTGGTTGACCGAGCCGTCCTCATGCGTGAACTCCCGCTCCGGCTCACCTCGGTCCACCTCCTGCCCGTTCAGTGCTTCCTGATTGACGGTGCCGTCCTCGCGGGTGAAGCCCTCCTGCATCTGCTCGCGCTTCGCCTCGACGTCGTCCCGCATCTGCTGGCTGTCGGCCTCGAACTCGGCCTCCATCTGACGGCTGTCCCGCTCGTAGTCCGCGGCAGCTGCTGCTCCCGCCGCCTCGGTACCCAACGCCGCTGCCGGCGCCCCGACTCCCGGCGTACCGGACTCGCGCTCGTGCTCCTTCTCGCGAGCGGCCTTCTCCCGCTCTTCCTTCTCGCGCTCTTCGCGTTCACGTTCCTCGCGTTCGCGCTCCTCCCGCTCGCGCTCTTCCTCGGCGCGCTCGCGGTCGTCTTCCTGCTGCTCGTCGCGGTCGTCGGTGGTCTCTTCGCGGTCGTCGCGGTCGTCGGTGACCTCGTCGCGCTCGTCGCGGTCGTCGACCGAGGTGTCGTCGATGCCGTCGCGGTTCAGGTCCTGGTTCGCCTCGAGTTCGCGCTGCCGGTCGTCGAGTTGCCGCTGCAGGTCGGCCTCGCGCTGCCGCAGCACCTGCAACTGCTGCTCGATCCGCCCGTACTGATCGGACGACGGGCGGTCGTTCATCGACCGGTCGATGTCCGGGTTGTGGGTCCGGATGTCCCGGATCTCCTCCATCAGCGAGCGCGGCATCTGCGCCTGCTTGTTCTGCTGGAGCACCTTCCGGAACCGGTCCAGGTCGCGGACCAGCTTCCTGATCTGCTTGAACAGGATCTCCAGCATCTCTTCGGCTTCATCAGCCATCAGGCGACCTCGCTCGCATAGACGGAGTACCCGAACCCGGCCTGCGGAGTGTCCACAGTCGGCTGCGTGGCATAAAGGTGGAACTCGGCGCCCGGACGAAGCCAGACGGCCAGGTGCCGCCGGCGATCCCGCCACTCCGGCGGAACCCGCGGGTCCGACCCAGGTCCGACGTACACCGGGGCACCCCAGTGCCGGCGGCCGCGTTCGATCTCGGCCGGCCAGTGCTCGTCGAGGCCCTCCTCGGCCGCGGCCAGCTCACCGGGCCCGATCTCGTACGCCGACCACCCGCTGCGCGGGCTCTCCGGCAGTACGGCGTCGGGCAGCAACAGCATCACCGTCTCGCGCGGGGTGACGAGGCCCCAGGTGAATCGCTCGGGGTCGATGTTCCCCGGCGCCCAGGGCCGCCAGCCGGTGGCAGCAGTGATCCGCAGAACGCGCTCCCGGATCGCCTCCGGGCCGGCCCCGGCCGGTCCCCAGACCGCTGTCCAGTCGGACACCTCGGCCAGGTCCGCCATCGCCCGCTCGTCGTCCTCGAACGACCGCTGCTGCGTCTTCACCTGCTGCTCACTCCTCTCCGCTGATCCGGCCCAGCCTATGCCTTCGGCAGGCCGGACACCCTGTTCATAGACGTGCCGGAACGTGCAACGGATCCCGTTCGCGAGCAGTAAGCGCAGATCGCCGTTCAGCGGCCGAGTTCTGGGTTGTAGTTGAGTCATGAAGCTTCCGGCCCTTCCGACGGAGAAGTCGTTCCGGTCGCCGCTGCACCATCCCCGGGTGGCGACGGTGCTCGGGCGCTGGCTGGCCGTGGCGGTGGTGATCTGCTTCCTCACCGGCCTGTTCAGCCACTTCCAGCAGCACACTCCGCTCTGGCTGCACATCCCGAGTCGCCCGGCATCGCTGTACCGGTTCACCCAAGGTCTGCACGTGCTGAGCGGCACAGTGGCCGTACCGTTGCTGCTGGCAAAGCTCTGGACCGTCTACCCGAAGCTCTTCAACCTCAAAGGCCTCGGCCTCAAGGACATCGCGGAGAAGGCGTCGATCCTGGTTCTGGCCTCCGCGCTGGCCCTGGAACTCTTCATCGGCTACCTCAACACTCTCCAGTGGTACCCCTGGCCCTTCCCCTTCAAGGAAACCCACTACGCCCTGGCCTGGATCATCATCGGCGCGCTCCTGGTCCACCTCGCGGTCAAACTCCCGCTGATCCGCGCCCATTGGCGCCGTACGGCGGAAGTCCGGCCCACCTCGTTGCCGTCAGCAACCACCGGGTTGACGCGGCGCGGTTTGTTCCGCACCGTCGCGGGCGCCGCCTCGCTGGTCGGGATCAGCGCCATCGGCCAGTCCGTGCCTGCGTTCGGCCCGGTTGCCGTCCTCGCCCCGCGCAAGCCCAACGTCGGACCGCAAGGGCTGCCGGTGAACCGCACCGCGCACGACGCCGGCGTGTCTGGTGTTGCCGCGGACTGGCGCTTCACGATCAGCGGCCCGCAGAAGCTGTCGTACTCACTGGATGAGCTGAGAGCCCTGCCACAGAGCCGATCCGACCTGCCGATCGCCTGTGTCGAGGGCTGGAGCCAGGGCGCTCGCTGGGAAGGCGTCCGGATTCGCGACCTGTTGCAACTGTGCGGCGCGCCGGCGTCCTCGCGGGTCCGGGTGGTGTCGATGGAGAAGGGCGGCTTCTATGCGACCAGCGAGCTCCCACCCGAGTACGCCGCCGATCCGCTCACGCTGCTCGCGCTTCGACTGAACGGCGGGGAACTCGCGCTCGACCACGGCTTCCCGGCCCGGATCATCGCGCCCAACCGCCCCGGTGTCCTGCAGACCAAATGGGTACACCGGCTGGAGGTGCTGTCATGAAGACCCGGGCGGCTCTGGCCGCGTTCGGCGTCGGCTTCGGCCTCTGGGGTGTCTGGCTGATGTTCCAAGCCCTGGAACCGCAGGCGCTGATCCGCCTACCGCTCTGGCTGGGTGGTGCCGTGATCGCGGACGACCTCTTCCTCGTCCCGATCACGGTCGCGGTCGGCTGGCTCGTCACCCGCTGGTCGATCGGCCCCGACCATCACCGCACGGTCGGCGCCGTCCGCACCACTTTGCTGTACGTCGGCATCACGACACTGATCGCGATTCCGCTACTCCTCCGCCAGGGCAAGGGCGCGAACCCAACCGTCCTGCCGCGGAATTATCTCCGCGACTGGTTATTGCTCGAAGCAACGATCGTCGTGGTGGGGGCCGCGGTGTTCGTGGTGCGGCGATCACGCTCCACGATCAGCAGGTCGAGGGACTGATTCAGCGGTCGCGCTTGACGTTGAGCAGGTCCCGCGCCTCGTCGGGCGACATCGGGGGCCGCTGAGCCATCGTCGCCAACGCAGCAGCGCGCTCGACCAGCTCGGCGTTGTGGTTCACCGGCTGTCCCTTCGCCAGGGTCAGCGTGTCTTCCATGCCGACCCGCAGGTGGCCGCCCTTCGACAACGCGGCCAGCGCGACGGTGATCGACGTACGGCCGATGCCGGTTGCGGACCAGGATGTCACCGCGGGCGGCAGCGCGTTGACCGCGGCCACCAGGGCGTCCGCCGTACCGGGCATGCCGCCGGGGACTCCCATCACCAGGTCGCAGTGCACGCGACCGCCGTACGGGAGGCCGAACTTGTCCAGCAACCGGTGCAGCGCGGCCACGTGCCCGAGGTCGAACAGCTCGAACTCCGGGACGATCTCGCGCTCCTGGCTGAGCTGGTAGAGCTCGGTCACGAACGGCCACGGGTTCATGAAGACGTCGTCGCCGAAGTTGACCGTGCCCATCGTCAGCGAGCAGGAGTCCGGCTCGGCATCGAGCACGCGCAGCCGGTTCTCGTACGGATCGGTGACCGCGCCGCCACTCGACAGCTGCACGATCAGCGCCGTGTTCGCCCGCACTGCGCCCACCGCCTCGGTCAGCCGGCTGAGGTCGAGCGTCGGGCGGTGCTCACCGTCGCGGATGTGCAGGTGGATCATCGCGGCCCCGGCCGCCTCGCACCGCTTCGCCGTCTCGACCAGCTCGTCGAGAGTGGTGGGCAGCGCCGGACAGTCCGCCTTCGCGGTCTCGGCGCCGGTGGGGGCAACGGTGATCAGAGTCGAGGCCATGGGGAGATCTTGCCAGATCACTCCGAGATCCGGGAGATTCGGCGGTAAAACAGCAGACTCGCAGGATTTTTTCCGGCACGGCAGGATTGATGCCATGAGAGCAGTCGTACAGCGGGTCAGTCAGGCATCCGTCACGGTCGAGGGCGAGGTGGTCGGGGCGATCGACGGGCCGGGGCTGCTGGTCCTGCTCGGCGTGACACACGACGACACCGCCGAGACGGCGAAGACGCTGGCCGCCAAGATCTGGACGCTCCGCATCCTGCACGGCGAGCGTTCCGCATCCGACGAGCAGGCGCCGATCCTCGCGATCAGCCAGTTCACCCTGTACGCCGACACTCGCAAGGGCCGGCGCCCGTCGTGGAACGCGGCCGCTCCCGGTCCCGTTTCCGAACCCCTGTACGACGCCTTCTGCGCAGCCCTGGAGGAGTTGGGCGCCAAGGTGGAACGGGGCAGGTTCGGTGCCCACATGGACGTGAGTCTGGTCAATGATGGTCCGGTCACGCTGATTCTCGACGCCTGACATGGACCAGGCCCGTCTGGTCGCCCGCCGGCTGCCGCAGGCACCTGGCGTCTACCGCTTCCGCGACGACGGCGGCCGGATCCTCTACATCGGTCGCGCGGTCAACCTGCGCCGCCGCGTCCTGTCGTACTGGACGCATCTCGGCGACCGCCCGGGACTGGCCAGGATGGTGAACCGGATCGCCCGGGTCGAAGGTGTCCAGTGCGACTCCGAGCACGAGGCGGCCTGGCTCGAACGCAACCTGCTCGAGCACACCAAGCCCCGCTGGAACCGGACCGAAGGTGGCGCCGAGGTCGTCGGGTACATCCGCTTCGACCCGGACGGCCCGCGGTTCACCCACGAACTAGAACTCACGAGGAAGCATTTCGGGCCTTATCTCGGTGGCCTGCGCGTTCGGCAGGCAATCTCAGCCCTGCAACGCGTGATCCCGTTGCAGTACACGACCGAGGCGACCGGTTCGGTCCGCGAGTTCGCCAAGCTCTTCGGCGTCGGCCCCGACGACCGCGAGACGCTGACCAGGACGGCGTACGCCGTACTCGACCGCGAGCCGGACGCGGTGGCCGCCGTACGGGATGAACTGACGCGGCGGCGCGATCTGGCCGCGGGTGCGTTGCGGTTCGAGTTCGCGGGGAAACTGCAGGACGAACTGGCGGCATTCGAGTGGATCGTGGCCGAGCAGAAGGTGTCGCTGCTGACAGCCGACGATGTCGATGTGTTCGGCTGGGCCGACGGGGTGATGGTCAGCTTCGGGTTGCGTGACGGGCGGGTGCGGACCTGGACTCAGCACGCGATGACCGAGCGGACGGCAAGGGAGCGGGTCGCTGCGACTCCAGCCGGCTGGCAGTTGTTTGCCCAACGCAACGCCGAGTTGGCTGCGCGCTTACTGGCATAAAGAAACCGCCCCGAGTCCCGAAGGACCCGAGGCGGTTTTCAGAGATTCTGAGACGGTGAGGTTCGACTCAGACGGGTTGGCTCGATCAGCCGATGACGCCCGCGGCCGAGTGGCCGACGACAACCTTGGTGTTCAGGCTGTAGACGTCGATCACGAGCGCGTTCACTGCGATGTACCGCTGCTGCCGGACGACCTGGTTGAAGGTCAGCTTGGCGATACCGGGGATGTCCAGCGTGGAGTTCTCGCCGGTCTTGACCGGGTAGACCTTGCCGTTCACCGAGATCGACGCGATGCTCGACGTCGACTTGACGCCGTACCCGCCGTCCTTGGACTTCCAGGCCGCTGCCGAGGAGTTGATGGCTCCGATGGCCAGGTTGCCGACCTTCACACCCGCGACGTGCGAGGTGAAGTTGACGGCGGCCTTGTCGGCGTTCTGGTAGCCGTTCTTGGTGGTGAACGCGGCCCCGACGTAGGCGACCTTCGGGATGACGACCTCGCCGACCGAGGCGCGGATCGTCTTGCCCTCGGTGCCCTTGCAGGTGGCCTGGTACGACGTCGGGCCGGAGACGACCAGCTTGTCGACGTTCGCCTTGGTCACGTAGGCGTCACCGATGACGACACCGACGGCCGGCTTGGCGATCTCCGCACGCGTCTTCAGGATCGCGACGTCGACACCCTCCGGGATGTACTTGTTCTTCACGTTCGCGTGGACGACGACCGCCTGCGCGTACGAGTAGATGCCGCTCGCGCTCTTCACGCCACCGACGCGGTTCAGCACGATGTAGCCCAGGCCCGGTACGGCGACCTTGGTGTTCCACTCCGGCTTGAGCAGCGACGGCACCGAGACGGCGCCGATCTTCACGCCGGCGAACGTCGTGTTGCCGGTGTAGGACAGCTTGCCGTTCTTGTACACCGCCGTGGTGGTCGTCTTCACACCGGTCAGGTGCAGCAGGTTGCCGATCTTGATGTCGACAGCCGAGGCATTGCTGGTGACGCCGTTGCCGTTCTTGTTGTTGAAGGCGTGGGTGTCGGTCCGCACGGTGCGCGCGATGGCCTGGTTGTTCACGTTCGCCGCGGCGACGTCGTTCGACATCTTGGCCGACGAGTTCGTGGTGCAGCTGATGGTGCTCACGGTCTGCGGGCCGCTGTTGACGACACCTCCCGTGGCCTCAACGCCGATGCCGTAGCCGCTGTAGCCGAAGACCGGCGACGCGGACGCCGAGCCCGAAGTCAGCGCGATCGTAGAAGCAACGCCGACGACCGCCGCTACACCGACGGCGGCGAGCTTCTTGTATCCGATGCGGGGTCCCATGACCCCTCCTCCCTGAGTGATGACATGACCCGTAGCGCGGGCCAGGACACAGAGCACAACTCAGGCGGTAGCGGTAGGTAACGAGTCTGATGCGCTCCGAGACCAAACCGTTACCTTGCAGTTCAATGAACCCGCACCCATAACCCCGGTCGAATGACCTGGAATCCGTTGTGCACAACAGGTTCCAGGCATGCCGAAGGGCCCGGACGCGCAAGGTCCGGGCCCTTCGGGGACTTGCCTCAGGGTGGGCCGCCGTCCCGTGACGGCGGCACCATCAGTAACGAGCGAGAGCTCAGACGGTAACGGCCACTTCCGCGACCGCGCCGTACTGGGCCACCACCTGGCGGTCGACCGGGTCGGCCTTGGGCGCCAGCGTGCGCAGCGTCCACTCGCCCGGCTTGGCGAAGAAGCGGAAGTGTCCGGTCGCCGAGGTCGGGACCTCGGCGGTGAACTCACCCGTTGCGTCCAGCAACCGCACGTAGGCGCCGCCGACCGGCTCCTCGCCGCGCAGCACCTGGCCCTGGATCACGGCTTCCTTGTCCACGTCGACGCCCTTGAGATCAAGGCCGCCCTTCTTGGCTCCGCACATGTCAGGCCTCCCCGGGCTCGTCGCCGAGGGCGACCGGTACGCCGACCAGCGAACCCCACTCGGTCCACGAACCGTCGTAGTTCTTGACGTTCTCCTGGCCGAGCAGCTCGTGCAGCACGAACCAGGTGTGCGCCGAGCGCTCGCCGATCCGGCAGTACGCGATGGTGTCCTTGCCGAAGTCGACCCCGGCGTCGGCGTACAGGGTCTTCAGCTCGTCGTCGGAGCGGAAGGTGCCGTCGTCGTTGGCCGCCTTGCTCCACGGGATGCTGGCCGCGGTCGGGATGTGACCCGCGCGCTGTGCCTGCTCCTGCGGAAGGTGGGCCGGGGCGAGCAGGCGGCCGGCGTACTCGTCGGGGCTACGGACGTCCACCAGGTTCTTCACGCCGATGGCCTCTTCGACCTCACCGCGGAAGGCGCGGATATTCAGGTCCGGCTCCTTGGCCACATACTCGGTGGCGTCGCGCTTGACGGCCTCGTCGGTCAGCTCGCGGCTGTCCAGCTCCCAGCGCTTGCGGCCACCGTCGAGCAGGCGGACATCGGCGTGACCGTAGAGCTTGAAGTACCAGAACGCGTAAGCGGCGAACCAGTTGTTGTTACCGCCGTACAGCACGACGGTGTCGTCGTTCTTGACACCGCGGCCGGACAACAGTTCCTGGAACTGCTGCTGGTTGACGAAGTCCCGGCGTACCGGGTCCTGCAGGTCGTCCTTCCAGTCCAGCTTGATCGCACCGGCGATGTGGCCGGCGTCGTACGCCGAGACGTCTTCGTCGACCTCGATCAGGACGACGTTGGCATCGCTCTTGTGCTCTTCGACCCAGTCGGCCGAGACGAGCGCAGATTCCCTGCTCATGTGTGCTGCCTCTCTTAATTGGTAGCGGTGCTTGGCGTACGAATGCGTTGGATCAGCAGATAAGCCTCGCAGCCGAGGCAGAGCCCCACGGCCGCGTTCACGAACGCGGCGACGAGGGCGAATCCGGTGGCGACCACTCCGAGCACGGTCGCGCCGCTCAGGTAGCCGATCAGGCCGGCGATCGCGAAGACCAGCCCGACCAGTTGGGCGAACCGCGGCGGCGCCGCGTCCTCCAGCTCCTTCGGCGGGCTCAAGCGCGGACGAATCACACGCTTGAAGAACTGGCCGTACGGCGACGCCTGGACGCCGAAGGCGGTCCCGATCGCGAACACCAGTGTCTGGACCGCCAGGATCCACGGGTTACCGAGGATCAGTGTCAACGCCAGCAGAACCGCGGTCACACCGGCTGCGAACCGGAGCCCCCGCGGGTCGACCTGGGGAGGAGTGAGTTTGGCCGTCTGTTCGGACATGACGACTCCTGGAGGAGGAGTGGTTCGAGCCGGACCCGCCCGTACCTGCGGGAGACGACGTACGTGGAACCGCGCTCAGCGATCAGTTCCACAGCGCTCGGGACGCCGCCTGGTCAGCGGCCACGACACAGCGACGAGCGCATGCGGCAGTTGTCCACTGCGCGGCGCTTGGTCAGCAAGGTCGTGTACTCCACGCTCCGAGAGTACGGAACGTGGAGCGGGACGTTCGCAGTTGTCCCATTGAGTGAGACAACTGTTCGCATTGTGGACGCGTTACGTGCGGACGACATTCGTGCCGGCGACCTTGTCCCACAATGCCTGCTTCTTGTCGTCCCACAGCGGCCACAGGTAGTTCAGCAGGACCACGATGCCGAGCAGCGAACCGAGGATCGGAACCGCCCCCAGCACGGTCAGCGCAAGGCCCATCCCGGCCCGCTTCGCGATCGCCGCACCGGGTGCCGCCCCGGGCACGTCCCGCAGCCGCACCGCGATACCGGCCGCCGACTTGCCGATCGTGGCGCCCTTCTTGGTCAGCATCAGGTACTCGTACGCGAACATCACCACCGCGGTCAGGATGGCCGCCGGAATCGTCCAGGCCACCGCGGACATCGACGAGTTGAGCATCTCCGAGAAGGTCGGCGGAGTCGTGCTCCGCATCTGCCGCTCGACGTTGTCCGTGTAGTCGTTGAGGTACTTCATCCAGAAGTAGCCGGTCAGCGGCAGGCTGACGAAGAAGATCAGAACCGAGTCGATGACGCGGGCCAGCACCCGGCGCCACCAGCCGGACAACGGCTGGCCGTCCGGAGTCGTGAAGCGGTTCTGGCCCGGGTAGCCGTAGCCCGGCTGCTGCTGCGGGTACGCCGGATAGCCGTGCTGCTGAGCGGGCTGGCCGTACTGCGTCTGCGGCTGGCCGTAGTGGGCCTGCGGCGGCGGCTGCTGCTGCGGACCGGGCTGGCCGTAGACCGGGCGGTCCGACGCGGGCTTTTGCGCCTGTCCACCGCCGAACACCTGGCCGTGCTGCACCGGCTGACCGTACTGCGGCTGGTCCTGCTTGGGCTGTCCGTACTGGCCTTGGTACGGCGACGGCTGCTCACGTGGACGACGCTCGTCGGTCCACACGTTCCCGTCCCAGTAGCGCTGCTGTGTCGGGTGCTCAGGGTCGTCGTACCAACCGGCTGGGAAGTTCACTGGCACAGCATGCCGGTCAGGCGGGGTCGAGCGCCATCCCTATCAGTTCGGCTGGTGGTCGATCGCCGTAGCCAGTGCCGCGATCACATCCGGCTTGCGCGGTGCACCGCTGGCGCGTTTGACCACTGCACCAGTGCTGTCGAGCACCAGCGTGGTCGGTGTCCGCAGGATGTCGAGCTTCCGGACCAGGTCCAGATTCGACTCCGCGTCCAGCTCCACATGCCGGACCCCATCGACCATGCCTTCGACCTCGGCCAGCGTGCGCCGCGTCACGCGGCAGGGGGCGCAGAAGGCGGAGGAGAACTGCAGCAACGTGGCCCGCTCGCCCAGCTCGACGCCAACGTCGGCTGCGGAAACCCTCTCCACGTCACTCGCCTTCTCGCGGAATCGCCCGTCGATCCAGGTTTTGAGCACACTGAGAAGCACTCCGGCGACGAGCGCGCCGGCTAGTACCCACAGACCTAGGCTCACAACAATCCAGAGTACGTCGATGGTTTTTCAGCTCCACCTGCTGTTTCACGCCTTGGACAGTCAGTCCTCTGGGCGGGATCTCAGCCGCTTGGTCTGACCGCGGCGCTTCTTGTCGTCGAGGCGGCGGCGGACCGCGCCCTTACTGGGCTTGGTCGCCCGCCGCGGCCGTGGCGGTGGCGCGATCGACTCCCGCAGCAGCGCGACCAGCCGGGTCCGCGCCGCCTCCCGATTACGCCACTGCGACTTGTACTCCGAAGCTGCGATCGTCAGCACACCGTCCACCAGCCGGGACTCCAACCGCTCCAGCGCTCGAGTCTTCAGTACGCCGGACAGCGCCGTCGTACGGGCGAGGTCGAAGCTCAGCTCGACCCGGCTGTCGGTGGTGTTCACCGACTGCCCGCCCGGACCGCTGGATCGGGAGAAGCGCCAACTCAGCTCCCCCTCGGGGACCACCAGCCCCGGTCGCACGATCAGCCCCGTCTCCTCCACAGACCCATTACACCTTGTTGCCCCCGCTGCTCGTTACCCTTTTCCCGTGCAGACGGGGAGGCCAGAGCAAGGGCCGGGGCAAGAGCAAGAGCCTGAAGAGCTTCCGGAGCTGGCGAACCTGAAGGTGCGCGGGCGTTCGGTCAAGACCTGGGTGATCGGCGCGAGCGCCGTCGTACTGGCTGTTTCGGCCGCGTTCGGTGGGCTGAACAAGGCGGCCGCGGAGACGCCGCCGCTGACCGCGGGGAAGTCGGTGGACGCCGGGCAGTTCGCGATCACCGTCGATCGGGTCGTCACGGTCAAGGACCTGAAGCCGCTGTTCCAGCCGGAGCCCGGTGGTGCACTGATCGCGATCGTGGCCAAGATCAAGGTCACCGACGACCTCGGGACCACGCCGCCGTCGGACCTGTTCCGGCTGATCGGCGTACCGGGGATCAAGGAGACCGAAGCGCCGATGGGGACCACCACCATCGACGACGAGACGATGAACCCGGTGCTCACCCCGGATGTCGAGCAGCAGATTGCCTTCGTCTGGAAGCTGCCGAAGCTCTCCGACCTGCCGACCGAGGTCAAGGTGAGCGTGCAGGGCTACAAGCACTACGACGAGTCGCTGCTGGACCACCACGAGAAGTGGCTGCCCGACGAGCTCGCCGGCGAGGGCACGATCAAGGTGAAGGACAACACGAAGTGACCGGCCGCAAGCTCCTGAACGGCGGCCTGACGCTGGCCGTCCTGGTCGCGATCATCGGTCTCTACCGGCTGACGCCGACCCAGCAGGACATCCAGGACCCGACTCCGGTGAACGGCATCGTCGGCCGCGCGGTCGACGCCGGCCGGTTCGAGCTGAAGGTCGACGCGGTGCGGGTCGGGAAGACGCTGAAGATCCCGAGCAGCTCGCCGGACCGCAAGACCCAGACCAGCTTCGTCGTCGTGGACGCGACCGTCACCGCGACGCGTGAGCCGATCCACCTGAACCGGGTGCAGATCCGCAGCTCCGACGGGATCACCTATCTCGGCGCCAACCGCAGCGGCCTGGACCGGGTCGACCTGACCGGCTTCCAGTTCGCGCCCGGGATCCCGGCGCGTGGCGCCTTCGTGATCGAGATGCCCGCCGACAAGTTGCCGGGGGCAACCCTGCAGGTGATGGAGAAGTCGATCATGAACGACCTCGAGCCCGAGGTGAACGTCCCGCTGGACGTGAAGTCCCCCGAGATCAGCCCGGTCGTCACCTTCACCCGCGCGAGCGCGTCATGACCGGGGCACGCCGGGCCCGCCGGCGCAGCGGCTGGTTCAGCAAGAACGTCGCCGCGCTCGCCTCGCTGGTCGTCACCGTGCCGCTGGCCGGTTGGTGGACGACGAAATCGGACTACAAATCCTGGTACGACGCACAGCCGCGCGACGCGGTCGTCGTGGCCGACGGCGGGACGCCGTACCAAGGAGCCGTCTGGTACGCCGCCAGTGTCGAGGAGAACCCGGAGCCCAAGCGGGCCGGGGCCGAGGATCCGCTGCCGCCGGACACGACGCGGATCCGGGTGCACTTCCGGCTTCAGGTCGACGACATCAAGACGCTCGACGAGCCCGGGCTCGGCGGTTGCCGACCACACCTGCGCGCGTCGGACGGGCGGATCTGGGACGAGGACATCCTCGCCGACGACTACCAGGACCGGCCGAACAGCTGCACCGGTGGGTACGACGACAAACCGCAGAGCTGGCGTGGACCGTCGGCCCAGTACTACGTGAAGCCGGTCGCCGGGAAGCCGTACGAGATCGTGGCCGTGTTCGTCGTACCGAAGTCTGTTGCGGCCGAGGTTCAGCCGACGATCACGTGGGCTACGAAAGTCCCTGAGTATCTGGCATTCCCGAGGTAGCGGCGGTCAGGTCGGCGACGCCGCCCTGCTCGCTGTCGTCCTGCTCGACGACCGCGTGCGTGCCGCGGTTCAGGTAGCCGGCCAGGCCGCCGATCATCCGGTCGTAGGCGGCCGCTAGCAGCGCGACCTGGAGCATGATCTTCAGCCCGTCCGTGAGCAGGCTCAGCGGCTCGTCGATCACCAGCCAGAACGGCAGCGTGTGCGGGCCGAGGACCCAGAGCTTCAGCGCGATCCACACGCCACTGGCGAGGAACGTGACGACCGCCCAGGCGAGGAAGTAACCCAGCATCGGGCGCAGGCCGGAGCGGAGCACCAGCCGGAACGCGTCCGCGACCGGGGTCCAGCGGTCCTTCCAGTCCGCGACGACGGTGTTGCCGGCAGCCTGCACGAAGCGCGGCGTCGCCTGCCAGCGGTTCGTCAGCCGGTCGAAGCGCCAGCGCGGCTGCTGCTGCGCCTTGTGCACGGCCCGGCCGTAGATCACCGCGGTCATGGTGATCCACATCAGCGGGAGCACGGCAGCGCTCCAGAGATCACCGACGCCGGCGGCGATGAAGCCGGTGACGGCGTCCCAGATCTCGCGGACCTGGCTCACCCCGAGCACCTTGTCGAGGAGCCAGACGTAGGCGTCGTGGAACCACTGCCAGATCTGACGCTCCTGCAGCCACTGCTTCGGCGACGGGACGTACGACGAGGCCTGGTAGATGACCACGAAGATCCAGAGCGCTTCGAGGTAGGTGATGAACAGCTTGCGGACCGGGCCCTCGTTCTCCCGCTTCCACTTCTTGAACGCGAAGCGGAGCAGATACGCCACGGCACCGAGGCCGATGAACAGCCAGGTCGACAACGACTGCAGACCCTGCGACGGCTCAGCGACTGTCCCGCCACCGAGCGACGTGGCGACGGCCTCGTTGACCTTGTGCACCGCCAGCTTGTACTCGTAGTCGAGCGCCTCGGCCTGCAAGAACTTGTAGGCCGCGTAGAACGCCAGGAACGGCAGCAGGGCCGCGGCCAGTGCGTCGACCGGGCGGCTCTCCTTGCCAGGCTCAACACCGTCGGGCGCGAGCATGCCCTCGGCAACGGCTCGCCGGTGGAACGGCAGCTCACCGCGCAGGACGAGGAACATCGCGACGTACATGGCCAGTGAGACCACGACGATCAGCGCGAGGACGGCGAGACCGGCCGCCTCCGCGGCGGCACCGGCCTGGACTGCCACCCATTGCAGCCCGCGATGCGCGAGCTGGGCGATGAGAAACACCGCCAGCAACCTCGGCCACGCCTTACCGAACAAGACCCCCGCGCGGCCCACCGTGGTGAGCAACGACCCCGACTCCATCGCCACGCGCAGAATCTACCTGCCCGTGGGGGCGTCACGAGACTTCAGGCGGGAGTATCGGCCGTTTCGCGTTGGCTGGCGGCCGGCGGGACCACGAAGCGGTAGCCGACGTTGCGGACCGTACCGATCAGCTGCTCGTGCTCCGGGCCGAGCTTGGCCCGCAGCCGCCGGACGTGGACGTCGACCGTCCGCGTGCCGCCGAAGTAGTCGTAACCCCAGACCTCCTGCAGGAGCTGCTCCCGGGTGAACACCCGACCGGGGTGCTGCGCCAGGAACTTGAAGAGCTCGAACTCCTTGTAGGTGAGGTCGAGCGCCCGCCCGTTGAGCTTGGCGGTGTAGGACGCCTCGTCGATCACCACGTCACCGGTGCGGATCAGGCTGGTGTCCGGGTCCTCGTTGCGGGTCGCGGCCAGCCGACCGATCACCAGGCGCAGCCGGGCCTCGATCTCCGCGGGACCAGCGGTGTCGAGCAGCACGTCGTCGGCGCCCCAGTCCGCGTTCACCGCGGTCAGGCCACCTTCGGTGACGACGAGGATCAGCGGTACGTCGATTCCCGTCGTACGGATCAGGCGGGAGACGCCGCGGACGGCGACCAGATCCCGCCGGGCGTCCAGCAGGACGGCATCCGCGTCCGGGGCATCGACCAGCGCGGCCACCTCGGCGGGCAGGATCCGGATCTGGTGCGGTAACAACGCGAGCGACGGCAGCACCTCGGTGGAGGCCTGCAGTGCGTTCGTCAGCAGAAGCAACGTGCTCACGTTGTCCCCCTGTGCCGGTCGTAGTGCACGTCGAGCCCCAGCGGCGTCATTGCCGGGGGCCCGAGACACTGGATAGCAACAGCAAGCTGACATAATAGCGGAAGACTTAACCGATTAGTGAGGTCCCCTCCAGATGCCGGAAGTCACCATCAGGTACTTCGCCGCCGCCCGCAGCGCCGCCGGTGAGTCCACCGCGACCGCAGACGCCGCCTCGCTCGGCGATCTGATCAGCACGGTCTCGTCCGATCGCCCCGAGCTCGCGCGGGTCCTCTCGCTCTGCACTTTTCTGCTGAACGGCGAGCGTGCGACGCCTGCCACGCTGCTTCCGGCGGGGGCTCAGGTCGACGCGCTGCCACCCTTCGCCGGCGGCTGATACGCCGTTGCGCGGCCGTCGTTATGTGACGGAAGAAAGTAGTGTGACTGGTGAGGCGACGACCTTTTACGACTGTCAAGGATCCTGCTACCTTGCGTATTCCGTCGTTCCACGGAAGGTCACCGATCATCGATGGCGCACGTTGCTCCGACCTCGCATCGCCGCGCGACCCGCGCTTCGCACCGCGGTCATCGCACCGCTGACGGTCCGATCCGCCGGTCCACCTGGCTGGGTCTGACCTTCGCGATGATTCTCGGCCTGGTCCTCACCGGCCGCGAGCACGTCGGCGTCCACGCGGGCGGCGTCACCCTGCTGGTGATGCTGGTCCCGCTCACCCTGGCCGTCTTCGGTGCCGCCCTGCGGCGCGGGTTCGGAGGTCTCTCCGCGCTCACCACCGCAGGGGCACTCACCTTCGTGCTGCTCAAGTTCTTCCTGTGAGTGCGCCCCGCTGAGGCGGCGCACTCACCCGGAGCCAGTCAGGAACCGATCGAGATCCGGTCGGTCGCGCCCGGGGTGTACGGGTCGTGCGCGGTCAGGTACTTCGCGAAGGCGTCGATGTCGAGCCCGCCGAAGAACTTGTTCGTCGCGGTCGTGAAGGCCGGGAAGCCGTCACCACCGTCGGACAGGAAGTTGTTCGTGACGATCCGGTACGACGTCCCGTCCACGATCGGCTGCCCGGCGATCTTCACCGACCCGGGCACGATCTTCGAACCCGCCGCGGCGGCCGGGTTCCAGGTGTAGGTGACACCGGCGACCTGGAGCACCTTGTACTTCCCGGCCTCCGGACCGTTCACCCCGGAGAACTGCTGCTCCAGCAGGGCCTTGATCTGCGTACCGGTCATGTCCATCGAGACCAGGAAGTTGTTGAACGGCTGCACGGTGAAGGCCTGCCCGAAGGTGACCTCACCCGCGTTCGACGCCAGGTCCGCCCGGATCCCGCCCGGATTCATGAACGCCGCCACCGGCACCTTGCCACCGGTCACGGTCGACGGATCGGCCAGCTGCCCGTCCGCGATCAGGTTGCCCAGCGGGGATTCGAGGGAATCGTCCGGGGTGCGCGACACCGACGTACCGGTCAGGTGACCGATGACCTTGTTCGAGATCGGGGCCACCAGCGTCTGGTACTTGGTGATCAGTTCGCTGGTCCGGCGGTCGGCCGGTACATCGCGGGTGACGATCTGGTTGTTGGCCAGCGTGTTCAGCCGGTCGACGTCACCGGTCGCGTTGTTGATGCTCAGCCGGACCTCGGTGACGAGGCGGCCGAACGACGAGGCACTGGTGACGAGCCGCGGCTGACCGGCACTGTCCGGCAGGCTGCAGTTGTAGCCCTGGTGGGTGTGCCCCGAGATGATCGCGTCGATCTCCGGGCTGAGGCCCTTGTTGATGTCGACGATCGGGCCGGAGATCCCCGGGCAGCTGTTGTACGCCTTCGGGTCGGCCGGGAAGCCACCCTCGTGCAGCAGCACGACGATCGACTTCACACCCTTCTTCTGCAGCACCGGAACCAGCGCGTTCGCGGACTCGATCTCGTCCTTGAAGGTCAGCCCTTCGACACCGGACTTGGTGACGATGTTCGGCGTGTTCTCCAGGGTCATCCCGATGAAGGCGACCTTCCGGCCGTCGTCGAAGGTCTTGATCGTGTACGGCTTGAACAGCGTCTTCTGCGTGTTCTCGAAGAACACGTTGGCCGCCAGGTACTTGAACTTGGCGCCCTGGAACGGACGCTCCGGGTCCGGGCAGGAGTTCTGGTTGTTCTGCCCGTCGCCGTCCGGCAGGCAGCCACCGGTCTGCATCCGGAGCAGCTCGTGCCAGCCCTCGTCGAACTCGTGGTTGCCGACCGAGGCGGCCTCCAGGCCCATCCCGTTCAGCGCTTCGACGGTCGGCTCGTCGTGGAACGCGGCCGACAGCAGCGGCGAGGCCCCGATCAGGTCACCGGCGGCGACCGTCACCGAGTCCTGTCCCTTGGCCTCCGCCGCCGCGCGCAGCTGCTTCAGGTGCGTGGCCAGGAAGGCCGCCCCACCGGCCGGGACGCCGTTGATGTTGCCGCTCGAGCCACCGGGAGCTTCCAGGTTGCCGTGGAAGTCGTTGATGGCGAGCAGCTGGATCTGCGTGTGCGTCGGCTTCGGTTTCGCCGGCGCTGCCTGGGTCACGGTTCCCCCCGTGGCCAAGCCGAGCACCGCGGCGGTGCCGACGGCGATCAGGCCGACGCCCCGCCGTCCGCGCAGCCACTTCATGTCTCGTCCTGTCAAGGCCATGTCTACTCCGTCGTCGTAGCGATCACCGCGCGGATTCGCCACGCGATCCCGAGAAATTACCCGACGCGCGGCGACCCTTCCAAGGACTCGAGCATGAACTGACCAGGACCTTTTACGGTATTCCTGTGACTCTCGAAGCAGTTCCCTCACCGTTGCCCCCGGCCACCGCTGCCGCCGTCACAGAGCTCGCTCGCACGGCCGCGCACAGCGACGGTGTGAACCCGCTCGACGAGCGCACCCTCCTGCACCTCGACGGCGAACATCCCGGCGACCTGCACGTGCTCGCCTACGACGGCGAACCCGGCACTCTCGAACCCACCGGCCTCCAGTCCGCCCGCAACCTGATCGGCTACGCCGCCCTCACCCCCGAAGGCTCCGCCGAGCTCGTCGTCACCCCGGACTTCCGCCGCCAAGGCACCGGTACGGCGCTCCTGCGCATCCTGCTCGACCATGCGGGCTCCCGGCTCGCCGTCTGGGCGCACGGCCGGCTGCCCGGCGCCGACGAACTCGCCGCCCGCCTCGGGCTCGAGGTATCCCGCGAGCTCTACTTCCTCCGCCGTACCCGCGCCGACCTCCCCAAGCCCACCTGGCCTGAGGGCATCACGGTCCGCACCTTCGTCCCCGGCCAGGACGACGCCGCCTGGCTGAAGGTCAACAGCCAAGCCTTCGCCACTCACCCGGAGCAAGGCGCCTGGACCCAGTCGGACCTCACCGACCGCCTCCACCAGCCTTGGTTCGACCCCGAAGGCTTCTTCCTCGCCATCGATGCCGAGGGCAACCTAGCCGGCTATCACTGGACCAAGATCGAGGACGGCGGCGGCGAGGTCTACGTCGTAGGCGTCTCCCCCAACCACCAGGGCGCCGGCCTGGGCAAGGCCCTGACCCTCCAAGGCCTGATCTACCTTCAGGACACCCGAGGCCTGGACACGATCACCCTCTACGTGGACGGCACCAACACCCCAGCCCGCCGCCTCTACACGAACCTCGGCTTCACGACCGCCGCCCAACACGTCCAGTACACGCCAGTGACCGACGCCACACCGAACTCGGTCGCTCACTCCGCGTCATAATCCGCGGCCCTGCTCGTCTCACCTGCAACCAGGAGCCGTCTGCGCCTCTAACCCCCCAGCCGGACGGCTCCTGGCCCCCAACTCGTCAGTGCAGTGCTGACTTGAGGTGGGTCGTGAGGGTGGTCAGGGCGTCCGCAGCGGCTCCGGGCAGGGCCTGGAGGTTGTAGTGGCCGTG
Organism: Kribbella yunnanensis; assembly: GCF_039529655.1. Taxonomy (NCBI): domain Bacteria; kingdom Bacillati; phylum Actinomycetota; class Actinomycetes; order Propionibacteriales; family Kribbellaceae; genus Kribbella; species Kribbella yunnanensis. Next base: position 115,900 of record NZ_BAAANF010000020.1, on the reverse strand, counting down.
CGGGAGCGAGTCGTGCGAGATGTGGGTCACTTCGACTCCGGCCTCGGCCAGCTTGTCGGCGTACTCGATGCCCTCGTCCCGGAGCGGGTCGAAACCGGCGGTGGTGATGAGAGCCGGCGGCAGGCCGGTGAGCGAATCGGCCAGGAGCGGGGAGACGACCGGGTCGGGGCGGAGAGCTGGGTCGGGCGTGTAGTGGTCCCGGTACCAGAGGATGTCTTCCTCGGTGAGGATGAAGTTCTCGCCGAAGAGGTCTCGGCTGGGACGGCGGCCGACCAGATCCACTGCGGGGTAGAGCAGCACCTGAAGCGCCGGGCGCGGGAAGTCGCGGACGACGGACTGCTGGGCCACCACCGCCGCCAGGTTGCCGCCGGCACTGTCGCCGCCGACCGCGATCAGCCCTGGGTCGACTGTCAGGTCTTCGGCGTGCTCGACGGCCCAGGTGAAGGCGGCGATGGCGTCTTCGGCGGCTGTGGGGGCGGGCGCCTCGGGGGCAAGGCGGTAGTCGACGGACAGGACGCGGATGCCGGCATCGGCGGCGATGGTGCGGCAGAGGGCGTCATGGGTGTCGAGGTCGCCGACCACCCAGCCACCGCCATGGAAGAAGACGAGCAGACCGCGGCCGGCGTTCCGGGGCACGTAGAGACGCGCACCGAGCTGGCCGTCGGCGCCACGAACGGTGAGGTCGGTCACACGCTGTAGCTCGCGGGGGTGGCCGGCGATCAGCTTGCTCACGCTGCGCAGGTTCGCGCGGGCCGTGGCGGCGTCCGTCTTTGTTGTGCCCGGCAACAATGACTCCACGCGCAGGAGCAGTTGCACTTCGGGGTCGAAGGTGTTGCCGTCGATCTGGATCGGGGCGCCGGCCAGGCGCCGGCGGACAGCGGTGGGCAGCGCGTAGAGCGGCGTCAGCGCGTTCGCCTGTACGGCGGACACGGTGCTGCGGAGCAAGGCGTCCAGTCGAGGGTTCACAAGGAGTGACGCTAGCAACAAGTTCGGACTGTCCGCCGATATGCCCTCCGCAACCTCGTGTTCACCAAACGATGGGATGCTTGTCAACGTGGCTGGAGACTTGCTGGCGTCCCATAATCGCGAGTACGACGTGGAACCGCCGTACGACATCGCGGCTGCGGGCGATCTCCCGGCGGACCGCTTCTCCGACCGTGAGTTGAGCTGGCTGGCGTTCAACCAGCGAGTGCTCGAGCTCGCCGAGAACGACACGGTTCCGTTGCTCGAGCGGGCCAAGTTCCTGGCCATCTTCGCGAGCAACCTCGACGAGTTCTACATGGTCCGGGTGGCCGGTCTGAAGCGCCGGATCGCGGCCGGGGTCGCGGTGAAGGCGGCCAGTGGGCTGCTCCCGCGTGAGGTGCTCGACCGCAGCCTGACCCGCAGCCGTGAGCTGATGGACCGCCAGGCCGACACCTGGCGCAAGGTGGTCCAGCCGGCGCTGACCGAGCAGGGCATCGACATCCTGCGCTGGGTCGACCTGGAGCAGAGTGAGCGCGAGGAGATGACCCGGTTCTTCCGGGACCGCGTCTTCCCGGTGCTGACCCCGCTGGCGGTCGACCCGTCGCACCCGTTCCCGTACATCTCCGGCCTGAGCCTCAACCTGGCCGTCGTGGTCCGCAACCCCGACACCGGCGGCGAGCACTTCGCACGGGTGAAGGTGCCGCCGCTGCTGCCGCGGTTCGTGCAGGTAGCCGAGGGCCGGTTCGTTCCGCTGGAGGACGTGATCGCGACCCACCTGGGCCAGCTGTTCCCGGGCATGGAGGTCACTCAGCACCACACCTTCCGGGTGACGCGTAACGAGGACCTCGAGGTCGAGGAGGACGACGCGGAGAACCTGCTGGCCGCGCTCGAGAAGGAGCTGCTGCGCCGCCGGTTCGGTCCGCCGGTCCGGCTCGAGGTCGAGGAGTCGATCGACCCGCAGGTGAAGGCGCTGCTGTTGTCCGAGCTGGGTGTCACCGAGGCCGAGGTGTTCGAGCTGCCCGGCCCGCTGGACCTGCGTGGCCTGTTCACGATCGCCGGTCTGGACCGCGCCGAGCTGAAGTATCCGGCGTTCGTTCCGTCCACCCACCCGCATCTGGCGGAGGTTGAGACCTCCAACCCGGCGGACATGTTCTACGCGCTCAAGCAGCGCGACGTACTGGTCCACCACCCGTACGACTCCTTCTCGACCAGCGTGCAGCGCTTCATCGAGCAGGCGGCCGCCGACCCGCACGTGCTGGCGATCAAGCAGACGCTGTACCGCACCTCCGGTGACTCGCCCATCGTCGACGCCCTGATCGACGCGGCCGAGGCCGGCAAGCAGGTGCTGGTGCTGGTGGAGATCCAGGCCAGGTTCGACGAGCAGGCGAACATCAAGTGGGCCCGACAGCTCGAGCACGCCGGCTGCCACGTCGTGTACGGCGTGATCGGCCTGAAGACGCACTCCAAACTCTCCATGGTGGTCCGGGACGAGCCGGACGGCCTGCGCCGCTATGTCCACATCGGCACCGGCAACTACCACCCCAAGACCGCCCGGCTGTATGAGGACCTCGGCCTGCTGACCAGCGACAAGGTGGTCACCGAGGACGTGGCCCACCTGTTCAACCACCTCTCCGGTTTCGCCCGCAACGCGGGCTACCGCCGGATCCTGGTGGCGCCGCAATCAGTACGGCGTGGTCTGATCGAGCGCATCAACCGCGAGGTCCAGCACCACCTGGCCGGTCGTCCGGCCCGAGTGCGGATCAAGGTCAACAGCCTGGTCGACGAGGCCCTGTGTGACGCGCTCTACCGAGCCTCGCAGGCCGGCGTACCGGTCGAGCTGTGGATCCGTGGCATCTGCACCATCCGGCCGGGGATCGAGGGCCTGTCGGAGAACATCCGCGTCCGCAGCATCCTGGGCCGGTTCCTCGAGCACAGCCGGGTGTTCTGGTTCGAGAACGGCGATGAGCCCGAGGCGTGGATCGGATCGGCAGACCTGATGCACCGCAACCTGGACCGCCGGGTCGAGGTGCTCGTACAGCTCAAGGAGCCCGACCACATCGGTGAGGTCCGGGAGATGTTCGACATGGCTCTCGACGACGAGACCCAGTCCTGGTGGTTGCAGCCGGACAACACCTGGGAAGCCAGACTGACCCGACCAGATGGTGAGCCACTGCGTGACCTGCAGGAAAAGCTGATCGCCACGCGTGGCCGCCGCAGAACTGCCGACCCGATTACTTAGGCTTCCACTATGAGCAACCCGGCGACGGTTATCGCCGCGGGTGGTGTCGTCTGGCGTGAGCGCCGCGGCATCCGTGAGGTGCTGCTCGTGCACCGCCCTCGGTACGACGACTGGTCCCTGCCGAAGGGCAAGCTGTCCCAGCACGAGCACGTCCTGCTCGCGGCACGACGCGAGATCGAGGAAGAGACCGGCGTACAGGTAGTGCTCGGTGCGCCACTCGGTGTGCAGCGCTATCTGGTTCGCAAGAACGGCGGTACGGCGCAGAAACTGGTGCACTACTGGTCTGCCGTCGCCACCGGAGGCGGTGACTTCCAGCCGAACGACGAGGTCGACGAGATCGAGTGGCTTCCGGTGGACAAGGCCCGGTCGCGGCTCAGCTACCCGCGTGACGTGGACATCCTGGACGCCCTGAATCGTGTGGCGTCCGTCGACGCGACTCTGATCCTGGTGCGGCACGCGGAGGCGGTGAAACGCAAGGACTGGGACAGCAAGGACACACTCCGCCCGCTCAACCCGACCGGTACGGCGGTGGCCGAGCGACTGAGCGACGTACTGGCTGCTCTCGGTGCGAACCGGCTCATCAGCAGCGACGCCGAGCGCTGCACCGCCACAGTGCTGCCGTACGCCGATTCGATCGACCGGCACGTGCACCTCTGGCCAGAAATCTCAGAGCGCGGGTACGACGCCGATCCGGACCGCCTGCGCGGTTCGGGCGACCGGGCGTGGAAGTCGGACCGCGTGACCGTGGTGTGCTCGCACCGGCCGGTACTGCCCGCACTGCAACGCGAACTCGGCCTCAAGGTCGGGAAGTTCTCCCCCGGCGCCTTCCTGGTCGCACACCGTCTGGCCGACGGCCGGCTCGTGTACGAACGGTTCAGCGCACCGTAGAGACACGGCTCGGTGTCGATCCTGGCACACCCGCAGGGGCTTCCGGGTGACACTGGGAGTGGCGGGTATGTTCCTACCGAGGAACCGGCGCCCCACCGGGTGCCGGTCTGAGGAGAGGTCGCACCATGACGATGATGCGAGAACTGACACTGATCGGGATCCGGATGGAATCGCCCAACCGGGCACCGGTGATGATGCTGCGCGAGACCGAGGGCTACCGCTACCTGCCGATCTCGATCGGCTCGGTCGAAGCGACCGCCATCGCCTACGAGGAACAGGGCCTGCGCCCGTCCCGTCCGCTCACCCACGACCTGATGCGCGACCTGATCGAGGCCTGGGGCGTGCGGCTGGAGGCAGTCGAGATCGTCGAACTGCGAGATGCGGTGTTCTACGCGGAGTTACTGCTCGACAACGGAGCGCGAGTGTCAGCGCGACCGAGCGATTCGGTCGCGCTCGCCGTACGACTGAACACCCCGATCCGTTGTACAGAAGAGGTTCTCCGCGAGGCGGGCGTGGCCACGCCCGAGGAGGAACAGGCCGAGTTGGAGCGGTTCCGCCAGTTCCTGGACGGCGTCGCGCCGGAGGACTTCTCCAGCTGAGTGAGCTTTTGCACGTTGGTGCAAAAGTTTTCCGGTCTGCACCGTTGACCTGTTAGGGTCCGAGCCACGCGCTGGCGGCAGGGGTGATCGCCAGGCGAATCTCCCCTGGGGTTACACACATGCGTAAATTTGCCCTTGCGGCGACGGCTGTCGCTGCCCTCTCCGTCGGTCTCCAGACGCCCGCCTTCGCCGCGGCCCCGGACGCACCGACCGACCTGACCGTCGACTGGCAGGCGGGCAAGGTCCACCTGACCTGGAAGGACAACGGCGAGGCCAACTACATCCTCGCCGAGTACGACGGCGGCACGCCCGGCACCGTCCTCCAGACCACCGCCGCCGAAGGAAACGACGTGACGCTGTCGGTTCCGCTGCGGCAGGCGGAGCGTGTGCGGCTGCTCGTCCGGTCCGAGAACGCCGACGGCGTCAGCGCGGATGCGGCGACGCCCGCGTTCGACACCCTGCGTCCCTCCGCTCCGGGTCTGAAGGACGCCAACCTGGCAACGAACCTGACGACCAACCTGAGCTGGGTGCCGGGCTCGATCATCTCGGACAACACGCCGAACGACCCGCTGGACCTCCCGGGTAACGGAACCGTCCAGGCGACCGTCACCGGCCCCGGCGGCACCAAGAGCTACCCCTTCGCCGCTGACGCGACCTCCGGCTCGGTGCCCGCACAGGCCCGGCCCGCAGCGATCAAGCTGAGCCAGGTCAACGAGTGGGGCACGAGCCCGCAGGACGTCAAGACCGTCAAGCTGGGCACGCTCGGCGCCTCGACCACCGTCCCGGCCTCGGCGCTGTTCTCGAACCGGCTCGCGATCAAGAGCACCCTGGACCTGTTCACCAGCGCCGGCCGCGAGGAGCGGGCCAGCGGGATCCCCGTCCAGCTGCAGGCGCGCGCCAAGACCACGGACGCCTGGAAGACCTACGGCCGCTACAGCGGTAACACCACCGCGGCCTTCGACACCGGCATCGCCTCGCTGGGCAACCGTCAGTACCGGCTCTGGGTCCCGGCCCGCAAGGTCGTCAGCGGCAACATCATCGCGCTGACCCCGGCCGCCTCGACCGGCGCGAAGTCCTCGAAGACCTACGTCAAGTTCGGCCCCGGCGGCTTCAACCCGTCGACGGTCCGGGTCGGCGGTCGCTCGACCCTGTCGGTGAAGATCCTGCCGGCCGTGACCGTCAAGGCCCGTCCGCAGGGCTGGGACGGCCGCCACTGGATCGACCTCGGCATCGACGTACCGATCACCAAGGGTTCGTACGTCGAGCGCGGTGACATCGAGACCGAGCGCTACACGCTGCGGCTGCGCTTCGTCGTACCGACCGTCGTCGTCAACGGCCTGACCGTCCTGGCGAACACGAGCCCGGCGTACAACCTCACCGTCAAGTAGTAGTCAGTCACCGCATGTTCACCGCCACGGCAGCTCCTGCCGTGGCGGTGAGTGCGTTTTCGAAAGGTTCCCCCATGCGTAAGTTTGCCCTCGCGGCGACCGCGGTCGCCGCTCTCTCCGTCGGTCTCCAGACCCCCGCGTTCGCGGCGGCACCGGACGCCCCGACCGAGCTCACCGTCGGCTGGGCCGACAAGTCGGTCCACCTGACCTGGAAGGACAACGGCGAGGCCAACACGGTCCACCTCGAGGACCTGGACACCAACCAGTCGCGGCTCGTCGCCGAGGTGTTGTCGACCAGCGCGAACGACGTCGTACTGCCGCCCACCTTCGGCCAGAACGCCCGGGTCCGGCTGGTCGTCAAGGCCGTTGCCGGTAGCGAGGTCAGCACGGGGACCGCGACGCCGGAGTTCGACACCCAGACGCCGGGTCAGCCGGTGCTGCAGGATGCGAACCTAGCCACGAACCTGACCACCACGCTCAAGTACTCGCAGGCCGCCGTGGTCGACAAGAACCCGGGCGACCCGCTCGACCTGCCGGCCACGGACAAGGCCCTCACCGCGTTCGTCGACCTCCCCGGCACCGCCACGAACAGCTACCCCCTCGACCCGGGCGCGACGTCGGCCACCATCCCGGCCCAGGCTCGGCCGGCATCGATCCAGCTGATCGCCGCCAACGAGTGGGGCTCGTTCCGGGCCACCAAGAGCGTTCGGCTCGGCACTCTCGGCGCCGGCATCTCGGTGCCCGCATCAGCGGTGTACACCAGCCGGCTCGCGATCAAGAGCACGATCGACCTGTTCACCAGCGAAGGCCGCGAAGAGCGGGCCAGCGGGATCCCGGTCGAGCTGCAGGCCCGCGCCGGGACCACCGACGCCTGGAAGACCTACGGCAAGTACGCCGGTAACACCACGACCGCCTTCGACACCGGCATCGCGTCGCTCGGCAACCGTCAGTACCGGCTCTGGGTCCCGGCCCGCAAGATCGTCAGCACCAACGTCATCGCGCTGACCCCGGCCACCTCGACCTCCGCCAAGTCCTCCAAGACGCTGATCAAGTTCATCTCCGCCGGCTTCACCCCCGCCGTCGCCCGCCGCGGCGCCAACGTGGACCTGTCCGCGCGGATCTCCCCCGCCTCGACCGTCAAGGCCCGCCTGCAGTTCTGGGACGGCCAGCGCTGGTTCGACGCCGGCCCCCTGCAGTTCACCAAGGGCTATGCCCTCCAGCACGGCGGCGCCGGCGACGAGCCCGGCTCAGCCCGCTTCCGCATCACCGTGCCCGCGGTCGTAGTCAACGGCCTGACCGTCAGCGCCACCACAAGCTCCGCCTTCACACTGACCGTTCGCTAAGTACAGCTCCACAAATCCCCGCTCCGGCCCGACGGGTCGGCAGCGGGGATTTTGCTGACCACCCCCTGAGGAATCCTTCATGCGCAAACTCGCCGCTGTCGCGGCCTCCGCCGTACTGCTGACCGTCGGCCTGCAGGCGCCTGCCTGGGCAGCCGATCCGGCCACCGACTTCGAGCTCTCCTGGCTCAACGCCAAGCTCCACCTGACCTGGAAGGACAACGGCGAGCAGAACATCGTCCTCGCCGAGTACGACGGCCAGCAGGAGCCCGTTCTCTTCGCCAACCTCGCCGCCGGCGAACCGAACGACATCCAGGGCTTCTCCAACCTGCAGCCGGCGGACAAGGTCCGGTTCATCCTCCGCACGGTGGCCGCCGACGGTTCCAGCGTGGACACACTTTCGCCTTGGTTCGACACGCGCGGCCCGGCCGCACCGGCTCTCCAGGACGCCAACCTGCTCACGAACCTGAGCACCACGCTCAAGTGGACCCAGGGCGCCGTCGAGGACAAGACCCCGGGCGACCCCCTCGACGTACCAGGCAATGGCACCGTCAAGGCTGTCGTCGACCTCCCTGGCACCGCCACGAAGAGCTACCCCTTCGCCGCCGGTACGACGACCGGCACGATCCCCGCGCAGGCCCGCCCCGCGGCGATCAAGCTGATCGCGGTCAACGAGTGGACCGAGACCGCCGACACCAAGACCGTCCGCCTCGGCACCCTCGGCGCCGGGATCACAGTTCCCGCATCGGCGGCGTACGGGAACCGTCTTGGTATCAAGAGCACCCTCGACCTGTTCACCAGCGAGGGCCGCGAAGAGCGCGCCAGCAGCATCAAGGTCGAACTCCAGGCCCGCACCAAAACCACCGACGCCTGGAAGACCTACGGCCGCTACACCGGCAACACCACCACCGCCTTCGACACCGGCATCGCCTCCCTCGGCAACCGCCAGTACCGGCTCTGGGTCCCGGCCCGCAAGGTTGTCAGCGGCAACGTCATCGCCCTGACCCCGGCGTCTTCGACCTCGGCCAAGTCCTCCAAGACCCTGGTCAAGTTCCTCAGCAAGGGTTTCACTCCCGCCCACCCGGCCCGCCACGCCAACGTCGACGTCTGGGCCAAGATCCAGCCCGCCGCAACGGTCCGCGGCACCCTCCAGGTCCTGCTCAACAACAAGTGGAGCAACGTCTTCCCGGTCCAGTTCCGCAACGGCTCCATGCTCACCCACGCCAACGTAGGCAACGACCGCGGCCACTTCCTCTACCGCATTGCCCTCCCCGCCACCACCATCAACGGCCTCCCCCTCAGCCCCACCACCAGCTCCGCCTTCCCCATCACCATCGGCTAATTGCACGAACCTGCAACCGATTCGACTTGCCTCACCCGCCAGTCCGTGCGCTACTTTTTCCTGCACGCACTGGCGGCAGGGGTGACCACCAGGCGTACTCACCTGGGGATCCCATGCAAAAACTCGCAGCAACGACAGCTGCCGCCGTACTCCTGACTGCCGGTCTGTCGACCCCGGCTCAGGCTGCCGACCCGCCGGCACCACCCACCGACGTACAAGTCTCATGGGCCGGCGACAAGGTTCGTGTCACCTGGGAGGACACCGGCCAGGCGAACATGGTTTACCTGACATCCCCGGGTTATGCGTACCTCGCGGCCGAGCCGCCCGCGGATGCGCCCAACGAGGTCCTGCTCGACCCCAGGAACATCCGGGACCAGGCCGAGATGCGGATCGCGGTCCGCACGATTGTGGACCGGCAGGAGAGCACATCGGCCCACACTCCACTGTTCGACACCCATAGGGTGCCGAAGCCTACGATCCTCAGCGCCGCGTCATCGTCCGGCAGCTCGGTGCGGATGTGGCTGCGGCAGGACGAGGTCACGGACAAGAACCCGAACGATCCACTGGATCACCCGGCCGGCGCGTGGCTGCGAGCCACCATCAGCGGGCCGGCCGCCGGCGAACAGCGGGAGTTCCTGATTCCTAGCGGCACGCAGCACGCCGACGTGCCGGTTCGTCCGGGCGCGGTGACGATCAAACTCTCCGCGAGCAACGAGTGGGGAAGCTTTCCGGTCTACGGGACTGTGCAGGTTGGAACCATGCGCGTGTCCGCCGCGCTACCCGCGCGAGCGAGCTGGCAGATGTTCACCATCACCGGCCGGGTGCACATGTCCGAGCCCACAGCCGGCGAAGCGATCGCAGTCGCAATTCAGGCCCGCCCGAATGCTGCATCTCCTTGGAAGTTCGTCACCGGCACCAGCGCCCAAACGGGCAGCACGATCATCCCGGCCACACTCGGCGCCGCCGGCGGCCAGGAATACCGGCTGTGGGTCTCCGAGACCTCGGTCTTGCGGGACAACACCTTCCTGCTGACCCCAGCTGCCTCTACGACCGGAAAGTTCGTACGGCGAAACGCACTCATCGACCGCGCGGAGTTCTTCCCGACGAGAGCTCCGGCGAGCACCACAGTGACGCTCTATGTCCACGTAGGTCCGGAGTTGCCCATGAAGGCAGCCCTGCAGAAGTGGGACGGCAAGCAGTGGCGTTACCTGCGCGCAGTCCAACTGGATGCCAAGGGCAACGCCAAGATCCCGATGCGCACCCCACTCCGGGGGACGGCGAAGTACCGGATCGCCACTCCTCCGGTGAAGTACAAAGGTCTGCCGGTCGACGCCACTACCAGCCTCCCCTTCACTCTCACCGTCCGCTAGGAACTCAGCACATGCGCAAAACACTGGCCACGACGGCCGCCGTCGCCCTCCTCACCGCCGGCCTGTCCGGCACCGCCTGGGCCGCTGCCCCTGAGGCGCCGACCGACGTACAGGTCTCTTGGACCGCCGAAGGCAAGGTCCGCGTCACCTGGAAGGACAACGGCGAGGCCAACACGGTCGCAGCCGTCTTCCCGGACACGGGGTACGGCCTCGACCAGCCGACGGCCGATGCGCCCAACGAGCTCGTGTTCGAACCCAGGGTGCTCGAAGAGGCGCCCAAGGTCCGCATCTCGGTCCGGACGGTCGGAGCAGACAAGGAGATGAGCGAGCCGGTCCGCAGCCCGCTGTTCGACACTCACCGCGTGCCCCAACTGCACATCAACAAAGCCCAGTCGCTGTCCACCACCTCGGTGCGCGTGTGGTGGCAGCGAGACACCTTCGTGGACGAGACCCCGAATGATCCGCTCGACCAGCCGGCCGGCATCTGGGTGAAGGCGACCGTGACCGGTCCTGCCGCGGGCCAGCAGACGGAGTTCGTGGTGCGAGGTGGCGTGTCGACGGCTGACATCCCAGTACGCCGGGGTCCGCTGACGATCAAGATCTCCACCGGCGACCAGTGGGGACAGGCACCAGTTGGCGAGTATCAGACCGTGCGCGTCGGAACGATGAGCGTGACCTCGACGCTCTCCGGGCCGGGCCATTGGTTCCAGACCAGCTGGAACACCAAACTGCTGGCCAACTTCCCCGAGATCATCCGCAACGAGGCGTTCGAGGTCGAGGTCCAGGCACGGCCGAACAGCTCCAGCCCCTGGAAGAAAGCCGGGCGGAACGCCGGGCTGATCGACGGCAAGGTCTTCTACCCGTCCGCCGGTGCGGCCGGCGGTCAGGAGTACCGGCTGTGGGTCCCCGCGGGCCAGCTCTTCCGCAACGACGTCATCCTGCTCACACCGCCGGTCTCGACCGCGGCGCAGTACGTGCGGAAGTACGCCGACATTGGCACCGGACACGCACCGGACACGGCACGGGTGGGTGTGACGGTGCATCACAAGATCATCGTTTCGCCCGGTCTTCCGCTGAAGGCCGCGCTGCAGAGGTGGGACGGCAAGCAGTGGCGCTACTTGCGTGCTGTTCAGCTCGACAGCAAGGGCAAGGCCGACGTGGCGATCCGCGCCGCCGGCCGTGGGACGACCCAGAAGTACCGCATCGCGACCCCGCCGGTGAAGGTCAACGGCCTGCCGGTCGAGTTCAGCACCAGCCTTCCCTTCACCCTGAAGGTCGTCTGACATGCGCAAGTACGCCGTACTCGCGACTTCCGCCGTACTGCTGACTGCGGGTCTGGCTACGCCTGCGTGGGCAGCCGCGGAGGCGCCTACCGATGTGCGGCTCGCGTGGGACGACGGGAAGATTCGTGTCACCTGGAACGACGACGGTTCGGCCAACAGCATTCGTGCCGTGTACCCGCGAACTGGTGCGAGTGTGATCATCGGTGGCCGGATCGAAGGCGAGACGAACGAGCTCGTGTTCTCTCCAGGCAAGCTGACCATCGACGAGGACCAGGTGCAGATCACTGTTGCGAGCGGCACGAGCAGCAGCTGGGGGACGCCGACTGCGTCCGCGTCCTTCGACACCCGGCGGCCGGTTTCGCCGGATGTGTACGACGCCGAACTGCTTGCCGATCGGTCGGTTCGGGTGCGGTGGCGGCCGACGGTGGGCGCGGACAAGACGCCTGGCGATCCGCTGGATCGTCCGGCGGCCGAGGACTGGTTCGAGGCGCGGGTCGAGAAGCGGTACGGCGGGGATCCCCTCGGCACGTACCCGGTCGCTGCAGGGGTCACCTCGGTGACCGTTCCGGCGCAGTCCCAGTTGACCACGGTCGACATCTTGACCGGCAACGGTTGGGGGCAGCTCTACCCGACTGGACGCGCGGTGTACGCCGGGACGCTGCGGGCCGGCATCGCGGTACCCGCGCAAGGGACCTTCAGTGAGCGCCTGAAGATCGAGAGCACGCTCGTCGGCACGAGTGAGAACACCGAATTCCCCGTGCAACTGCAGGCACGAGCTACCAGCAGCGCCGCCTGGAAGACGGTTGGCCGCTACACCGCGAACACGCAGGTCCCCTTCGACACAGGGATCGCGTCGCTGGGTGGTCGTCAGTACCGGCTATGGGTGCCTGCTCTGAAGAAGATCGGCCGTGGCGCGATCCAGCTCGTACCGGCCGGGTCGACGTCAGCCAAGTCGTCACAGACCATGACGCGGTTCGCGGTGGCCGGGTTCACCCGCTCGACGGTCCAGGTCGGCGTGACGGTGAACCTGTCGGTGAAGATCCAGCCCGGTCTGACAGTGCGCGGCACGCTGCAGCGCTGGGCCAACGGCGCCTGGCGCACAGGTCCCGCCGTACAGATCAAGAACGGTACGGCGCTTGTCCCGTTCAAGGCGGCCGGTCGTGGCACCACCACCCGCTATCGCGTCACGGTGCCGAAGTTGAGCTACAACGGACTGCCGTTGGCACCCTCCGTCTCCAAGACCTTCACCCTCACTGTTCGCTGATCGAGCAAGGAACCCTCTGATGCGCAAGCTCCTCGCCACCGCGACCACCGCGGCCCTGCTCACCGCAGGTCTTTCCCCGTCGGCCTGGGCAGCTGCCCCGGACGCGCCCACCGACGTACAGGTGGCTTGGGACGGCAACACGATTCGCGTGACCTGGAAGGACAACGGCGAAGCGAACGTGATCCAGGAGGAGTACGTGGACGACGGCCTGGTCTACCGGATCGCCACGACCACCGCCGACCAGGCCAATGAGCTCGTGATGGCGGCCCGATTCCTCGACCGCGATCGGATTCGTATCAAGGTCACCTCGCGAGGTGCCGGTCAGGAGCTCAGCGCGGCCGGGGCCAGCCCGTTGTTCGACGCGCGCATTCCGGTGTACCCGTTCGTCGAGGACGCGGACCTGCTGGCCGACGGCTCGGTGCGGCTGAAGTGGCGGCAGCCCGCGGTCGAGGACCTGACTCCGAACGACCCGCTGGACCGGCCGGCCTCCGAGGAGTACCTCGGCGTCAAGGTCGGCCCGGCCGGATCACCGACGAAGGAGCAGATCTCGATCCCGGTCGGCTCGACAAGCTTCGTCGTACCGGCTCGGCCCCGGCCGTGGACGATCTCGATGTACGCCGGCAACGAATGGCGTGCGTCGTTCCTGCATCAGGACGGCAACGGCCCCTGGCACGAACGCGTCGTGAACGTCGGTACGGCGCAGACCGGGATCTCCGGCGTAGCGGCGCAGGTGCCGTACGGGGACGATCTGCTGATCGAGGCCTCGTTGACCAGCAGCCTGGGCGTCAACTACTTCTACTCGGTGCAGTTGCAGGCCCGGCCGACCAGCAGTGCGGCCTGGAAGACCTACGGCAGGTTCGCCGGGTACTCCAACGACGACCCGATCAACACCCCGATCGGATCGCTGGGCGGCCGCCAGTACCGGATCTGGGTGCCTGGACTGAAGCGGGTCGAGCAGATGTACATCAACCTCACCCCGGCCGCGTCCAGCTCGACGAAGTCCTCACGGACGATCTCGAACATGATCATCACCCGATTCGAGTCGTCGCGGCCGAAGCTCGGGCAGATCACCAAGCTGAACGTCCATGTGCTGCCGGAGATCGCGATGAACGCCGCCCTGCAGCAGTGGAACGGGAAGCAGTGGCGGTATGTTCGGGCCGTACCACTGAAGAAGGGGGCCGCGATCGTCCCGATCAAGGCCACCCGGCGCGGGACCACGACGTGGCGGATCGCAACCCCGCCGTTGACCGTCAGCGGGCTGCCGGTGCTGCTGACGACGAGTAAGCCCTTCACCTTGACGGTGCGCTGAGTGTTACCGAAACGTGAGCAAATGATCGTTTTGATGCACGGAGAGTGACGGGCGCTAACTCAGTTCACCTGATGGCTGCCTGGTGGCACGCCGGGCGTCGTTTACGGTGCTGGAACCGTTCACCGGTCGTTTACCGGCGACGGGCCGTTCAGTCACGTGGTCTCCCTACCGTCTGTGGAAGTTCAGAAGTCTGATTCCCGCAGAAGGGCAACACTCTCGTGTCCGTGAATCGCCTGCTCCGCGTCGGCTCCGTCGCCGTGGCATCCCTCGGTGTGCTCGCTCTGAGCGCCTGTGGCAGTGACCCGGAGCCGTCCGGCTCCTCGAGCCCGAGCACGGGTTCCTCCTCGACCGGTGCGGAGTGCCCGCAGGGCACCCTGAACGCCGAGGGCTCTTCGGCGCAGAAGAACGCGATCGAAGAGGTCATCAGCAAGTACAACGAGACGTGCGACAAGGTCACGGTGAACTACAACGCGACCGGGTCCGGCGCGGGTATCAAGCAGTTCAACGCCAGCCAGGTCGACTTCGCCGGTTCGGACTCGGCGCTGAAGACCGAGTCCAAGGACGGCGGCGAGCCGGAGGCCGCGCAGGCTGCGAAGCGGTGCGCGAACAACCCGGCGCTGAACCTGCCGATGGTCATCGGCCCGGTCGCGATCGCCTACAACCTGGACGGCGTGCAGAAGCTGGTCCTGGACGGCGCGACCGCCGCCAAGATCTTCCAGGGTGACATCAAGACCTGGAACGACCCGGCGATCGCCAAGCTGAACGCGGGCGTCACGCTGCCGTCGGCGCCGATCTCGGTGTTCTTCCGTTCGGACGAGTCCGGCACCACGGAGAACTTCACCAAGTACCTGAAGGCCGCCGGTGGTGGCGCATGGAAGGGTGAGCCGGCCAAGAAGTGGACCGGTACCGGCGCCGGCAAGGAGAAATCCGCGGGTGTCGCCGAGGGCGTCAAGAGCACCAAGAACGCGATCACGTACGTCGAGTGGTCGTACGCCGTCGACAACAAGCTCGGCGTCGCGCAGATCGACAACGGTTCGGGCACCCCGGTCGAGCTGACCGCCGAGTCCGCCGGTAAGGCGCTGGCCGCCGCGAAGCCGGCCGGCACCGGGTCCGACCTGGCGCTGAAGCTGGACTACGCGACCAAGGAGGCCGGGGCCTACCCGATCATCCTGGTCACCTACGAGATCGCCTGCAGCAAGGGCCTGCCGGCCGAGAAGACCGCGCTGGTGAAGAGCTTCCTGACCTACTTCGCCGGCAAGGACGGCCAGGGTGCGCTCACCGAGCTGAACTACGCGCCGCTCCCGGAGGAGATCCGGACCAAGGTCGACGCAGCCATCCAGACGATCAGCTGATCCAGCAGATCCGCTGATTACGACAAAGCAGTGAAGCGAGCCCCGGCCGGTCCCGAGTTCCTCGGACGACGGCCGGGGCTTCGCCTCGTCATCCCGCACCGCACACAGCCCGACGACGACCCCAGGCGCTTGGAGCACCATCAATGAGTAGTCCAGACGGCACGGAACCGCCCGACCGGCCGGCGGAACCGGCTGCCTCCGGAGCAGAACCACGGATCGAGGACCTGGTCGACACCACCGGCCCGGCGTCCGTGCACTTCGAGACGTTGACCGACGAGCATGACGGCGGCCGCCCCGCGGCCGCGCCAGCAGTCGACGGTACCGGCGAGCAGGGCAAGGAGAAGCTCGAGCTCGGCCCGGTCGCCCACCTCGGCGACCGGCTGTTCTCCGGGCTGGCCCGCGGATCCGGCGGCCTGGTCATCGCGATCGTCGCGTTCGTCGGCATCTTCCTGCTGGCCCTGGCGATTCCCGCGCTGGCCGACGACAAGAGCAGCTTCCTGTTCTCCCGGATCTGGGAGCCAGGCGGCGCCGAGCCGCGGTTCGGTATCGCGGCCCTGTTCTACACCACGGTCATCAGCTCGATCATCGCGATGCTGATCGCAGTCCCGGTCGCGATCGGGGTCGCGCTGTTCATCACGTACTACGCGCCGCAGCGACTCGCGGCGCCGGTCGCGCACGCGGTCGACCTGCTGGCCGCCGTGCCGTCGATCATTTACGGCCTGTGGGGTGCATTGTTCTTCGCACCGATCCTGCTGCCGGTGATCAATGGCATCTCGTCAGCCCTGGATTGGATCCCGCTGTTCAAGAAGCCGATCGGCGACAACGTCGGCGTGATCTTCACGGTGTCAGTGGTGCTGTCCATCATGATCCTGCCGGTGGTCACCGCGATCAGCCGGGAGATCTTCGCGCAGACGCCGATCTCGCACCGCGAGGGCGCGCTGGCACTGGGCTCCACCAAGTGGGAGATGATCCGGATGGCAGTCCTGCCGTACGGACGCTCAGGCGTCACCAGCGCCGCGATGCTCGGTCTCGGTCGGGCGCTCGGCGAGACCGTCGCCGTCATGATCATCCTGACCGTCCCCAACGGCAACGATCCGTGGAACCCCTCGATCTTCGCCGGTGGTGAGACGTTCGCGTCGAAGATCGCCAACAACGCCGCCGAGTTCGACTCACCGGAGAAGACCGGCGCATTCATCGCGGCCGGCTTGGTGCTGTTCGTAGTGACCTTCCTGGTCAACTCCGCGGCCCGCCTGATCGTCGCCCGCAGCGCGCCCGGCGCCAAGCGCCCGAAGCGCAACCGCCGCGCCGGTACGACGGCCGCCGCCGAAGGAGCCTCGTCATGACCGCAGTCGTCGAGAACAGGCCGGCGTACGACGGCAAGGAGCTGGACCTCACCGGGAAGTCGGGGGCCCGTGCATTCAAGAACACGCTGGCCACCGTGCTGATTGTCGCAGCCTTCGTGATCGCGATCATCCCGCTGGTGTGGATCCTCTGGACCGTTGTCAGCAAGGGCTACCACCTGTTGCTGAGCGCGGACTGGTGGAGCCAGTCCCAGCGCGGCGTCACCGTACGGCGTGAAGGTGGTGGCGCCTATCACGCGATCATGGGCACCCTGATCATGTCGCTGATCACCACGGTTATCGCGGTCCCGATCGCGATCATGGGCGCGGTGTACCTGGTCGAGTACGGCAAGGGCACCCGAACCGCGCGGGCGGTCAGCTTCATGATCGACATCCTGACCGGTGTCCCGTCGATCGTCGCCGCACTGTTCATCTACGCGGTCTGGATCACGATTCTTGGCTTCAACCGGGTCGGATTCGCTGTGTCGCTCGCGCTGGTGCTCTTGATGATGCCCGTCGTGCTGCGGTCCACCGAGGAGATGCTGAAGCTGGTACCGGACGAGCTCCGGGAGGCGTCGTACGCGCTCGGGGTGCCGAAGTGGAAGACGATCCTGAAAGTGGTCGTGCCGACCGCGTTCGGCGGCATCGTCACCGGCGTGATGCTCGGTCTGGCTCGCGTGATGGGTGAGACCGCGCCGCTGCTGATCCTGGTCGGCTACTCGAAGAACATCAACCTGAATCCGTTCGACGGGTTCCAGGGCGCGTTGCCGACGATGATCAACCAGGACCGCACCGAGCTGGCTTTGCAGCCGGCCGCGGATCGCGTCTGGGCGGCGGCGTTGACGCTGATTCTCCTGGTCCTTGCCCTCAACCTGCTGGCCCGGCTGGTTGCCCGGTTCAGCACCATCAAGTCGAAATAGTCAGAGAGGTTCTGAGTCGATATGGCTAAGCGCATCGAGGTCAGCGGCCTCAACGTCTACTACGGCGATTTCAAGGCCGTCGAGGATGTGTCGATGACGATCGAGCCCCGCTCGGTCACCGCGTTCATCGGCCCGTCCGGCTGCGGCAAGTCCACCTACCTGCGGACCCTGAACCGGATGCACGAGGTGATCCCGGGGGCCCGCGTCGAGGGCAAGGTGCTGCTGGACCAGCAGGACCTGTACGCCAACGGCGTCGACCCGGTCGCCGTACGGCGGGTTGTCGGCATGGTGTTCCAGCGGCCGAACCCGTTCCCGACGATGTCGATCTTCGACAACGTCGCGAGCGGCCTGAAGCTCAACGGGGTCAAGGACAAGAAGAAGCTCGCCGAGGTGGTCGAGTCGTCGCTGAAGGGCGCGAACCTCTGGAACGAGGTCAAGGACCGCCTGGACAAGCCGGGTGCCGGTCTGTCCGGCGGTCAGCAGCAGCGGCTGTGCATCGCCCGGGCGATCGCGGTCGAGCCCGAGGTGATCCTGATGGACGAGCCCTGCTCGGCCCTGGACCCGATCTCCACGCTGGCGATCGAGGACCTGATCGAGAAGCTCAAGGACCGGTTCACCGTGGTGATCGTCACGCACAACATGCAGCAGGCGGCCCGGGTCTCGGACCAGACGGCCTTCTTCAACCTGGCCGCGACCGGTAAGCCGGGCCGGCTGATCGAGATGGCGGCCACCAAGCAGATCTTCTCGAATCCGACCGAGAAGGCCACCGAGGACTACATCACCGGCCGCTTCGGCTGATCACAGAGAATCACGGACCCGCGCCCGGCGGCGCGGGTACGTGACCCTGAACCCGTGGCCCAGATAGTCTGCGGGGATTCTTCGATGTCTCAGAAGGGACTGTGGTGAGCACTCCGACGCCTCCCGGCGATGATCAGAACGACCCCCAGGACACTCCTGGCCAGACTCCGGGCGGCCAGCCGGGGCAGTACGGCCAGCCTGGCTACGGCCAGCAGCAGCCTGGTTCCTACCCGGGTCAGCCCGGGCAGTACGGCCAGCCGCAGCAGCCCGACTATGGGCAGCAGCAGCCGGGCTACGGCCAGCAGCCCCCGCAGGCTCCGGGCTACGGCCAGCAGCAGCCGGGTGCCGGTGGCTACGGCCAGCAGCCGGGTCAGCCGGCAGCCGGTGGCTACGGCGCCTACCCGGGCGGCCAGAACCAGGGCTACGGCTACGGTGCACAGGCTGCCCCGAGCAACACCCCGATGATCCTGTCGATCATCGGCATCGTGTGCTGGTTCTGCTGCTCCCCGGCCGCCATCGGTCTGGGTCTGTTCGCGCAGAGCAAGTACCGCGAGCAGGGCCAGTCGGACACGCTGGCCAAGGTGACCTGGATCGGCGGTATCGCGTTCCTGGTCCTCGGCATCATCTCGTACGCCACCGGTCTCGTCGGCCGCTGACGTTCACGCTCGAATGGCGCCGGGTAGCAGTCGCTACCCGGCGCTCTTCAGTTCAGGTTGCGAGCGACGCCGTACACGATCATCAAGGCGATCACGGCCTTGGTGAGCCAGTCCACGACCCGCGGGCTCATGCTGATCCGGGGCAGCTTCACCAGCCGCAGCGCCTCCAGGGCCCACGCCAGCACCTGATAGCCGACGGCAAGGCCGATCAGCGGTCCCAGGACCAGTACGACGGGGTTGAAGTGCCAGGCGGCGTTCAGATCGCCACGGAGTAAGGCGGCAGCCATCCGGGTCGATCCGCAGAGTGGACAGTTCAGACCGGTGGTGGCGTGCAGGATGCACGGGATGCCGAGCCCGGTCAGCTGGTAGACCCCGGCGAGCGCGAAGCCGCCGACCCCTACCAGCGCGAGACCCTGCACCCGTCGGTCCACCGGCACGACCGGTCCCGTAGGGCGGATTACGACGCCATCGCTCACCGCACCACAGTAACCTGCCTTGCAGCCCGCAGCAGTGCACCAGAGAGGAACCCCAGGTGACCACCCCTCCGTACGGCGGCCCAACGCCGCCCGGTCAGCCGAATCAGTACCCGCCTGGTCAGCCCAACCAGTACCCGCC
Organism: Kribbella yunnanensis; assembly: GCF_039529655.1. NCBI lineage: Bacteria > Bacillati > Actinomycetota > Actinomycetes > Propionibacteriales > Kribbellaceae > Kribbella > Kribbella yunnanensis. The sequence goes on along the minus strand of NZ_BAAANF010000020.1, from coordinate 96,234 downwards.
GGGCCAGCCTGGTGGCGGGTTCCAGCCGGGTGGGCAGATCCAGCCGGGCTACAACCCTTATGGGCAAGGCCCTTCGGGACAGGGCAACTTCCGCTACGCGCTCCCCGGTGATCCGGTCGGCTTCACAACGCGCGTCGGCGCATCCCTGATCGACGGTTTCGTGCAGGGGATTCCGGCCGGGATCGGGCTGATCGTCACCATCGCGATGCACACCTCGGATGCCGCCGGAGCTCCGCTGTCGCTGGGATTCCTGGGCAGTTTCGTGATCTGGTTCCTGAACCGGGTCATCCAGCAGGGCCGCACCGGCCAGTCGCTCGGCAAGAAAATCACCGGCAGCCGGGTGATCAGCATCGAGACCGGCGAACGGATCGGATTCGGCGCGAACCTCGGCCGCGAGATCTGCGCCTACTTCTTCAACTACCTCTGCTTCATCAACCTGCTCTGGCCGTTGTGGGACGAGAAGCAGCAGACCTGGCACGACAAAGTCGTCAACGACATCGTCGTCAGCACCTGAGACAGGACACACCAATGACTGCACCGTACTTTCAGCCGAACAACGAATGGGCTCCGCTGGCGGAGTGGGGGCCGCGGGTCGGGGCAGGGCTCGTCGACGGGCTGATCCAAAACCTCCCCGTTGCCATCGGCTACATCTTGTTCATCGTGAACGTCTTCTCCCGGGCAGACCTGGAGAACGACGCACCGGAGGCCTGGGCCGTGCTCGCGTTCCTGGCCGGTATGGCGATCAGCTTCGGTCTGTGGCTGTGGAACCGCGTGTTCCGCCAGGGCAACACCGGGCAGAGCATCGGAAAGAGCGTGCTGAAGATCCGTCTGATCGACGGTGTCTACAACCAGCCGGTCGGCCCGGGTAAGGCGCTCGGCCGCGAGCTCCTCAGCTGGGTCTTCGCCTACGCCCCGCTGATCGACGTACTGTGGCCGCTCTGGGACGAGAAGAAGCAGACCCTGCACGACAAGGTGCTCAACACGTACGTCGTGATCGACACCCAGCGCTAGCGGTCAGTGGGACAGCAGGAACCCGGCACAGGTCACCGCCCAGAGCACACTGGTGAAACTGCCGATGATGAAGCGCTCCGCGACCGCCTGCGGAGTGACGGAGGCGGGCTGGTCCGGACTGCGCAGCTCGGGATAGCGGGCCAGTCCCTTGATCGCCAGCACGATGGCCAGCCCCTCCGGCCAGCCGGCCACCAGGGCCGCGAAGATCGCACCACGCTCGAGTGAACCGATCAGAGCGCCGCCTCGCAGCACCTCACCGGCCTTCTGCGTCGACTGCGCCCGAGTGTTGCCCCGGTCCACCAGAGCGAGCACAGAGGTCGTCAGCGGGCCGCCACCGGTCACTGCGAGCCCGCCAGCCAGTAGAAGCAATACGTTCCACCAGCGCTCCGGCCAGGACGCCACACCGTCGCCGGAGAGCAGCACCAGACCGACCGCGACGCCACAGGCAAGCATGATGCCGCTGAGCACGATCTCCAGCGTGGCACCGGCCTTCGGCACCCAGGCCAGTACGGCGAACAGCAGCCCACCGGCCGTGAGCGCCAGGACAAGTGCCGTCACGCAGCGACCTCGGCGCGACTGAGCAGTTCGGACGCCAGCACCCGGCCACGCTGCTCCTCGGCCACTCCGGCCGCCTGAGCCCGTTGGGTTACCGCAGATTGGCTGATCCCCAGTTTCACGCCGATCTCCCGTCGTGTCAGTCCCTCGGCCAGCAGGTCGGCGACGGCCCACCCGCGGTCACTACGCCGGCGCAGTACCGACGCCATCAACCACAGCACCGTTTCCACCTGATCGGCAAGCTGGGCGTCGGATCCGCACACATTGACATGGTGCGGGCTGAACTTCGCCTTCGTCACCGCGTCCCGGGCATGGACAAACGCGTCCCCGTTACCCGCCCTGGTACTACGCGGGAGCGGCTCGATGACGTCGCCGATCCCAAGCCCGACGTACCAGGAGTCGCGGCGGAGCAGCTCGACGACCAGGTCGATGGTTGCCTTGGCCTCCGAAAGCACGCCCTGGACCTCGTCGCCGGCGGTCCGCTCGAACTTGCGGATCAGTCCGGGCACGCGGGGTCTGCGGTTCAGATTGATCAGTAGCTCGGGTACGAGATCGCCGCTGATTCTGCTGCCTCGCTGATCTACCGTGAGAACGAAGAGCACTGTCCCGCACCTCCTTCCAACGGAGTTAAGGCTACAGTCTTATTCACGCTGAGTGAAGGCGAAAACCTGAATCGGTTCACCCAATCACTCTCGGTGATCACCCCGCGGGACAGCTGATTCCCCAATTCTCCGCTCAAACCGGCCACTTCGGCATCTCGACGCGCGCGCCAATTTCACAGCGCGTAAGGCTGAAAAGGCCGGTTTTCGCGCCCGAGGGCCCTCCAAAACCGCTTCAGACCGCGGTTTCGGAGGGCCCGTTGCTCAGTCCGCCAGCGGCAGGTAGAGCTTGCTGTCCTTGGCCTTGAAGGTCTCGGACATCTCGGTGAAGCCGGCCTCGATCGCCTCGGTCGAGGTCAGGCCGTGCTCCTCGGCGTAGGCGCGGATATCAGCGGTGATCCGCATCGAGCAGAACTTCGGCCCGCACATCGAGCAGAAGTGTGCGGTCTTGGCCGGCTCGGCCGGCAGCGTCTCGTCGTGGTAGGACCGCGCGGTGTCGGGATCCAGCGAGAGGTTGAACTGATCCTCCCAGCGGAACTCGAACCTGGCCGTGGACAACGCGTCGTCCCAGGCCTGCGCTCCCGGATGCCCCTTGGCCAGATCGGCAGCGTGGGCGGCGATCTTGTAGGTGATCACACCGGTCTTCACGTCATCGCGGTCCGGCAGGCCGAGGTGCTCCTTCGGCGTGACGTAGCAGAGCATCGCCGTACCGAGCCAGCCGATCTGCGCCGCACCGATGGCACTGGTGATGTGGTCGTAGGCCGGCGCCACATCGGTTGCCAACGGCCCCAAGGTGTAGAACGGCGCCTCGCCGCAGAGCTCCTCCTCGAGCCGCACGTTCTCCGCGATCTTGTTCATCGGCACGTGTCCCGGGCCCTCGATCATCACCTGTACGTCGTGCTCCCAGGCGATCTTGGTGAGCTCCCCCAGCGTCCGCAGTTCGGCGAACTGGGCCTCGTCGTTCGCATCCGCGATACAGCCCGGGCGCAATCCGTCGCCGAGTGAGAACGTCACGTCGTACTCACGCAGGATCTCGCACAGCTCGGCGAAATGCGTGTACAGGAAGGACTCCTGGTGATGCGCGAGGCACCACGCGGCCATGATCGAGCCGCCGCGCGAGACGATGCCGGTGATCCGCCGGGCGGTCAGCGGCACGTACCGCAGCAGTACGCCGGCGTGCACGGTCATGTAGTCGACGCCCTGCTCGCACTGCTCGACCACCGTCTCGCGGTAGACCTCCCAGTTCAGCGCGGCCGGGTCGCCCTTCACCTTCTCCAGCGCCTGATAGAGCGGCACGGTGCCGATCGGGACCGGCGAGTTCCGCAGGATCCACTCACGGGTCTCGTGGATGTTCTTGCCGGTGGACAGGTCCATCACGGTGTCTGCGCCCCAGCGGGTGGCCCAGACGAGCTTCTCGACCTCGTCCTCGATCGAGCTGCTGACGGCGGAGTTGCCGATGTTCGCGTTCACCTTCACCAGGAACTTCTTGCCGATGATCGCCGGCTCGACCTCCGGGTGCCGCCGGTTCACCGGGATGACGGCCCGGCCGCGGGCCACCTCGGACCGGACGAACTCCGGATCCATGTTCTCCCGCAAGGCGACGTACCGCATCTCCTCGGTGATCGTGCCGGCTCGCGCATGCGCCAGCTGGGTCAGGTTCGCCCGGCCGGCGATCCACTCGCGCCGCAGCGCGGGCAGACCGGTCTGTACGTCGATCTGCGCGGTCGCGTCCGTGTACGGCCCGGACGTGTCGTACAGATCGAAGTGCTCGCCGTTGGTGAGGTGGACACGACGCGCCGGGACTCCCAGCTCGCCGCGGTAGATCTTCTCGGAGCCCGAGATCGGGCCGGTGGTGACAGTCGGTCGTACGGTGCCGATGGTTGTCACTTGCTGCTCCCTACGCCGGAATTACCCGGACAGGTTCGGCGGTCGGCGGCGCCGGAATCCTCCAGCCGCCCTCTCAGCCCACTACGGTGCGAGCTCCCGCGATCTCTAGTTATCACCGGCAGCTTAGTAGCATTCGTGGATGCGCGACTTTGTGTACCCACCGGTGGTCGGCTTCGCCCGTACGGCGTTCAAGGTGCTGGACGTGAACTTCCAGCTCTCCGGGACCGAGAACGTGCCCCGGACCGGCGGTGCGGTGATCGCGCTGAACCACATCAGCTACGTCGACTTCATCCTGGGCGGGTACGGCGCTCTGCCGAGCAAGCGGCTGGTCCGGTTCATGGCCAAGGAGGTGCTGTTCCGCAACCGCTGGTCCGGTCCGCTGATGCGTGGGATGCACCACATCCCGGTGGACCGCGGTGCGGGAGCGGCGTCGTACGAGCATGCTTTGCGGCACCTGCGCGCCGGTGAGGTGGTCGGCGTGTTCCCGGAGGCGACGATCAGCCGGTCGTTCGAGCTCAAGGAGTTCAAGTCCGGCACGGTCCGGATGGCCGCGGAGGCCGGCGTACCGGTGATTCCGCTGATCCTGTGGGGCACCCAGCGGATGCTCACCAAGGACCACCCGAAGGACTTCTCCCGGCACCGCACGATCGCGATCACCGTCGGTACGCCGATGTCCGTGACCACGGACGACGATCCGGTCGCGGCGACCGCCGTACTGCGCTCGAAGATGGCCGAGATGCTCGACGACACCATCCGCGCCTACCCGGAGCAGCCGCCGGGCGCGTGGTGGTTGCCGGCGGCCTATGGCGGGTCTGCGCCGACGCCTGAAGAGGCGGATCGGCTGGACCGCGAGGAGCTCGCGCGGCGCGCGGAGCGGCGGTAGTAACTCCGGACAAGGCCTTGACCCTCGGCGGTCGATGAGGGTACGAAGGGCACTTGTTATTGACAAGGCAGGAATCTGGGGGATTTCTGTGCTGCTTGCCTTGTGCTGGGCGGGGGAAGGTTTTTGTTCGAATCACCGGAAGAACTGCGCCTGTTCGATCCCGGGACGCTGCAGATCGCGCCACACGTGGCGGAGCACCTCCCGGACGCTGGGGGCTACTTCATCGACTGGTCCAGCCAGGGCCTGGATGCAGAGCGGGCGCGCGAGGTCGAGGCTGCGGTCAACGGGCGGCGCTGCGCGAACGGCTGGTTCCCGCTGGAGAGCCTGGACAGCATCGGCCACCGCGGCTACTGGCGTGGTCCGCTGACCTATCTGGCTCAGATGACTGCCGATGACGCAGCCATCCTGCAGGAGTGGGCCGGTCGCGGCCTGACCGGTGAGAACCGGCAGCGCATCGAGGCCACGGTCAACCACCTGCTGCACCAGCAGGGTCATGCTGCCGCAGCGACGTGGGCCGTGGCGGTCCGTCCCCAGGCTGGTCTGGACGCGGGCGAGCTGGGCGACCGGCTCTTTGCAGCCTGGGAGCAGAACCTCGACGCGGTGCGCACCAAGGACGTGGCCAAGGCAGTGCGTCGGTGGAACCGCTAGTGACTGTGCCCTTTTAATGAAATTGCGGGATTATCAGGTAGAGGCCGTAGAGCACCGCAGCTAGGCACGCTGCGAAGCACAGCGACGCCACTGCGGTGTCCAGCATCGCCGGCGGCCGCTTCTCGTCGATTGCCACCGCGCGCCGACCCATAGCTGTCACTCCGAAGGCGAACAGCACCGCCAGCCCCACTCCGAAGAGCAGGCTGACCAGCGCCACTTCACCAAGACCGGTCCAGTTGATGTGCATCGCCCTACTCCTCTCAGACCGCCGCGGTCGCCGAGGAGGCGGCCCGGGTGCTCGGGTACTCGTTCACGTTGGACGAAGTCACCGGCTTGCGCCGAGAGGCGACGTACAGGCCGCCACCGGCACCCACAGCCAGTACGGCGATCAGCGCGACCCCGAGGTTGCCGGAGTTCGCCACGCGGCCGGCCAGCGCGCCAACGATCGCGGCGGCGGGCAGCGTGAACAGCCAGGCCAGTGCCATCCGGCCGGCCACTGTCCAGCGCACCTCGGCCAGCCGCTTACCTAGACCGGCGCCCAGGATGCTGCCGGAGCAGACCTGCGTGGTGGAGAGCGGGAAGCCCAGGTGCGACGACGCCAGCAGCACTGCGGTCGAGCTGGTCTCCGCGGCGAAGCCCTGCGGCGACTCGATCTCAGCCAGCCCCTTGCCCATCGTGCGGATGATCCGCCAGCCGCCCAGGTACGTGCCGAGGGCGATCGCCATACCGGCCGCGAAGATCACCCACAGCGGTGGCCGGGAGCCCTGCGCCAGGCTGCCGGAGGTGATCAGGACCAGCGTGATGATGCCCATCGTCTTCTGCGCGTCACCGGTGCCGTGCGCCAGTGAGACCAGCGAGGCGGAGGCGATCTGACCGGCGCGGAAGCCGTCGTTGACGCTCTTCTTCCGGGCGCGCGCAGTGATCTTGTACGCGAGGTAGGTGCCCAGCAGGGCGACCACTCCGGCCACGATCGGTGCGGCGACGGCCGGGACGATGATCTTCTGCACCACGGTGCCGAAGTTGACCGCGCCGCTACCGGCCGCGATCCAGGTCGCCCCGATCAGACCACCGAAGAGCGCGTGCGACGACGAGCTCGGCAGACCGAGGTACCAGGTCAGCAGGTTCCACAGGATCGCTCCGACCAGGCCGCCGAAGATGATCGGGACGGTGACGAGGGTGTCGTCGACCAGTCCGCTCGAGATCGTCTTGGCCACCTCGGTGGAGATGAACGCCCCGACCAGGTTCAGTACGGCGGACAGTCCGACCGCGACCTTGGGTCTGAGCGCGCCGGTGGCGATCGACGTCGCCATCGCGTTGGCGGTGTCGTGGAAGCCGTTGGTGAAGTCGAACACCAGCGCGGTGATGATCACCACGACGACGAGAAACGACAGATCCATCTCGATCACATCCCTCGGCGGACGAGTTGTGGCCTCGTCCGACCGTAGGGGTGGTGGATGAATTCGAAATGAATGGGATTGCTGGGTTACTCGAGGATCAGGTGGGCGATGCCGTAGCAGCCGGCGGCGACCAGGCCGGCCGCCGGGATGGTCAGCACCCAGGCGGTGATGATGCCCTTCGCGACGCCCCAGCGGACGGCGGACAGGCGCTTGGTGGCGCCGGCGCCCATCACCGCACTGGTGATCGTGTGGGTCGTGGAGACCGGCGCGTGCAGGCCGATCGCCATCACGTACAGCACCGAGGCCGCGACCGCCTCGGAGGCGAAGCCGCGGGCCGGGTCGAGGTGGATGATCCGGCGGCCGAGGGTCCGCATGATCCGCCAGCCGCCGGAGTACGTGCCGAGCGAGATCGCGGTCGCGGCGGACAGCTTGACCCACAGCGGGATGCCGTCGCCCTTGGACACGTGACCGGTGGTCAGCAGCGCCAGGAAGATGACGCCCATCGTCTTCTGGGCGTCCTGGAGGCCGTGCCCGAGCGCCATCGCGGCCGCCGAGAGCGATTGCGCCAGCCGGAAGCCCCGTGTGGTCCTGCCAGGGTTCTTGCGCCGGAAGATCCACAGGATCGCGGTCATCAGCACGAAGGCGCCGAGGAAGCCGATGGCCGGTGACAGCACCATCGGGATGACGACCTTGTCGACGATTCCAGTCCACAGGACCACGCTCGACGAGGCCAGACCGGCGCCCACCAGACCGCCGATCAGAGCGTGCGACGACGAGCTGGGAAGACCGAAGTACCAGGTGATCAGGTTCCAGGTGATCGCGCCGATCAGGGCGGCGATGACGACCACCAGGCCGTGCTGTCCGGCCGGAGTGTTGATGATCCCCTTGCCGACGGTCTCGGCCACCTCGGTGCCCAGCAGCGCGCCGAGGAAGTTGCAGACCGCGGCCATCACCAGGGCGACCCGAGGAGTCAGCGCCCGGGTCGAGACCGAGGTCGCGATCGCGTTCGCCGCGTCGTGGAAGCCGTTGGTGTAGTCGAAGGCCAGCGCGATCACGACGACCGCGATGACGAGCGCGAACTCCACGCTCAGCTCTCCTTGACGGCGATCTGCTCGACCGTGTTGGCGACGTGCTCGAACGCGTCGATCGCAGCCTCCAGCAGGTCGACCACGGTCTTCAGCTTCAGCACGGTGAGCGTCTCGTACTCACCGCTGAACAGCTTGGCGATGATCCGGCGGTGCACCGCGTCACCGGTGTTCTCCAGCCGGTTGATCTCGATCCAGTACTCGGCCAGGTCCTTCATGGTGCGCAGCCGCGGCATCGTCTCCGCGGTCAACTGCGCGGCCCGCTGCAGGACCTCGATCTGCTCGGCGACCTCCTCCGGCAGCTTCTCCAGGTTGAAGAGGTGGACGGTGTCCACCGCCTCCTCCATGAAGTCCATGACGTCGTCGAGGTCGGAGGCCAGCCGGTAGATGTCCTCGCGGTCGAACGGGGTCACGAACGTCGAGTTCACCCTGCGGATGATCGAGTGCGTGGTCTCGTCCGCCGCGTGTTCGGCGTCCTTCATCTGGACGGCGATCTGATGACTGGCCGACAGGCCGGTGCCCGCCGTACTGCCGAGCAGTTCGGCGAGGATGCGAGCTCCGTCCACGAGGTGGTTGGCGGACTCGGTGAAAAGGTCGTAGAACGTCGGGTCGTTCGGACGCAGACGTAACGGCACTTCAAGCTCCGGGTGAACGAGGGACAAACCGTTGATCATGCTAGGGGGAACAGCCCGCGGTTCTTGCATCCGCGGGGTCAACGTAGCGCGTCGGGGTGAACTAGTTCACTAGGAGATGACTAGCGAGTAATCAATTGGTATCAGCGTGTGACCACGGCATACAGGTCGAAGAGACCGACCACCAGGACCAGTCCGGCGGCGATCCGGAGCACCCGGTCCTGGCCCAGGGCCGGGACCGCGGCACCCTTCGCATGCCGGTAAACAGCGCTCACCGCCGCCCAGCAGCCCAGTGAAAGCACCAGTACGACGATGCCCAGGCCGGTGCGGACGTCGGACGAACCGTGGCCGGAGGCAAGCAGCAGGATGCCGTTGGCGATCAGGCCGAGCGAGGTCCGGCGCCAGGCGAGCAGGGTGCGCTCAGGCTGCAGTCCGGGGTCCGGTGTGCTCATCGCCACATTGCGAAGATCAGGCCCACCACACCGGCCACAGCGATGGTTGCCGCCAGCATCAGGGGCAGCCTGGTCACCGGCAACGGCTCACCGCGCCGCATGGCGACCACGTTCTGTTGCCAGCGGCGCAGTGCGCCGAAGGTCGTGACCAGTCCGGCGCTGACCAGGATCAGTCCGATGATGCGGGCCGGCCAGCGGTCCAGTCCGAGGTCGAGGAACTGCACAGCCGAGAGTCCACCGGCATAACAGGCCAGTGATGTCCGCAGGTACGCCAGATAGGTCCGCTCGTTGGCCAGAGTGAACCGGTAATCAGGCTCCTGCTCCTCCGGCATCAGCAGGTCACCAGACCGTGCTTCTGCTTGAGCGCGAGCACCCGCCGTACGCTCTGGTCGAGCTGTGCGGCGAACGCCTTGTCCTGCTGGGCCTTCGCGACCAGTGCGTTCACCATGGCGGCCGTGAGGTTCGCTGCGCCATTGATGACGATGTCGCCACCAGCTGCGATGACCCGGGTCGCACGCTGACCGGCCGGCACGCTCGCCACGTTCGCCGCCGCGCCGACATCGTCGGTGATCACAACGCCGCCGTACCCGAGGTCGCCGCGGATCATGCCCTGGATGACGGTCTTGGAGAACGCTGCGCGATTGTCGGGGTCGATCTTGTTGTACGTGACTGTGGAGACCATCAGCATCTCGCTGCCGGCCTCGATCCCGTCCGCGAACGGCTGCAGGTCGTCGTCGCCGCGGACGGTGACGTTGTCGAACACGTTCGCCGAGAAGTCGGTATTGCCTTTGACCTTGCCGATGCCGGGGAAGTGCTTCACCGAGGTGATCACACCGCTCTCGGCCATCCCCCGGACGAACGCCTGCACCGGCGGCCCGACCTCTGCCGCCGTGTTACCGAACTCGCGGTCCAGACTGCCGATCGGCGCGTTCTGCTTCTTCAGAGACGCCGGTACGACGTCGGCCACCGGTGTGAGGTTGGTGTTCACCCCGGCCTGCTTGAGCTGGCCGGCCCACTGCGTCGCCCGGGCGGTGAGCTTGTCACTCGTCCACGTGCCTTGCACCGTCGCCGATGGGATGCGGGTGAAGCCAGAGCCCTTCAGACGCTGGACCTGACCGCCTTCCTGATCCGCTGCCACCAGCGGCCGGATACCGTCGACCGTGGCGGCAGTCGTCGCGGCGGCGGTCGCCGTACGGGTGTGTGCCAGGCTGCCGCCCGGACCGAGCAGCAGGACGCCGCCGGGCTTCTGCTTCTGGATGATCGACCGCTGCGCCGAGGTCATGCCGTTGGCGCCCATGCCGGTCATGATCAGCTGGGCCGCGCGCTGGCGCAGTGTGAGGCTCTCCAGCTTCGCGTCGAGACAGCTGGGTGCCGACGGTGTCTCGGTCGGGGTCGTCGTTGGCTGCGCTGTGGTCTTCGGTGGCAGCGGTACCGACGACGACGGGACTGTGCTGGGGCCGGCGGTCGGCGGGGACTGGCTGTCGTTGCATCCGGCCAGCAACAGCGCGGACAGTACGACGAGGGCTGTCGCGCGTGCCCGCGTCATCAGCGGTCCTGGCCGGTGTTCTCAGCCAGTGCCGTGCAGATGTCGAACAGCTGCTCCACCTGCTCCGGACTCAGCGCGTCGAAGATCGCACTGCGGACCTCCTCGACATGACCGGGCGCGGAGTCCACCAGCTTCTGCCGACCAACGTCGGTGAGGATCGCCACCTGACCCCGGCGGTCGGACTCGATCCCTTCGCGACGCACCCAGCCGTACTGCTCCAGGCGGTTGACCGCGTGCGAGAGGCGGCTCCGGGAACCGAGCGTCGCGATCGCGAGCTCACTCATCCGCAACCGGCCGTCTGCTGCGTCGGACAGCCGCACCAGGATCTCGTAGTACGTGTGTGGAATCCCGGCGTCACGCTGTAGCTGCTGCTCGATCCGGCTGTTCACCACGCGTTGGGCAGCGATGAACGCTCGCCACGCACGCGCCTCTTTCTCGTTCAGCCATCGGGGTTCCGCCATGCCCGCAGCGTAATCAGCAGGACTGCAACCGCACAGACCAACATGCCGAGCACAGCAAGCGCTCCGATGCTCTCGTCCAGCACAAAGTAGGCCAGCAGCATCGTGGTCGGGGGCACCAGATAGAGCAGGCCGCTGACCCGCGTAGCTCCGGAAAGCTTCAAATTGACCAAGAACAAGCCCCAGCCGCCGCCTGTTGCCAACAGCACCAGCCACAGCACAGCGCCATAGAACCCTGGCTGCTGCGGAACGCTGAGCTGGTGAGTCGACGCAGCCAACGTGACGAACAGCACTGCCGACACCATGCTCTGAACACAGACGGCATCGAGTGAACTGACGGCTGATTGACGGCGACGATCCAGAACGGTGCCGGCCACCAGACCGAGCAGGCCGAGCAGCGGGATCAGGAACAGCAGCAGCGAGCCGTGGCCGGCATTCAGATCATCTGCGACCACCAGAGCGACACCGCCGAGCCCGATGACCAGTCCGGCCCATTGACGTCGGCTGACCGGCTCGCCCAACAGCGGACCGGCGACAGTCGCGATCAGTAGCGGTTGCAGCGAGCCGATCAACGCCGTCGCTCCGGCGGTGATGCCGTGGTCGATGCCGGTGAAGATCGCACCGAGGTAGACGAACTGGGTCAGGACTGCCATCCACACCTGCGTGACGAGGTCGCGGCGGGTCATCCGGGGTCGGCGGATGCTCAGGATCACTGCGCCGAGTGCTGCGGCGACCAGGTAGCGCCAAGCCAGCAGGTCGAACGCGTTCGTGTACCGCGTCCCCCAGCCGGCGCCGATGAACCCGGAACTCCAGAACACGACGAACCCGGCACCCGCGGCGAGCGTGATCAGGCGCAGATCCGGCGTACGTCGTACTGCCTGGGTTGTCATTCCCCGACAGTAACCACACCGGTCGGTATACTGTCAGTATGCCTGTTCAGCAGATGAGACTGCTCGTCGACCGCGAAGTGCCGGTGGCGGACCGGCTGACCCCGGCCGGGACGCGCATCCTGGCGGCGGCTTCGACCCTGTTCTACGAGCAGGGCATCCGGACGGTCGGAGTGGACACGATCGCGGCGGCGGCCGACGTGACGAAGAAGACCCTGTACGACCGGTTCGGTTCGAAGGATCGGCTGATTGCGGCGTATCTGGAGCATCGGAACCGCGTGTGGCACGAGTTCCTGGATGAGCAGCTCGCGGAGCGCGCACCGCAGACGCCGGAGGACGTCGTACTGGCTCTGTTCGCGGCGCTGACGGACTGGGTTGCGGGGTCGCGCAACGGGTGTGGGTTCATCAACGCGAGTGTCGAGCTCGCGGCGCCTGACCATCCGGCGATGCCGGTGATCGTGGGGCAGAAGCAGTGGATGCGGTCCGAGTTCGAAGCGCAGGCACGGCTGGCCGGGATGGCGGATCCCGGCGAGCTGGCTGATCGGCTGCTGCTGCTCCACGAGGGTGCGTTGGTCAGTTTCCGGGTTGCAGCGATGGCGAATGCGACCGAGGTCGCCGGCCGCGCTGCCGCCGACATGCTTGCCGGGTGGCCACGCCTTCAGGCTTAAGCGTTGCGGCGCGAGATCGTCAGGCCGACCAGGCGGGACACGACCATGGCGACGTACCCGAGACCTGCCAGTTGCTCGAGCATCACGACCGAGCGACCCCAGTTGGTGATCGGTACGACGTCACTCAGGCCGGTGCTGGACAGGGTGGTGAAGCTCAGGAAGAGCAGCTCCATCCAGGTCCGGTCGTTGCCGGGGGCAACCGCTGCGATGAAGCTGCCGGGGACGAGGACCTGGACGAAGACGTACAGGTAGGCGAAACCCCAGGCCACCAAGGTGAATGTGGCACCGGTCGCGTAGAGCTCGTCGGTGCTGACGTCATGGTCGGACAGCATGTAGCGCAGCAGGCTGTAGGCCGCGTAGAAGTAGAAGGCCGCGTGCAACACGGCGGAGACGGCCACCACCGTGTCGCTGGAGTTGTACACGTCGATGAGCGAGAGGACGACAGCTGGAATGCCGAGGCCGATGCTGATCCAGGTGAGACCCGGTGTGGCGCGCACGGAGAAGACCGCGAGCACCAGTACGACGATGCCGATGATCTCGAAGCCGACGCGGCCCGCCTGGGAGTCCTGGGTCAGCGGGTAGATCACCACACCCAGCAACTGGACGATGAGCAGGACGGCAGACGGATGCCGCCGGGCGCCCGAGAACCAGCTCATCCCGCGGCCTCGTCGCCTGCCGCCTGCGCTTGCGCTTGATCCTGCTCGCGCGAGGCGATGATCGCCTGCCGTTTGGCCAGCCGGTGACTGCGGCGGATCTCCGCCTCCCGCATCCGGCGCTGCTCCTCGTCGGTCTCCGGCACGACCTGCGGCACCTCACGCGGCTTGCCATCCGCGTCGACCGCCACGAACACCAGGTATGCCGACGCCACGTGCACCTCGGGTCCGACCGCGTCCCACCGGTCGGCGGTGATCCGCACCCCGACCTCCATCGAACTCCGGCCGGTCCAGTTCACCTGGCTGGTGAAATGCACGACGTCCCCGACCCGGACCGGCACCAGGAACGTCATCTCGTCCATGGACGCGGTCACCGCGGGCCCACCGGAATGCCGCGCCGCGACCACCCCCGCGACCGAGTCGACCAGCGTCATGATCACGCCGCCGTGCACAGTACCGAGCAGGTTCGTCTCGTTCTGCGCCGTGATGTGCGACAACGACAGCCGAGTCACCGAGGTCGGCCGCGACGCCGGGATGCTGGACATCTGGTCTCTCCTTCACTCCGGACCGGGTTCGGTCCCGGGACCGGTTCGGTCCCGGCCGCAGAGTACCGACCAAGTTGTCCACAGGTTCGGATTGGGCGGTTGGGGCGGGGGCGAATCCTCGTACTTTCTCTGTCGAGGAGGTGCCCATGACAACCACCGAAACCCCCACCGACGCCTACCTGAGCCCCCTGACCGCCGCCCAGGTCGACCGTCTGGTCACGCTAGCCCTGTCCACCTGCCGCCGACTCGGCTTCGACCTGCTCTATGAGGCCGGCGCCCTGTTCTCCCCTGGCCCCGGCCCGATCCTCGGCCTCACCAACCTGGCCCGAGCCATCGCCCACCAGGATCCGGACGACTGGCCACAGTTCATCGACATCCACTTCACCGACCTACTCCGCCGCCTCGACCAAGGCGTCCCCGATCCCCCCGACAACCCCGCCGCCCAACTCATCCAGCGCCTGGTCCCCCGCACCTCTCTCCCACCCAACTGGGTCGGCAGCCGCCCCGACGTACTCCCCGGCCTCCTCTCCGTCCCCGCCACCCAGCAAGACGAAACCGTCACCATGTACCTCGACCCAACAGACCTAGGCCTCACCTGGTCAGCCGCCGAAGCCCTAGGCCTAGCCAACCTCCGCCGCCGCCCCGACCACCTAGAACTCCTAGCAGAAGACGACGTCCAGATCGCCCGCCTAACCGGCGACTCCTTCACCGCCTCCCGAGCCCTGGTCCTGGACACAGTCCTCCACGAAACCCTCAACCTCCCCACCCTCCCCTCCGCCGTCCTAGCCGCCGTCCCCTCCCGAGACCTCCTCCTGATCCACATCGTGAAGGACCTCTCCGTCCTCCCAGCCCTAGGCCACCTCCTCCACCTAGCCGCCCGAGCCCACTCCCATGCCCCCGGCCCCCTCTCCCCCGACATCCACCTAGTCACCTTCACCCCCACCGGCCACCCCACCTGGCACCCAGCCACCACCCATTCCACCCCCACCACCCTCGCCCTCTCCCCCCAACTAACCACCCTCGTAAGCTCCCTCCCCGCCGAAGCCACCTGAGACCGCAACACATCCTCAGCCGACCGACACCCGTGCCTACGCGTCCTTTGTGGAACATCACCGCCAGCCCCTTGACTGCGGCTGGCTACCAACGGGACGGCGAGGCAGACCTGTGGCTGAGTTGCATCGCGAGCTCGGCGACCAAAGCGTGCGTTGCCCAGGCTGACGGGCTGTGGTCGCCGCAGCCGGCAACGGAGTCCTAGAAGCTAGACACGCCCCCGTGGCTGCCGCGGAACAAATTCCCCCGTCGTGGCCGCCGCACCGAACAGCAGTCCCGCGCGGCTGCCACTGTCCAGCAGTCGCCCGGCGCGGTGACGGCTCTTCAGGTCGTCCGAGGTGCAGCGGGCGTGGTTGTTGGCTAAATGGGCTGAGGAACAGCGGGGGTGGTGGTTGACTGAGCGAGCCGAGGAGCAGGGGGCTGGTAGTCGTCTGCGTGGGCTGAGGAGCAGCCGGGGTGGTGATGGGCTGCATGGGCTGAGGAGCAGGACGACGCCGTCGGCTCACCACCCACAGCCCGCCGTCTTGAAGCGACGGGTAGCCCCCAAACTCCTGCATCGGTCAGCTGTCAGACGACGTATCTCGCCGACGGCAACCGAAGCCCGTTAGCCACGGGCAATCGGCACACGATCGCCGACCTCGCCATGCAGCTCAGCCACAGCCCCGCTCCGCCACCCCTCCTCTG
Source organism: Kribbella yunnanensis (assembly GCF_039529655.1). Classification (NCBI taxonomy): domain Bacteria; kingdom Bacillati; phylum Actinomycetota; class Actinomycetes; order Propionibacteriales; family Kribbellaceae; genus Kribbella; species Kribbella yunnanensis. The sequence goes on along the minus strand of NZ_BAAANF010000020.1, from coordinate 80,594 downwards.
CAAGCCGGCCGCAGCGGCGAACACCCACCGCCGTACGTCTCCGGCTGCATCCGAGCGTGCCTGCTCACGCGATCTGCGCAACGACAGGACGTATAGACCTACTAGTCGCCATCGGCACGCTCAGCAAAGGCGGCGACCAGCCCAATTCGGCGTACACATCCTGTCGATCGGATGATGCGAACGCTGGTCGCCTGTGGTTTCCGCCTGAAGCTGGGTAGGCGAACTGCCGTCGCCCGACAAGTGGGCGATCGCGGGCGCCCAGACCGCCGGGACGTCCGCCCGGCTGGCAAACCGGGGTCGATATTCGCCCTATCCGGCTCAACAATCTCCCCCAAGCCGGTTCGGGCAGGACGTGCACCACCCACGAGGAGACCGGGATCGCGGGGCGGATCCGCTCCCGCAGTAGTACAAGCGGGTCAACGAGCCTAAGCCCCGAATCCGCGAGACCGAGCAACCCACCGAGCAGTACGACCCGCACTACCTGATCGCCGATCGCCGGTCCTGGCGAGGTCCACCCGCACTCGCCAGGACCCGAGCGCGGCAACCGCAGATCCAGATCCCCCAACCCATCGCCTAAGCCCGCCCACGCGAGAGGACCGCAGAAGCCAGCCCACACGACAGATTGACGGCAAGGAGCCACCTCCCCCAACGCGTCGTCCCGGATCCTCGCCACATCGAGGCGACCTTCGTTGATCGGAAACTTTTGGGCGCCATTTGCCCATTTATTACCGACTAGCGAACGGGCACGGCGTGGAGACAATCTGCCCCCGAATCGGCTTGGCATTCATCCCGATCCGGACCAGCACAGGCCCGGCTCCACCCCAATCGCCCCGTTGGCCCTCGTTCGGCCTCGTTCGGCCTCGTTCGGCCCCGGTCGGCCCCGGTCGGCCCCGGTCGGCTCCATCGGCCCCGGTCGGCCCCGGTCGGCGGCTCGCCCGGTCGGCTCGGCTCGGCTCGGCTCGGCTCGGCTCGGCTCGGCTCGGCTCGGCTCGGCTCCCAGCAGGCCCCTTCCCGCACGCCAACCACAACCCGGCAACCCCAGGCGACGGGGAGCCGCGGTCACCGGGCCTCGCCATCCACCTCAGCCACCGCGGCGCCCCGCCACGCTTTCTTTTTGGTCGGCCGGAAGCGGCGATCAGCCACCGCGGACGTCCCCGGCCGAGTCCTTTCGGACCTGCACCCCGACTCGACCACCAAAGGCGGCCGACAGAAACCAGAGGGCGGGCCACGCGGGTGGCTGGGCTGGTTGGCGTGGCCCGGCGACCGCGGCTCCACCTCGTCTGGGGCTGACGGGCTGTGGCTGAGGTGAGTGAGGCTCGAGTCTTGCGTTAGCCGGAAGATTTCGGGTCCAGACGCCGCCGATTTCGTTCCCACTAACGCGCCAGACACCCCCGAGGTCTCGGGCGACGCGGTCGCACCCGTTGTCGGCCGGCTGACCGCACGCAACCGGGCCCAGCTGCGGCGGTTAGTTGTCAGATGACGTATTTCACCGGCGGCAACCGGAGCCCGTTAGCCGGAGGCATCGCGTGCAGCGGACGTGCGTCGGCGGTGTCGATGGGCATGCGGTCGCCGGCCTCGCCAAGCAGCTCCGCCACAGGGCCGGGCCCGCCACCTCCTGTGCAGCCGGGCCGCGGCGGCGGGCGAGCGTCGGCGTGGGGGCCGGCCGCATTTGAGTGGCGGGGGGATGTGCGCAGCGACAGGACGTGTAGGGGTGGCAGGCGGCCTGGGACGTTTGGCGGGGGTGGGGGGCAGGGGCGATTTGGCGTGTACGTCCTGTTGGTCGGGTGGTGATGTGTTCCGGGGGACCTGCGGTCGGCTGGCATGTGACCGAGGGCGGGGTTAGGTGAGGGTGGGCCAGGGGTGGGGTGGGGTGGTGGTGAAGAAGGCTAGGAGGTTTAGGAGGCGGCTGGTGGGTGGGGCGGTCCAGTGGCGTTGGGCGGGCCAGGGGGCGGCGGTTAGTTTGCCTAGGGCCCAGGAGAGGTGGAGGTAGAGGATGCCGGCGGCTAGTTCGTCGTCGGAGACAGGATTGGCTGTTGCGGTGAGGTATTTGGGGAGTAGGTGGGCGACTTCGGTCAGGCGGAGTTTGGCGAAGTCGTAGGCGCGGGGTCCCCAGGCGGCGTCGCCCCAGTCGATGAGGGCTTCGAAGCTGCCAGTGGCAGGGTTGACGAGAAGGTTGTGGGGGGCAACGTCTCCGTGGAGTAGGACAAGTGGTGCCGAGCGGTCGAAGCGTTGTTCTAGGCGATCGAACCAACCCAATAACCAGTCGGCTGTGCCGGTGTCCAGATATCCACGCACGGCAAGGTCTTCGACGGTCGTGCGTGGTTCGCCCCAGCCGTCCGTGGGGACTCCGGGCAGCGAAAGGCGTTCGGTGGAATGCAGGCGGGCCAGGTCGACGACGACCTCGGAGGGTGTGGTGACTGGCTCGGTGCCGTGGATTCGTTCCATCACGACCAGCGCGCGGCTCTCGGAGTACTCGAGGATGGCTGGGGTTCGGACGCCGGCCTTGCGGGCCAGCGGTACGACGAGGGTTTCCTTCCGGAGGTCGTCTTCGAAGCCAACCCTCGCCACCCGGACGAACAGTCGCGGCCCGACAACGAAACCGCGGTTCGCAACACCACCGGGGACTTCGGCCACGTCAGCCGAAGAGACGCCGTACCGGACTGCCAGTTGGCGTACGTCGGCCAGGATTCGATCCATCTCGGTGATCTTCGACGGGGGGAGCGGATGGTGTCCAACGGTTTGATGTACTGCGGGTGTGCGAGTTGAGCTGGATCCGGAGCAGGTCGGGTCGCGGGAGATCTATGCGACGTTGAACTCGGTGGTGGTGCCGCGGCCGATCGCGTGGGTGTCGAGCCGGTCGGCGGATGGGGTGCTGAATCTGGCGCCGCACTCGTTCTTCACGGTGTCGTGTGTGCGGCCGCCGATGGTGCAGTTCACGTCGGTGGGGCGGAAGGACAGTTTGAACAATGTCGAGGCGACCGGGGAGTTCGTGGTGAACTTCGCGGCCGAGGGGTTGTTCGAGCAGGTGAACGCGTCGGGGACGAACTTCCCGCCGGAGGTGTCGGAGTTCGAGGCGATCGGGGTCACGCCGGAGCCGTCGCGAACCGTCGAAGCCCCACGCGTGGCCGAGTCGCCGGTGGCGATCGAGTGCACGTTGCACACGACGTTGGAGCTCGGAGACTGCACGGTCGTGATCGGGCAGGTGCGGGCGATCGCGGTCGACGAGGCGGTGCTGGCCGATGGCCGGCCGGAGGTTCGGTTGTTGCGGCCGCTGGCCCGGCTCGGTAAGGACGAGTGGTCGACGCTGGGTGAGATCCGGGAGATCAGCCGGATCCGGTACGCCGATTGGCCCGGGCACTTCGACCTATCAAGAAGACCGGGTTCTGGGTCTCAGAGCTGACGTTTCTCGCGCAAAACAAGGGGTTTTGCGCTTGTTACGACATGGTGCAGACTGAGGCTCGTGACTGACTATGTGGCTGCCCAGGAGCGGTACGACGACCGGATGGTGTATCGGCGGACGGGCCGCAGTGGCCTGCAGCTGCCGGCGATCTCGCTGGGGTTGTGGCACAACTTCGGTGACGACAAGCCGTTCGAGACGCAGCGCGACATTCTGCGTCGTGCGTTCGATCTCGGTGTGACGCACTTCGACCTGGCGAACAACTACGGCCCGCCGTACGGCGCGGCCGAGACGAACTTCGGCACGCACTTCCAGCGGGACTTCAAGAAGTACCGTGACGAGCTGATCCTGTCGAGCAAGGCCGGGTACGACATGTGGCCGGGTCCCTACGGTCAGGGTGGTGGCTCGCGGAAGTACGTGCTGGCGAGCCTCGACCAGTCGCTGGAGCGGATGGGCGTCGACTACGTCGACATCTTCTACTCGCACCGGTTCGACCCGGACACCCCGCTCGAGGAGACGATGGGTGCCCTCGACACCGCGGTGCGTTCCGGCAAGGCCCTGTACGCCGGCATCTCGTCGTACAGCGCGGAGAAGACTCGCCAGGCCGCGCAGATCCTGCAGGAGCTCGGTACGCCGCTCCTGATCCACCAGCCGTCGTACTCAATGCTGAACCGGTGGATCGAGGAGGACCTGCTCGACGCCGTCGGTGAGCTCGGGGTCGGCGTGATCGCGTTCTCGCCGCTGGCGCAGGGTGTGCTGACCGACCGCTACCTGGACGGCATCCCCGAGGGCTCGCGGGCCTCCCAGGGCAAGTCGCTGAACCCGGACTCGTTGACCGAGGACACGCTCAAGCACGTCCGTGCGCTGAACGAGATCGCCAAGCAGCGCGGCCAGTCCGTCGCCCAGCTCGCTCTGGCCTGGACGCTGCGCGACGACCGCGTTACCAGCGCTCTGATCGGCGCCTCCAGCGTTGCCCAGCTGGAAGGCAACCTCGAGGCCGTCCGCAACCTCAAGTTCACTGCGGAGGAGCTCGAAGCCATCGACGCCGACGCGGTCGAGGCCGGGATCAACCTGTGGAAGAAGAGCTCCGACCACTGAGTTGAGGGCAGCGAGCAAGAGACCACCCCGGGCAACCGTTACCTGACGGAAAGTCCCGGGGTGGTTGCGTTGTGCAGCAGGTGGGCACACGCTGGAGGGAGACCCTGGAGGTGGTTGCTGTGACCGCTTCGACGCTGGAAATGGCGCTGAGCTACGAACACGCGAACATCCGGGAGCTGGCCGAACCGGCCCATCATCCGGCCGCGGCCCACCCGGAACGCAGGCATCGGACCGACTGGTTCTACGCGATCACCGCGCAGCACCTGGCCGCCGCTGAAGACGTACTGCTGCCCCAAGTACGACGCCTGCCCGATGGCGCCGAGCTGGTCGCACGGTACGTCGTGAACGCCAAGGACCTGGAGCGAAACCTGCGGTACCTCAAAGGACGCCAGTACGGCGACAGCCGCGTCCAGCACCTGGATCCGTACGACGTCCTCCGCACGATCGACCGCCTACTCACCGAGCACGAGCGGCTCGAGACCGACTACGGCCATCAGCTGAGTGAGCAGCTCGACGCGGCCGAGGTCAACGAGCTGACCAAGGAACTCCTCGAGGCCGAGGAGATCGCCCCGACCCGAGCACACCCGAACTCACCGCACACCGGTCGCGCCGGCCGGCTGGCACACCGGTGGTGGCGGCTGGCCGACACCGCGTGGGACAGCGCCGAAGGGCGCGTCGTACCGGCGAAGTATCACGTGCATCCCAAGCGCAACTCGGCGCTGTCCCACTACCTGTACGGGACCGCGATGCCGGAGACGGACACACCGGCCGCAGAAAAGTGACCGGGCCCGGGTCCCCTCGGATGCCTCCGAAGGGCCGGGCCCGGCCGACCGGCTCTCACTGCGCCTGGTTGTGGGAGCCGATCTGACGTCCTCCCCCGCTGCGCCTGGTGTGCGAGGGAGGACGGTTCAGGGGATTACTTCAAGGCGTCCAGCGCCTTCTGGGCACCCGGGTGCAGCGGCACCGGGTCGGTCTTGGCGGCGTTCTCCTTGGTGATGCCCTTGGCGGCCGCGTTGACCGCGACCAGGGCGTCGAGGTTCTCGTACAGGGTCTTGGTGAGCTGCTCGGCCAGTTCGTCCTTCATGTCCTTGCGGACGAGCAGCACGTTCGGTACGACGATCGTCGCGACGTCGGCCGGTTGCTTGTACGTCGCGGCCGGGATCGGCGCCTCGGCGTAGACCGAGCCGTACTTCTCCGTCATTTTGGGCAGCAGATCGACGATCGGCAACAGCTTGACGCCCTTGCCGAGGCTCGTGGTCAGGTCGGTGATGCCACCGGTCGGCAGTCCGCCGGACCAGACCAAGGCGTCGATCGAGCCCGACTTCATCGCGTCCACCGACTCCGGCAGGCCGAGCCGCTGGGCGGTGACGTCCTTGGCCGGGTCCAGGCCGGCGGCCTCGAGCAGGCGCCGGGCGATCACCTCGGTACCCGAGTTCGGTGAGCCGGTGGAGACGCGCTTGCCCTTCAGGTCGGCGATCGAGTTGATGTTGGCCGAGGTGCGGACCGCTACCTGCGTGTAGTTGTTGTAGAGCCGGGTCAGCGCGACCACGTCCTGCTTGGACTGGAAGCTGTTCTCGCCCTTGACCGCATCGGCGGCGGTGTCACCGAGGGAGAAGGCGATGTCGTAGTTGCCGCCGGCCAGACCCTGGATGTTCTGCACCGAGGCGCCGGTCTCGCTCGCGGTGGCCCGGTAGCCGGTCATCTTCTGCGAGATCACCGAGGCCAGCGCGCCACCGAGCTGGTAGTAGACGCCGGTGGTGTTGCCGGTGGCAATGGTCAGCCGGCCACCGGCCGCCGTACCGTTTCCGGAGGGCTTCTGCTGGCCACCGCAGGCAACCAACGACACGGTGGCAGCGAGCGCCACCACAACGGTGGGGAGGCGACGGAGTCTCATGATCTGGCGGATCCTTCCGTGGGTGCGGCCAGGCGTTGCCGCCGGACCACATTGATGACGACGGCAACAAGTAGCAAACAGATTCCGGCGCTGATGGTTACGGGCGCGAGGTAAAGCAGCAACAGCGCGGCCGGTACGCACAACGCGCGCTCGATCCAGGTCGTCGCGACCACGATCCAACCGCCTGTCACGACAGCTAGAGCGGCGACCGCGAGCATCGACACCGCGAGCGTCCACACCATGCCGACAAAGGATCCCTGACCGAGCAGGTGGGCGCCGTTGTCGGTGAGCACGAACGCGAACGGGACCAGGAACGCAGGCAGGGTGTACTTCCAGGCCTGCCACATCGTCGGCATCACTTTGCCGCCGGTGATCGCGGACGTCGCGACCGCGGCGAGCGCGGTCGGCGGCGACACCTCGGAAAGCACCGCGTAGTAGAAGATGAACATGTAGGCCTCGGCCTGCGTCACGCCGAGCTGGACGAGCGCCGGCGCGATGATGACGGCCGCGATGATGAACGACGCGGTGACCGGAACCGCAAGCCCCAGCACCAGTACGGCGAATGCTGACAACACGACGGTCAGAATCAGGATCACGGTCTGGTTGTCGGTGAGCCCACGCGCCGCGCCGACGATGATCTCGGCCAGGTTCAGTCCGAGCCCGGTCTGCGTGGTGACCGCGACAATCACGCCGGCCGTCGCACAAGTCGCCGCGACCGGCAGGATCGAACGGGTGCCTTGGGCAAGCGCTTTGAAAAGCGGTCGCCCGGTCAGCCGGTGTTCCTTGTCCAGGAACGACAGCCCGAACTGGATGATCACCGCGTAGACGACAGCCTTGAACGGCGGTACGTCGACCGCCATGAAGCCGATGATCACGAACAGCGAGAGGAAGTGGTACCCGAAGCGGAACAGCAGCTTCCGCGCGGACTGCGTCGACGTCTCGGCCGACGTCGTACCGTGCCGGCGGGCGTCGATCTCGATCGCGAGCAGGATGCCCAGGTAGTACAGGATCGTCGGGATCACGGCGAAGCCGAGCACGGTCAGGTACGAGACCTGCAGAAACTCGGCGATGATGAACGCCGCCGCGCCCAGCGTCGGCGGCGAGAGGATCGCGCCGATACCGGAGGCCGCGAGCATTCCACCAGCCGGTTCGGGCGGATACCCGGCCCGGCGCAGGATCGGCCACGACACCGTCCCCAGCGATACGGCGGTCGCCGTACCGGAGCCGGAGACGCTGCCGAGCAGGAAGCCGGCCAGGGTGACGGTTCGGCCCGGGGCGGTGCGGCTGCGCTTGAAGGCTGCGAAGGACAGGTCGATGAAGAACTTGCCGGCACCGGAGTAGTCGAGCACCGCGCCGTAGATGGTGAACAGCACGATGTACGACGCCGCGACACTCAACGGCGTCCCGTAGAAGCCGGCCGTGCCCATCGTGAGCTGACCGATGATCGCGTCGAAGTTGAAGCCCTGGTGCGCCAGCGACCACTTGTAGGGCAAGAAACCGCCGTAGTACGCGTAGGCGAAGAACAGCAGGCTCACCAGCGGCAGCACCCACCCCGTCGTACGACGGCAGGCTTCCAGCAGCAGCACGAGCAGTACGGCGCCAGCCAGTACGTCGAGACCGGTCGGAGCCTGACGCCGTTCCAGGTAGCCGTCGAAGTCGAGCAGGGGGTAGATGCAGGCCGCGAGCGCGATCAGCGCCAGCAACCAGTCGGTCAGGCCGGGGTCGTCATGCGAGCGCGGCTTGAACGGGTTGAGCACCGCGGGGACCTTCCAGCCCCGGTAACACAGCAACGTGATCGGCAGAATGGCTGCGAGAAAGATCACCAGGTAAAACTGGGTCCCCTGTGGTAATGGGAAGAACACCTGGACGAGCACGCCGACACTGACGACCGCGCACCAGACCGAGATCACCAGGTCCAGAGCAGGACGAAGCCGCCGACCGGGCCGCTCCTGCTCGTACTCGGCCAACTCCTGGTCGGAGGGCGTGCTCACGCCACCCCCCGGTCCGATACCGACAGTCATCTAGCGGTTCCCTCCTGTGTGCGGAAGGCTAATGTTGCCGAACACTGCGTGGAGTCGCGTGATTACGTCTTTACCAAGATCTGACACATCCACGCGCCACCTGGCCTACGATCACCGCATGAGTGGCGCCGTCAGGATTCTTTTGGTCGAAGACGATCTCGATATCGCCAATGCGCTGATACCCGCGTTGCGGCGTTACGGCCTGATGGTGACCCATGTACGGACGGCGGCGGATGCCCTCGCGGCGGACCCCGGCGACCTGGTCCTGCTGGACCTCGGGCTGCCCGACGGAGACGGGATCAACGTCTGCCGGCAGATCCGTTCGGTCTCCGATGTGCCGGTGATCGCGGTCACCGCGCGGGGTGAAGCGGCCGACCGGGTTCGCGGGCTGCGCAGCGGCGCCGACGACTACGTGGTGAAACCCTTCGCGATCTCCGAGCTCCTGGCCCGGATCGATGCTGTACTACGTCGTACCGGCCTGCTGCAGCCCCGCCCCCGGGTAACAGTCGGCGACCTCACCGTGGACATCGAGGCCCGAACCGTCCAGGTCGCTGACAAGCCCATCAGCCTGACCCGCAAGGAGTTCGACGTGCTCGCTGTGCTGGCCGCGCACCACGGCCGGGTCGTCCCCCGCGAACAGGTCGCCCTGTACGCCTGGCAGTCCGTCTTCGAGGCCTCCTCGCGGACCATGGACGTGCACGTGGCCAGCCTGCGGGCCAAGCTCGGCCGTCCGGAGCTCGTGCAGACGATCCGGGGCGTCGGTTACCGACTGGGTTCGGACTGACCGTTGCGCCGTCGACTGCTGCAGTCTCTCGTCCCCATGGTGGTTCTGCTTGCCATCATCGCCACCGTCCCGCTGGCGAACTTCATCGCGACCGGCGCCTCCCGCACCCTGTTCCTGTCCCGCAGCAACGACGCGGACTGGTTCGCCACCATGGCCGAAGCTCCGCTGCAGTCCGGTGACATCGCCAACCTGCGCGAGATGGCCGTCCGGTACGACGAGCTCTACAACACGCCGGTCTTCATCGTCGACGACAACAACAAGGTCGTGGCCACGTCGAAGTCCGGCGTGGACCTGACGGAGCCGGATATCGCCACTGCCCTCGGAAGCACGCTGGCCGGTCGGCTACCGGCCGAGCCGCCGGCGCTGTGGCCGTGGGAGGGCGGCGAGATGGTTGTCGCCCGTCCGGTCGCCAACAACGGCCGCATCCTCGGCGCCGCCGTACTGCGGGTGCCCACTGACGACCCGCGGCTCGAGGTCCGGCGCAGCCTGATCCTGCTGCTGATCGGCCTGCTGATCAGCATCGGCGCGATCATCGCCGGCATCGTCCGGCCGATCAGCCGCTGGGTGATCAACCCGGTCAAGGACCTGGACAACGCGACCCACCAGATCACCCGCGGCGCCCTCGACACCAGAGTCTCCACCGACGGCCGTGCGCCCGAGCTGCGCCGCCTTGGCGACAGCTTCAACTCGATGGCGCTCAGCCTGCACCAGGCCCGGCAGCGCGAGCGGGAGTTCGTCGCAGACGCCTCGCACCAGCTCCGGACACCGCTGACCTCGGCCCGGATCCACATCGAGGGCCTGTCCCGGCTGTCCCCGACCGCGCGCTTCGCGCTCAGTGACATCGACCGGCTCGGCCGGATCGTCCAGCGGCTGTCCCGGCTGGCCGGTTCGGACCGCCCCGGCGCCGAGGCCGAGGGCAGCAGCGAAGAGCCGCTGGACCTCGCGCAGGCGGTCAAGGAACGGCTGGTCGGCTGGAAGGCCGTGTACGCCGCCGACGACCTCGAGCTGATCATCGGCGACATGGTCCCCGGCGGGGTCGCGCCCGAGCTCGAGGTGGACGACATCCTCGACGTACTGCTCGACAACGCCTCCAAGTACGGCGCTCCGCCGGTCGAGGTCTCGGTCACCCGCGACGGCACCGAGGTCGTGCTCTCGGTCCGCGACCACGGTCTCGGTCTCGGCTCACGCGACCTGAAGAAGGTCGGCGAGCGGTTCTGGCGCAGTGCCCACCACCGCGAGATGCCGGGCACCGGTCTCGGACTCGCGATCGTCCGCTCCGAAGCGGCCCGGGTCGGCGGCCGCGTGGTCGCCCGCCCGCCGATCGGCGGCGGCCTGGTGATCGAGGTCCGCGTCCCCCTGATCGACGACTACGAGCTCTGAGGTACGGCGTTCGTCGTACCTCAGATGTGGTTGTTGCGGTACCAGCGTTCGGCGGCCGGATGCAGTGGGACCGGCATGGTCGCGATCGCCGATCGCGGGTCCAGCGCGCTGGCCTCCGGGTGGTAGTGCTCCTTGTCGTTCGGGTTGCCGATCAGGTCCTTCTGGCGGCGGAACAGCGTGTTCACGATCCACCAGGCCCAGGAGTCGGACAGGTTCGGCCGGGCGATCAGGTAGTTCGGGATGGTCAGGGTCGGCACCGCGCTGGCCAGCCCGTAGGTCTTCGGCGGGATCGAGGAGACGATGTAGCCGCCGAACTGCTTGAGCGCGATGGTTTGCGCGACCGAGCCGATGTCGACCAGCCGGAAGCCGATCGTCTGCTGCATCGCCGCGATCGGTCCGGTGGGCAGACCGCCGCTCCAGATCATCGCGTCGATCCCCCTGGCGGCGGGGTTCTCGGCCTTGGCGGTCAGCTGCTTGACCGCGTCCTCGAGTGACAGCGCCCGCTTCCTGACCTGGCTCCCGAGGCTCTCCCCGGTCTTCTCGATCTTGGCCGTGTCGAGGATCATTTCGGCGACCAGCTGAGTCCCGGATCCTTCCGGACCGACACTGACGTCCCTGTTCGCCAGGTCCTCGAGAGTCTTGACCGTCGAGGCCATCGGCACCACGACGTGCACGTAGTTGTCGTAGGTCCGGCCGAGTGAGGAGAACTCCAGCGCCCCGGACTTGAAGGCCCCGAGCCCCTCATAGGCGGCGTACGCGGAGTCCGACGTGGTGAAACCGACATCAACACTCCCCTTCGCCACCTGGCGGAGGTTGTCGATCGACCCGGCGCTCTCGACCGCGCTCAGCGTCATCCCCGTCACCTCGCTGACCAGCAAGGCCAGCCCGGTGCCGAACTTGTTGTAGACACCGCCGACGTTCCCGGTCGCGAGTTTGGCCGGAGCCGACGGCGCGGGCTCGTCGGAGCGGCCGCGCGAGCACCCGGGCACCGCAAAGGCCGCCGCGGCGGCCGCGCCGAGGCCGAGCACGCGGCGCCGGCTCATCGAATCCGGGACGATCAGGCGGGGACGATCCATACGGGACAACCTATGTGGCAACCGGGCCCGATCGGTAGCTGCGCGTGCCCGCCGCTACCGAACCGCTACCCGGAGCGTTCGTCTCATAGTTCTCACAAACTACGTCTGGACGGGCCCCCGGTCGGTGTGACAGCGTTGTCATCGCGCGCCCGCGTGGGTTGCGTGACTGAACCCCCGTCACAAGGCCCCGGAGGCTGATTTCGTGCACGACGACCGTCAACTCATCGAGGAGCGGCTCAAGCGCGCCCTGCGGGAGCGGATCCGCCCCGCGATCTACGGCGCGGCGGTCCCGCTGGACATCAAGGTGTGGCACGCGCCTGGTGAGCCGGTGTCCCCCGCCGAGGCACTCGCTGCCACCTACGAGCCCGCCGAGATCGGCCTCCCCTGGGGCGCCCCGTGGGGCACCGCCTGGTTCCACTTCAGCGGCCAGGTTCCGGCCGAGTGGGCCGGCTCCGAGATCGAGGCCGTCATCGACCTCGGCTTCAGCGGCGGCCCCGGCTTCTCCGCCGAGGGCCTCGTGCACACCACCAAGGGCGTCCCGCTGAAGGGCCTGCACCCGCGCCAGACCTACGCGCCGCTCTCCATCCTCGGCCCGGACGGTACGGCGGCCTCGCCCGGCGACAGCATTGAGTTCTACGTCGAGGCAGCCGCGAACCCCGAAGTACTGGGCTGGAACGCGTTCGCTCCGGTGTCCGCGGACCTCGGCTCCAAGCCGGAGCCCGGCGGCAAGCCGATCTACGAGCTGACCCGCGCCGACCTGGCCGTCTTCAACGCCGACGTCTGGGACCTGATCCTCGACCTCGAGGCGCTGGACGGCCTGCAGCGCGAGCTGACCCCGCAGGAGCCGCGCAGTCGCGAGATTCTCCGGGCCCTGAGCCGTGCGCTCGACGTACTGGACTACGAGGACGTCGCCGGTACGGCGGCCGACGCCCGCGCCCAGTTGACCGACGTACTGAGCCGGCCGGCGCACGCTTCGGCACACCAGCTGTCCGCTGTCGGCCATGCACACATCGACTCCGCATGGCTGTGGCCGCTGCGCGAGACCCGCCGCAAGGTGGCCCGCACGGTCTCCAACGTCGCGACGCTGGCCGAGGAGTACCCGGAGCTCGTCTTCGCGTTCTCCCAGGCCCAGCAGCACGCGTGGGTGAAGGAGAACTACCCCGAGGTCTGGGAGCGGCTGAAGAAGGCCGTTGCCGAGGGCACCATCGTTCCGGTCGGTGGCATGTGGGTCGAGTCCGACACCAACCTGCCCGGCGGCGAGGCGCTGGCCCGGCAGTTCGTGCACGGCAAGCGCTTCTTCCTCGACGAGTACGGGATCGACACCCAGGAGGTCTGGCTGCCGGACTCGTTCGGCTACACCGCGGCCCTGCCGCAGCTGGTGAAGCTGTCGGGCTCGAAGTGGTTCCTGACCCAGAAGATCTCCTGGAACCAGAAGAACAAGTTCCCGCACCACACCTTCTGGTGGGAGGGCCTCGACGGGACCCAGATCTTCACCCACTTCCCGCCGATCGACACCTACAACTCGAACCTGTCCGGCCACGAACTGGCCAAGGCCCAGCGCAACTTCGCCGAGAACGGCTCCGCGACCCGCTCGCTGGCTCCGTTCGGGTACGGCGACGGCGGTGGCGGCCCCACCCGTGAGTTCATCGCGACCGCCCGCCGGGTGGCCAACCTGGAGTCCTCGCCGCGGGTGACCATCGAGTCCCCGACCGAGTTCTTCACCGCCGCCCAGGACGAGTACGCCGACCAGGCCCCGGTGTGGTCCGGCGAGCTCTACCTCGAGATCCACCGCGCGACGTACACCTCCCAGGCCAAGACCAAGCAGGGCAACCGGCGCAGCGAGCACCTGCTCCGCGAGGCCGAGCTCTGGTCGGCGGCCGCGGTGGTCGCGGGCAAGCTGGACAGCTACCCGTACGACGAGCTGGACCGGATCTGGAAGGCCGTGCTGCTGAACCAGTTCCACGACATCCTGCCCGGCAGCTCGATCGCCTGGGTGCACCGCGAGGCCGAGGCGACGTACGCGCGCCTGGCCGAGGAGCTCGAAGCGATCATCGCCAAGGCCCAGCAGGCCCTGGCCGGCAACGGTTCCTCGTCGATCGTGTTCAACGGTGCACCGCACACCCGCAACGGCGTCGCCGGTCTGGGCTCGGCAGTCGCCGCCCCGGCCGGAACCGCGGTCTCGGTGGCGGACGGCGTACTGGACAACGGAGTCATCCGGGTCACCATCGACGAGCGTGGCCTGATCACCTCCCTGTACGACGTCGAGGCCGACCGCGAGGTCATCGCACCAGGTGCCGTCGGCAACCTTCTCCAGCTGCACGTGGACACCCCGAACCAGTGGGACGCCTGGGACGTCGACTCGTTCTACAAGAACAACGTCCGCGACATCACCGAGGTCGACAGCGTCGACTTCAGCGTGGTCGACGGCGTGGCTGTGGTCGTCGTCAAGCGTTCCTTCAACCGTTCGACCGTCACCCAGACGCTGCGGGTGCGCCCCGGCGCCAAGCGGGTCGACATCGAGACCGAGATGGACTGGCACGAGGCCGAGAAGTTCCTCAAGGCCGCGTACCCCGTCGACGTCCACGCCGACCGCTCCGCCTCCGAAACCCAGTTCGGCCACATCTTCCGCCCGACCCACCAGAACACCTCATGGGACGCGGCCAAGTTCGAGATCGCCGCCCACCGCTGGGTCCACGTAGCCGAACCCGGCTACGGCGTAGCCGTCGTCAACGACTCCACCTACGGCCACGACATCAACCGCACCGCCCGCCCCGACGGCGGCACCACAACCACCATCCGCACGTCGCTGATCCGCGCCCCCCGGTTCCCCGACCCCGAGACCGACCAGGGTCTCCACACCGTCAACCACGCCCTGGTAGTAGGCGCCGCCATCGGCGACGCCATCACCGAGGGCTACAACATCAACCTGCCCGAACGCACCGTCACCGGCGCCGAAGGCACCGCCCCCCTGGTCACCATCGACAACCCGAACCTCGTCGTAGAAGCCCTGAAACTCGCCGACGACCAGTCCGGCGACGTCATAGTCCGCCTCTACGAATCCACCGGCGGCCGCTCCCGCGGGGTCATCACCCCGAGCTTCGAGGCAACGTCGGTCACCGAGGTAGACCTCCTCGAGCGCCACCTGGCGGACCGGGCCCTGGATGGCGGAGCGGTCGCCCTCGACCTGCGTCCGTTCCAGATCCTGACGCTGCGCTTCAAGCGTTCCTAACCCCGGAGCGGCACCACCCACCCCCACCCTGGTGCCGCCCACTCCCCGCGCCCGGTGCCGCTCAGGCACCGGGCGCGGCGCCTGTTCCCCTCGCACCACCTCGCTACCGCCCACCCTTTGCGCGGCTACCGCCGCTTCCTTGCGACAACCTTCCGCCGACCGTCCATTCGCAACCGCCGCCGCTAAGCCCGCTCCTCCGTCGCGTGCAAGCGGCTTGCTGCACTGGGATTGGGTGCTTGGTGGTACGCGCCGCGTGTGATTCGAGGGCTTGCTGAAGTGGCTGTTTCGTGGCGGGTGCTGCGTTGGTCGGAAACTTTTGGGCGCCATATGCCCATTTCTTACCGACTAGCGCATGTCCGACGCCACCACGGCTGTCGTTCGACTGACTGTGACTTTGAAAGTAACGACTGGCTGTGACTTTTGAAGTCATCGGCGGGCGGCGAGTGCACTGCGCGCAGTGGATGTCCTCGAGGGTCAAGTCCTGTGGGGTGGTGTACGAAGGTTTGTGATTCGTCGTTGTGTGGTTAGGCGTTGATGGCGGTGGTCTCCTCGGGGTTGGGGTTGAGGGTGAGTCGGCTGCGGTGGAGTACTTCGAGGCCGAGGTAGCGGCGGCCGTCGGCCCATTCGTCGTGTTGCTCGGCCAGGACGGCGCCGACGAGGCGGATGATCGAGGCGCGGTCGGGGAAGATGCCGACGACGTCGGTGCGGCGCCGGATCTCGCGGTTGAGGCGTTCGTTGGGGTTGTTCGACCAGATCTGTCGCCAGACATCGCGCGGGAACGCGGTGAAGGCGAGTACTTCGTCGCGGGCGTCGTCGAGGTGGGCATGCACGGCCGGTAGCGTGGTCTGGATCTGATCGAGGAGTTTGTCGTACTGGGCGTGCACGGCTGCCGCGTCGATCTGGTCGAAGACCGAGTGGAGCATGGCTTTGACGCCGCCCCAGGCGTGCTTGGGGCAGGTGGCCATGAGGTTGGCGGTGTAGTGGGTGCGGCAGCGCTGCCACGACGCTCCGGGCAGGTTGGCGCCGATCGCGTCGACCAGCCCGGCGTGGGCATCGGAGGTGACCAGTGCGACGCCGCCCAGGCCGCGGGCGACGAGGTCTTTGAAGAAGCTGTTCCAGCCGGCGCCGGACTCGGCCGTGGAGGTGGCGACGCCGAGGATTTCACGGAACCCGTCGGCGTTGACGCCGGTCGCGACCATGACCGCGATCTTGATCACCCGGCCGCCTTCGCGGACCTTCATCGTCAACGCGTCAGCGGCCAGGAATGTGTAAGGGCCTTCGTTGAGCGGCCGTTCGCGGAAGTCGCGGACCAGTTCGTCGAGATCCCTGGCCATCACACTGACCTGCGAACGGGACAGGCCGGTAATCCCTAGCGACTGCACGAGGCGATCCATGCGCCGGGTCGAGACACCGAGCAGGTAACACGTCGCGACCACCGAGGTGAGCGCTGCCTCGGCACGGCGGCGACGCTCCAACAACCAGTCGGGAAAGTAGGTTCCTTCACGCAGTTTCGGGACCGCGACATCCAGTGTCCCGACCCGGGTGTCGAGCTCGCGGTGGCGGTATCCGTTGCGGGAGTTCACCCGGTCGGGGTCGCGTGTCCCGAACGCCGCGCCGCACACGCTGTCAGCATCAGCAGACAGCAGTTTGTTGATGAACCCTTCCATCAGTTCGCGCAGCAGGTCAGGGCTGGCCTGCTCGAGATGCTCGTGCAGAAACTCGGCAGGGTCGATACTGGGTGATGCGGTCATCGCAGTGCTCTTCTCTTCGAGTGGGTTGTGAGAGATTCCTCGAAGAATCACGCGGTGACCGCACCCACGTCCACGACCCGGGCCGGCCACCACCTCGCCGTACACCACTCTGCTGGACGCAACTGTCCTCGAGTCGTTAGAGCTTCTTGGTTGCAGTCAATGGGTGTTGGTGACCATAGCTCAGGCGCTGCGAGCGGGCGTGTCCAAGATGTCGCGCCTTGCCGTGCGTGGCACTGTGCAGCGCGTGCCACGGGGTCTATCCGCTCCCGTCATCCGGCAGCGGCAGACGGAACTGGGATCCACCTAGGCACTCATGGCGGTGAGGAGCTCCGTCGGCCACAACCCCAGCACAGCAAGCCGCGTGGACGTGAGGCAGGAGCGCGCGCCCCGGAGCGAGCGGCAACCAGCTCGCCACAAGCCCCGGAATCACACCCTGCGCCCGCACCACCCCACCCAATCCCAGTACAGCAAGCCGCGTGCACGCGACGAAGGAGCGGGCTTAGTGGCTGCGGCGGCGGCTGCGGCTGCGGCTGCGAAATGTACGGTCGCCGGAACTGCTCTCGAGATGAAGCGGCGGTAGCCGCGTGGGAAGGGTGGGTGGGGCACCGGCGGGCCGAGCGGTAGCGAGGCGGGAGCCGGTGCGGGGGGCTAACTCGCGGCGGCCGCCACCAGCTCCCCGAAAGCGGCCATTCCTCGGCGGCTGGGGTGGAGGGGCGCGGCGTCGGAGGTGGGGATGAGGCCTTCTAGCCAGCGTTGGGTGATGGGGGCGCAGGCGTCGTGGCCGATGGAGGGGGTGCGGAGGTCTACGTAGGTTGCGCCGTGCTGCGCCGATTGGGTGGCGAGCATGTGGTTGAGGCGGTCGACGGTGGCCTGGAGGTAGTTGGCGTCGACGGGCCAGACGGGGATCTGGGGGTAGCAGCCGTTGGGGCGGATGTAGGTGCCGTAGCCGGTGACGAGGATGCGTGCGTTGGGTGCCAACGTGCGGATGCGGTCGAGGGCTTGGCCGAAGGCGGGGGCGGTGGCGGTGATGCGGGCGGCCAACTGGTCTTTGCCTCCGGCGGTGTAGCGCTCTTTGCAGGAGGCGCCGGCTGGGGCGGGGAGCAGGTTGATGCAACTCAGGGCTGCGGCCACTAGGCCGGTGTCGTTGCCGCCGATGGCGACCGTTACCAGGTCGGTCGCTGGGCTGAGGGAGTTGTACTGCGGGGGCACGAACCCGAACTGTTTCCCGCTGAAGTCCGGGATGACGGCTCCCGAACAGGTCACGTCGGTCAGGTCGGCACCGAGCTTGGCGGCGGCAACGTGCGGGTAGTTGACCGCGGACCGCAGGCAGGGGAGGTCGATCTGCGGCAGGATCAGCGGTCCGGCGGCGGACGAGTCGCCGAGAGCGACGTACTCAAGAGGGTCGGCCGCACGCGCCACACTGGGGCTGACCAGGCCGGCCAGCATCACGCCTACTGCCAGCAGTACCCGTCGTTTCATGGTCATCACCCTTTGCGGTCGGTCGAGCACTACTTCTGGGTAGTAATGTTCGACCCCAAAGCGCCTGCCGGTCGCTGGGGCCACGCCCAGAGTTCGAGGGGTGATCGTTGTGACGGATCACAAGGAGCTGCGTTCCGGTGGTGTGCCGGTGCATGAGCTTGTGCGGTCTCGGCTGCCGCGGCTGGTCGACGACGTACTGACGCGGTTGGTCGCGGAGATCCCGCTGTACGCGCAGTTGCCGGCCGAGGAGTTGCAGGGCGATATCCGCCGGATCACCGACCAGTCGTTGCGGGCATTCATCGAGACGTTCCGGACCGGCGTCGTACCGACCGGGGAGGTACTCGCGCCCCTCCGGGAGTCGGCGCGGCGGCGGGCGGAGGAGGGCGTGCCGCTGGAGGCGTTGCTGGCGGCCTACCACCTGGGCGGGAAGGTCTGCGCCGATGACGTCGCCGCCGGGTTCCGGCCCGAGGAACTGGCGGACGCGATCGGGCTCAACCGGCTGATCCTCGACTTCCTGCAGCAGGTGACGGCGATCGTTTCGGCGAGCTACTTCGAGGAGCGGCAGTCGATCGCGGGCGAGGACCAGGCCTCCCGGCAGGCGGTACTCGCGGCGCTGCTCGACGGGCGCGCGGTTGACGAGGCTGCGGTGCGGACCGGCGTACGGCTGCCGGCCGAGTATCTCGTGGCCGGCCTCACGTTCGGTACCCATCCCGACGAGCTCCAGCCGGGTGTCGACCCGCAGATCGTTGCCCGGCGCAAGCTTCGGCGGGTGCGGGTCGAGCTTGATCGATTGGCCGGCAGTATGGCGAGTTTGTCGGTCGACGGCGGGATCGCGCTGCTCCCGTGTACCCGTGGCGAGGTCGACAACCTCCGCACCAAGTTGAGCCGGGTCGCGGGTGTCGACGTCACGCTGGCGATCACCACCAGCGCGCCATCCGACGTACCGGCTGCTGTTGCGTTGGTCCGGGACCTGCTCGACGTCATCCGCATCCATCGCCATCCGGCGGGCGTCTACGAGCTCGACGATCTCGTCCTGGAGTTCCAGCTGAGCCGGCCGAGTCCGGCGCGCGACCGGTTGGCGCAGCTCCTCGAACCGCTCGGAGACCGCCCCGACCTGCTCTCCACGCTGCGGTGTTATCTCGACAACGCACGCAGCCGCCGCCAGACCGCGGCCGACCTGCACGTCCATGCGAACACCGTCGACTACCGGCTCAAACAGGTCGCCAAACTGACCGGTCTCGATCCGGGCAGCGACGATCAGTTGCCCAGGATCGTTGCTGCGCTTGTCGCATTCGACTCTCAGCGTTCACCCGTGTGACGTAACGTCGAAGGATGGCTCCGACTCCACTGCTCGGTTCCCGCACTCTCGATCGGCAGACCGCCCGCACACTGCCGCCCGGCCCGCGTCTGCCGACGGTGGTGCAGAGCGTGCTGTTCGCGAACCACCGCAAGACGTTCTTCCCACGGATGCGCGAGAAGTACGGCGATGTGTTCACGATCCGCCTGGTTCCGTCGAGCCGCGTCTGTGTCGTGCTGAGCCGGCCGGATCACATCCGCGAGGTGTTCGGCAGCTCGCCTGCGGTCATGCATGCGGGCGAGGGCAACACCGCGCTCGAACCGGTGATGGGGTCGAGCTCGCTACTGCTACTCGACGACGAGGATCACGTGCGGATGCGGCGGCAGCTGATGCCGGCGTTCTCCGGGCAAGCACTGCGTGGGTACGCCGAAATGGTCCACGAGCTCGCGGTCGCCGAAGTCGCGACCTGGCCGATCGATACGCCGTTCCAGATGCACCAGCGGATGCGGAACCTGACGCTGGAAATCATCCTCCAGGTCATCTTCGGTGTGACCGACGTCGACCGCCTGAACACCCTGCGCCCATTGATGGACAAGATCGTGTCGGTGTCGCCGGTGATCATGCTCGGCGGTTTCTACCCACCGCTGCTCCGGATCCCACCGTGGCGGAGCTTCCTGCGAGCGCAGGAGCAGGTCGACGAGATCCTGTACGACGAGATCGCGCGCCGCCGCGGGAACCTTGCCGGACGCAACGATGTGCTGTCGCGTCTGCTCGCGGCCGGTGAGTGGACAGATGTGGAACTGCGCGACCAACTCGTGACGCTATTGCTGGCCGGCCACGAGACAACCGCGACCGCCCTCGCCTGGGCCTTCCACGAACTGGCCCGGAGGCCGGAAGACCTCGCCTTCGGCCAGCGCGCTGCCGATCACGCGGCGGACGGCGAGCTGGAGGCGATCGTCAAGGAGGCCATGCGGTTGCACCCTGTCGTCTATCAGGTCGGTCGCCGCCTGACCGAGACCACCGACCTGGCCGGCTACCGCCTCCCCCGCGGTACGACGATCATGGCCGCCATCGGCCTGGTTCACCGGGACGCCGAACACTTCCCCGCGCCGACCGAATTCCGCCCGCAGCGCTTCCTCTCGGACGACCCACCGGCCCCCGGCACCTGGATGCCGTTCGGCGGCGGCGCCCGGCGCTGCATCGGCGCCGGCTTCTCCCTGATGGAAGGCACCGAGATCCTCCGCGCCACCCTCGCCGCCTACAACCTCCAGGCGCCCGACCCCGCTCCCGAACCCGCCCAGGCGAAGAACGTGACCCTCGTCCCCAAACACGGCACGAAGGTCACTGTCACCCGCCGCTAATGGACGTTCAGTTCTCGGGGTCGGTGATGTCGCCCAGGTCTACGTTTTCGTAGGACGACAGGTCGGTGTCGTCGTCTTCGTCGAGTTCGAAGTTTTCTTCGTCGTCGACCACGTGGACGGCGGCTTCTTCGGCTGAGGCGGCGGCGCCGTCGAAGCCGATGTCTTCGGCGACCAGGTCGGAGTCGGTGTCGGAGTGGGCGCCTTCGTCGGGGGCGACCAGGCGGCCGGACCGGCGGGTGCCTACTTCGGGGCCGCCGACGTCTTCGGGGTCTTCGGCGTAGGGGTCCACGTCGGGCTCTTCCTGGGCGATGCGCTGGTCGAGGGTCTCGCCCTGGAGCGCTTCGTCGGCGGTGGTGCCGAAGCCTTCACCGGCGGACCACTTCTCGGGCGGGGAGTAGCCCTCGTCGAGCAGATCGTCCACCCCACGGTCGTTCAGGGTGTCCTCCGCCTGCAGCTGGTCCTCGTCGTCGACGCTGTAGCTGCCGTAGTCCTCACGGTTGTTCTCGGTCATGAACACACAGTGTCCCGTCGAGGCCAGATGAATCAAGCCGGGCACAATGAGCGGATGGATCCGGTCAGGCTGACGTTGGACCAGCTGCGGGAGTTGCGGGACGACATCGCGCCGCAGGCTGCGCGGCGATCGCGTGCTTCGGTCCGCCGCCGGCTGGAGCGGTGGCGGGATCGGATCTTCTTCATCGCGCAGTGTGCGCTCGCCGCGGGCGTCGCCTGGGCGTTGGCCCGGTACGTCGCAGGCCACCATCAACCGTTCTTCGCGCCGGTGGCCGCGATGGTCTGCCTGGGGTTCAGCTTCGGCCAGCGACTACGCCGGGTCGCCGAGGTGATGGTCGGAGTGGCCGTGGGAGTCGGGGTCGGCGACCTGTTCGTGCGGTTCTTCGGCACCGGGGTACCGCAGATCATCTTCGTGGTCGCACTGGCCATGAGCATCGCCGTACTGCTCGGTGCCGGCACCCTGATGACCACCCAGGCCGGCGTCCAGGCCGCGATCGTCACCACCCTGCTGCCCAACCCCGGCGCGGGCTTCAGCCGCTGGCTGGATGCGGTCCTGGGCGGCGTGGTCGCGCTCGCCGCCGCGACGATCGCACCGGCTGCGGCGATCAGGCGCCCACGGCAACAAGCTTCCGAGGTACTCAACGAGCTCTCCGCGATCCTCGTCGAGACCGCCGAGGGCCTCCGCGACAAGAACGACCAAGAAGCGCACGCCGAGCAGCGCGACGAGCGGGAGCTGACCGACGCCCTGCGCAGGGCACGCGCAAGCGAGGCCATGCTCGACGACCTCCGCAGCGCCGCCGCGGAGGGTGTCGCGGTCGTCCGACTCTCCCCCTTCCGCCGGAGGCATCGCGGCCGGGTCCAGCAGATCGCCGACCTCGTCGTCCCGCTCGACCGCGCGATCCGCAACATCCGGGTCCTGGTACGGCGGTGCGCGGTCTCGGTCTGGCGTGATGAGCGGATGCCCGACGAGTACCCGATGCTCCTGGATCGGCTCGCCGACGGCACCCGCCTGATCGCGGAATCCCTGTTCGAGCCCGCCGCCAAGGTCGCCGCTCACCGCGTCCTGGGCGAGCTAGGCCGCCGTACGGCGGAATTGCCGCTCCCCGCCGGCCTGTCCGCAGTCGTGGTACTCGGCCAGATCCGCTCGACCGTCGTCGACCTGCTCGAGCTGACCGGAACGTCGTACGACGAGGCGCGCAAACTCGTCCCCCTGCGGCTCGACGGCCTGGACGAGAAATAGAGCGAGAAGTAGTGGCCTAGGTCACATCGAGAAATTTCGGGGTTTTCTCGTCATACCCCGGTCCGCCGTGCGTCTCACTGGCATGACGATCCACCGAATGATGACGGCACTGGCCACGGAACTCGGCCGGACCGAAACGGACCCCACCACAGACGACCGGAGCGACGCCGCCGCTGAGCAGTAACTGGCGCGAACCGGACGAACGGAAACCGGCGGCGCACCCGAACGGTCCTACCCACCGAGTTGGACCGCTCGGATGACGCACACGAAACGCAGAGGCGCCCATGTGCAGCGCCGCCGGATCCGTCCGGTGCATCACCACAGAGATGCACCCAAAACCACCCACCGACTGTCCTGACGCCGCTTGCGCGAGGCTCAGGCCAGACCCGGTGGGTGGTTTTTGTTGCCCGAAGCTACTGAACGACCGTGATCTCGGTGGTCACCGAGTTCGCGATGAAACACTCCTGATGCGCCAGGTGATGCAGCCGATCCAGTACGGCGGCATCCGGCGAAGGCCCGCCCCAGACGATCTTCGGGTGCAGCGTCACCGCGGTGACCGCCACCCGCCCGGCCGCGTTCTTCGACATCACGCCGACCGCGTGGTCGTCGTACGAGTCGACCACCAGTCGCTTGCGGGCCGCGATGGCGAGGAAGGTGAGCATGTGGCAGGACGAGATCGCCGCCACGAACGCCTCCTCGGGATCGACCGGTCCGGGACTGCCCAGGTACGCCGGATTGGCGGACCCGGGCACGGTGATCCCGCCGTCGAAGCGCCACTCGTGGTCGCGGCTGTAGGTGTCGTAGGTGAACTCGTGCTCACCACGGCTCCAGCTGACGTCGACCACGTGCTCCGACATGTTCAGATCACCTCTCCGCTACGCGCGCACCCGGCTTGCCGGTGACGGGGTTCAAGCGTACGGGAGTGTTCCCGGGCAGCTTGGCGACGAAGTCGCTGTCGTACCGCGACGCCATCCCGGCCACCGGGAAGTCCGTGCTGACGAACTGCGCACCACTGCCCAGCGCGATGTCGACCCGGCTGAAGTCCTTGTTCCGGATCGTCGACAGCGGCTCGTCGGACCGGGTCCGGACCAGGTAGCCCTTCTTCACCAGGCGCTGGATCTCGGCCGAGCCCTCGCCGCGCGGGTCGTTCACCTGCGTGATCGCGGCGTCGGCCTCACCCTCGGCACCGCGGGTGAAGACCGCCCGGCCTTCCAGGTTCGGCTTGCCCTCGCGGTAGATGTTGCGGATCTCGGTGCCCGGTCCGGCGTTGTCGAAGTAGAACAGCACCTTGCCGGCCGCGTTCTTGAGCGTCGGCCAGCCCTTGGTCGTCACCGACTGCTCCAGCGTCAGGCCCGACTTCCGTACGTCGTCCGGCGACAGCAACTGCTGCTCGCTGAAGACCGAGCGGATCTCGGCGTCGATGCTGTTCAGGTTGCCGGCGTCCCACGGCGGAGCCTTCACGCCGCCCTGGGCGACGATCGCCGGGTCGGACTGCTTCAGCTCGAGACTGATCGCGATCGGCGCCGCGTGCGGGTGCGCGTCGGACCAGGTCTTCACCTGCTGCAGGCACTGCGTGAAGCTGCGGCAGACGGTGTTGTAGTCGACGTCGACGATGTGCATCACCTTGATCCCGGGCTTGGCCAGCTCCGGGTCGGTGAGCGCCGGGAGTCCGGCGATCTTGCGGATCAGCGGGTAGGTGTAGAGGCCGCCATTCGGGTCCGGGAACAGGTCCAGCTCGAGCTGGCGGACGTTCTGGTCCTGAAGCTGCTGACCGATTGGGGCGTGCGAGTAGAAGAGGTCGACCGCGCCGGGGTTCTGCCCGACCTGGATCTTCTTCTCGGCGTCGCTGAGCTCACGGTGGTACGAGTTGTGCGACCCGATCACCTGGATCTGGTTCATCTTGAGCCCGGCCGACGTACTGGCCTGCGACGTGGTCAGAGCCGAACCGGCCAGCCCGGACGCGGCGACTGCGGTGGTCGCGATTCCGGCGACCACCGATTTGCTGATGCGCATCGTGCGTTCCCTCCCATGAGTCATGACGCAGATCTGACGGCAATCTGTCATACGAGAGTGGCAACGTTGTCGACGTTTCGGTGCACAATGGCCGAATGGTGACATCGTCGGCGTATCCGCTGCGCCGTACACCGACCCAGGATCGGGCCAGCCGCCAGGTCGAGCGGATTCTGGACGCGGCCTGTGCCGAGGTGGTCGAGCGCGGGTACGACGCGGCCTCGACGAGCGGGATCGCGAAACGGGCCGAGATCGCGGTCGGCAGCGTCTATCGCTACTTCCCCGACAAGCGCAGCCTGATCCAGGCGATCGAACGGCGGAACCAGGCCCGCTACACCGAGGCGGTGAGCAGCCGGCTGGCAGAGGTGACCAGCTGGCGGCAGGCCGTCGACGTCACGATGGTGACGTTCCGCGAGATGCACCGCACCGACCCGGGTTTCCGCGCGGTCGTGCTGAGCGGTCTCGGCGACCCGGACCTGGAGACCCAGCCGGGCGAGTACGACGATCAGCACGCCGGCGAGTTCTCGGAGCTGCTGGTGGCGCGCTTCGGCGCCGTCGACAGCCGCAACTTCCGGCTGGCGGTCACCCTCAGCATCGCCATGGGCGAGGCGCTCGCGCACCTCGCCGACCGACTACCGGAGGCAGAAGCCGAGTACGTCCTGTCCCAAGGGATGCCCGCCCTCTACAGCACGCTCGCCCCGCACTTCCCGGCCTGAATCACAAAACCCTCACCTGGAAAATCAGGTGAGGGACTCCAGGGTGTTCAAGTATCAACCGTGTGGCACAGGCTCCTCTGGCACCGGCTGCCCGGACCTCGGTCCCAGCTGCGGCCAGTGCGTGACGCGGCCGGCGATCCGGCCCCGCCGCGGGCTGCGCACGTCGTACGCGACGATCACGCGATCGCCCTTGCTGTACGACGTCCTGCTGCCCACCGGCAGTTTGCGAGCGACCTCGAACGGCCCCTCACCCCGACGGGTGTAGTACTCGACGACGACCTCGGTGTACGTCGCCGGTGTTCCGTCCTGCAGGCGCCCGTGGACCGGGCCACGGACCCGGAGCACCCGTCCTGCGGTTTTCTCCTCACTCCCCGAAGCGTTCGCCTCATGCCGGGAACCACTGATCACATCCGCCACGATGCAGGCGGTGACCAGCAGCACCAGGCCGAACCCGCCGAGAACGACGATCGTCAACATGGCACTCACCTCCCCGAAACAGACTGCGCGGCCTTTGCCGCACGTCGGTGAGACGCCGGTTACACCTACTCGGTTCCAGGTCCGAACAAAGAATTTCCGACCGGGGTGGTGGGGCGGGGAAGGTATCGAGCAGAGTCAGCTTCCGGACATCCCGAACTGATACTCAGGCGGCACCGGACGCCCAGTCCCCAGCGCTTCCTCAGCAGCCACCCAGTAGTCAGTCAGCGGATTCGCCCCCTCACGCACAGTCGCAAGCTGAATCCCCTCCGCCAGCAACTCATGCGCCCGCTGCGCATCCCCGGTGGCAAGAGCCTGCTGGACCCGGAGAGCCTGAATTCGCGGATCGTCCGCTGCGGACGCGAGGTACTGCGTGGCACGAATCGGATCGACAGCGATGGCGAGTGCAATGGCCTCGACCTGCAACTCGACGAGGTCGGGACAAAGTTCGAGAGCCCTCTCATATGCCGTGAGGTCTTGCTGGACGAAACCTATGTTCCGTAGCGCCCAGGGGTTGTCTCCGGACTCTCGCCAGGCGTCCAGCGCGCCGGCCTCGTCTCCGGCGTAGTACCGCGCGACCCCGCGGTGGTACCAGACCAGCCAGTTGTCCGCCGCCTTCTCCAGCAACTCCCGCCACCCCACCAGCGTCCCGTCCGGTACGCCGTCCGTCGCCGGCAACTGTCCATCCAGCAACGGCAACCACGCCCGCTCCCGATCAGTCATCGTGTCCGCGTCAAACGGCGTCCCCGCCGACACCGACCATCCAGTCCGCGCGAGCTCCAACGCACCCCAGCCCGACCCGACCGCCACCCGCTCCACCGGCGCCGCATCGACCACGGTCGACCACTCCGCCTCGCGCGCCGGCAGCCCGTCGAGAACCGCGTTCAGCGCCGCAGCACCCGCCGTACGCGCGACCTGCCAGTCATCCGCATGAGCCGCGTCCGCATCCACCGACACCGGCCCATACGCCTCCAGCCACTGCCACGAAGTTGCCCCCGGCAACTTCAAATGCTCCATCTGCGTCCGCGCCAACCCCGCCTGGATCTCCGCATAACCCGGCCCCTCAAGACCCGGCGCCAACCACTCCTGCCACCGTCGTCCACCCGGAGCCTCGCCCCACACGAACAACTTCCGCCCGCGCAAACGAGCAGTCGACACCTGCGCCAACCCGTTGCCCTCAGCATCGATCGACGCGATCCACGGCCGCTCACCGGCCAGCGGTTCGAAGAAGTAGTCGACCGCCTTGTCGTGCCAAGTCGGATACGTCAGCTCACTCGACACATCGACCAGATCCAGCCGAGCGCCGTACCCGTACCGCCACGCCTGATCCGCCGGCACCAGCACCCGCGTGCGCTCCGACTGATCGACCGCGATGTTCGACCACCAGTACGCCGGTACGTCGTGGTCCGCGGGATTCTGCAGCCGCACCCCGACGTACAGGAACTCGGAGTCGGCGGGCAGCCAGAAGTCGAGTTGCGTAACGAGATTCCGAGTCCGCTCCAACTCCCAGAGCCGCAGAATCGGCGTACCGTCCGGCCCTTCGACCCGAGCCGCATGCATCGGTGAACACGTGCCAGTCCAGTGACCCGTGCTACCGACATTCCACTCGACACCACCGGCGAACCAAGCGTTGCGCAGGGCAAGGTTCGCAGGCTGGAAGACGGGGTTGCGGTAGAGCAGTTCGCGCCCAGTCGACTTGTGCACGAGCGAGTAGAGCCGACCACCGAGACTCGGCAGCACAACCGCCCGCACAAAGTCGTTCTCCAGCACGAGTGACCCCAGCGTGGTCTCGACGAGCGTGCGGTCGTACCCGTCCTGGTCCAGACACGGCAGGGTGCTGCGCAGGCCGCCGTACGTGATGTTCGCCTGCAGGTCGGCCGGGAGCTCGGCGAGGTTGCGGACCTCGTGCACCTCCTGGTGACTGCGGAGCGGCGGCAACGGGTTCTCCCCGCCGAGAGCAGCGGCAGGCAGGACAAGATCTTGCACGGAAAGGATCGTCACGGCCGATATTCTTGCAACTACGCGCACCAGAGTCCATGCCTGACTACTGTCCGGTATACATGTCCCCATGGACGCCGATGTGATCGTCGTGGGGGCGGGACTGGCCGGGCTGGCAGCGACCGCGGAGCTTGCGGATGCGGGCAAGAAGGTGCTGCTGCTGGACCAGGAGCCGGAGGCATCGCTCGGCGGACAGGCCTTCTGGTCGTTCGGCGGCCTGATGTTCGTCGACTCCCCCGAGCAGCGCCGGATGGGGATCAAGGACTCCCGCGATCTCGCCCTGCAGGACTGGCTCGGCTCGGCCGGGTTCGACCGGCTGGACGACGAGGACAAGTGGGCCCGTCAGTGGGCCGAGGCGTACGTCGACTTCGCGTCCGGCGAGAAGCGGCCGTGGCTGCATGCTCAGGGCGTGCGGTTCTTCCCCGTGGTCGGCTGGGCCGAGCGCGGTGGGTACAACGCCGACGGGCACGGCAACTCGGTCCCGCGCTTCCACATCACCTGGGGCACCGGCCCGGGCCTGGTCGCGCCGTTCGAACGCCGCGTCCGTGAGGCAGTGGCCAAGGGGCTGGTGGAGTTCCGCTTCCGGCATCGCGTCGACGAGCTGACCGTCACCGGTGGTGTCGTCGACGGCGTCTCCGGCAAGGTGCTGGAGCCCAGCAGCGTGCTGCGTGGCCAGGCGAGTTCGCGGACCGAGGTCAGCGACTTCGAGCTCAAGGCTCAGGCGGTCATCGTCACGTCGGGTGGGATCGGCGGCAACCACGATCTCGTCCGCGCGCAATGGCCGAAGCGGATGGGCGAACCGCCGCGGCGGATGATCAGCGGCGTACCGGCGCATGTCGACGGCCGGATGCTCGCGATCACCGAACAGGCCGGCGGCCGGTACGTGAACCGCGACCGGATGTGGCACTACACCGAAGGCATCCAGAACTGGGACCCGATCTGGCCGATGCACGGCATCCGAATCCTGCCCGGCCCGTCGTCACTGTGGTTCGACGCCACCGGCAAGCGACTCCCGGTCCCGCTCTTTCCCGGCTTCGACACCCTCGGCACGCTCGAGCACATCATGACCACCGGCTACGACTACACGTGGTTCGTGCTGACCCAGAAGATCATCGAGAAGGAGTTCGCCCTCTCCGGCCAGGAGCAGAACCCCGACCTGACCGGTAAGGACATCAAGGCCGTCCTCGGCCGCGCCCGCGGTGGCGCGACTCCGCCGGTCCGCGCCTTCATGGACAAGGGCGCCGACTTCGTAGTCCGGGACAACCTGCCCGACCTCGTCCGCGGCATGAACGACCTGTCCGGCGACAACTTGATCGACCTGACTGACCTCGAGCGCCAGATCGTCGCCCGCGACCGCGAGATCACCAACACCTTCACCAAGGACCTGCAGATCACCGCGCTGCGCGGCGCCCGCAACTACCGCGGCGACAAGCTGATCCGGGTCGCGCCACCGCACCGGATCCTGGACCCGAAGGCCGGCCCGCTGATCGCCGTACGGCTGAACATCCTGACCCGCAAGTCCCTGGGCGGTCTGCAGACCGACCTGGAGTCCCGCGTCCTGCGCACCGACGGTACGCCGTTGCCTGGTGTCTACGCGGCCGGCGAAGTCGCCGGATTCGGTGGCGGCGGCGTCCACGGCTACCGCTCACTCGAAGGCACCTTCGTCGGCGGTTGCCTGTTCACCGGACGCACCGCCGGCCGCGCAGCTGCAAAAGCAGTCTCTTAGAACACCATACTGAGGAGATCGGCGAACAACTCCTGTTCGTCGATTTCCAAGCCCCTGCTGGTGAAATAGGCCGCCATGTTGTGGCAGTCCCGGAGGAGGAACTCCATCCCCTTCGGGTTGCCGACGACGTCGATCACCTGCGGCAGATCGATCATCACGATCCGCTCGCCCTGGGCCAGCACGTTGTACGGCGAGAGGTCGCCGTGCGCGAGACCGGCGCGAGCCAGCTCCCGCATGGCACCTCGCAACTGCTCGAAGTACTCGCCGAGCAGGTCCTTCGACGGACGGACCTGGGCCAGCCGTGGCGCGGCTCCGCCCTCGCCGTCGTCGATGAACTCCATCAACAGTTCGGTCCCGTCGATCTGGACCGGGTACGGCACTGGCACCCCGGCCTTCCACAGCTGGTTCAGCGCGGCCCATTCCGCGTAGGCCCATTGCCCGGACGCGACACTGCGCCCGTGCTGGGTCTTCTTGGCCATGGCCCGGCTGTCGCGGCTGTTGCGAGTACGGCGGCCTTCGACGTACGCCGTACTGCGGTGGAAGGACCGGTGCTCCTCGGTGCGGTACCGCTTGGCGGCGAGCAGCGAGGACTGTGCGGGCGCGTCGCCGATGGCTTCGACGGCGCGCTCGATCAGGAAGACATCAGCTTCCTTACCGGTTTTGAGGACGCCGAGCTCGGTATCGATCGCGGCCTGTGCCGTCACCACCCACGAGGGGCGGGGCTCAGGCCCGCGAGAACCGCGCTCGACGTCCAGCCAGGTGGTCCAGCGCTGGTTCGGCGCCAGAGTTTCGTCGACCTGCTGGAAATCAAAAGAGTATTGATCAGCAGAGGTGAATGAGTCAGATTCGGTACGAAAGACGTCGGAAGACATCGGGAGTGCTCCTGAGGCTTGAGGTGAGACTGACGCGGACATGCCGCAGCACAGTGATTGCCATCCGTCAGCCCTCCTTAGGCCCAGGCAGCGCTCGTCGCCGCTCAAGTCGATTCAGGATGCCCGGCGCCGCGCGGGCGCGCAAACTATTTAACGCAGCTGAGAACGCGAGGTCGGCCGAAGCCGCAACTCCTGTCCCTCCCAGGCACGCAGTACCTCCCGCGCCTGCTCATCCACACCCCGCGCGAGCCACACCAGGACCACGTCGTCCCGCAACGGCAACTGCGGAAAGTTGTTCTCCACAACCAGCGACCGGAAGACCGCCAAAGGCGAAGCCCCCACCTCAGCAAGAGCGGGAAGCATCTCGCGCTGGAACTGCTCGACGAACCCAGGGCCGGCCGGATGGACGAACCCTGTGATGAGCGACTCCGCGGGTTCGGTAGGACGTGGGGAGTTGGGGCTTGGGTAGTCCGGTCCTAGGTGAATTGGTTCCAGGAGTAGGGCGTTGTCGGAGTCGATCATGGTGGCGTTGGCGACTGCGGCGTGCTCACGCCAGACCGGGCCGTAGTAGAAGGATTTGAGGGCTTCGGCGCGGGCGTCCAGGGTGTTGAAGCCGCGGAGCCAGACGAAGCGGTCTGGGTCGTCGAGGTCGCGGAACTGGCCGACGATGTGCATTCCGCACACCTCCTGGCCTTCCACGAAGTGTTCGTCGAAGACGTCGATGAGGGTGTCGCGGGCGCCTGGGTGCAGCGTGTACTGACGGAGGTCGACCACGGAGCAGCATTCGTTCACCGCGCGAGTCAAGCAGCTCAACCTGCCAGAACATGTCAGCTTTCGGGTAGCGTCGGGCGGGTGGACTTCGAGGAGGCGGCGGACCGGCTGTACGCGATTCCGGCGGCTGACTTCATTCCGACGCGCAACGAGCTGGCCAAGCAGCTGAAGGCTGATGGCGACCAGCTCGGTTCGACACGGCTGAAGGCGCTCCGGAAGCCGACTGTCGCCGCCTGGGTGGCGAACCTGGTGGCCCACAACGCGGCCGACGACCTCGACGATCTCATTGCGCTGGGCGACGAGTTCCGCGAGGCGACCGCCGATATGGACGGCGACCGGCTGCGTGAGCTGACCCCGAAACGCCATCAACTGCTGGACAAGCTGGTCAAAGAGGCCGGGCGGCTCGCAAAGGACGCCAACCAGAAGGTCAGTGCGGACGTTACGCAGAAGCTCCGCGAGACGCTCGACGCTGCGCTGGTCGACCCCGCCGCAGGCGACGCCGTACGGGAAGGGCGGCTGAGCAGCGCGCTGCGGCACGTCGGCTTCGGCGTCGTGGACGAGAACGGCGAGCCCACCAATGTCACGCCGCTGACCGACGAACGCCGGGAGGCGGCTCGCGCCCGGCGGAAGACTCAGCAGGCCTCGGAAGCGGCCGATGCCAAGGCCGACGCCGAGAAGGACCGGGCGCAGCGGGAGGCCGAGGAGCAGGAGGCCGCGGCTCGTGCGGAGGCCAAGAAGGCCTTCGAGGACGCCGTCGCCACGGCCCAGGCCGCTGAAGCGCGAGTCGAGGATCTCGACAAGCAGCTCGACGACGCCCGCGAGGCGCTCGCCGAGGCACAGCAACTTGTGCACAACCTGGGAGCGGAGCTCGACGAAGCCCGCCGTACCGCTCGTGACGCTCAGAAGGAGAGTCGCGAGGCTCGGAAGCGCTACAACCGCATGTGACCTGGGTACCGGGCGCGCATGGCGCGATCGATCTGGAGCGGTTACATCACTTTCGGGCTCGTCTCGGTGCCGGTCGGGCTGTACAGCGCGACCGAGGAGCACGAGCTGGACTTCCACCAGTTCCAGCGCGGGACGTCGGACCGGATCCGCTACAAGCGGGTCAACGAACGCACCGGCCGCGAGGTCGCCTACGACAAGATCGTGAAGGGCCATGACCTCGGCAACGGCAAGTACGTCGTCGTCGAACCGTCCGAGCTGGACGACATCGCGCCCGGCAAGTCGCGGTCGCTGGAGATCGACACCTTCGTCGACCTGGACGATATCGATCCGATCCACTTCCAGAAGACCTACTACCTGGGTCCGAAACAGGGTGACAACGCCTCGTCGTACGGGCTGTTGCGGGACGCGCTGGTGAAGACGAACCGGGCCGGGATCGCGAAGTTCGTGATGCGTGGCAAGGAGTACCTGGCCGCGATCCGCGCGCAGGACAAGGTGCTGGTGCTGGAGACCATGTACTTCGCCGACGAGATCCGGGATCCGGTCGCCGAGCTGGACGATCTGCCGGCGAAGTCGCGGTCCGGGAAGCAGCTGACGATGGCGGCGGACCTGGTCGAGGCGATGAGCGGTGAGTGGAAGCCGTCGGCGTACAAGGACACCTATACCGAGCGGGTGAAGAAGCTCGTGGAGACCAAGCGCAAGGGGAAGGAGGTCGTCTACTCCGAGGAGGAGCCGGAGGCGACCACGCCGACCGACCTGGTCAGCGCCCTCCGCGCCAGCGTCGAGGCCGCCCGCAAGTCGCGCACAACCAAGCGCACCACGAAGAAGCCGGCCGCGAAGAAGACCGCTGCCAAGAAGACGGCGCGGAAGAAGGCCTCGTAAGGGCTATTCGCCGTGGGCCATCAGGTACGTCGTGGGGTTCGGCGGCGCACCGGCGTCGAGCCAGCGCTGGAATCCCACCGGGTTGCGGCGCTCGAACTCGTCCAGGCAGATCCGCCGCACCTCGGCGACCGCCTGACGGTCGCGCATATCGGCACCCTGAGCCAGTTGTCCCGCGGTCTCGACCCAGACGTCGCACAGCTCGCTGATACTCAACGGGCACTGCAGGGACGCGATCAGCGCCTCGTCCTCGAGGAACTGCTCCTCGGTCAACCGCCGGATCCGGCGCTGCCGGCGCGACGACGGCCGGTCCCGACGATCCGGTACGACGAGATCGATCAGCACGAACACCACCGCACCCACCAGCAGAGTCGCGACCCCGAACGCGCCGTCCGCGACAAGCCGAACCAGACCGGGCAGGCACAGCACACCAGTGGCGGCCAGCGCTGCGACCGTGGTGGCCGAATAATCCGGGGTGTCGACGACGACCTGCCGGATCACCGCGGCCAGCGGCCAGACGATCAGGAAGACGACTGCGAGCAGGAGCGACGCCCCCAACGGCCCAAGCAGCAGCACGCCGGTGAGTGCGCCGACCGTCCCGGCACCCAAACCGGCAGCAATCACCACCCGCTGCACACTCACAGTCACGCCCACCTCACGTCAGAGCACCCCACTACCCGATAGAACGAGCGGCCTCTTCCCACCGTTCCCCAAACAGAGACGTCTGGAACCTGGCGAAAGGTTGTCATCGCGAGAAGCCTCGGGTCGGACGCGGTCAGGCGTTGACGGGTTCCGCCGTGGTGTCGAGCGGGTTGGCGAGCTCGTCGGACGGCATCCGCCCGAAGTAGACGACCAGCAGGCAGACCAGGGCAGGTCCGACACCGGCGATGATGAAGACGGCGGGGACTCCGAGAAGCGCACCGGCCGGGCCGGCCAGCGCCATCGAGACCGGCATCAGCAGCAGCGAGACGAAGAAGTCGAGACTGGAGATCCGGCCGCGCAACTGGTCAGGGACCCGGCGCTGGAGCAACGTGCCCCAGATGACCATCGCCGCCGAACCGGTCGCGCCGACCACGGCCGCGCCGAGCGCCATCACCCAGAGATCCCGGGCGACACCGAGAACCACGATCGGCACCGCACCGAATCCCCACATCAACGTCATCACGGTCAGGTAGCGCCGCGGCAGGCTGCGGGACGAGATCGCCAGCGCGCCGACCGCGCCGCCGATGCCGAAGGCCGCGAGGACCAGGCCGAAGTCCTTCGGCCCACCACCCAACTGATCCTTGACGGCGAACGGCAGCAGCACCTCCAGCGGTCCGAGAATCAGCAGCACGAACGCGGTGCCGAACAGCAACGACGCGAGCAGCCACCGAGTCCGCCGTACATAGCTCCAGCCTTCTCGGAGGTCCGCGAACATCGCCCGTACGCCGGTCGCGCGCTCCTCGTCGACCTCGGCGGACTCATCGGCCGGTATCCGCATCGCGAGCACGCACGCCGCCGAGAAGAAGTAGGTCAGCGCGGTGATCAGGATCGCCAGCCCCGGCGACATCGCAGCGATCACCAGACCGCCCAGCGCAGGCCCGGTCGCCTGCTGTGCCAACGGCCGCAGCGTCCCCTCGAGCCCGTTCGCCGCGAGCAGCTCATCGGCAGGCAGCAGCCTCGGCACCAACGCCGTGTACGCCGGGATCAGGAACGCCTCGCCGGCGCCGATCAGCACGGCCGCCCCGGCCAGATGCCAGACCTCCAGCAGCTCGGTCAACGCGAGACCGGCGACCACCAGCAGCACCACACCACGGACCACATCGGCCGCGACGATGACTGAGCGCTGCGACAACCGGTCAGCGGCGACTCCGCCGAACAGCACGCAGACAACGAGCCCGATGCTGTACGCCGTCGTCACCACGGACAGCTGGACCGGCCCGCCACCGAGCTCGATCACCTGCCAGGCGAGCGCGACCAGCCAGAGCCCGCTGCCGAGCAGGGCCACCGCCAATCCGGTCCAGAGCAGCCGGTAGTTGCGGTGCTTCAGCGGCCGAACCGCCTTCCACCCCGCGCCACTCTCGCTCACGATCGCCTCCTCCTGCTCACACTTTCACCCGGAGCCGACAGAATACCCACGCGAACTGTTCACGTGTCAACTGTTTTATCGTGCACCGAACGGCGTAGACTGAGCCCATGCCGCCGGAGATGAGTCCCACCCAGCTCCAGGCCTGGCGAGCGCTGTACCGCGCGGACACGCTGCTGTTCACGCATATCGAGAACACGCTCCGGACCAGGCTGAAGATGAGCTACTTCGAGCACGAGGTGCTGCGCGCCCTGGACGGCGCCGGCGGCCGGATGCGGATGGCCCCGCTGGCGGCGGAGCTGATGATCTCCCGCAGCGGCGCCACCCGCCTGATCGGCAAACTCGAGGACAAGGACGGCTGGGTCGTCCGCCGGAACACCCCGGAGGACCGCCGCGCCACCTGGGCCGAGCTCACCGACGACGGCCGCAAGGCCCTCGACGCCGCCCGACCCGTGGTCGAAGCTGTGGTCGCGACGTTCTTCGCGGATCATGTATCGAATGCGGACCTGCACGCGTCGAGCCGGATCCTGGAAGTCCTCGCCGACGCCAACCCGAACGACGAAGGCTTCGACTGCGGCCTTTGAGATAGTCGTTCCATGACCGCAGTCGACGAGCGGTTCGCGGAGCGTGTCCGCGCCCTCGAACCCGCCCCCTGTGACTACTCCGCCGATCTGCTGCGCAGCCTGTACGACGCTCAACTCGGCAGCCGGCACGCGGATCTCGCGGCCCGGTGGATGCAGTCCCAGGGGCATGGCTTCTACACGATCGGATCAGCGGGACACGAGGGCAACGCGGCCGTCGCCGCCGCGCTCAGACCGACCGATCCTGCGCTGCTGCACTACCGCTCGGGCGCGTTCTACCTGGCGCGCGCGGACCAGTGCGGTGTGAAGGACGGGCTGCGCGACATCCTGCTCGGCGTCGCGGCGGCGACCACCGAGCCGATTTCGGGCGGTCGACACAAGGTCTTCGGGCGGCACGACCTGGCGATCATTCCGCAGACCTCGACGATCGCGTCGCACCTGCCACGGGCGATGGGGGTCGCGTTCTCGATGGCCCGGGCCGCGAAGCTCGGCGTACCGTCGCCGTGGCCCGCGGACGCGATCGTGGTGACCAGCTTCGGCGATGCCTCGGCGAACCACTCCACGGCCACCGGTGCGATCAACGCCGCCCTGCACACGTCGTACCAGGGCATCCCAATGCCACTGCTGCTGGTCTGCGAGGACAACGGCCTCGGGATCAGCGTGCGGACGCCGGACGGCTGGATCAAGCAGGCCTACGGCCAACGCCCCGGCCTCCGCTACTTCGACGCCGACGGCACTGACCTGGCGGCGACCCTGACCATGGCGACGGAAGCGGCAACCTTCGTACGGCGGAATCGGCGGCCGGCGTTCCTCCGGTTGCGAACCGTCCGGCTGCTCGGTCATGCCGGTTCCGACGTCGAGGCGGCGTACCGGAGTACGGCGGAAGTGGCGGCCGACGAGGTGCTCGACCCACTACTGGGGACCGCGCGCCGACTGCTCGGCGCAGGACTC
The DNA here is from genome assembly GCF_039529655.1 of Kribbella yunnanensis. NCBI lineage: Bacteria > Bacillati > Actinomycetota > Actinomycetes > Propionibacteriales > Kribbellaceae > Kribbella > Kribbella yunnanensis. Next base: position 44,092 of record NZ_BAAANF010000020.1, on the reverse strand, counting down.
AGCGCGGACGAGGTGATCGACCTCTACGAGGACAAGCGCGCCGAGGCGATGCGGATCGCGGCCGAGGTATCCGGTCTGCCGCAACTGTCATCACCCGAGGCCGTCGCCGCCCCACTCCGCTTCCCCGAACCGGCAACCGTCGCACAAGCGCTCCCCCAGCGGACGCCGACCACGGAACGCCTGACACTGAGCCAATCCATCAACCGCGCACTGAGCGACGTACTGGGGTCATACCCCGAGGCCGTGCTGTTCGGCGAGGACGTCAGTCGCAAGGGCGGCGTGTACGGCGTGACCCGCGGACTGCAGAAAACGCACGGCGCAGCCCGGGTCTTCGACACCCTGCTGGATGAGCAGTCCATCCTCGGACTCGCACTCGGTGCCGGTGTCTCCGGGCTGCTGCCGCTTCCAGAAATCCAGTACCTGGCCTATCTGCACAACGCCGAGGACCAGCTCCGCGGTGAGGCCGCGTCGCTGAAGTTCTTCTCGCAGGAGCAATACGCGAACCCGATGGTCCTGCGGATCGCCGGCTACGGATACCAGAAGGGCTTCGGCGGTCACTTCCACAACGACGACGCGATCGGTGTCCTGCGCGACATCCCCGGGATCGTGATCGCATCGCCGTCGCGACCGGACGACGCCGCGGCGATGCTGCACGCCTGCGCCGCCGCGGCCCGATCCTCAGGCACGGTCTGCGTCTTCCTGGAGCCGATCGCGCTCTACCACCGCCGCGATCTGTACGACGAGGCCGACGACGCGTGGTTGGCGCCGTACCCGACCGAGCCGGTACCGATCGGCCGCGGCCGCACGTACGGCGGGGGTACCGAGCTGACCCTGGTGAGCTTCGGCAACGGGGTGCCGATGAGCTTACGGGTCGCGGCGCGGGTTCCCGGCGTACGGGTTCTCGACCTGCGCTGGCTGGCGCCGCTGCCGATCGAGGATTTATTGCGTGAGGCAACGGCCACCGGCCGGGTGCTAGTCGTGGACGAGACCCGGCGATCCGGTGGTGTGTCGGAGGGCGTGCTGGCCGCACTGGTCGACCACGGCTACACCGGTCGAATGGCTCGCGTCACGTCAGAGGACTCGTTCGTCCCGCTCGGCGACGCGGCCCGTCAGGTGCTGCTCAGTGAGGAGACGATCGAGACCGCCGCCCGCGCGCTGATCAGCTGAAGAGCCGCTGCCAGAACGATTTCTTCGCCGGTACGGCGTCCGCCGCGTCCGCCCGCGCGGCGGCACGGCGACGCTCTTCCAGCCACTCCTCGCGGTCCACGCGCCACTGCTCGAGCGCCGCCGCGGCGTCGATCTTCCCGACCGGAATCACCGGGCCGGTGGTGTCGCGGATGGCGAGCACGATCCGCTTGTTCAGGTCCTCGAGATAGTCGCGGACCTCGGACTCGCGGCGCATCTTCGCGACCTTCTCGCGGACCTGCGCCTTCTCCTTGCGCAGCAGCATCGGCGGCGGTAGCAACGCCTCGGTGTCGATGTTCTCCCGGCGGATGAAGTCCTTCACCCACCAGTCCGGATCATGCTGGTCGGCAAGCTTCAACGGCTTGCCCGCACCCGACAGATCGTCGAACTTGCCTTCCTTCTCGGCCTGGCGGACCTGGAGATCGACCCAGTCCTCCATCGACATGGACGGCGGCTTGCGGCTCGTCATCATGGCACCTCGCTGTCAGATCGACAGTTGCTCCGGACGTTCATCCTACGCGCTTGTGAATGCAATCACAAGAGATGCTGGACCTCGCCTCGATACTGGAAGGGTGACCCTGACCGACGAACAGATCGCTGCGCTGACCCCGGCGGAGCGGCGCGACCTGATCCTGCGGCTGGTACCGCGCCCGGACGGGTTGCCGTCGGCGCGCACGATCAACCGGATCCGCAAGTGGCGAACCGTGCTGATCCTGCTCTGTGCACTCGCCCTGATCCCGTGGACCGTCTACCTGGCCGTCACCCTGCCCAACCACTACGTCGCCCGGAACTGGGTCGCCACCTGGGTCGGCTTCGACATCCTGCTGCTGTCGACCCTCACCCTCACCGCGATCGCCGGCTGGAAGCGCCGGGTGATGGTCTTCCCGACCGCCGTGGTCTCCGGCGTACTGCTGCTCTGCGACGCCTGGTTCGACATCCTCACCAGCCAACGCACCGACCTGATGCAAGCCCTCCTCAGCGCTGTCCTCCTGGAGATCCCCCTGGCCCTGATCCTCATCGGCGGCCCCCTGAAGCTGATGCGCTACCTGGCCGTCCGCTACGGCATGGTCACCTCCCGCACCCACTTCTGGAGCCTCCCCATCCCCGTCCCCGACCTCTACCCGGACCGCAAAGTCCCCACCTGACGATCCCCATTTGATGGGTTCCCCCATCCGCTTGTGGGTTCTGCACTCGCATGCGGGTCCAGAACCCACAACCTCGTGGGTAGACCCAGCAGATGGGTCACGGGGCGGGCCACCTGGCGGGTTGGGGTGGCGAGGGGCGGCGGGGTGGGTGAGGGTGGGGGTGATCAACTAGCTGGAGGGAACGGGATGGGCGTCGAGGTGTTGTCGGTTGTGGGCGGCGAGCGGGTTACGGAGTCGGTACGGCGTACCGAGTCGACGAACCCGGCGCGGTTGAGCGATGTCGTCGGGACGGTGGGTAGCGCCGGGCCGGAGGTGTTCGTGCGAGCGGCCGAGGCGGCTCGGGCGGCGCAGGGCGCGTGGGCCGCGACACCGGCACCGCAGCGCGGTCAGGTGATCGCGAACGTCGGCCGGCTGATGACCGCCAACAAGGAGCGGCTGGCTCAGCTCGTCACACGGGAGATCGGCAAGCCGATCGCGGAGGCGCGTGGTGAGGTCCAGGAGATCATTGACACCTGCGACTTCTTCATCGGCGAGGGCCGTCGGCTGTACGGACAGACCGTTCCGTCGGAGATGCCGGACAAGCAGCTGTTCACCTTCCGCCGCCCGATCGGCACGGTCGCGGTGATCACCGCCGGGAACTTCCCGGTCGCGGTCCCGTCCTGGTACATCGTTCCGGCGCTGCTCTGCGGCAACACAGTCGTCTGGAAGCCTGCGGAGTACTCGGCAGTCATGTCCGACGCGTTCTACGAGCTGTTCGCGCATGCCGGCGTACCGGCTGGGGTCTTCAACGTCGTGTACGCCGATGGTCCGGACACGTTCGCGGGCTTGGAACAGTCGCTGCAGGCCGGTCTGATCGACAAGGTCGGTTTCACCGGATCGAGTGCGGTCGGTACCCAGATCGGCGAACTGTGCGGCCGCCACCTGCAGACGCCGTGTCTCGAGCTCGGCGGCAAGAACCCGATGGTGATCAGTGCGAGCGCCGACCTCGACCTAGCCGTCGAAGGCGCACTGTTCTCCGGTTTCGGCACCGCCGGACAGCGCTGTACGTCGCTCGGCACGGTCATCGTGCACGAGTCGATCCACGACGCGTTCGTCGAGCGATTCGCCGCCGCGGTCGCGGGTGCGGCGATGGGCGACCCGACCCAGGATGTGCTGTTCGGGCCGTTGCTGGACGAGAAATTCGCAGCCGGGTTCGAGAAGTCGCTGGGCTGGATCGCTGCGCACCACAAGGTGATCGGCGCGACCGGCCGGGTCGGCGCGGACAACCCGCGAGCCGGGTTCGTAGGTGATCCCGCGGATGGCCTGTTCTATCACCCGGTGATCGTCGACGGCGTGCGGTCCGACGACGAGATCTTCCTCAACGAGACCTTCGGCCCGGTGGTCGGCATCACGACGTACACGACTCTCGACGAGGCGATTGCCTTGGGCAACAAGCCGGGGTACGGGCTGTCCAGCTCGATCTACACCACCGACCCGAACGAGGCGTTCCGGTTCGCGCAGGGCATCTCGGCCGGCATGGTCAGCGTCAACAACTCGACCTCGGGCGCCGAGGCGCACCTGCCGTTCGGCGGGAACGGCAAGTCGGGTAACGGTTCGCGACAGAGCGGGATCTGGGTGCTCGACCAGTTCACCCGTTGGCAGTCGATGAACTGGGACTACTCCGGCAAGCTGCAGAAGGCCCAGATGGATACTGAGACAGTGCAAGCCGACTTGGACTTCTTGCTGCCATGAGCAGCGCTCTACCGGAGGCCGCCGACGTGGTGATCGTCGGCGGCGGGGTGATGGGGACGAGCATCGCGTTCCACCTGGCCGAGGCCGGGGTCGAACGCGTGCTGCTGCTGGAGCGGGACGCACTCGGTTCCGGTTCGACGTCGAAGGCGGCCGGTGGGGTCCGGGCGAACTTCTCCGACGACCTGAATATCGCGCTCGGCGCCCGCAGCCTGGAGGCGTTCGCGAACTTCGGCAAGCGCCCCGGCCAGGAGATCGACCTGCACCGGGTCGGCTACCTGTTCCTGCTGGAGAACGACGACCAGCTCGAACTGTTCCGCGAAAGCACGATCCGGCAGCGTGCGGTCGGTCTGCCGACCCGGATGATCGGCGTCGACGAAACCCTTTCCCTGGCACCGATCCTGGCCCCGGACGGCCTGGCCGGCGCCTGCTTCTCCCCCACGGACGGTCACTGCTCACCGGAGTCCGTCGTCCTCGGCTACGCGACCGCGGCCCGACGCCTGGGCGCCACCCTGCTCACCGGCTGCGATGTCCTCGGAATCGATGCCGTTGGCAACAACATCAGCTCGGTCCGGACCAGCCTCGGCACCGTCCGCACCAGCACGGTCATCTGCGCGGCCGGCGCCTGGTCCGCCGCGCTCGCCGCGCCCCTCGGCATCAACCTGCCGGTCACCCCACTGCGCCGCCAGATCGTCGTCACCGAAGCGATCCCCGACCTGCCGCCGACGATGCCGATGACCATCGACTTCACCAGCACCCTTTACTTCCACCACGAGGGCCCCGGCCTGCTGATCGGTATGTCCGACCCTGACGAACTGCCGGGCTTCCACCTGGACCGCACCGATGCCTGGCTCCCCCGCCTCACTTCAGCGATGGAACGCCGAGCCCCGTCTCTCCTCGACGTCGGCCTCACCGGCGGCTGGGCCGGCCTCTACGAGGTGACGCCCGATCACGACGCCCTGATCGGCGAAGCCGGCGGTCTCTCCCGGTTCCTCTACGCCACCGGCTTCTCCGGCCACGGCTTCCTGCAAGGACCGGCCGTCGGCGAGATCATCCGCGACCTCTACCTCGGCCGCGAACCGTTCGTCGACATCAGCCCCATGCACGCCGACCGCTTCGGCGCGGACATCCGCCGTACCGAGCGCAACGTCGTCTGATCAGCGCTCGGGGTCGTCGTCGGGGACGCACCACTCCGGCGGCCAGCCGCGATCGATGCAGTACTGCCGGAGGATCTCTTCGCGGGTCGGCGGCTTGCTCGTGCTCGGCCGAGTCGGCTGCACCGTCTTTGTCGTCTTCGGAGTGGTCGACGGCTTAACGGTTTCCGGCCTCTTGGTGGTCCTCGTCTTGGTCGGTCGCACGGACGGCTCGACGAGAATCTTGGTCGGCGTCGCCGTTGGTGTCGGGCGCCGACTCGGCTTCACCGACGGCACCCGCGGCGGTACGACGGGAGTTTCGGTCACCGACGGCGTCCCGGACGTCTGGGCGAGGCGCGCGGCACCGGCGTCCTCACCACCACCGCCGAACAGACCGACCGCGGACAACGCCCAGAAGACGACCGCAAGCGCCGTCACCATCGCGCCGACCCCGGCGAACACCTTGCCGCGCGCAGGACCGGCGTACCGGCCGATCGGCCCACGGACCGGCTCACCCTTGCCGTCGACCCAGAACTGCCAGTCGTCGGGCGCCGGGGGCCAGGAGGGATCAGGACGCCAGGTCTTCGGAGGAACCCAACTGCGGCGCGGCGGCGACGGCCAGTCCGGTGGGACCACGAACCGCTTCAACGACTTCCTCCATATCCGCCACACGCGCGTCAGGCTACTGGATACAACCAGTGACCTGATACCCCCGTCGGGTCAGCTTTACCTTCTGAACGACACAACAGGGCCGCGAGCTACTTGCAACTCGTGCGCAACCCGCGTGTCGCGCTGGATTTTACGTTCAACCCCTGACATGACTCCTGACGCGTCAGGAGAGCACGGTCTCCAGCAGTCGCGTCAGGTCTTTCCCGAAGGGCCGGTCGGAGGAGATCGGCGGTACGACGTCCGCCACCATCTGCAGGCTGGTCGGCAGTGGACGCTTGGCCAGCGTGAAGGCCTGATAGACCGCGAGGAGTTCGCAGGCGGTGACCTCGCGGGTCAGGCGAATGGCCTCGCCGAGGTTGCCGACCGCCTCCCACGAGAAGGTCTGCACATCCTCCTGCCCGTTCGACGTCTCCGCCGTACCGATTGCCGCGGGCAACGTCAGCCGCCGCAGCCGATGCGTCGTCGCCACCGCCCGCTTGTGCACCGCCACCAACCCCGCCTGCGGCCCCGGTTCGTGGGTGAGCTGGGCCGGCAACCCGGTCACATTGGGATCCAGCAGCCGATGCAACCGCGCCGCCGAAACCTCCGCCGCATGAGCCAATGCGGCGGTGAGGTGATCGCAGTACGCCGTCAGGTCGATCCCATGAAAGCCCGCCGTACCCACGAACTCACCACCTAAGTACGCCGGCGAATCCGTCACCCCGTCGAACGCTCGCCCGACCGCACGGTCGAGGTCGTCGATCGACCGCCGTACGTGCGCAATCACCTGCCCCGCCACCCTGAACGACACCGGCGCCTGCAAACTCCGTGGCTCCTCCTCAGGCCCGGCCAGCTCGAGCAGCCGCGCCAGTTCCCCAGCCAGTACGTCATCCCCGCGCCCCGCCAACGGCTGGTACGGCGCCCGGTTCGCCCCCACCACCGCGATCGCCCCAGCTGCAACCACCGTCAAGTGCTCAGCCAACCCCCGAGCCCGCACCACCTGCAGAGCCGCCCGACCAGTGGCCCCAGGAATCCCGGCAAGCAACGCGATCCCCTCCTTGGGCCCAAGCTCAAAGCCCGACACGTGTCCACCCACCAACGACCCGAAGGCGTGTGCGAGCGGGATGATCTCGCCGGCCGACCCTGCCCCCTCGGCCGGGATCTGCGGCACCACGTTGCTGTTGATCAGGGCAACCAATTGCTGGATCAGCTCGACCGACACACCCGCGTCGCCGTTCAGGAACGTCCTGAGCCGACCGAGCAACACCGCCCGAGCCTCATCGGCCGGCAACCACGGAGGCCCGCCGACCGCTCGCCCGAGCAGCAGGTTCCGTTGGTGAATGCGCTGTTCGGACTCGCTCAACCGAACCTTGCTCATCGCCCCCATCCCGGTGTTGACGCCGTACACAGGCTCATCCGACGCCAACGCCTGCAGCACTTCACGGCGGATGGCGGCGAGATGATCAAGCAATGGTTGAGCGATCTCCACCGGCTCAGCACTGCTGGGCTCGACGTCCGCTGCCTGGTTGATCAGCATGTCAGTGGAACCGCAGCATCGTGCCGACATCCGCCGCTTCGGCCTTCTGCAGAATCAGGTACGCGATCGCCACATCCAGCAGCGACAACCCCCGATGCCAGAAAAGGTTGCGCTCGGCATCATTCTCCCGCCCCGGCTTATCTCCAGCGACGATCTGCCCAAGCTCGGCGTACAAAGTCTCCGGCGACAGCCGACCGCTATCCACATGCCGCCGCAGCGAACCGAATTTCCCCGACTGCGCCTCACGCCAGTCGTCCACGACGACCTTGTCCATCACATCCAGCAGATCCAGCTCCACCGCACTGACCGTCCCATAAGGCACCACGAACGCCCCCGGCCGCACGGCAGCCGTCCGCAGCAACGGCTCGGGTTCCATCAACCGCGTCGCCTCCACGATCACATCAGCCCCGTCGAACGCCTCCTCAGCCGTCGCCACCACCCGCACCGGCGTCGACAGCTCCGCCGACAACTCAGCCGCAAACTTCTCCCGCGATTCGGCCCGCCGAGACGTCACCCGGATCTCGTCCAGGTCGAACAGATCGTCAAGCATCGTCACGTTCCACCACGCGGTCCCACGAGCACCGGCATGCGCCAGGATCTTGCTGTCCCGCCGCGCCAGGTACCGCGCCCCGACCGTCGTCATCGCCCCGGTCCGCGCCGCGGTGATGAACGTCGCGTCCAGCACAGCCAGCGGTACGCCGGTGGTCGGATCGAACAACGTGGCCATCGCCAACTCACTCGGCAGACCAACCTGATAATTCGGCACGAAGTCACCGACCACCTTCACCCCGCTGATGCCGTGCGCACCCAACCCGTCCAGATGACCGCGAAGCACATTGAAATGACCGATCCCGCCGTTCGACGGCATCAGGTGCACCCGCGGCTCGAAGCTCGTCCGCCCGAGCCCGTGCTCGCGGACCGCCACCTCGACAGCGTCCACGATCTCGGTCCGGGTCAGCCCCAGCGAATCGATCTCGGGCCCGCTCAGGAAGCGCAACCAGATGCCCTCGGTCACCAAGTCTCCTTCGGTCGTCGTGTTTCGATACTAAAGTTCTCTTCCCGACCGCTAGTTTCGAAGCATGCAGGTGACGACCGGGAAGACGGTGATCGGGCACTCGCTCGCCGACAAGCTGATCTTGTACGGCGGGCTGCCGCTGGTCGGCGTAGTACTCGGCTTCTTCCTCCCCCGAATCGCCGACTGGGCAGTCGGCCTACGCTGGGTCCCCTGGCGCCGGCTGCTCGAGGTACTCGCAACCTGGGACGCACTCTGGGTAGGCGTCGGCGGCATGGTCGCCGGCCTCCTCGGCGGACTACTGCTGGGCGCAATGGCCCTCGCCGACACGCTCAAGGTGACGATCACCAACGAGTCGGTCGAGTTCCTGAAGAACGACAAGACGGTGACCGTCCCGCGGAACAAGGTCACTACCGCGTTCTTGGATGGCAAGGAAATCGTCCTGCTGGACTCGACCACACGTGAGTTGGCGCGGGAGAAGCACGATCAGCTGAAGGGCGAGGCCCACAAGATCCCTCAGGCCTTCCGCACGCACGGCTATCCGTGGACCGACAGCGGCGATCCATACGAAGACCGCTTCCGCCGGTGGGTCGAGGACGAACCCGAGCTGCCTCCGGGGGCGAACGCCGTACTGAAAGCTCGCGCGAAGGGTTTCGACGACGGCGACAAAGGCAAGGCCGACCTGCGTGAGCTCCGCGACGAGGTAGCCAAACTCGGCTACACCGTGAAGGACAAAGACAAGAAGCAGTACTGGCGATCCAACAACCCGCGGTAGCCCTCTCACTCCGGGCACGCCCACTGCTTCCTCGAGCCCGCCATCAACTTTCCACGGGTACCCGAGCAGTTCCTCAGCATCCGTACCGCGATCGCGGACCTGTCCCACTCACCAACCCCCGTTCAGGCCGTCCACAACCGACGCGCTGAGCGTGAACCACCCGACCACCCCCAAGTTAGTGAGTGGGGGCGGTCCGCCCCACGCGATCCCCTTGCTCCCAACACGCCCACTCCTACGTCGCGCGCTCCGCCCGTGCGCCCCACCCACCCCCTCACGCGGCTACCGCCGCTTCCCCTCAAACACATCTCGCCCCACCGTCCATTCGCAAGCAGCCGCCGCTCCAGCCCGCTCCTACGTCGCGCGCACCGCGGCTAGCTGACAGGTGGTTGTGGGGAGGGACGACGCCGGGAGCCCGCTCGACTGGGCTGGGGTGGTCGCCTGGGTCGGGCTGGCGTCGTCGCCGGGGCGGAGCTGAGGTGTTCGCCGAGGCGGAGCTGAGGTGTTCGCCGGGGCGGAGCTGGGGTGGTCGCCGGGGTGGGCTGGCGTGGTTATCAGGTGGGAGATGGTCACCGGGCATGGCTGGCGTGGTGGGTCGCCGTTCGGCCTTCCTGGACGGCCGGGCGTCGGTAAGAACACGTAGTGGTGCCGCAACACCGGTCGCCCCACGCTCACCCACGCCTGACCGGAGCCTCCGGAGGCGACTACTACGTGTCCTTCCCGACACCCGTCACCCCTCGCTCCAGGCACGCGCGCTCCTACGTCGCGTGCTCCGCCCGTGCGCCCCACCCACCCCCTCACGCGGCTACCGCCGCTTCCCCTCAAACACATCTCGCCCCACCGTCCATTCGCAAGCAGCCGCCGCTCCAGCCCGCTCCTACGTCGCGCGCACCGCGGCTAGCTGACAGGTGGTTGTGGGAATGGGCGCGCGCCGGAGCCTGGTCAACGAGGCCGGGGTGGCTCGCCCGGGGCTGGGGCGGGGGCCGGGTGGTCAAGCCCGGGGGTGGTTAGCCCGCGGATAGGGGCGGTTCGTTCGGGGCGCGCGATCCGCTCAGGTGGCGATCACCGCTACCGACGTCCTGCTCCCGTGCCGCGATCGCGGGCCTGGGGAATCAGGCGGCTAGCAAATGGAGTACTGCGTCGGCGTAGGCCTGTTCGGCGTCTGGGGAGCTGTGTGTGGAACTCGTCAGCTCGACGGCGAAGCCGTCGGGGACGGCTTCCAGGCGGCGGAAGTGGGGGCCTAGCAGGGCTCGTAGTTGTTCCTCGCGAGGGAGCCAGATCACCTCGCGTTGTTCGATGCTGTCCAGGGCCCATTCGGTGGTTCCGTTGAAGCCGATCACCTTGCTGCCTTGGTAGTCGTGGACCTCGACGGTCATGTCGCTCACGACGAAGACGTCTTCGTCCATTTCGCGGTCGGGGACGACGAACCGATCGCCGGCCGCGGGTGTCCACAGGACACCCGCCTTGCGTAACCGTGCGGCCTGCTCAAGGGTGATCACACTTCAAGTGTTACCGCTCCAGGGCTGTACGCAACTCCGCGGCGCGGTGGGCGATGCGGTCGCGGCACTCGGTGGTGAGCGGGAGGTCGACCAGGGCGGTTGCCTGCAGGTGGCTCAGCGCCAACTCCTGACGCAACCGGCGTACTGCTGTGTCGCGGTCACCGGCGGCGGACAGCACGGCGGCGACCTCGTCGCGGCGCTCGAAGGCGGCGAGTACGCCGTCGTAGATCTCCAGCTGCGTGTACGCCGAACGGTCCGGCTCCGGCATGGTCTTCTCGCTGCCCTTCGCTGTGTCGGTGCCACGGATCACCTGGCGCCACAGGGCGGGGACGGTCAGCCGGGCGCGGGTGTAGCGCGTGGGCAACGGGTGTGCGTAGGTCATCGTCATGATCTGCTCCTGGCAAGCATCGGGATGGACTATTTCTTGGCCACTGAGTGGGGTTCACGCGGTGGGCATTTGGTTCCTGGCGCTGTCAGTGCCTCGAAGTGCCAGGGTTCGTTGTCGTAGCGGCGGCAGACGCCGAAGCGCCAGCCGTTCTTGTCCAGCCACTGCATGGCGGCGGCCGGCTTGATGTCGACGGCCTTGCCTTGCACGTGGGCGGAGTACTTGGGCGGCAGCACCCAGCGGCTGGCTGCCTTCGCGGAGCCGTACTTCTTGACCGCGTCGTCGAACAGCCGTTGCTGCTTGGCGGTACTGCGCCGGCCGGAGTTGATCTGGATCCGGACGCCGTCGGCGCGGGCCGCGACGATCGCCTTCTTCAACCGGGCGCGCAGCTTCGGCGACAGCGCGTTGATGTTCTGCTCGCCGAACTCCGCGGTGGGCGTCGACTTGGGGCTCTTGGTGGGCGCGGGCTTGGTGGGCGCCGGCGTCGTGGGCTTGGTAGACCCGGGCTTGGTGGGCGCGGAGCTAGGGCCACGCGTGGGCTGGTTCGCCGGGCTGCCGGTGGCCAGCTTCGTGGGAGGAGGCGGCGCGCCGACGCCTGGCGCGTTCAGACCGGAGACGACCGGCTCCTTGTCGGCTTCCGGCGACAGGAACTCGCCCAGTTGCGTGTGCCAGATCAGGACCGACCCGACCACGGTCACCAGCACAGCCGCTCCGGTCACGGACAGCAACCGGGACCGCAAGGTACGGCGCGGCCGCTGCGGTAGCTGTTCGGTCATGGGGTACAGCCTCTCGGATTGCCACGGAACACACATCGGTCCCAGGGACCGTCCTCCGAGTCCACCAGTAGGCCCTGAGTATCAGTTCGGACGTCCGGACTCGTCCGAAAGTTGGAGACTTCCCGACCGCTGTGACGAAGCGTTACTCAGAACCGGATGACTACGCTGGGCGACATGACCGGATGGCGACGCCTCACCCAGTTCCAGCAGGACCTGCTGGTGGCTGCCTTCGTGGGCGTCGTCTGGTTCGTGGCCCTCGGAGTGATCGACGACAGCTGGCTGCGGCCGCGGAACCCGATGGTCTCCGCGGTGACCGGTGTCTTCCTGATCGCCACCGTCGCCTTCGGCCGCCGAAGCCCCCGGACGACCCTGATCACCGTCGCCATCCTCTACCCGCTCGTGTACGCGACCGTCGGCACCGGCCTCGCTGCCCAGCTCGGGCTGACCATGTTCGGGCAGCCCGAGATCGCCGATGCAGCCTTGCAGTCCGAGATTCATCTGGTCCCGCTGCTGGTGGCCGGCTACATAGCAGCCTCGAACGGCGTCCGTCGCCTGGTCAGCGGATTCTTCGCGATGGGCAGCCTGGCCGCCTTGATGATCGGGCTGCCGACCGTGGTCGCGATCGTGCTCGGTCACTCCAACCGCGCGATCATGTACGGCCGCCGGTACGAGAACCTGCCGAGCGACCTGCAGAGCCTCTACAGCTACATCAACGTGTCGCTGTTCGTCTTCGCCGAGGCCCTGATCTGCGGCATGGTGCTGCTCGGCGCCGATGCCCGCCGACGCCGCAAGAGCGTCGCGGTCCTCGAGCAGCGCAACGCCGAACTGGTCCGGCTGCGCGCGGTCGAGGCCGAGCGCGCCGCAGTCGCCGAGCGCACCAGGATCGCCCGCGACCTGCACGACGTGATCTCGCACCACGTCAGCGCGGTGGTGATCCGCGCCCAGGCCGCCGACCGCGTGGCCGACCAGCGCCCCGAGGTACTGCGGGAGGCGATCCGCTGGATCATTGCCAGCGGCAAGGAAGCGCTGACCGCGATGCGCGAGACGGTCCGGGTGCTCAACGCCGCCCCGGGAACTGAGCCGACCGACTCCGGTGGCGGTACCGCCCCGGTCCCCGACCTGGGTGACGTGGCCCGGATGGGCGAGCGGCTGAAGGCGGTCGGGATCGACGTCGCGATGTTCCTGCCGACCCGGCAGCAGCAGCTCACCACGGCCACCGACCTGACCGCCGTACGGATCATCCAGGAGGCTTTGACCAACGTGATGGTGCATGCGAAGGCCACCGCGGCTCGGGTGACCTGGCAGAGTAGTCCGCAGGGCGAGCTCCTCACCATCGACGACAACGGCAGCGGTGGGCCACCACCGGTGAACGTGTTGGAGACCGCCCGGCGGAGCGAGAGCGGCCGCGGGAACGGGCTGATCGGGATGCGTGAACGGGCCACAGCGGTCGGCGGCACACTGGCCGTCGCGGCGGGCCCCTTGGGTGGATGGAGAGTGCAGGCATGGCTGCCGCCGCAGAACTGAGCGAGCCGAAGATCCGGATCCTGGTCGCCGACGACCAGGGCGTGATCCGGATGGGGCTGGCGATGATCCTCGACCACGAGCCCGACCTGACCACGGTCGCGCAGGCCGGTGACGGCGAAGAGGCGCTGCGGCTGATCGACCAGTACGACCCGGACGTCGTACTGATGGACATCCGGATGCCGGTGATGGACGGTCTGGTCGCGACCGAGCGCATCACCGCGGCCAACAAGGCCGCCGGGCGCTCGAAGCCCGCCGTACTGGTGCTGACGACGTTCGACGACGAGGCCTATGTACTGAGTGCCGTCCGCGCCGGGGCTTCCGGATTCCTGCTCAAGGACACCGACCCGGACCTGCTGGTGTCAGCCGTCCGCGCCGTGCACCGCGGTGACTCACTGGTCGACCCGGCGTCGACGCGCGTCCTGCTGGAGCGATGCGTCGAGCTCGAGCGCCAAATCGGCGGTACGACGGCCGCAGCGCCCGCGCAGCCGGATGCGCGCTGGGCCGGGATGCTCGGTCAGCTGAGCGAGCGTGAGCGGGAGATCCTGGTCTGGATGGCCCGCGGTCTCTCGAACCGCGACCTGGCCAGCAAACTGTTCGTCAGCGAGACGACGGTGAAAACCCACGTCAGCAGTGTGCTGTCCAAGCTCGGTCTGTCCAGTCGCGTGCAGGCGGTCGTCGTCGCCTACGAGGCCGGCGTGGTCCGGCCCGGCGAAGCGGAAGTGCGCTGGGACGCCTAAAGCACCAGCCAGGCAACTACGGCGACCGCAGCGAGTAGTAAGACGGTCAATGTCTGGCTGAGCGCTGAAGCCTTACGGCGTTCAGGTAAGAAGTCCCCGGTCATACCTTCAAGAATGCGTGCCGAATCGCCGCCACCCATCGGCCGCCAGGATGGTCTTTCCCTCATCCCGAAGGACTAGTCAGCCGGGCACCACGCCGGCGACTCGGACCGCGAACCGCAGACAATCGTTGCCTTCGGCACCGGCTTACCCCGCTGGAAGGTGACGATCGCGACCGGCTTGTTCACCGGCACCCGCCGCGAGACGGTCCCGCCGAAGTCGATCCGCCCGGTCACGCCCTGGTAGCCGCGCTTGGCGCCGTCGGCGTCGGTCATCGACTGCAGTGCGGACCAGACCGTCCCGCCGTTCACGGCGATGTTGTCCCGGCGCAGAAAGCTGGTCGCCAGCACCACGGCGTACGCCGCGTCGAAGCTCAGCGCGGCATGACCGTCCAGACTGCGGCCACGATCGGTCTTCTCGTACGGGAACAACTCCTCCAGCCGGCTGTAGAAATCGGCCGACTCCGAGGTCGCGTTCTCCAGCAGATCGGGTGCCAGCGAGAGCGCGAGGTACTGGAACGGGACCGACTGGTTCAGGCCACTGACTTCGCGATCGGCGACGTACTTGGTCGTGTCGTCACCACCGATCAGGTACGGCGGCCTGGTCCGGCAGCGGTCCTGGAGGCCACCGAGGAACGCCTGGAAGTCGACCTGGCCGCGGCCGGCGAAGAACACCACCTCACCCTGGTGATCGCAGGCCTCGCGGCCGGCGGCGGCCGGATCCGTCGCTCCGCCCTGGGAACTGTAGGAGGACGAGGTACCGGAGACCCCCACCGCCGCGAACGCCTGCACGACGTCCTTGGCCAGGTTCTGGCTGTAGGTGTCGGACGGATCGTCGGACTTGTACACGATGAGCTTGTTGGTCAGCGGGTTGCCGAACGGGTCCTTCCCGGTCGCGAGCTGGTTCCGGACGTGTGCGGCGGCGACCGCCGCCTCGCGCCGGTTCTGCGGGCTGATCTGCAGATACATCCGGCTGACGTCGATCATCTGGTCGGCCGTCAGGGTCGCCGCGACGGTCGGCAGCCCGACCGCGGCGAGCTTGCGGATCATGTCCTGCGTCGACTGCCGGCTCTCGACCATGCCGACCACAGCCACCACCGAGGGATCCTTCGCCGCCAAGGCACCGAGCTGCGCCGCCACCCGGTCCGCATGCCGGTACCGCGGCCCGGCGTTCGCGATCAGCACGCGCAGGATCGGCTCGTAGCGCTGGGACGGCTTCCCGAGCTGGACAGCTTGCGCGACCGCCAGCCCGGCCAACTGCTCGCGCTCCGCGGTGAAGCCGCCCGGACTCGACCCGCCGTCGCTCGCGGAGGTCAGGGAGGCCAGCGTGATCACCGGCCGCTCCGGATCCCGCTTGCTCAACTCGGCGGCCTGCCGGTTCTGCTCGAGAATCTTGTCCCCCACCGGACCGAACGACTCGCTCGGGTAGAGCAAGGCGTTGGTACCGTCGGTCAGACCGACGCAGTCACCGTCCACCCTGGCCACCGAGTCGTCCACGGCCTCGAAGAACAGCCACCGGAACCCGTCGCCACCACAGTGCCGCCGATCATCGAGTACGCCGAACCCGGCGTACGTCGCCGCCAGCACCACCAGCACCGTCACGATGATCGACCAGCCACCGGACCGCCGCCGCCACATCGGCCCGCGAACCCGCTCGAACGACTGGGGTATCTCCTCCTCCAGCTTCGGCGGCTTGGGTGCCGGGGGCGGTCCGAAGCGCTTGCGCGGAGGCGGCGGTTCGTCGACGGTGTCGCTGATCGGGAACTTCAGCAACCAGGCTCCGACAGAGCGCCGGAGGCTCTCCTCCAGATGCTTCGTCCGCCAAACGTCCATACTCACGTCGTTCTCGGCGGGCTCCTCCGCGAGCGGTGGAACCTTGCGGCCGATGGTCACCAGCACCAGCGGGTCGAACCGCAGGGTGTCGTTGCGGACCGTCTCGACCATCCGGACCAGCAGGTACCCGCCGTTGATCCTGCTGATCGGCCCGACCAGCAGGATGGGGTGCATGGTCCGGTGCTTGTGGATCCACTCGACCGACCGGAACCCGGCCCGCAGATCCTCCAGGAACGCGTTCACCAGCAGTCCGGCGAATCGTTCGGGGTCGAGGTTGTGCCGCTTGTCCTCGGTGAGTCGGAGGGCCAGCTCGAACAGGTTGTCGTCGTCACCGCGGGCGAGGTAGGCCTGATTGCGCAGCCAGCGGTACTCACCGGACAGCACCGGCACCCTGCCGCTGTGCCGCAACCAGAAGAACGCGGGCAGCAGCCAGAGCGTCAGCACCTGGAGCCACCCCGGCAACTGAAGCTGGATGCGCCCCCAGACACTGTCAGCCGAGCCAGCCCCGCCGACAGCCCGCCGGTACATTGCCTGGCGAACCTGCCCGTCCTTGAAGGACGGCGGCGGCGGGGGCGGATCCTCCTGCCTGGGCGGTGCACCGGCGTACCCCTTCATGAGCCAGCGGACCAAGTCGTACCGGGGGAAGTCGTAGCCGCCCGCGTGGTTGTCCTTCAGCCCTGCCGTCGCGCGATCGAGGAGTGCGACCAGTTCGTCGACCTCCTCCGTCGACACCGGCTGGAGATTCTCGTTCGGCCCGACCGAAGGCGAGACGTCCTCGAGGCCGACGAGAACGTGCGGTACCTGCTTCTCCGGCGCCTGCCGCCCACCGAGCTGCAGCCGGGTCGCCAGCATCCGCAACACGACCGGAGTGGCGGGCTCACCCGCCCGGGCCGGCTCCAGATCGAGTGGATCCTGGCTGCACGCGAAGATCGGCTGCGACTCGTCGCTCTCGCGCCGCAGGCTCCCGCGCCGGTACGCCTGGTACAACGATGTGGCAAGGCGATTGAACCCCACCGGAACCTCGGCCATGTCTCCCCCAGAATTCTCACGGTCGAGGGGACAACGTACCCATTCCATTGCGCTCCGTCACCGGGAGCAGTGTCAGAGGTTTGCCAAGAACTCGGTGCGCACCTTTTTCGGGACGCACAGGGACCAGGCGTCGATGACGAGTTCGCGGAGTTCGTCGTACTCGATGGCTGCGAGTCGTACGACGATCCACTGGAACCGCTCGTCGGACTTGCTCGGCGGGAGGAACTTGTCCGGCTCGGCGGCCAGTGCGGCGGCGCGTTCCTCGCGGGGGAAGCCGATACCGATCGTTTCCTCGTCCGGTGACACGGCCAGGTAGACGATGCTGCCGACCCGGAACTTGATCCGGTCTCGCACCAGCACCTCGTAGCTGCGCGGCAGATCGGCTGTCGCTGCCCGAATATCCGTGAGATCGACCACCTCCTCACGATAAGCCTCCATCACTGACAGGTGTTGTCAGTGTTTCTGCCAGTACCGTGTTCGGATGCCCAGTGTGGTCAGTGCGGTCGAAGGGGCCGAGGTGGTGTTCCGCCTCGGCGATCCGTCGCATGCGTTCACGGGGGTGCGGCTGTGGCAGGAGCTGGGGCTGGCGGCTGAGCTGCTGGAGTTCAAACCGGTGGACTACGGCTGGGAGCTGCGGTTGCCGCGGCCGTCGGTGCACCGGATGGAGTACCTGTTCGACATCGCCGACCTGGGGATGCGGACCGATCCGACCAACCCGCGGGTGGTTGGCGGCGCGTTCGGCGATCACTCGTGGCTGCCGCTGCCCGGGTACGTCGAGCCTGCGTGGATCGGCGTTGCGCCAGTGGCGTCGACGCTGACACCGCTCACGGTGGACTCGCCGGTCGGGCCGATCGACGTACAGGTGTGGGCGCCGGAGGGGATCACCCCCGCGTTCGAACTGCCGTTGCTGTTGTCGCATGACGGGCCTGAGTTCGCCATGTACGCCGGTCTGACGCACTACGCCGGCGCGATGATCGCTTCCGCGGACCTCCCGCCGTTCCGGCTCGCCCTGATCCGGCCGACCACGCGGAACCTCTGGTACGCCGCCAATCCGCAGTACGCCGAGGCTCTGACACAGCTCGTGCTTCCGACGATCGAGGCGCAGTACAAGAGTCGTCAGCCGGTGCTCATGGGTGCGAGCCTGGGCGCACTGGCAGCGCTGTACGCCGAGTGGCACCACCCGGGGACGTTCGACGGGCTGTTCCTGCAGTCCGGATCGTTCTTCACGCCGGACACCGACCCGCAGGAGTCACGGTTCGAGTTCTACGCGCAGGTGACCGGTTTCGTCCGCGAGGTGCTGGCCGCGACGGCTGCCCCGAGCACACCGGCGGTTGCGATGACTGCGGGTGCCACGGAAGAGAACGTGCACAACAACCGGGTGATGGCGGCGCAGCTGGCCGAGCTCGGGCTCGCGGTCGAGTTCGACGAGACACCTGACATGCACAACTTCACCGCCTGGCGGGACGTCTTGGATCCTGATCTGACCGGATTGCTGAACCGCGTCTGGAGTTAGGGTCGAGCGGGTGGTTAAAACACTCGCTGGGTTCGGTGCGTTCGGTCTGTTCTGGGGTGCGTGGGGTGCTGCGCTACCTGCTGTGAAGGCCGAGGCTGGTGTCACCGATGCCCAGCTGGGCGGTGCGCTGCTGATGGTCGGACTGGGCGCGCTGTGCTCGATGCGGTTCACCGGCTACCTGATCGACCGCTTCGGCGGAGTTGTACTCCCGGTAGCCGTCCTGCTGTTCGGAGCGTGCGGTGTGCTGCCCGCACTGGCCGGATCGGCCGTCGCACTGGGCGGTGCGCTGTTCCTGCTCGGCGTCACCTCGGGAGCCACGGATGTGGCAGTCAACGCGACCGGCTCCGCGGCTGAGGCTGAGACCGGCCGACCGCTGATGAACCTGGCCCACGGCCTGTTCTCGATCGCAGTAGTCGTCGCCAGCCTCGGTACGGCGGCGCTCCGCGCGTCCGGCGCCGGTGCGTTGCCAGTGCTGAGCGGTGTTTTCGCACTGATCGCCGTACTGGTCCTTGTGGCTCTCGCACCGGGCTCCACGCACATCAAGCCAGTAGTCGCCGAGAAGGCACCCCGACGACTCGAACCCGCGCTACTGGTCTTCGGCGGGCTCTGCGCACTCGCCTTCGTCGTCGAGAACGCCTGGCAGAGCTGGAGCGCCGTACACCTCGACACCACGCTCGGCGCCGCCCCGGCCCTGGCCTCCAGCGCACCGGCTGTCTTTGCCGCCGCCGCGGCCACCGGCCGAATCAGCGGCAACGCGCTCCTCCGCCGCCTCAAGCCTGCACAGCTTCTGGTTGCCGGCGGCGTCATCGCAGCGGTCGGCAGCGCCCTGGCCGCCGTGGCCGGTAACGCCTGGCTCGCTCTGGTCGGCATAGCCATCGCAGGCCTCGGTACGTCGGTCTGTGCGCCGACCATCATCAGCATGGCCGGCGCCTGGGCCGGTCCGGAGCGCCGCGCGAGCGCAATCTCCACTGTCACCACCATCGCCTACCTGGGCTTCCTGCTCGGCCCCGCGATGGTCGGCGCCGCATCCAGCGTCTGGTCGTTGCCGACGGCACTCGGTGGAGTCGCAGTACTGGCTGTAGTCGTCGCAGCCCTCGGTCCGGTCGCAGGACGCGCTGAGACAAAGCAGCCGAGGTAAAGACATGGCAAGGTGGCTGGCGGGACACTACTGCGGGGGTGAGGCGGATGGAGCGAGAGCAGGTCGAACTCGACGCGCCGGGGCTTGACCGGCGCGGGACCGTGATCCGGTACGGGCACTACGGCCGGCCGGTGCTGGTGTTCCCGAGTGAGCAGGGTCGTGCCTGGGACTACGAGAACAACGGCATGGTGGACGCAGTCGCCGACCTGATCGAGGCCGGCCGGGTGAAGCTGTACTGCGTCGACTCCTACGACCACCTGAGCTGGTCGGACCGCAGCATCCAGCTGGAGGACCGCGCGCGCCGGCACGGCGGGTACGAGTCCTGGATCCTGAACCAGGTGGTCCCGGCGATCGGCGCGGACTCACCAGGCACCACCGACATGATCACCACCGGCTGCAGCCTGGGCGCCTTCCACGCGCTCAACTTCGCGTTCAAACGAGCAGACCTGTTCCCGGTCGCGATCTGCCAGTCCGGCAATTACGACGCGGCCAGCTGGCACGCCTGGGGCGAGCGCGGCGAGGCGACGTACTTCAACAACCCGGCCGACTACCTGCCGAACCTCGAGGGCGACCACCTGGACTGGCTGCGCCGGCGACTGTTCGTCGTGCTCACCGTCGGTCAGGGCGACTGGGAGACCCACCCGACCGGTTCGTTGCCGTCGGCCCGCGCGATCGACGCCGTACTGAATGCCAAGGGCATCCCGCATGAGCTGGACCAATGGGGGTACGACGTAGCCCACGACTGGCCGTGGTGGCGGCAGCAGATCGCCCACCACCTGCCCCGATTCGTCTGATTCGTGAGGAGAACCCGTGGCTGACAACTCTCGCCATCTGATCGGGCTGCTGCTGGGTGCCGAGGAGGACTGGCCACAGGCCTTCGAGGCCCTGCTGCGGCAGGTCGGCCCGGTCAAGACCGCCTCGGGCACCCACGAGTTCGACGCCGAGCGGCTGACCATCGAACCGTTCGACCTGAACGACCCGGTCAAGGTCGGCCTGGTGATCGACCGGCTCGCCTACTGGTACTACCACCCGCGCGAATGGCTGAAGAAGGCCGCGCTGATGAACGGCACCTACCTGCTGAACTCGCCGTTCACCTTCCAGTCGATGGAGAAGCACTCGGCGTACTGCGCGATGCTCCGGCTCGGGCTGAAGATCCCGAAGACCGTGCTGGTGCCGTACAAGAACCCGGTCGACAACGTCCGCTGGGCCTACACCTCGGCGAAGTACAACAAGACCTTCGACCTGGACGCGATCGCCGAGGACCTCGGCTACCCGCTGTACATGAAGCCGTTCGACGGCGGCGGCTGGCGCGGCGTCTCGCGAATCAACAACAAGGTCGACCTGCATCACGCCTACGACCAGTCCGGCGAGATGCTGATGCATCTGCAGGCGACCATCGACTACGACAAGTTCGCCCGCGCGCTCTCGATCGGCGCCGAGACGATGGTGATGGACTTCCGCCCCGACGAGCCGATGCACAACCGGTACGCCGTCTCGCACGGATTCCTCTCGCAGTCCGCCGGACACCAGGCGGTGGCGATCAGCCGGATCGTGAACGCCTTCTTCGGCTGGGAGTTCAACTCCTGCGAGATGCTCGTCCGCGGCGATTCGGTCCACCCGATCGACTACGCCAACGCCTGCCCCGATGTCGCGGTGACCTCGCTGCACTACTACTTCCCGTGGGCGATCAGCGCGCTGGTGAAGTGGTCGGTGTTCAGCCTGGCCACCGGCCGCCGCAGCTCGGTCGACCTCCAGACCGACAAGTACTTCGCCATCGCCGACAACCCTGATCTGGACTACGACGCCAAAATCGAGGCCTATCTCGCGCTGGCCGATGAACACTTCGACACCGTTCGGTACCACGAATGGTGTGCGGAGAATCTGCCCGACTTCGACGCTCGGGTCCGGGACTGGTTCAGCGGTTCGGAGTTCTCCGACATTCTGCGTGAGACGGTTGTGGCGACGTACCCGGCTGATGAGCAGGAGCAGTTCCAGGCGCACTTCCAGGGACTGATCAATCTGTGGCTGGCGGACCAGGCTGAGACACACTGACTGCATGCAGGATTCTGAGGTACCGGCGTGGTGGGCCGGGCTGGGATTGGACGGCTTGGTCGACATCCACGTCCACTTCCTGCCCGACCAGGTGATGAACGCGGTCTGGGCGTACTTCGACCAGGCGTCGACGCACTATGGAACCGCCTGGCCGATCACGTATCGGACGTCGGTCGAGGAACGGCTGAAAACCCTTGAATTGCTGGGGGTTCGAGCCTTTCCGGCCTTGGTCTACCCACACAAGCCAGATATGGCTGAGTGGCTCAACACGTGGGCGCTTTCGTTTGCCTCTCGGACGCCTGGCTGCGTGCCGAGCGGGACGTTTTATCCCGAGCCGTCTGCCTCGCGATACGTGCGGGAGGCGCTCGACCTTGGGACCCGGGTCTTCAAGGTGCACCTGCAGGTGGGTGACTACGATCCGCGCGACCCGGTCCTCGACGACGTCTGGGGTCAGCTGGCCGAAGCCGGTACGCCGGTTGTCGCGCACTGCGGTTCGGGCCCGATTCCGGGTCGCCATACGGGCCCCGGTCCGATCGGCGAGGTCCTTCGCCGACACCCCCGGCTGACGGTGGTCGTCGCTCACTTGGGCATGCCCGAATACGCCGAGCACCTGGACCTGACGTCGTACCCGAACGTTCACCTGGACACGACAATGGCGCTCACGCCGTTCACCGAGGCGATGATGCCGTTCCCCCGTGACCTGGTCCCGCGCCTAGGCGACCTGGCCGATCGGATCGTCCTCGGCACCGACTTCCCCAACATCCCGTACTCCTACGCCACCCAACTCCAGGTCCTCGCCGACCTGGACCTAGGCGACAACTGGCTCCGCGCCGTCTGCCACGACAACGGCGCCCGCCTGCTCGGCGTCTAGCCGTGCGACTCTCGGGCTCGGGCCTAGCCGCGTAGCTCTCTCGCGAAGGCTCGGGCTTCCGCCTCGCGTTCGGCGCGGTTGGTGGCGAGGTCGTGGCGGAAGTCGTGCTCGGCGCGGTAGGCGCGCCCCTCGGCCGTGTCCGGCCCGGTCTCCTCCTCGTCCATCTCCAGATGAGCGAGGAAACTGCGAAGAACCTGCCGTGTGGTCGGCGCAAGTTGCTCACGGACCGACGGCGGATAACCGGCCGAGTAGCGAGCACCGTGGTACTCATCGACCACGCCGAGGAAGATCGCGTCCAGGTTGGGAAAGTACGCCGGATCCTCGATCACCGGCGGCAGCGATTCGTCGTACGGGCGTCGGTCGAGCTTCCAGCAGTCCTGCTCAAGGTCCAGCTCAAGCAGGCAGGTAGCTGCCCGACCGAGCTCGGCAAGACTGTCGTCATCGAGGTGACTGTCGTGCAGGTTGAGCTCCCACAACCCCGGTACGACGGACCACGCGGCCAACGCCTTCGCCGAACCGAAGTTGTTGTACGCCAGGTTGAGACTGTCGAGCTCGGCAGTCGCGGCCGTGAGCGCGGTGAGGTCGTCATCGCTCAGGTTGCACGCCTCAAGGTCGAGGCGACGCCCGGGCAGTCGCTCGACGATCGGCCAACCACTGAGCTGGTTGTAGGACAGGTCGAGAGTCTCAAGCCGGCCGGTGTTCAGGAGTTCGGGGACACTCGCCGGGGTGAGGCCGGTCGCGGCCAGGCGGAGTTCGGTCAGGTTGATCGCGTTGTGCGACGAGGCCCAGGCGACAGCGCCGGCATCCCCGATCGGCTGGATCTCCGAACGGCCGTAGTACGGCGAACCGCCCGGATCACCCGACAGGTCGAGCCGCTCCAACGCCGGGAGATCGACATCGTGCGCCAGGTGCTGAGCACCGGATTCGCTCAGGAAGTTGTGGCTGAGATCGAGGTTCCGAAGAGCCGAGTAGGTACCCGCGAAAGCCTCGGCCGTCAGATCGGTGACGACAACCCCATGCAGGCTCAGGCTCTCGATCTGCTCGTGGTCGAGCGCCTCGACCACCCGGATCACCGGCGCATCACACAACGGAAGGAACTTGAGGCTGAGCGCGGTCAACCGGCTCACCACACCACTCGCAACCACGGCGTCGAGCCCATCGGCACCGAGGCCGTGATAACCGCGCACCAACGAGGCGCCGACGATGGTGAGCTCGCGCATGTCCGTCAATTCGGCGTTCCCGAAGAAGGCCGCACAGGCGGCATCGTCCTCGGGGATGACGTTGCCGATGCTCAGGTCCCACGAATGCATCCCGTTACGACCGCAGCGGAAGGCGATCGCCAACCGCTCGAGCTGCGCAAGCTCCGAGCACGCAGCGAGTTCCCGCGCCTCCTCGAGGCTCTCGACCCGGACCGCGACCGACCGCAGTTCCGGCACAATCCCCGACCGCACCAGGTGCACGAGGTCGGAAGCACGCAACCCCGCATGCCGGAGCTGCAGCGATCGACCGACCGGTGGGCGGAACGGCGGCGGTTCGAAGTGAACCAGATCCTCGCTCACGTCGATCAGGTCGAGTGATTCGAGCTGCGTGAGTCCGGGGTTCGCGGCGAGCCCGGCCACCGCCTCCGCATCCCTTTCGGTCAGCATCTGCGTGGCAAGAGACCGCAGATTCGGCCAGGACGGCAGCGCCTCCGACACGGCCGCGAGTTGATCGCCGGCCAACCACCCCAGGTCGAGCCTCGTGATCTGCGCATGCGGCTCCATCGGCACATCCGCCGTACCGATGCGTTCCGACTTCAGCTTGAGCGAACGAACCAGCGACCACCCCGGTACGGCGTACCCGTCGTCGAGGGCGGCGAGCCAGGACCACGGCGCTTCGCGGGCCTCGTCGGGCCAATCCGCGAGCCCTTGCTCACAAAGAACAACGAGCTCATCCGGACTGCCCGCTCGGCCCAACGCGGCGCAGAGTGCACGGAACGCCAACTGACTCGGCGGTCCGGCCAACACCCGCTCGATCTGCCCCACAGCATCGATCACTGCGCCACCTTACGGTGCACAGCAGCCGTCGTCGCACGTGGTCGCAGTGGGTGAGCAACAGTTGTCACCGCGCCACGACTGGATGCCTTCCCGGGTGGCGACGGCCGCGATGATCAGACCGGCGATCGGGTCGGCCCAGGTCCAGCCGAGCGTGGCGTTCAGGACCAGGCCGATCAGCAGTACCGCGGACAGGTAGGTACAGAGCAAGGTCTGCGTCGAGTCGGCCACAACCGCGTTGGAATTAAGGGCTTTGCCAGTACGACGCTGGGCCCACGACAGGAACGGCATCACGATCAGGGACGCGATCGCGAGCCCGATTCCGACCGGAGAGACGTCCGGTGTCGCCTGCGTGATCAGGCTGCGGACCGACTCGAACGTCACGTACGCCGCGAGCGCGAAGAAGGAAACCGCCAGCATGCGCAAGGCTCGACGTTCCCGCGTCTCGGGAAGCGGATGGCGGAACTGCCAGAGAATGATCAGGCCACTCGACACCTCGACCACCGAGTCAAGCCCGAAGCCCACGAGTGCGACCGACCCCGCGACCAGACCGGCCGAGATCGCGACGATCGCCTCGATCACGTTGTACGTGACGGAGGCGCCGGCGAGCAGCCGCGCCCGGCGGCCGAGGCGTTGGCGATCGACCGTCCGGGTGGCGCCGAGCTGCAGTGGCTCAGCCATTGTTCAGTCCGTAGTTCGGGCAGAGCGCGACCGCGTCGCCGGTCAGGCCGAGGAGCTTCTCGGCCGCGGCCAGCAACTCCAGGGTCGCCTCCGGATGCGCGAGGCGGAAGACCGATGCCCGGCCCTCCGCCCGCGACTCGACCAACCCGCAGTCCCTCAAGCAGGCAAGGTGTTTCGACACCGTCGACTGCGCCAGCCCGAGGTGCGCGGTCAGGTCAACCACCCGATGCTCACCGACCGCCAGGTGCCGCACGATCGCCAACCGCGACGCATCGCTGAACCCGTGGAACAGACACCCAGCCACCGCCAGCGCGGACGCCTCATCAACCATCGCCATCTGGCGATGTTATCGCCAAACGGCACTCAGCGGCTAGTTCGGGCTGATCTGGATGTAGAGATCCGACCCGTAGCTTTCCAGGTTGCACTTGTAGTCGTACCACTCGCCGTTCCGGATGCCCTGATTTCCGCGCTGCACGCACTGGGAATAGGTGTCACCGGTGTAGAAGGTGGTGTAGTAACGCAGCGGCGAGGCCGACGCGACCGGCGCCGTGACAACAGCTCCACCGACGACAACCGCAGCGGCCGCGACGGCCATGAATAGCTTCTTCATTGTCACTCCGAATCTGTTTCGCCCAACAGAAGAGCCTCGATTCTTGGCGATCCTCCGGTGGCCGCGGGAAACCTGCGGATGAACGCGTCCGCAAGTTCTTTCGCCGTATCACTGCGATCGAATTGCCACCGTGTTCAACGTTCTGTTCCCTGGAGTTCTAGGCCCCGTGGCCACGGCGGAAGGTTTCTCGGCTGGTCGAAAGGATTGAACGTCCGCTCGTCGACCCCTTTCACTTCAGACATGCTGACCCGCCGTACCGTCCTCCAAGCCGCCGCCCTCGCGCCCAGCCTTGGCCTGTTCCGCCCCGCCGACCTGCCGCGGGACCGCCTGCTGAACTGGCTGCGTTCCCTGCAGACCCGGTCGACCGATCGGCTCCTGATCGGCCAGGAGATTTCGGCGTGGAGCGCCGCGACGTACGGCGAATTCGTCGACGGCCTGGAACGCAAGACCGGCAAGCGACCCGCAATGGTCGGCGTCAGCCTGCTCGAACGCGGCGACTACGACACCCGGACCATCGACAAACTCCTTGACCACAAAGGCCGCGGCGGCCTGGTCACCATCAGCACCCACTGGACACATCCCTGGGGCGACTACCCCAGCGAGGGCAAGTACTACGTCCGCAATTCCGAAGCGCCGAAACCGGATCTCCGCCAACTCCTCAGCACGGCACCGGACTCTTCGCCGAAACGGGCTTATTGGGCGCAGGTGGCCGACTTGGTCGCCGTACTGAACAGGTTCAGCGACACCGTCGTACTGCTGCGGCCATTCCATGAGATGAACGGGCCATGGTTCTGGTGGGGCCACGACGTCACCGTTCCGCGCACTGCGCTCGTCGAACTCTGGCGCGACCTGCACCAGTACCTGTCGGCCCGCTTCACCAACCTGCTCTGGCTCTACTCCCCAGCCACCAGCTGGAACGCCGCGATCCGCCACTACTACCCAGGCGCCGCCTACGTCGACCTAGCCGGCTTCGACCTCTACGACGACGAACTCCGCCCCTACCAACCCGGCCACCGCCCAGACGCCGACGACTGGACCGAAACCCGCAACCTCACCCACCCCGCCGGCCTAGCCGAATTCGGCCCCTCCGGCGACGCCTACCCCCGAGGCGCCCAAACCCTCATCGACCGCTCCCTGGACACCTACACCACAGCCATCTTCGCCCACTCCTGGTACAGCTGGACCGACACCCAATCCCGAGCCCTGGTACAACAACCCGACATCACCGCCGCCCTCAACCAACCCCAAATCCTCACCCTCGAAGGCGTCACCTGGTAACCCGGTTTGGTAGAACTGGGCGGTGTCAGACACCTCACGCCTCCACACTGTCGACCAGCTCCTCGAGACCCTCGACCACCTGATTGAGCGCAGCGAACGCGGTGATCGATCAGCCCCCGGCGCAGCCGCCTTCTGGACCGAAATCCTCACCCGCGAAGGCCACCCCCTAGCAACCGACCTGCCCGACGAACCCTTGGTCGACTGGCACACCCGCGGCCTACTGGGCGACCTGTCAGGCGCCCGCGTCCTAGACATCGGCTGCGGCGCCGGGCGCAACACCCGCTGGTTCGCAACCCAAGGCGCCACCGTCCACGGCGTAGACCTAGCCGCCGACCTCCTGGACCGCATCCGCCCAGACCTCCCACCCTCCGCAACCGTCAGCGCCCTGGACATCCTCCGAGACCCGCTCCCCAGCGCCCAGTACGACGTCATCTACGACTCCGGCTGCTTCCACCCCATAGCACCCCACCGCCGAATGACCTATCTAGACCGCGTCCTCCCCGCCCTATCCCCCGGCGCCCACTACGCCATCATCACCTTCGCCGCCGGCCAAGTAGAAACCCCCACCGACCTACAAATCCTCACGACCGGCGACACCGCCGGCGGCATGTCCTTCTCCCTAGAAGACCTCCGAACCACCTTCAACTCCCTAACCCCCATAGACCTCCGCCCAGTCCGACCCGACGTCCCCCACACCTTCGGCACCCCCTTCCTAAACGCCGCCCTCTTCACCAACTGACCCACCGTCGGCAAGAACACGTAGTAGGTGTCTACGCACACCCCCGTCCCCGCCTACCCCGCCCCTCGGAACCGCGTTCTCGCCGACCACTACGTGTCCTTCCCGACGCATCACCCCACCCGAACCGCAGAATCATGTTGCGCTCGACAACCCCGGGCCGGCTTACGCACGATCGTTGCCCCAGGCCCCGATATGCCCACGAACCGATGCCGAGGGGTTCGCCCACCGATCCCGGAGAGCCGCTGCAGCATCCACCAGCCCAACCGCGGTGCGCTACGGACAGGAGGTATCGGTGGATCGCCAAGCCGAACTGGGATCCGCAGGCGTGAACCGGACCACACGTAGACATATACGTCCTGTCCGTGCGCCGATTCCACACCGCTGGGCGGGCCCCGCTGAGTCGCGACTGACGAGGCGCCGCGAGGGGCGAGCGACCTGCAGTCACCCGGCACCCCTCCTCCATCAGCGCACCCGGTTCCGTCGACCCCACTGCGTCAAGCAACCTCTCCCCGGGCGAACCCATCGCACCAACGCAGCCGTCGAGCTGCGGTTGCGGACCGCCCACACTCACCAACCGCGACACGACCGCGGTGTTGAGCGTGCAGCGGCCGCCGATATGCCCGCCAACGAGGTTTGGTGAGTGGCGGCGGTCCGGCAATCCCCTCCCGCCCGCCCCCTCCACATCACCCCGGTCGCCCCGGGCGGACCTCCACATCAGCCGGGCAACCCTCCACCTCAGCGCATCCACTCCGGGCGCCCCCACACCCATCGGCAAAGCCACTCCCACCCGAACCCTCCACGTCACCGCGGCCACCCACGAGCCGCCACCTCATCAAAGGCGTCTCGCCTGAACCTCACATCACCGCAGCCGCCGCCGCGCGGACCTCCACATCACTCGGCAAACCCTCCACGTCAGCACATCCACCCGGGCGCCCACCACATCGGCGGAGCCCCTCCGCCCGAACTCTCCACATCACCACGGTTGCTCCCGGGCGAACCTTCGCCGGGAGGCGATAGCTCTGGGGCGCGCGGGCAGGGCGAGGGCGGAGGAGCGCGGCAGCGCGTGAGGGAAGCGCGGCAGCGCGTGAGGGAAGCGCGGCAGCGCGGAGGCGAAGGCGGAGGCCGGCAGGGGTGGGGTAAGCGCGCAACGCGGAGGGAAGCGCGGCAGGGCGGGAGGCGGACGAGCGCGGTAGCGCGTGGAGGAAGCGCGGTAGCGCGTGGTGGGGTGGGCGGGGCGCCGGCGGGGCGAGCGGTAGCGAGGCGGGAGCCGGTGCGGGGGTTGGGGGCGGGGTGCGGGGGCGGGGGTGCGGGTGAACACCCCGTTGCTTGCTCAATTCCAACGTTGTACTGTCTTCTGGATCGCCGCCTTCTCTTGCTTTCGGGAGCTACTGATGACACAGCCTCGTGCCGAGTACCCGCGTCCGCAGTTCGTGCGGGCGGAGTGGGTGAACTTGAACGGCGAGTGGCAGTTCGAGATCGATCGGTCGGACAGTGGGCTGGAGCGGGGGGTGCGGGAGCGGGAGCTGGAACAACGGATCACGGTGCCGTTCGCCCCCGAGAGTGAACTGTCGGGCATCGAGGATGTCGACTTCTTGGAGGTGGTTTGGTACCGGACCACCGTGACCATCCCGCAGGAGTGGGCCGGCAAGGAGGCCGTCCTGCACTTCCAGGCGGTTGATCATGACGCGACAGTCTGGGTTAACGGCACCGAGGTCGTCCGGCATCGGGGTGGGTTCACGCCGTTCAGCGCCAACCTGAGCAAGGTCGCGCAGCCGGGTGAAGAGGCGACGATTGTGGTCCGCGCGAGGGACACGCACAAGGGCCCGCAGGCGCGCGGCAAGCAGAGTCAGCGGTACGCGAACTACGGCTGCCTCTACACGCGCACGACCGGGATCTGGCAGACCGTCTGGCTCGAGGCGGTGCCGACCGTGCACCTCAAGCGACCGCGGATCACCCCGGACGTCGCCGGCTCCAGCTTCCATCTCGCCGTACCGGTGTCGGCCAACAAGCCGGGCCACAAGATTCGCGCGACCCTCAAGGACGCCGACGGTGAGGTGACGACGGCCGAGGTGCGTGCCGATCTCGATCTCGCGCCGCGGTTGACGCTGCAGGTGCCGACCGAGCGCGTCAGGTTGTGGGACACCACCGACCCACACCTGTACGACGTTCTCCTCGAACTGATCGATGCCGACGGCAACGTAATCGACAAGGCCGACAGTTACGCCGGACTTCGGTCGGTATCGGTCAACGGCCAGGCGATCCTCATCAACGGCAAGCACGTGTTCCAGCGACTCGTGCTGGACCAGGGGTACTGGCCGGAGAGCCTGATGACGGCGCCGTCCGAGGAAGCGCTCGTCAAGGACATCGAGTTGAGTATCGCGGCCGGGTTCAACGGCGCTCGGTTGCACCAGAAGGTGTTCGAAGAGCGGTTCCTCTACCACGCGGACCGGCTCGGCTACCTCGTTTGGGGCGAGTTCGGCGACTGGGGTTCCGGGGTCGGACACACCGGGGACGACAACCAGCAGCCGACGGCCTCGTACGTCGGGCAATGGCTGGAGGCGGTCGAGCGTGACTACAGCCACCCCAGCATCATCGGTTGGTGCCCACTGAACGAGACGCACCAACTGCTGCACGACCGGATCACCCAACTGGACGACGTAACCCGCGCGATGTTCCTTGCCACCAAGGCGGCTGACTCGACTCGTCCGGTACTCGACTCGTCGGGGTACTCACACCGCGTGCCCGAGACCGACGTCTGGGATTCGCACAACTACACGCAGGACCCGGCCGAGTTCGCGCAGGAAATGGCCGGCCTGAAAGACGGCACGCCGTACGGAAACCTCGGCGGCCCCGAGGGCAGGCCGATCTCCCAGCCGTACGCCGGTCAGCCGTACTTCTGTAGTGAGTTCGGCGGCATCTGGTGGAACGCGGAGAAGGCGGCCGCCGGCAAGACCGGCAACTCCGAGGACTCGTGGGGTTACGGCCAGCGGGTCGCCGACGAGGAGGACTTCTATGTCCGCTTCACCGGCCTGGTCGATGTGCTGCTCGACGACCCGTTGATGTTCGGCTACTGCTACACGCAGCTCACCGACGTCTTCCAGGAAGAGAACGGGATCTACAACTTCGACCGCAGCACCAAGCTCGACGTACCGCGGATCCAGGCGACGCAGACTCGCCCGGCCGCCTACGAGAAGAAGGACTGAAGCACCAGCGAACCGACCGCGACCAGGACCCAGAGAATCGCCCCGAGCAGGAGCGGCCTGGGTCCTGCGTCGCGTAGCTCGCGCGGTCGCAGGGACAGGCCGATCGCGGTCAGCGCGGCGGTGATCAGGCAGGTCCCGATCAGGCTCAGCGTCGGCAGCCACGCATCCGGTACGGCGCCGGCCGTCCGCAGTCCGGCGGCGGCGATGAATCCGATCAGGAAGAGCGGAACGAGCTTCCGCCACGGCAGCGGACCCCGCGTCGATGCGGTGGAGCCTTCATAGGAAGCACCCTGT
Organism: Kribbella yunnanensis; assembly: GCF_039529655.1. Taxonomy (NCBI): domain Bacteria; kingdom Bacillati; phylum Actinomycetota; class Actinomycetes; order Propionibacteriales; family Kribbellaceae; genus Kribbella; species Kribbella yunnanensis. Next base: position 12,639 of record NZ_BAAANF010000020.1, on the reverse strand, counting down.
ACGTCGAGCGCCCGCGCCGCGCGGTTCTCCCGGCGAACCTTCAACGCGACCAGCGTCAGCACGATCGGGATCAAGGTCAGTGAGCGGATGAGCTTCACGACGATCGCCTGATCACCGGCACTCTGGCTGTAGGCATACCCGGCCGCGACCACCGACGACGTGTCGTTGATCGCCGTCCCGGCCCACAGCCCGAAGGCCTCCGGGCTCATCCCGAGCAGATGCCCGAGCGGCGGGAACGTCAGCACCGCCACCACATTGAAGGTGAAGATCGTCGCGAGCGCATAGGCCACCGACGACCGCCGGGCCCCGATCGCCGCCGTCGCGGCCGCGATGGCCGAACCGCCGCAGATCGCCGTACCGACGCCGATCAGGATCTGGGTGTCGTCCCGCACGCCGAGCAGCCGCCCGAACAACCAGGCCCCGCCCAGCGCGAGCGCCAGCGTGCCGAGCATGACCGGCAGCGAGGACATCCCCACGCGCGCAACCTGTTGCAGAGACAGCCCGGTCCCCAGAACGACGATCGACAGCTGCAGCAGGTTTTTCGACGCGAAGTCGATGCCTGGTCGCAGGACGTCGGAGCGCAGCGCGGGGATGAACAAGCCCGCCAGGACGCCGAGCACGATGCCGAACACCGGGCCGCCGACCACCGGCACCAATCGGCCCAAGGGCACGGCGATCGCCACCAGCCCACCGACCACCACCAACCCTCGCAGCCGCCACACGGCGGAGCCGACGCGACGGCGCAATGGGGCCACGACAGAGGATGCGGAGTCGGGCGCGGTCGCGAGATCCGGGGAGGGGGCGGTCGTGGGATGGGGGGACGAGTCGTCGGGTGACCTAATCTCGACCTGCACCATCAGCCCGGTCCCTCCTCGCGAAGATGTACGTACATTTAAGCTAAGAGATGACCGGACATTTGGCAAACCGGAGGCTCGAAGGATGACCGCGCTTGACCGCTCCGGCGGGGAGCCGTTGTGGAAACAACTGCAGGCCGACCTGATCCGGCGGCTGCAGTCCGGCGCGTTCGATGCCGCGTTCCCCGGCGAGCTGGCGCTGGTCGAGCAGTACGCGGTCAGCCGCCACACCGTCCGCCAGGCGCTCGGCCAGCTGCGGGCCGATGGCCTGATCGTGGCGGAGCGCGGCCGCCAGCCCAGGGTCGCGACAGTCCCGGAGATCCGGCAGCCGATGGGCGCGCTCTACAGCCTGTTCTCGTCCGTGGAGGCCTCGGGCCTTGCGCAGCACAGCGTGGTCCGCGCCCTCGACATCCGCGCCGACGGCGTCATCGCCGCCCGCCTCGAGCTCGAGGCGTCCATCCCCCTGCTCTACCTGGAACGCCTCCGGTACGCCGGTGACGAGCCGCTCGCGCTGGACCGAGTCTGGCTGCCCGCAGCGATGGCGGAACCGCTGCTGGACGCGGACTTCACCCACACCAGCCTGTACAACGAGCTCGCCGAGCGCACCGGCCTCCGCCTGGACCACGGCCGCGAGGACATCCGCGCAGTGATGCCAGCGCCGGCCGAGCGCGCGTTGCTGCACTGCCCAGCCGAGGCCGCGGTCTTCTCGATCATCAGACAAGGCACCGCTCAGAACCGCCCAGTCGAGTGGCGTCACACCATCGTCCGCGGCGACCGCTTCGCCCTCTCAGCCGAGTTCTCCGAGAACACCGGCTACCGACTAACCCCAGCCACCGCCCAAGCTCACGGCTGGTAGGTCAAAGCCCCCGGCCGAAACGGGTCGTCGCCAGGCAGCCAGTACGGCGAGGGCCCGAGCTCCACCACCACATCCCGCGTCAACGCCTCCACTGCCGCCAGTACGGCGGGATCGGACTCGGAAGAGCGCGACACCAACGCCCAGGTCCACAGTGGTACCGGATCAACCACCAGCCGCCGAGTGAACCCACTGGGCAACGGCGTCGCATCCCGTTTCGGCGAACTCAGCACCGGCCGCCCCAGCCGCCGTACATGGTCGTAGAACGCCGCCCCGGTGATCCCGTGGTCGTCGATCCGCTCGACCCATGCGCCGACCGAGCGGGCGTACTCGAGCGCGTAGATGTTCCACGAGGCCCAGGTCTCCGCGTCGGCGTCGACGAGCACCACCGTGTCGCGAGCCGCGACGGGCGACTCGTCGCCGATCGAGACGGCGTACAGGCGGTCGACGCCAAGCAACCAACCGGTTAGTTGTTGCTCGGCGAGGTCGGTCGCGCGTACCCAAGTGATCGCCAGGTCGAGGCTCCCGTCCGCGACCCGCGCTGCCTGCTTGTGCGACGGCATCACCCACGCGTCGACCCGCAACCGCGCGACCCCGGAGACCCGCTCCTCGAGATCCGCCGGCCGCCAGCTCACGTAGCCCAGCCGCACCGGCTCACTCGCCGCGAACCCACGCGCCGTACGGCGTAAGTCGTCGGCCTGCTCGAGTAGCGCCCGCGTCCGCGGCAGCAACGTCTCGCCGAACGCGGTCAGCGTGACCGTCCGCCGATCGCGTTCGAACAACCGGACCCCGAGATCCCGCTCGAGCGACTTGATCTGCTGCGACAGCGACGGACCGGCGATGTGCAACCGCGCCGCGGCCCGCCCGAAGTTCAGTTCCTCGGCGACCGCCACGAAGTACCGCAACTGCCGAAGCTCCACCCTCCGAACAGTAGTAGGCGCAGCCTCCCAGCTGGGAGCAAACCGGTCGTGGAAAAGCTCACAAGGTTCGACAACTATCGAATTACCTCAACCAGAAAGCAGGAACCATGACCACCCAGAAAGTCGCCGTGATCACCGGAGCCTCCCAGGGCATCGGGGCCGGCCTGGTCACGGCGTACCGCAAGCTCGGGTACGCCGTCGTCGCGAACTCCCGGTCGATCACCCGCTCCGACGACCCGTTCATCCTGGCCATCCCCGGCGACATCGCCGAGACCGGCGTCGGCACTCGAGTGATTGAGCAGGGCCTGGACGCCTTCGGCCGGATCGACGCGCTGGTCAACAATGCCGGCATCTTCGTCGCCAAGCCGTTCACCGAGTACACCGACGAGGAGTTCGATCAGGTCAGCGGCATCAACCTCCGCGGCTTCTTCGAGACCACCCGCCGGGCCGTCACCGCCATGCTCGAGACCGAGACAGGCGGGCACGTCGTCAACATCACCACGACCTTCGCCGAGCACGCACTCAGCGAAGTCCCGGCCGCGCTCGCCGCACTCACGAAGGGCGGCCTCAACTCGGTCACCCGCTCGCTGGCCATCGAATACGCCGCGCGCAACATCCGCTTCAACGCTGTCTCCCCCGGCGTCATCCGGACCCCGATGCATCCCGAGGAGACGCACGAGTTCCTCGCGGCCCTGCACCCGGTCGGCCGGCTCGGCGAGATCGAGGAGATCGTCGACGCGGTCACCTACTTGGAGAGTGCGAAGTTCGTCACCGGCGAGATCCTGCACGTCGACGGCGGCCAGCAGGCGGGTCACTGACATGAACACAACACTTGACCAGTGGGCAGCAGGCATCGCCGCCCACGACCCGAAGGCCATCGCCGAACTCTTCACCGAGGACGCGATCTTCCAAGGCCTCCACCCGTACGGCGTCGGCCGCGACGCCGTGGCCGAGTACTACGACTCGCAACCGCTCGGCCTGACCGCGAAGTACGACGTACTGGAGACCCGCAACCTCGCCGACGGTCTACAACTCCTCTATCTGAGAGTGGATTTCAGCTTCACCGACCGACCAACGATCACCGTCAACCTCAGCGTCCTACTCAATAAGGGCTTGATCGCGCACTATCAGGTCTCTCGCCTGTAGATACTGGCTGCATGGGAGTCAAAGAGCTGCGGTTGGTGGTTACGGCGGACGACTACGACGAGGCGGTGACGTTCTACCGCGACGTGCTCGGCCTGCCCGAGCGGGAATCGTACGAGTCGGAGGACGGGCGGGTGATGATCCTCGAGGTCGAGCGCGCGACACTCGAGATCGCCGATCCGGCGCAGGCCGACTTCATCGATCGCGTCGAGGTCGGCCGCCGGGTCGCCGGGAAGTACCGGGTCGCGTTCGAGGTCGACGATGCGGCGGCGATGACCCAAACGCTTGCGCAGGCAGGAGCAACAGTGATCGCTGAGCCGACGAGGACGCCGTGGGACTCACTGAACGCTCGCCTGGAGACCCCCGGCGGCATCCAGCTCACCCTGTTCACCGAGCTTGACCTCAAGTGATGTTGAAGTGTTGAGGTAATCGCCATGTGGAACATCGAGACTCTCGACCTGCCCGCCTATCTCGACCGGATCGGCCATCCGCACGTCACCCCGTCCACCGAGAGTCTGAACAGCCTCCATCGCGCACACGTGCTCAAGATCCCGTTCGAGAACATCGACGTCATCCTCGGCACCCATCCCGGCATCGCGCTGGAAGCCGTTCAGAACAAGCTGGTACGACGGCAGCGCGGCGGCTACTGCTATGAGCACGCACTGCTGTTCGGGGCGGCGCTTGAGCGACTCGGCTTCGAGGTCAGTCGTCGGGTCGCGAGAGTCCAACCGCACAAGGCGGGACCGCGAACCCACGCCCTCCTCAAAGTCGGCGTGGACGGCCAGGAATTCCTTGCCGATGTGGGATTCGGCGCCGGCCAGCTGTATCCGACACCACTCAAGGACGGCATCGTCATCGACCAAGGCGGTTGGGATCATCAACTGACGCGCGACGGCGATGTGTGGACACTGGCGAAGCAGACAAGCGAGGGCTGGATTCCGCAGCACGCGTCGAACGACGAGCCGGTGCGCCCGATCGACTACGAGGTCTATCACCACTACGTTTCCACGCATCCCAACTCGCCGTTCACCGGCCGCCCGGTGGTGATGCGGGTCGCGGACGGCGTCGTACGGCGGCTGGTCGGTTCCGAGCTCACCACCGAGTACGCCGATGGTCGGTCGACGACGCGCGCCGTACCGGCTGATGACCTGCCGGAAGTCCTTGCAGGACTGGATGTTCTGCTCAGCGACGAAGAGATCGATCGCTTGAAACTTGTCTGAGAAGGTTGTGAGAAGACACGCTTCGAGAGGCGGTAGCCGCGAAAAGCGCTTATTCTACGGCCATGAGTGAGTTCGAACCCGGTGCCGACCTGGTGTCCCGTCTCCCTCTGCCTGGTCACGTGGTCGTCCTCGCGGACGGCCAGTGGCGTCGCGGCTGGTTGATCGGCCGCGAGCATGAGGAATCGGGATGGACCGGTCTGGTGCAGTACGAGGACGACGAGGGCCTGGAGCGGACGGAACGCCTGCCGGCGGACCGGATCGCGCTGGCCGCGCCGCCCGCGCCGAATGAGCAGGCCTCGTAGGAGGGCCAAGCAGCACATGAGAAAGCCCCCGGGATGCGAGTCAACCGGGGGCTTTCTGCTGTAACGCCGGGCCGGGGCGCCTAGCGGCGGACGAGAACCCCGTCCCAGGCCCTTCGGGCGGTTGACCTGGGACGGGATCCTCAGTGGCGTTACACACGGTGTATCGCTGGTGACGGCGCGAGTGTTACACGAATCAGGGAAATTTCTTCCGGACGTTCTCCGGATCAGGGCAGAGGGCGGCCCCGGTGCACTCATCCCTGAACACCGGGGCCTGGGTCGTCGGCCTCGCGCGCGACCGGCGGCTCGTGCCCCCCAGGTGCCCGCAGAGTGATGCGTTATGCACGCATTCGCTCAAAAGTGGACAGCGAGCAGGATGCGGCCGCTCTCCGAACTGCGGATGTCCAGCCCGCGGATCTCGTTCCGCTTCAACTTCGTGGTTGCGGCCGGCTTCACCGTCGTACCGGGCGAGGAGGTCCAGGTCGCCAGCAACTGCGCCTTCCCCGACGCATCGGTCAGGTACAGCTCGTATCCCCGGGCGCGCTCACTCGGGGTCGCAAGTTCGTCGTACCGGCAGCTGATCTCGATGGTCGTCCCCCAGCGCTCCGGCACCAGCCGGGCGTCTGCGGACAGCTTGCTCTCCACGGTCTGCGCGAGTACGACGTAGTCGCCCTGCGGCTCGTCCTGAACCAGGGGGACCGCGAGCACCGCGCCGATCCCGATCGACACCGCCGCCACGGCCGCGACCAACCCACCCACGCGGAACCGTCGGCGCTTGCGATCCTCGTCGACCCTGCGAGCCAGCCCCGGCAGCAGGTTCGGCGTACTGATCGAGACCGACACCATCGCCTGCTCACTCGGCAACGCAGCCAACGCGGCCGGTACGGCGGTCAGCGACGCCACCGCGGCCGAACACTCGGCACAGGTGGTCAGATGCTCCTCGTACTCCCGGCGCTCGGACGCGGCCAGCGCACCCAGCAGGTACGCCGCGTCCCACTCCCGGTACTTGTCACTCACTGGCTTGTCACCCCCTTCTCCTGCAGCGCGAGCTTCATCGCCCGCAACCCGTAGTGCAGCCGCGACTTCACGGTGCCCGACGGAATGTCCAGCTCCTCGGCGATATCGGTGACCGTCCGGCGCCCGTAGTACGCACGGACGATCACCTGCCGATGCTCCTCCGACAACTGGGCCAGCGACTCGGCCACCAGCCAGGCATCCAGTACGGCGTTCGCGTGATCCGTACTGGGCTTTTCCGGCAGGTCGCCGCTGGCCACCTCGCGGTTGACCCGGGCACTGCGCCGGTCGTCGATGACGAGATTGCGCGCCACCGTGAACAGCCAGGCCCGGGCCCCCGCTTCGTCCTCGGTCAGGATCTGCGGCCTTCGCCATGCCCGGAGCAGGGTTTCCTGGACGACGTCCTCGGCCAGTCGGTCGTCGCCGGTCAGCCGCACCACGAACCGCCACAGTGCGGGAGCGTGCACATCGTGCAGCTCGCGCAGCATCGCGGCCCGGTCGTCGGCCATCGGGGCTCCTGCTCTGTCGGGCATGGGCTAAACGCTCACTCGGTCGCGACGGCTGCCGTCTGCCGCTGCGTGGCCGCGGTCCCCCGCTCCAGCGCCCAGGCGCCGTTCCCGAGGAATGCGATCAGCAGAAAGGCGAAGCAGAACAGCGCCGCTTTCTCGCCACCATTCTGCACGGGCAGCAAAGCATCCACCTGGTGAACCGTGAAGTAGGCGAACGCCATCGACCCGGAACACAGCAGTGCGGCGTACCGGGTGCCGAACCCGATCGCCACCAGCGCGCCGCCGACCATCTGGATCACGGCGGCCCACCACGACGGCCACACGAACGCCTCGGCCTGCTTGGATCCGAGGACACCGAACAACGACGCAGCACCGTGGGTGGCGAACAGGAATCCGACCACGATCCTGAAGACACCGATCACCTGCGACTGATAACGCTCCAGTACCTGCATGAGAGCCTCACTCCTCAAGGGGCGGTTTGGGGACTTGCCCATGCGAACGGATCCCCGGCTCATCTGGTTCAACCGAAAGTGACCTTTACGTCACACGCCGAATCGGTTGCACTGAAACGGTCTACTGCTGTAATGCCCGCAACGACCGCAAAAACGCGGTCCGGTCGGCCGCCGGCAGCGTGCCGAGCAGCTCGTCCTCGTAGGCCCGGATGCTTTTGCGGACAGTACGACGTACGCGGCGCCCCTTGGCCGTGATGGACAGCAACCGGACGCGGCGGTCGTCGGGATCCGGCGAGCGCTCGATCAGGTCGGCGGCTTGCAGCTCGTCGAGTGTCCCGATGATCCGCGACTTGTCCGCGCCGATCGCCTCAGCCAGCGCCGCCTGGGTGCGGACCGGAGTCTCGTCGAGCGCGGTCAGCACCGAGTAACCCCACATCGAGAGGTCGTGAGCGGCGAGGATCGGCGTCTCGGCGGCGATCAGCACCCGCACCAGCGGGTACAGCAGCGCGGCCAGATCGGGGCGCTCTTCCATGCCCGAAAAGATAACACTGGCGCAATCATATGCAGGTGCCTATGATCTACACATGCCTACTATCGATTTCGTCTTCCTCGACCGCCAGGCCGTCAACGCCAGCATCGAGGTCGCCGCCGGCGTCACCGACGCCGACCTCAACCGACCGACACCCTGCCGAGCCTGGACGGTCTACGGCCTGCTCGCGCACATGACCACGCAGCACTACGGATTCGCCGCCGCCTCCCGCGGCGAGTCCGACCCCGACCTCTGGAAGCTGCGCGACCTCGGCGACGATCCCGCGCAGGCCTACATCGAGTCCGCCGAGCACGTCCTGGAGGCGTTCGCGGAGGACGGCGTGACCGAGCGAATCTTCGCGCTGCCAGAGTTCGGTCCGGACGTGAAAGCGCCCGGGCACCAGGCGGTCAGCTTCCACTTCATCGACTACGTGGTCCACAGCTGGGATCTGGCCAAGTCGCTCGGCACCACCGTCGACTTCACCCAGGACGTCCTGGTCACGGCGTGGGCCGTCACGCAGATGGTTCCGCAGGGCCCCGGCCGGCTCGACCCGGGTGCGCCATTCGGTCCGGAGGTCGACTGGTCGGGGCCGGGTCGCCTCGACCAAATCGTCGCGCGCCTCGGCCGCAACCCGCTGTGGCCGCTATCCAGCTAGGGCCTTCACGGTTGTCTCGGCGGTCAGCTGGGCGGACTGTGGGTTCTGGCCGGTGACGAGCCGACCGTCGGCCACAGTCTGTACGGCGAAGTTGTCCGCCGGGTGGTGGATCGCGCCGCGCGCGGTGAGCTCGTCGGCGAGCAGGAACGGTACGACGTCGGTCAGGCCGACGGCCGCCTCCTCGGCGTTGGTGAAGCCGGCCACGTTCTTGCCGTCGATCAGGTACGCGCCGTCGGACAGTTTGAGGTTCACCAGCGCCGACGGCCCGTGGCAGACGGCCGCAACCACACCGCCGCGCTCGTAGATGTCGGCAGCCAGCTTCAGGAGATCATCGGCGCTGGGGAAGTCCCACATCGTCCCGTGCCCACCGGCGAAGAAGATCGCGTCGTACGCCGTCGCGTCCAGCTCGGCGGCGACCGGAGTGTGCTCGAGGTCCACAGCAGCGAGGAACTTCTGCTGAACCGGGTCGTTCTCGTCAAGCCCGTCAACCGGCGGCCGCCCACCCGCGACGGAAACCAGGCCCACCTCATAGCCGGCCTCGGTGAACACCGCCCACGGCTCAGCGGCCTCGGAAACATAGAAGCCGGTCTTCCGCCCGGTGTCGCCGAGCTCGGAGTGGCTGGTCAAAGCAATCAGTACGCGTGTCATGCCTCCATCATGCGTCGGTGGTGCTATCGGAATCCAATAGGTCCACCTGGGTCGAGGCATAAGATTCCTGATATGTCACTCGATCTTCTCCGGACCTTCCTCGCCGTCCACCGAGCCGGATCGATCACCGGCGGCGCCCAGACCCTCGGCCTGTCCCAACCAACAGTCACCGCCCAACTGAAAACCCTCGAACGCAACCTCGGCCGCCCACTCTTCGACCGCCTCCCCCGCGGCGTCCGCCCCACCAGCGCCGGCAACGAACTAGCCCGCCGCATCGCGGAACCGGTCGACGTACTCCAATCTCTCCTGAGCAACGAACTAGACCACCCGGCTCCAACCACCCTGCACCTAGGCGGCCCATCAGACTTCCTCTGCCACCAGGTCCTCCCAGCCCTGGCCCCACGCATAGCCAGCGGCCTCCAAGTCCGCACCACCTTCGGTCTCCCCGACGACCTCCTGGACCGCCTCCAAGACCGCAGCCTCGACCTGGTCATCAGCTCCACCCGCCCCCGCCGAGCCGGCCTCCGCGCAACCCCCTGCTACGACGAAACCTTCACCCTCGTAGCCGCACCAAACTGGGCACCAGCGTCACCAGTCACCACCCCCGACCAACTCCGCGCCATCCCCCTCATCGCGTACGCCGAAGAGGCCCCCATCCTCCGCCGCTACTGGCGAACCGTCTTCAACACCCGCCTGACCCGAACCCCAGACCTGGTAGTCCCCGACCTCCGCGGCGCCCTCACCACCACCCTCGCCGGCGCAGGCCTAACCGTCCTCCCCACCTACCTCTGCCACCCCCACCTAACCAACGGCACGCTAGTTCCCCTGACCACCCCCGAAGTCCCACCCCTCAACACCCTCTACGTCACAACCCGTACCGACAGCACTCCGGCGACAACCGCCGCACAAGAGCACCTGCTCGCCGTACTGCGCGCATCCTGAGGCCCGGTCTACACGGATTCGCGGTTGATGCAGGTGTGATGTTTTCCCTTGTGGACAAGGGATTCTGACTCTGCGGCGATTTGCGTGTGCTGCTTTGACTGCCTAAACTAGAACACATGTTCGATGATGATCTGACGTTGCTCTCGACGGCCGACCTACTGGAGTCGTCCGCCGAGCACCGCGCCATCGCAAACCGGGCCGATGCCCGGGTGCTCGAACATGCCCAGGTCTACGCCGACCGTTTCCACCCCGACGCCTGCACCCCACGCCCCGGCCGCCGCTCCTGCGGCGGTCGCGAACGTGCCGTGGTCCTCGGTGGTGAGGGCTGCCCGGAGATCGCCGAGTTCGCGATCGCCGAGTACGCGGCCGTGCTCGGCGTCTCGCACCGGATCGGCGCCAAGATCATCGGCGACGCGTTGGCGTTGCGGCACCGGTTCCCGTTCACCTGGGCGCGGGTCCTGTCCGGCGACGCAACTCCGTGGAAGGCCTGCCGCCTCGTCCGCGACTGCGTAGATCTGTCCGAGGAAGCCGCCCGCTACGTCGACCAGCGGGTCGCCGCCCTGATCGACACGATCACCCCGTACCGCCTGGACAAGATCGTCAAAGCAGCCAAGATGCACATCGACCCCGAAGGAGCCCGCGCCGAGGCCGCCGCGAAGGTCCGCGAACGCGGCGTGTTCATCGGCCGCTCCGACGAACACGGCACCAAAACCATCTACATCCGCACCTCCTCGGGTGCGGCCACCCGCTTCGACGCCACCATCCACGCCCTCAGCGACGCCCAGCAAACCCTCGGCGACACCCGCCCAACCCAGATCCGCCGCGCCGAATCAGTCGGCATCATCGCCGACCCGATCTTCGCCCAAGAACTCCTCACCCAAGCCCACCACCACCCCACCCCCTCCCCGGCACCGCACGACGCCACGCCCGCTCCCGGCGACTCCACCGCCGACACCTCCGCTGCGGAATCACCGGTACCGGACGCGACTGAACCCACCACGAACCCGCCAGCGGACACCGGTGCCTCCCGTGCTGCAGTTCAAAGCGCCGCGACGCCGGACGCTCCCGGGGGCGATGGATGGGTGAGTGGTGACGAGCCTGGACCGGACGAGCCTGGACTGGACGACGAAGCAGATCGAGACGCACCACACCCGAGCAGCAGCGACCAGCCCGATCCGCTCGACCACACAGACCGCCGGACCGGCCACCTCGCGGAACCCTTCCCCGCAGGCACAGACCACGAACCCGACGACGGCGAGCCCATGGACGCAGCAGCACAACGCGCGCTCGCCAGCCGACTCGCGCAGATCAAACACGACGCCTACGCCCGACTAGCCTCCATCCAGCCCCCAGACACCCCCACGCGCCCAGGCACTCCCGCACGCCCCGGGAAGACCGAGATCTACGTCCACCTCACCGACCACACACTCGCATCCGGCGACGGCGTGCTGCGCGCCGAAGAAATCGGCCCCCTACTGGCAACCCAGCTGAGCGAGCTGATCGGATACAGCCCCTACACCGTCAAGCCGGTCATCGACCTCAACCACGCAGTCTCAGTCAACTGCTACGAAGCCACCGAACGCATCCGGGAACGCGTCAAACTCACCCACCCGGTCGAGCTGTTCCCCTACGGCACCCGCGAAACCAACCACAGCATCGACCTGGACCACCTCGAGCCCTACGACCCACTCGGACCACCAGGCCAAACCTGTACCACCAACCTCGCCCCACTCGGCCGCTACGCCCACCGAGTGAAAACCCACGCACGCGGCTGGAACGTCCGCCGCATCAACCCCACCACCCTCGAATGGACCACACCCCACGGCTTCGTCTTCCACGTCAACCCGACCGGCACCCACCGCGTCATCACGGAAGGTCAGGACTAGAAGGGCGAGCCCCCAACCCCGGTTACTCACGGCCCGCCGGTGCAGCATCCCGCAAGCTCGCTGCCACAACGTCCGAAGAACCCGCAGACCTGATCTCCTGGCCTGGTCTCCGGATCATCGGACGTTACGGCGGCTGATGCGTGTGCGATGAAGAGGCTAGGCAGCCGTTGGCCGGTCGCGAGTGATGAGGACTACTCGGTGGGAGCGGGAACGGGTCAGCCGGCCTTGTCCCGCACGGCAACCACAACCCGGCAACCCCAAGCAACCTGCAGCCGCGGTCACCAACCGCACCATCCACCTCAGCCACCGCGTCGCCCACCCATGCTGTCTTTGTAGTCGGCCGGAAGCCGCGATCAGCCACAGCGAACGCCCCCGGCCGAGTCCTTTCGCGCCTGAACCCCCGGACTCGACCGCCACAGGCGGCCGACAGAAACCACACGCCGGGCCACGCAGCTGGCTGGGCTGGTTGGCGAGGCCCGGCGACCACGGCTCCACGTCGCCAGTGGGCTGACGGGCTGTGGCTGAGGCGCGTGATGCTCGAGTCTTGCGTTGGTCGGTTTTCGGGTCCAGCGACGACTTCTTTCCGACCAACGCGCCAGACATCCCCCGGGAGCCGAGACCGCGGGCCGGCAGACACCTTGAGCACAGTGATGATGGTTGTGGCTCTTGGCGGATGACTCGCTTGAGCACTGACGACGCTGTCTTTGATGGGATC
>NZ_BAAANF010000019.1:0-257971 GCF_039529655.1 Kribbella yunnanensis | reverse complement strand
AAATCCCTATCCGAACCGCAGTGTTGCGACAACCACCTGAATCCGCCTCGTTTACCGGCGGCACTCTCCCCACAGTCGAGGTGCGGCCCCCTGTGGCGACATGTCGAGCGAAGCCACCGTGCGATAGGTGATTCCGGTGATCGGGGCCGGGGGACCGCCATCGCCGTGTAACCTCGCGAAGCCCGCGCGGTTCACGCTCAGCGCGCCCCGCCGGGACTGGCCGGGAGCGACTTGGACGGTGATGCAGGTCCGCCCCAGCGCGACTCCCGCTCCACGAGTTGCCGGCAAGTTCGCTCGCGAGACGACCAGCGCCACCAGCCCGGACCGCCGACCGGTCAGCTGCACTGCGGCGGGCACCCCAGGCCGGCCTGGGCGGGCAACGCCGCGCTTGAACGAACGTGGTGCACGGGTGGGTAGACCGCACCCCCCCGAAACAGAAAAGCCCCGCATCCACCTGAATGCGGGGCTTTTGGGGCAGATCAGGCGTTCAGTGCGGCCTGGATGTCGAGGTGGATGTCGACCTTGTCGCCGATGAGGAGCTTGCCGCCCTCGAGCGGGACGTTGAAGTCGATGCCCCAGTCCTTGCGGCTGATCGAGGTGGAGGCCTCGAAGCCGAGGATGGTCTGGCCGTAGGCGTTCTGGTCGACGCCGAGGAACTCGAAGGCGAGCTCGACCGGCTTGGTGACGTCCTTGATGGTCAGGTCGCCGGCCAGGATGTAGTCGTCACCCTCGGCCTTCAGCGCGGTGCTCACGAACGTCATCTTCGGGGAGTTCTCGGCGTCGAAGAAGTCGCCGGAGCGCAGGTGGCCGTCGCGCTGCTCGTTGCGGGTGTGCACGGAGGCGAGCTCGATGCTGACGTTGGCGGTCGACTCCTCGAGCGAGTCCTTGACGACGATCTCGCCGCTGAACTCCTGGAAGGTGCCGCGCACCTTGGTCATCAGGTGGCGAACGGTGAAGCCGATCTCGGTGTGCGCCGTGTCGAGGGAGTAGGTCCCCGAAACCAGTCCGGGGATGGTGGTGGTCGGGGTGCTGACGGTCTCGGTCATGAGGTCCTCTCGGGAAGTACAGGTATCGGGGGCGACGTAGGCTTGGGTTGAAGTGTCAACCTGTTGACCACGACGTTACGGATCAACGGTTTAAAAGTCAACTACATTCCCGGTACACTGTGATCGTGACGACGACGACTGACACTCGGTGGCTGAACGCAGAGCAGCAGGTGGCGTGGCGCGCGTACCTGCTGGGCACGGCGCGCCTGATGGCGAAGCTCGATGACGAGCTGCGCCGATTCGGCATCGGGATCAACGACTACGAGATCCTGGTCCGGCTGTCCGAGTCGCCCGACCGGCGGCTCCGCATGGCGGATCTGGCCGACCGGTTACACCAGAGCCGCTCACGCCTGACGCACACCGTCGGCCGGCTGGAAGCGGCCGAGCTGGTACGGCGGAAGTCCTGCACCAGCGATAAGCGCGGTGTCTGGGCGGAGCTGACCGAGGCGGGCTACAACCTGCTCGTCGAGGCGGCACCCACGCACGTGGACAGCGTCCGCGAGAACCTGGTCGACCTGGCCAGCCCGGAGGATTTCGCTGCGGTCGGGCGGGTCTTCGACGCCGTGTCCGAGCACATCGGCCAGCACTAGATCTTCAGGTCCAACTCATCCCGGTCGGCGCCGCGATAGGCCATCATCGAGTCCCGCATGCGGCGCTTGACCGGCGGGAGGTGATTGACGGTGCGCATCGCCGTCCGCATCCCGGCGAGCGCCAGCCGACCGATCACCGGCTTGTGGACGGGATCGGCCGAGGTCATCTGCGCGCGAGACTTGCGCACCGCATCGAAGCCGTAGTCGATCATCTTGGCCTCGTACTCGCGCACCGCCGGCACCAGCTCGCACCGACCATCCCGAACCTCGATCAACTGACGACACAGGTTCACCGCGTCCCGTAGCGCCGTGTTCGCACCCACCCCACGACCCGGCGTCATGGTGTGAATCGCGTCACCGATCAGCGTCACATTCGTCGACTCCCACGCCTCGAGCGGTACCGAGGTCCAGATGTTCACCGGGAAGCAGGTGCTCGGATCGGTCAGCTCGAACAGCCGGCGCAGATCCGGATGCCAGCCGGGCGTGAGCTCAAGTGCGGCATCGATCAACTCGCGACCGCGCAGCTCCATGACGTTCGCGGGCAACTTGTCCTTGGTACCTGACAGACCCCAGTTGATGTAGTCGCGCGTGTTGTCGAACTGCAGCCCCGGCCACCGGCGAATCAGCTCCTCAGTGTTCCCGCCAATGCCGTTCTTGACCTTGCCGTCACGGTCCCACTGGAACTCCATCACGTGCAGGATGCAGGCCAGTCCGCGCGGAGCGTTGACGATCGTGATCCCCTCGAACACCTTCGGCGGAACAAGCGCTGCGCTCTCCGCAGTGATCGGCAGCTTCCCCGCGATCGCGACGATCCCGGTCTCCTCGGTCTTCGCGTGCGGGAGGTACTGCCGCCGTACCCGCGAACCAGATCCGTCCGCGCCAACCAGGAGGTCGCCGGTGGCCGACGTACCGTCTGCGAAGTACGCCGTCACCCGATCGCCGCGCTGCTCGAAGCGGGTGAACTCCTTGCCGTACTCGACCACGTCATCCAGGCCAGTCAGCAGCACCTGCCGCATCGTCATCCGACTGATCGACTTCTCGCTGGCGATCGGATCAGTGACCGCCGGCAGGTCCATCGACAGGACCTCCTTCAGGTCTTCGGTGACCATGTTGAAGTACTTCGGGTCGCGGGCTCGCGTCGCCACGAACGTGTCGTAGAGCTCCGGCGGCAGCAGCGCATGCAGCGCCCGGCTCCCGTCCGGATCGATGCCGACCCGGTAGCCGTGCAGACCGTCGGTGCGCAACGCGTCACGCTCGAACACCGCCACCTCGATCCCGGACCGCAGCAGCCCGTGGGCCAACGCCAGCCCGCCGGTCCCGCCACCGATCACCAGCACCTTCATGATTTCTCCCTCATCTCTCGCCTCTTCAAGTATCTTGTCAATCCGAGTATCTTGGAGATCCGAGAGAAATACAAGCTCTATGCTGAGGCGGACCATGACGAAAGCCAGAGAAGAGCTCACCGCCGGGATCCAGCAGCAGGTGATTCGGTTCATCGCGGACGTGATCCTGTTCAACCACTCGGTCTCCGCCAAGCTCGGGCTCGGCGCCAGCGACTCGCAGTTCATGACCCTGCTGCAGACCCATGGCCCGCTCACCCCGCGGCAACTCGCGGAGTACAGCGGTCTCACCTCCGGCACGGTCACCGGCGTCATCGACCGGCTCGAGTCGCACGGCTTCGTCACCCGCCAGGCCGATCGCTCCGACCGCCGCAAGGTGGTCGTGACCCCGTCATTCGAGGCGATCCAGAAGACGTTCATGCCTTTGTACGCCGAACAGGGCGCCCGCATGCAGTCGATCCTGGCGAGCCGCAGCGACGACGAGTTGCGGACGATCCTCGCGTTCTTCGCCGACTCTGTAGCCGCCGACTAAACCGTTGGCCCGGATTCCGCCTCTGCTCTGAGAATTGAGCCGTGACAGAGCATCAGGACGGCCGCGCCGGCATCTCCGCAGACCTGGTACGGCGTCTCCTCGCCGACCAGTTCCCGCAGTGGGCGGACCTGCCGATCACACCGGTCAAGATCGACGGCTGGGACAACCGCACGTATCGGCTCGGCGACGAGCTGACCGCGCGACTGCCCACGCATCTGGCGTATGAGGCCGCCGTACACAAGGAGCACCGCTGGCTGCCCGCGCTGACGCCTGCCCTTCCGGTGCCGATCCCGGAGGCTGTTGCGAAAGGCGAGCCAGGGCAGGGATATCCCCATCATTGGGCGATCCGCCGCTGGATTGATGGCTCCACGGCGTCGCTGGAGAACATCCCCGACCTCGATGCGTTCGCCCACGACATCGCCTCGTTCATCCTGGCCCTGCAGCAGTGCGATGCGACCGGCGGACCACTGGCCGGCGAACACAGCTTCTACCGAGGCGCGCCGCCCTCGCATTATGACTCCGAAACCGTGGACGCCCTTGCCACGCTGAAGGATCGCATCGATGCCGACCTGGCCCGCGAGGTCTGGGACGCCGCTCTCGCCAGCTCCTGGGATCGGCCGCCGGTGTGGTTCCACGGAGATATTGCCCACGGCAACTTATTGGTTCAGGACGGGCGACTGTCGGCCGTCATCGACTTCGGTACATCCGGTGTCGGCGACCCGGCCTGCGATCTGGTGATCGCCTTCAACTTCTTCTCCGGTTCGTCGCGGGAAGCCTTCCGTTCGGCTGTTCAGCAGGACGCCGAGACATGGGCGCGCGCCCGCGGCTGGGCGCTCTGGAAGGCGCTCATCACGGAGAACCTTCCCGTCGTCGAGCGAGTCCTCGACGACCACGTCACACGAACGCAGTAACACCTTCGTACTCCGCGACCGGCGCCGCGCCGACAGTCTCGTACTCGAGCAGCATCAACCCGCCCGGCGTGGACTCATGCTTGACCAGCTTCAACCCGGCTGTGCCGTCCGAGTGCTCGAACAACCGCCGACCAGCCCCGATCACCGTCGGCGCCACCACCAACCGCACCACGTCAACCAGACCGGCCTTCACCAGCGCATCACCGAGCCGCGCACTGCCGTGGATCTGCAGCTCATTCCCCGGCAACTTCTTCAGCTCCGCAACGCCTTCGACACCCCTGACGACGGTCGTCGGATGCCACGAACCTTCGGTCAGCGTGCGACTCACGACGTACTTCGGCAGTGCGTTCATCCGCTCGGTGAATGGATCGTCGGGGTCGGTGATCTGCGGCCAGTCCCGCGCAAAGGCGTCGTACGTGCGCCGCCCGAGCACCAGCCCATCGGCCAACGCCAGCCAGTCGGCAGTACGTCGTACAAACGCCTCGTCAATGAACGGGACCAGCCAGCCGCCGCGCGTGAACCCGTCACTGGTGTCCTCGGTCGCGGAACCCGGTCCCTGGCTGACGCCGTCCAGCGTCACGAACTCCGTGAGTACGAGCTTCATCGCGCCGCCTCCACAAGCTCGGCAAGTTGCCGGGTGACAGTCCCCCAGCCATCCGCAAACCCCAGCTCCGCATGGCGTTTGCGCGAGGCCGGATCACCATGCCGTACGACGGCCTTGTACGCCGTACCGTTCGGATGATCAGCCAAGGTGATCTCGGCCGCCATCGTCACCGGCTCGGGATTGACCGGCCGCCACCCGCTGTCGATCGCGTTCGTGAACACGATCCGCTCCAACTCCTCGACCACCAGGAACATCGCATCGAGCTGCGGCACGAAGTCCACGCCGTCCTCACTCATCCGCGTCACCAGCGCACCGCCGGACCGCGCCTCGAAACGCTCGACCCGACACACCATCGGCGCCGGCACCCACCATTTCGCGAAACTGTCCGGATCCGTCCACGCCTTCCACACCACCGAACGCGGCGCCCGGATGATCCGCTCCACGCTGAGATCCAGGTCGGGATTCATCACTTCTCCTCCATCGATTCGCTGACGAAACGCTCCAGCCGATCAGTGCGGTCCACCCAGATCCGTCGCTGCTCAGCGAGCCAGTCGTCCACGAGCGCCAGCCGCTCGCGATTGAGCACACAGGTCCGCACCCGCCCGGTCTTGACCGTCCGGATCAGCCCGTTCGACTCCAGCGTCCGGACATGTTTCATGAACGACGGCAACGTCATCGGAAACTCCGCCGCCAACTCCCCCACGCTCGTCGGCCCCCGCCCCAGCCGCCGAATCACATCCCGCCGCGTCGGATCCGCCAACGCGACGAACACCCCGTCGACCTCACCCGAATACTGTGCCATGAGGCTAAGTATTAACTCGATTCAATACTTAGCGCAAGAGCTAAGTATTGGGAACGCAAGAACCCCACCTCCGTAGTGGAGATGGGGTTCTGGGGACGACTTAGGTCAGTCGCGCGTCAGCTTGCGGTGGGTGACGCGGTGCGGGCGCGCAGCCTCCGGGCCGAGGCGCTCGATCTTGTTGGCCTCGTACGACGCGAAGTTGCCTTCGAACCAGAACCAGCTCGCCGGGTCCTCGTCCGTACCCTCCCAGGCCAGGATGTGGGTGGCGACGCGGTCCAGGAACCACCGGTCGTGGGAGACGACCACGGCACAGCCCGGGAACTCCAGCAGCGCGTCCTCGAGGGACTGCAGGGTCTCCACGTCCAGGTCGTTGGTCGGCTCGTCGAGGAGCAACAGGTTGCCGCCCATCTTCAGGGTCAGCGCCAGGTTCAGCCGGTTGCGCTCACCGCCGGACAGGACGCCGGTGGGCTTCTGCTGGTCCGGGCCTTTGAAGCCGAACGAGGCGACATACGCCCGGCTCGGCATCTCGAAGTTCGCGACCTTGATGTAGTCGAGCTCGTCGGAGACCTGCTGCCAGACCGTCTTCTTCGGGTCCAGGCCGCCGCGGGACTGGTCGACGTACGAGATCTTGACCGTCTCGCCGAGCTTCAGGCTGCCCTTGTCCGGCGTCTCCTCGCCGACGATCATCCGGAACAGGGTCGACTTGCCGACGCCGTTCGGGCCGACGATGCCGACGATGCCGGCGCGCGGGAGGGAGAAGCTCAGGCCGTCGATCAGCTTGCGGTCGCCGAAGCCCTTCTCCAGCTTGCTGACCTCGAGCACCGTGCTGCCCAGCCGCGGGCCGGCCGGGATGTTGATCTCGTCGATGTCCAGCTTCTTGGACCGCTCGGCCTCGGCCGCGAGCTCCTCGTAGCGGGCCAGCCGGGACTTGCTCTTGGTCTGCCGGGCCTTCGCGTTCGACCGGACCCATTCGAGCTCGCGCTCCAGGATCTTCTGCCGCTTCGCGTCCTTCTGGCCCTCGACCACCAGCCGCTGCTGCTTGGTCTCCAGGTACTTCGAGTAGTTGCCCTCGTAGCCGTAGGTCTTGCCGCGGTCCATCTCCAGGATCCACTCGGCGACGTTGTCCAGGAAGTACCGGTCGTGGGTGATCGCCAGGACGGCGCCCGGGTACTTCTGCAGGTGCTGCTCCAGCCACAGCACGGACTCCGCGTCCAGGTGGTTGGTGGGCTCGTCGAGGAGCAGCAGGTCCGGCTGCTGCAGCAGCAGCTTGCACAGCGCGACCCGGCGGCGCTCACCACCGGACAGGTTGTCCACCACTACGTCGGCCGGCGGGCACCGCAGTGCGTCCATCGCCTGCTCGAGTTGCGCGTCGACGTCCCAGGCGTTGCGGTGGTCGAGCTCGGTCTGCAGGTCGCCCATCTCGGCGAGCAGCGTGTCGTAGTCCGCGTCCGGGTCGGCCAGCTCGGCGGAGATCTCGTTGAAGCGGTCGAGCTTCTGCTTGGTGTCGCCGACCCCCTCCTCGACATTCTCCAGCACGGTCTTGCCTTCGGTCAGCGGCGGCTCCTGGAGCAGGATCCCGACCGTGGCGTCCTCCGCCAGCCGCGCCTCACCGTTGGAGGCGTGATCGAGCCCCGCCATGATCTTGAACAGCGAGGACTTGCCGGTGCCGTTCGGCCCGACCACGCCGATCTTCGCCCCGGTCAGGAAGTTCAGCGTGACGTTGTCGAGGACGACCTTGTCGCCGAACGCCTTCCGGACGTTGCGAAGGGTGTAGATGAATTCCGCCATACCCCAGAGCCTATGCGCTCGGCACCGCCCGAGCCCAACCGGTTGTCCACAGGCCCCAAGTCAGCGCTGATTCGAGGCCCGATCGCCTGCATCTTCTCCGGTGACAAAGCGATCGAAAGGACAGTGGCCACGATGAGCGAGACCTACGTGACAGTGCAGGGCTGGGTCGGCAGCGAACCCCAGTTCAAGGAAGTCGGCGGCCGGACACCGCAAGCCAGTTTCCGGATCGGCTCCACCCCGCGGCATTTCCAGCCGGAGCGCGGCTGGTCCGACCGCCCCACCACCTGGTTCAACGTCGAATGCTGGCGCGCCCTCGCCCAGAACACCTTCGAATCGGTCCACGTCGGCCAGCCAGTCATCGTCACCGGCCGCCTCCGCACCTACGAATGGACCACCGACGCGGGCGAGCAACGCTCCCGAGTAGTCCTGGACGCCCTCTCGGTAGGCCACGACCTCTCCCGAGGCACCACCACCTTCACCAAGTCCGCCCCACGCACCGAGGTGGTTTGGCCAGACCCCAACGCCCTGTCGCCTGATCCCGTAGCCGATCGAGCGGCCGCTACCTCCGGAGACCCCCACCCCGCAACGGCCACCCCCAACACACCCGCCCACGCCGCTTCCGCTGCCACTCCCACGGCAAACCCCGCAGCGCCCGAGCCCTCGCTCCTCGACCCTGACCTCGTCGCGCCCTACCCACCCGACGAGTTCCCGGCCAAGCCACTCCCCCTCACCCCGACCACCCGGGAGGCCGAGGCGGCATGACTATCTCAGCCTTGACTTATATAAGCACAGCCCGGCATTCTGGACGGCATGATCGACATTCTCGAGCACATCAACGCTGTCCAGCGGGAGGTCAGCCGCACCGGCGAGACCGTGAGCCTGCAGATGCGCCGCGCGTACCGGGCGACACCCGAGGAGCTGTGGGACGCACTGACCGACCCGACTCGGCTGGCCCGCTGGTTCTGGCCGACGACCGGCAACTTCCAGGTCGGCGGCAGCTTTCAGCTCCAGGACATGGCAGGCGGCGACATCCTCGAATGCGAGCCCCCCAAGGGCTTCAAGGTGACGTACGGCGGACCGAACAGCTTTCTGGAGATCCGGCTGCACCCTGCGGCCAACGACTCGACGGATCTCGAACTGGAGCACGTGGTGACGGGGATCCCGATGCCCGGCGCCGGCGGCGCTCTGTACGTCGGCCCTGGCTGGGACGGCGGTCTCCTCGGCCTGGCGCTCTACGTCGCCGGACTTCCGGACGACCACAACCCGGTCACGTTCGCCGACTCCCCGGAGATGCTCAAGTTCAACGAGCAGTCCGTCCGCGCCTGGCTGAAGGTCGTCCGCGATTCCGGTACGACGAGCGAGGAGGACCTGCTGGAGGCCGCCAAGGTCTCGATGGCCCAGTTCGCCCCAGGCGTCGAGCTCTAATCTGCTCTATCTCGCGGTCAGCGCCACCGCTCGTCCGGGACCCCGGCTTGGCGGTTGTGGTGATCCAGCACGGTCGACAGGAGCGCGGTCAGCCGCCGTCGCTCCTCGGCCGACAACGGAGCGAGGATCTCCTCCTGGGCAGCCGCCAGCTTGCTCTCCAGACGCCGCAAGTGCCGCTTCCCCGCCGTGGTCAGCGAGATGACGTTGCGCCGACGATCGGACGGATCGGCAGCACGCTCGACGAACCCGAGCTCGGCCAGCTCATTGATCGTCGCGACCATGTCGCTCAGGTGGATACCGCTCCGACGACCCAGCGACGCCTGGCTGGCCGGGCCGAAGTCGTCCAGCGTCGCCAGCAGGCGGTAGTGGTAGCCGCGAGCGCCGACGGACGAGAAGCCGTCGGCCACCAGCCGGGCAGCATGCTGAGCGGTCTGCCCGAGCAGCCAGGTGGGCATGCCCGCCCACCGGGCCGCCTCACTCTCCGCGTCATCCATCCGGCGAGTCTAGCGAATCGTTCGGCCGACCAACGGTTGTGTTACCGTTCGGAACACTAACGTTAGTCGCCCTAACATTTTGCCGCCGATCGATTCCGCAGGAGTGAGGACATGATCACCCCCTTCCACATCGCCGTCCCCCAAGCCGACCTCGACGACCTGACCGACCGCCTGAGTCGCACCCGCTGGCCGAACGAGGTGACCGGCGCCGGGTCCGACTACGGCTTCCCGCTGGCGCGGCTCCAGGAGCTTGCCGACTATTGGCGCACCGGCTACGACTGGCGCAAACACGAGGCCGCGCTGAACGAGTTACTGCACTTCCGTACCGAGATCGACGGCCAGACCATCCACTTCGTCCACGTCAGATCGTCGCGACCAGACGCGCTCCCCCTGATCCTGACCCACGGCTGGCCGGGTTCGTTCCTCGAGTTCCTCGACGTGATCGAGCCGTTGTCACGCGACTTCCACCTGGTGATTCCGTCGATCCCTGGATACGGCTTCTCCGGGCCGACCCACGAGCGCGGCTGGAGCGTCGACCGGATCGCGCTGGCCTGGGCCGAGCTGATGCGCCGCCTCGGTTACGAGCGGTACGGCGCACAGGGCGGCGACTTCGGGTCAGGAATCTCGATGGCCCTCGGAGCGGCGGCTCCCGAGCAAGTGGTTGGGGTGCACGTCAACTACCTCCCGACACGGCCGGATCCGAGCGCCGAGGTCGACCTGTCCCCTGTCGACGAAGCCCGCCTGCAGAAGGTGCGGGAGCTGATGGCGAATCGTCCGCCGTACCAGGCTCTGCAGGCACTCACCCCGCAGACCATCGGGTACGCGCTGACCGACTCGCCGGTCGGTCAGCTGGTCTGGATCGCCGAGCGCTTCGCACAGTGGACGGATCCGCGTTCCACCATCACCGACGATCGGCTGCTCACCGGTATCTCGCTCTACTGGTTGACGGCCACCGCAGCTTCCTCGGCGCGGCTGCACCACGAGACACCAAGAGGAGCTCAACCATGCCCAGTCCCGCTCGGGGTCGCCGTCTTCCCCTACGACATCACCCAGTCGGTGCGGCCACTGGCCGAGCGGCTGTACGACGTCAGGCACTGGTCCGAGTTCGATCGCGGCGGGCACTTCGCCGCGATGGAGGTGCCGGATCTCCTCGCCGAGGACATCCGGACCTTCTTCGTCAGCCTCGGCGAGGTCTAGCCGCGGGCGATCGCGAGGGCGTCGCGGCAGGTGCTGTAGGCATCGAGCTCGGCCCGGGCCGGCGCCACGACGTGGCTGTCGGCAACCTTCTCGAGCTCACTGCGCAGCGCCTGCTCAGCTGCCCTGGCCCGCCGCGCAGCGCCGCTGACAGCCGCCAGCCGGCACAGCACCGCGAGGCCGAGGCCGAGGGCTGCACCACCGACCAGCATGATCCACGCGTAGGCGATTCCACCCGCGCCCGGCAGCGGCACATCGCCGGCATCGGCGATCCGCGCCACCAGTGCCGCAAGCAACCAAGCCGCACCACCGAGCGCCACCAGGAACAGCAACCACTGGACGAACTTCGCAGCACCCCACCAACCCGGGTTGGTGGTATTGCCAAGGTCGGTCCGGGCCACGGCCTGGTCGAGCTCGTCGCCGAGCGACTCCTCACGACGCCGGATCTGCGTCCGCACGGAATCGGCCCATGGCCGCGACAGACCTGCCGCGGCCCGGTCGGTGATCGTGCGGACCGCACTGTCCATCCGGGCCCGCTGCACCGGTGTTGCCGCGGGCAACGAGATGCGCGCACTCGCGACCTCGCTCGTCGCGGACTTACGCAACGCCTTGCCCTGCTGGCGGGAGACCTCATCGAGCTGCAGTCCGCGGAGCGGATCCGGGCGGAACCGACCGATCCACTTCGTCAACGGCCATCCGGTCGCGGCCTGCGCACGCTGCAGGTAGGACCGGCGTACGGCGTCGACCACGACTGGCAGACCGCTCGCATCCGAGAGTGCCTCGACCAGTTCGGTGACCTCGGCCTCGGCGATCTCCGGCGTCTTGGCCGTGCCGCACTGCTTCGCCATCCGGTCCGCGACGCGATCCACGTCGGCGGCGATCCGCTCCCGGGCCGAGCGCTTGTTGCTGACCCGCTTGACCAGCAGGCCGCGCACCTCGTCCAGTCCGTCGCCACTGACCGCCGAGGTCGCGACGACCGTCGGCGCCTTCAGGCCGTCGGTCTTCAGCAGTCGCTCGAGGTCGTTCAGGCAGCTCTTCCGCTGGTCCGGGGTGAGCTTGTCGACGTGGTTCAACGCGAAGACCATCACCCCAGAGTGCGAGGCATAGGGCTTGATGTAGCGATCATGCAGGGCCGCATCGGCGTACTTCTGCGGATCGACGACCCAGACCAGCATGTCGACCAGCTCGACCAGACGGTCGACGATCAACCGGTGCTCGACCTCGATCGAGTCATGGTCGGGCAGGTCGAGCAGGATCAGGCCGTCGAGGTCCTCCGACTGCGCGTCCTCCAGCGAGCTGCGGTGCTGCACCTGGTGCCGGCGCGGGATACCCAACCAGTTCAGCACCTCACCGGCCGGCTCCTCACCCCAGACACAGGCCAGCGGCATCGAGCTCGTCGGGCGGCGGGTCCCGATCGCGGCCAGGTCCAGGCCGGTCATCGCGTTGAACAGCGACGACTTCCCGGATCCGGTGGCGCCGGCCAGCGCGACCACGGTCAGCTCACCCGACATCCGCAGCCGTTGCCCGGCGCGGTCGACGATCTGGGTGGCCTCGGACAGCACCACCGGATCGAGCCGGCCCTGGCCGGCGGCCGAAGCCTTCTCGAGAGCGTCGATCTTGGTCAGGACGTCGGTCGCACCCCGTACCGGGCCTTTGACCGTCTCCGTCGTTTCCGTCACGTGCAGTCCTCCACCGCGCGCGCGGCCTCGGTCAGTTGCCTGGCAGCCTCGGGATCGACCGGATGCTGGTCGAGGACAGCCAGATACCGGGCGAATTCGGCATCCATCAAGGCATGAACCTTACCGTCAAGATCAGCGCGTGCCTTCGACATCAGGGTCTGGACGGCCGCGTCGCCGAAGACCGCGGTCAGCAGCTTCTGCCCGACGACCGCGCTACCGACCCCGATACTCGCCTCGGCACCGGTCGGAATGCCCGCATTCTCGGCAAAAAGGACCACCATGACCGACAACGACAGCCCGTTCACCCCGGCATCCAGGATGCGCGCCGCCAGCCGCTTCTCGGTACCGACCTGGCGCACCAGGTCGAGCACACCGGCCTGCCACTCCCGCACAGCCCGCTCGGCGTTCGCCTGGAACTCCGGAGACATCGCCCCGAGGGCGATCTCGGAGTCGGTCGATGTGTCCGCCCCGGTCTCCGTGTCCGGCTCAGCCGCGGACCGGGCCACCGCGAGCAGTTGGCGTCCGGCGGGCGTCGCCTGCCAGATCTTCTCCGCGCGCTCGGCAGCCGCCTCGGCCTGCTCGACCAGCAACGACGACAACCCAGACT
Organism: Kribbella yunnanensis; assembly: GCF_039529655.1. Classification (NCBI taxonomy): domain Bacteria; kingdom Bacillati; phylum Actinomycetota; class Actinomycetes; order Propionibacteriales; family Kribbellaceae; genus Kribbella; species Kribbella yunnanensis. The sequence continues at coordinate 244,959 of NZ_BAAANF010000019.1, read as the reverse complement.
CGATCGCATCGTTCAGATCGCGGGTCGGCGCCGGCGTCGCGGCGATCGACTTCTTCACCTTCTCGCGCAGCTTGCCCGAGTTACCTTGCAGACCCTTCAGCAGCTCGCCCGTCCCGACGAACTCCTGCCACCTGGCCAGCACCTCACCACGCAACAGGCTCGCGTCCTGGGTCGAGGTCGCGATGTCCTTAACCGCCTGGTCGTACGCCGCCTCGACACTCGACCGCAGTTCGACCGCGGTGTCTCCCTGGGCCCGCACCGCCGCGGCGAACGGCGGCGTCGTCTTCACCATCGAGGTGACCGCGCCATGAAGCGTCCGCCGCACAACCGCCGCCCGCGCCTCGGCGTCGGCCGCCAGGTCGACCAGCCAGTCCTTGATCGAGGCAACCGTCTCGCCCGGCAGCATTCCGTTGCCGTCGACAACCGTCTCCCGAATCGAGAACAGCGGCGAGTCGCCGAGCCCACGCTCCAGCAGCATCTGCGCCAGGTGCCCCGTGATGTCGTCGATCGTCTCCGCCGGTGCGCGGTCGAGCACCACGGCAACCGCCGTACTGCGATCCGACGCACTCTGCAGGAACTCCCACGGCACCGCATCCGAGTACCGCGCCGCCGTCGTCACGAACAACCAGAGGTCAGCAGCCGCAAGCAGTTGGGTAGCCAGGTCCCGGTTCGCCTCGACGACCGAGTCGATATCCGGTGCGTCCAGAACCGCAAGCCCACGCGGCACAGTGTCCGAAGCAACCAACCGCAGCTGCCCTGGATCCTCCATGCCTCCGGGGCTCTCCGCGGTAGTCCGCGCCATCCCCGGCAACACCCGGTCGCCGATGAACCAGTCCGCATCAGCCGGGTGATGAATCAGCACCGGCGACCGCGTAGTCGGCCGCAGTACACCCGGCTCGCTCACGACCTTCCCGATCACCGAGTTCACCAAGGTCGACTTGCCGGCCCCGGTGGACCCACCCACCACAGCCAGAATCGGAGCTTCCAGCTGCACGAGCCGCGGCAAGATGTAGTCGTCGAGCTGATCCAGCATCGCCTTCTGCTGCTGCCGAGCCTCATCAGCCCCCACAACATCCAAAGGCAACCGACTCCCAGCCAGCGCCCCCCGCAACTTCATCAACGAGGTAATCAGCGCCATAGCAGCCTGCTCAGCCGCCAACCGCTCAGCCAACTCCTCAGCAGTCAGCTCAACCTCAACCGCCTCAGCATCCTCCGAAGGCTCTTCGGCGGGCTCGTCAGCAGACTCCTGATCGGACTCCTCAGCCGAGTCCGCCTCGGCCGATGCCACTTCAGCGTCATCCGACGCCTGCTCGCCGTCCGCCTCCTCGGCGACCACATCCTCCGCAGCCTCACCCGCGGCACTCTCGGCGACCTCACCACCAGAGTCGCCCTCAGCAGCCCCTTCAGCCGAAGCCACCTCAGCCGACTCCCGGTCGGACTCGTCCCCGCCCTCCTCAGCCGATCCCGCGTCAGCCGACTCCCGGTCGGACTCGTCCCCGCCCTCCTCAGCCGAACCTGCGTCAGCCGACTCCCGGTCGGACTCGCCCTCGGGCTCCTCAGCCGAACCTGCGTCAGCGGACTCCTGAGCACCCTCTACGGCATCCTCCGCAGCCGAACCCTGCTCGGCGTCTGCCTCGGTGCCAGCCACATCCTCCGCAGCCTCACCTGCAGCAGTCTCCGCGGCCCCACCACCGGACCCGCCCTCAGCTGCCTCCTCGGCAACCGCAGCCGCCGGCTCCGCGCCCGACGCCACCTCAGCATCGCTCGACGTCTGCTCGCCATCCGACGCCTGCCCGCCGTCCGCGGTCGCCCGAGCGCCATCTTCGGCCGACTTCTCGTCGGCAGGCTCCTCGGCTACCGGCTCCGCAACGTCATCCGCAGACTCGTCACCAGCGGCCGACTCAGCCGACTCACTCGAATCCTCGACGACCGCGCCCTCCGGCGCCTCAGCCGTCTCGACCTCGTCCGAAGAGTGGTCGGACGTCGGCTCAGCCTCGGCCGCAGACTGCTCCGAGGCGGCCTCCGTGGCCTCCGCGGCTTCGACGGCCTGCGTGGTCTCTTCGCCGGGCTGGTCGGTTGCAGCCTGCCCGGCCTGCGCGACATCTTCGCCAGGCTCGTCGGCTGCGGCCTGCTCGGCCTCTTCGCCGGCCTCGTCGGCTGCTGCCTGCTCGGCCGGCTCCTCGACCTCGTCCTGCGCCGACTCCATGCCTGCGGACTGGACAGCGGCTAGCTCTTCCGCGTACGCCCGCTCCTCGTCGACCTCGACCGACGATCCATCAGCTTGTTTGGGGAGCCCCACGATGATGTTGCCGTACTCGAGCGGGAACCCGTCCGGAGACTCATCCGGCTCGTATACCACACCAACAGTCGGCCGCGGCCGCTCACCCTTCGCCGCCACACCCTCGCCCGCGTTCTCAGCTTTGTCCACGCTCTCGGCGGCGTCCTCGCCGACTACCTCCGCCGCACCATCCTCGGCATCAGCACGCACCCCGCCGCCCGAACCACCATCAGCCGATTCGGCCGCCTCGGCGGAACTCCCGTCCTTCGGCTCACCCTCACGAGTCTCCGGGGCACTCACCTCGGCGGAGCTGTCGCCTGCAGACACCTCGGCGCCATCCTCAATTGCCGCGTCGCCCGACTTGGCAGACTCATCCGCACCCGAACCGTCAGCCTTCACGTCCGCACCGCTAGCGGGCGCAGCAGCCGCCTCAGAACCGCCGGCCGCAGACTCAGCAGCCCCGTCGGAACCGCCGGCCGCAGGCTCGGTAGATCCCTTGGACCCGCTGCTCGCAGACTCACCAGCCTCGGACGCACTGCTCTTGTCCTCAGCAGCCTCCGCGGACTTCCCGGTCGCCGACTCAGCAGTCTCCGCCGGCTCACCGCTCGCCGTACCGGTTGCCCCGGCGGACTCACCACCGGTCGGCGCCTGGGCAGCCTCGTTGGGCACGTCGGTCGCGGGCTCGGCGGGCTGCTTCTGCTCGGGGGCTGGTGTGGGCTCGGGGGTGGTGTTCTTGCGGCGGCGGCGGCGCCAGAAGCCCTTGCCTTTGGCACCGGCCTCGGACTGCGCGATCAAGTTGGCCAGCTCCTGGGCAGGCTGGTCCCGGCCCGGAACCTGTGGCTCCGGACCTTCACCAGCTGCTGACTTGATGTCAGCCACGGCGTCCGCCCACGAGCACAGAGTGCCCGGTCGGACAGCACAGAAGCAAAGTCATCGTCATCCCCGTTTGGCGGCGTGGACGGGTGGCAGTCACTGCGATGGTGGATACGGACCGTATCCTCCCGGCGATCCTTGCGAACCAGGGGGTCCCGATGGGTAACCGGGCTGGCCCGCTGGGTAACCGGGTTGCCCCGAGGGATACCCCGGCTGGGGCGCTCCGTAACCACCCGGGTCAGGCTGCGGCGCGCCGTACCCGATCGGTGCGTCCTGCACCCCGGGACCGCCCGGTCCCGGCATCCCGGGACCACCTGGTTCGCCCGGGGGCATCGCCTGGGGGAAGGCCGGCATCGGCGGGAAGGGGACGCTGGCTCGCCGGGCGCGTAGCTCGTCGAGTAGCCGCTTCTCGTCCTGCAGCGCCTCGGGCCCGATCACCTGGCGGACGATCTTGTCCCGCAGGTAGGCGAGGTCGGTCGCGTTCTGCTGGAACGCCTTGGCAGCAGCCTCGGCCTGGCCGCCGTACCGCCGGGCGTTCTGGCGGAGGGCCTTGCGGCCGCGCATCGTGGCGATCAGTGGTACTTCCGGGGCGACCATCCAGCCGAACCGCACGTAGTCGTAGAGCCGCGAGGCGATCATCTTGCCTTCGCGGGACCGCAGTACCAGTGCGAACGCAACCATGCCGATGAAGATCGGCACCATCAGCAGGAAGTAGGCCACCAGGAAGCCGGTGCCCTCGGCCCAGCTGGCCGAGGCGTTCCAGGCTGCGTGCGCGAGTACGGCGGCCAGGTAGCCAACGACCGGGGCCAGGTACCGCACCGCCGTACTGCGATGGCGGACGGCGATGCCGATCCCGATTGCAGTGAAGGAGGTGAAGAGTGGATGCGCGAACGGCGACATCACGCCGCGCAGGACGAAGAGGACAAGGACGCCACGCAGGCCTTCGTCGCTGCCGGCCTCGTGGGACAGCTCACTGAAGATGCGGCCGTAGTAGAGGATGTTCTCGGTGAAGGCGAAGCCGACACCGACCATCCCGGCGTACACCAGACCGTCGATGATGCCGTCGAACTCCTTGCGGCGCACCAGCGCCAGCAGCAGGATCACGGAACCCTTGGCGAACTCCTCCACCGGCGGGGCGACGAAGACGGCCGACCGGTCGCCGCCGGCGCCGGTCTCGGCCAGTTGCTTCGCGACCTCGGTGTTGATGAAGATCGCGACCAGCGTCGCGATGAAGGCACCCCAGCAGAGCGCGAACAGAATGTACTTGGTCGGCTCCGGTTCGTAACGGTCCAGCCAGAGGTAGAGCCCGATCACCGGGATCACCGGGACCATCGCGAACGCCATCCCCCAGGTGAAACCACCCGCACCCGTCGAGTTCGCCACGATCGCGAAGATCGCCAGCCCGGCGATCGCCATCAGCACGGCGATCACGATGCCGATCAGAACCCGCCGGTTCCGCTGCTGCCCAGGGACCGGATGGTTCCCGAGCACGTTCGGCTGTGGGTACTGTCCGCCGGGCGGGTACGCCGACGACGCCGCGGGTTGCGGCGACCCGGCCGGGCCTGGTGAGGGGTAACTCATGCCCGCAGCCTAGTTGGATCATCCACCCGAGGGCAGAACCGCCCACGCGGCGTTACCGGGATGGAACGACAACCCTGTACTTCCCCACCGCCGAAGCACGCCACACCCGGTAACCCGGCAGCGCGATCACCCGCCCATCTGACAGACTCTTCCTGGCATGCGCCAGTAGCTCAGCTGGATAGAGCGTCGGACTTCTAATCCGTTGGTCGCAGGTTCGAGTCCTGCCTGGCGCGCAAACCACCCCCTGACCTGCGAGTACGCAGCTTCAGGCGGTCAGATGACCGCGATGGCCTCCACCTCGATGAGTTGCTCGGGGCGGGCGAGGGCCGCGACGCCGATCATGACGTCGGTCGGCTTGTGGTCGCCGAACACTTCGTAGCGGGCTGCCTGGACGATCGCCTGGTGTTCGCGGAGGTAGCCGACCAGGTAGATGCCGAGCCGGGTGACCTGATCGGGTCGGGCGCCGGCCGCGGCCAGGGCGCGGGACAGGTTCGCGAACGTCTGCCGGGCCTGGACGGCGAGGTCGCCGGGGCCGACCAGTTCGCCTTGGAGATCTTCCGGCTCCTGCCCGGCGATGAAGACCAGCTTGGTGCCGGTGGCGATCGCCACGTGGCTGTACATCGTCGGGGTCGGCAGGTCGTCCGGGTTCAGCAAGTCGACGGTCATGCTCGAAACCTAGGGCACGGAAGGTCCGAAGCGATGAGGGTCGATGAAGGATGCGTCCGTGTACGGCGTCTCCTTCATCGCTATCTGGGCGAGGAGTTCGCCGAGTCCGCCGCAGTGTTTGAAGCCGTGACCGCTGTCGCCGCCGGCGACCACCACGCGATCGCCGTACCGGCCGGCCAGGAACTGTCCGTCGGGTGAGTCGGTGACCATGCACGGGATGACCTGGACCGGCGCCGGGTCGAGGCCGGGGAAGGCATGGGCGACGGCGGCGGCCAGTTCGGCGATGTCCTCGATCGGGCGGATCGAGCGGTCCAGGTCGTCGGCGGCGAAGCCGGTCACGTGGGACGTGTCGCCCTCCAGGCCGACCTTCACCCCGAAGCCGTCGTCGGAGCCGTGTCCCCACAGGCCGCGTCCGTCGGCGAGCTCCCAGATGAACGACGGGAAGTTCGCGAGCCGGAACGCCTCCGAGTCCGGGTCCTTCGGGGCGAACCAGAACATCGGCGTACGGCGAGGAGTCAGCGGCAGCTCGGGATACAGCGACCCCAGCCAGGCGCCCGCACACACGATGACCTGATCGGCGTGGAACTCGGCCGTCGGCGTGCGCACGATCACCTCGTCCGCACGCTGCTCGATCTCGGTCACCATCGTGTGCTCGTAGACCTCGGCACCCAGGCGGCGTGCTTCGGTGACGTGCGCACGGACGATCGGTTCGGCGAAGCAGATCCCCGCACCTGGATCCAGTACGGCGACATCGCCCGCGGCGAGACCGCCGTACTGCGGGTATCGCGCCTTGAGCTCGTGGTGAGACAGGTCGGTGGTTGGCGCGCCGGCCTCGGTTGCGGCTCTAAGTGCGCCGCTGACCGGCCTGCTGTCGGGCGCGCCGACGTTCAGTGAACCGGTCTGCCGGACGTACGTCTCGCCGGTCCGCTCCCCCAGCTCGGTCCACAGCTCCAGAGACTTCCGCGCGATCGCGGTCAGCCCGGGGTGCTCCATACAGGCGACCCGGAACAGCCGCGTCGTACCGTGCGAGGAACCGAGCGGGTGACCGATCGCCTGACGCTCGATCCCGACCACGTTCACGCCGCGAGCAGCCAACCGCCACAGCGCTGCCGAACCGAACGCTCCCAGGCCGACTACGACCACATCGGTGCGCATGTCAGGGCCTGGCCGTGGCGATGATGCCGTTGATGAGCATGTCGACCGCCCAGCGGCGGCGTTCGGACGGCGCACCGGAGAGCAGGTCGGCGCCGTGTTCGGTCAGGTGCGGGAACCGCTGTGCCGAGGCGCTGGTGATGGATTCGCTGAGCCGTTGCCACTCGGCTTCGGAGTTGCCGTCCTTGCCGTCGGTGGCATGTTCCGCGGCCGTGGCGGTGGCTGTCTGAAGGAGGTAGTCCAAACCCCAGGCAGCCTGGCCGGCGGGGACTCGGCCCGCGGCGAGCAGACCGAGCAAGCTGTCGACCAGCGCTAGGTAGTTAGGTCCGTCGGGGCGAGTGTTGAGCGCGGACTGCGCCAGGCTCGGGTGGGCGAGCAGCAGGTCGGTGTAGCTGCCGAGGACTTGCTGCAACGCCTCCCGCCAGTCGTCTGCGTGCTGGGCCGGTGTCAGGTCGACCTGCGCCAGCAGGCGATCGAGGATCGCGCCATGGAGTTCGTGGGTGTTGGCGACGTACACGTAGAGCGAGGCGGGGCCGGTGTCGAGCTCCTGCGCGAGGCGGCGCATCGTGACGCGCTGCAGACCCTCGCTATCCATCACCCGCACCGCCGTGTCGATGATGCCTTCACGGGTCAGTGCAGGTTTGGCGGGACGCTCCCGGCGGCTCAGCGCAGGCATGCACTCAAGCTACTGCACCGCCTGTGAAGAACTCAGTCATGCGTTCCAGACCGTCCGCAGCGAACATCGTCTCCAGGCTCTCAGCGGACTCCGCAGCGCTGGCCTCACCGCGCGGGAAGAGAGAGCTCTCGTACGCCGTCAGTGCAGCCTCGGTGTCGTTGCGGTGTGCCGCGATCGCCTGTGACAGCTCGGCGCCGTCGAACATCGCCAGGTTGGCGCCTTCACCGGCGAACGGCGACATCAGGTGAGCGGCGTCGCCCAGAAGCGTCACACCAGCGGTGCGCTCCCAGCGATGCCCGACCGGCAGCGCGTGAATGCGGCGCAGCACCGGGGAACCGTCGGCAGACGCGATCAGCTCTCGGAGGCCTTCGTCCCAGCCGTCGAAGTAGCGCAGCACTGTGGTGGAAGTGGGGTCGACGGTGTCGACCCACGCCTCTTCCACCTTCAGCCCGGCGTAGACATGCAGGCTGCCGTCGGTCTCGCGGTGCGCCAGGATTCCGCGCTCGTCACCCAGGCAGATGAAGAAGCCGCTGCCGATCAGCGCAGCACTCCGTGGGTGGCGTACCTCGGCGTCCAGTAGGTCGAACTCGGCGAAGGAGATGCCGGTGTAGGTCGGCACTGCATCCGAAACCAGCGACCGAACGCGTGACCACGCGCCGTCGGCACCGATCAAGAGGTCGGTGGTGATGGTGGATCCGTCGGCGAAGGACACCTGGTGGCGCCCGCCGTCCAACGGCCGCACGCCGGTGACCTTCTTGCCCCAGTGGATCGCACCGTGGGGCAGCGAATCCAGCAGCAGCTTGCGCAGGTCGCCGCGATCCACCTCCGGCCGTCCACCGTTGCCGTCGTCCTCCATAGCGGCGTGGACCGTGCCATCACGACCAACCAGGCGCATGGCCTCGCCACCCTCGTGGATGAGCTTGCGGAAGTCGTCGTACAGGCCGGCGGCGTGGAGTGCCCGCTGCCCGCTCTCCACGTGGATGTCGAGCATCCCGCCCTGCACCCGCGCCTCCGCCGACGGCTCCAGCTCGAACAGCGCCGCCTCGATCCCGTTCACCTGCAGAACCCGCGCAGCCGTCAGCCCGCCGAGCCCGGCGCCGATGATCGCAATGGGGTGATGAGTAGTCATGGATCGACCATAACGAACATGTTCGTTACGAACAAGTTCGTTCGTGCTACGAGCGCGCCGAACTGAAGGTGAAGAGGCTCACACCCGGCACGAAGCCCGCCCATCCCCGACATCGCGGTGCACGCGGGCGAGCGGCGTACCGGGGCGGTCGTAGTCGTCGTGCCAGGTGGACCAGTCCATGACGTGATTCCTCTCAGGGAACTCCTAGGGAGTTCTTAGTGCAGGCACGGGGCCAGGTGGGAACCCCGTTCGTCTAAACGAGTATTGGCAGGCTAGGGAAGGGCACTGACGTGGTAGCGATGATGAACTTGGCGGTCGTCGGCGCCGAGGAAGAGATTCGGTACTCAGGGGATGCTGTGGTCGTGCTGGCCGGGATTCCGGGAGCCGGCAAGAGCACACTGCTGCGTCGGCTCTACCCCGAGGGTGAGGACCACGGTGGCGTGCGGGTCTTCGACTCCGAGCGGCTGCGGGCGCAGTGGATGCGAGTGCTCGGTCCTGTTCCTTATTCCTACTGGCGTCCGCTGCTGCACCTGACCTACTACGTGCAGGTGCTCAAGGCGATGCACAGCGGCCCCATGGTGATCCATGACTGCGCCACGCGCCCGTGGGTACGGCGAGTGCTCGGATGGCGTGCGCGTCGCGCCGGACTGCCGTTGCACCTGATCCTGATCGACGTACCGGGTGAGGTGGCGCGGGACGGCCAGTGGTCGCGCGGACGCGTCGTACGGACCAGCAGTATGGAGACGCACTGCCGGCGCTGGCCGCAGCTGCTCGCTCTGGCGACCCAGGACCCCGGACAGGTGATTCCGGGCGCACGCTCCGCGATCGTGCTGAGCCGGCGCCAGGCGAGCCGGCTGCAGGCGATCACCTTCCGTTGAGTTCGGCCGTGGCCTGACAGGGGATTCACGGAAACTGTCGGTGGCGCCTGATTGGGTTGAACCTCGCGATCGGGAGGGGTGACCGTGAAGGTTCGAGTGGGGCGTGAGGTGCTCGCCGAGGCGGTTGGTTGGGTGGCCAAAGGGCTGCCGAGCCGGCCGAGTGTGCCGATTCTGGCCGGGATGTCGGTCGAGGCGGCCGACGGGATGCTGACGGTGTCCGGGTTCGACTACGAGAGCTCGGCTCAGGTCTCCCTACCGGCCGAGGTCGGGGACGACGGCCGGGTGCTGGTATCGGGGCGGCTGCTGGCCGGCATTTGCCGGGCGATGCCACGGGACACCGTGGATCTGAGTTCGGAGGGGGCTCGGGTCGCGGTGTCGAGCGGTGCCGCCAGGTTCGCGCTTCAGACGCTGCCGCTCGATGAGTACCCGCCACTGCCGGAGCTTCCGGCCGCCGGCGGGGTGGTGAGCGGTGAGGTGTTCGCGCGGGCGGTCACTCAGGTGGTGACCGCTGCGGGGCGGGACGACACCCTGCCGGTCCTCACCGGGGTTCGGGTAGAGATCCGCGGGCCGGTGATCACGTTGCTGGCCACGGATCGCTACCGGCTGGCGGTCCGCAGTTTCACCTGGGAGCCGAACGATCCGGAGATCGAAGCGGACGCGCTCGTCCCGGCCAAGGTGCTGTCCGGCCTGGCCAGGACGATGGCCGGTCATGAGGTCACCCTCGCACTCGGTTCAACTCGCACAGGGGACGGGTTGATCGGGTTCGAGGGGGCCGGCCGCCGGGCCACCAGCCGGCTGATCGACGCCGAGTTCCCCAAGGTGCGCAAGCTGATTCCGGCACCGGGCTCGATCACCAGGACGGTCACGGCGGACACCGCCAGTCTGATCGAGGCGGTGAAACGGGTCTCGCTGGTCGCGGAGCGCACGTCGCCGCTGCGGTTCGAGTTCACCGATGGGACGGCGATCCTCAGCGCCGGTAGCGGCGAGGAGGCCGAGGCCACCGAGCCGATCGAGGCGACGCTCACCGGCGATCCCCTGGTGATCGGGTTCAACACGGGCTACCTCGTGGATGCGCTCAGTTCGCTCGGCACGCCGTTCACGCATTTCTCCTTCACCGAGCCGACCAAGCCGGTCAACATCGTCGGGCTGCACTCCCCCAACGAAACCCCGGACGGCCACTCGGCGTACATCGTGGTCCCACTCCGAGGGATCAGCTGATGCCAAACTGATGCAGGTGCCTGAAGCAGTCATCTCCCGCTACCTCGCCCGCCGCGACGAACCGGTCGAGCACGTCGACGTCATCGTGCTGATGGGATCCGCCGTACTGGAGTCGGTCGAAGTCGCCGCGCGACTCCACCACGACACGTCCGCGCGGATCCTGATCAGTGGCGGCATCGGCCATTCGACCCATCACCTCGACACCGCGGTCACGCGCCGAGGCCTGCCCGTCGAGATCGGCGGCCGCCCCGAGTCGCACGTCTTCCGCGACCTCCTCACCACGCAGTACGACGTACCGGCGTCAGCCATCGAGGTCGAGGACGAGTCGACGAACTGCGGCGAGAACGCAGCCTTCACCCGGCACCTGATCACCGAACCAGCCACGCTCCTGCTGATCCAGGACCCGACCATGCAACGGCGAACCCACGCCAGCTTCGAGCGCTCCTTCGCCGACCTCCCCGGCACGCACCTCATCAGCCACTCACCGCTGATCCCCTGGATCGGCCCCGACTTCGTGAGCGCCGGCCCCGATCACCCCGAGATCTGGAGCCTCGAACGCTTCCGCTCCCTCATCCTCGGCGAGATCCAACGCCTCCACGACACCCCGACCGGCTACGGCCCCCGCGGCAAGAACTACCTCGACCACATCGACATCCCACCCCCAGTCCTCGCGGCCTACAACCAACTAGCCGCCGCCCTCCCCAGCCTGATCCGCCCACCCGGCTCCTGACTCAAATGGAACGCCCACAGTGATCTTCCCATCACTGTGGGTGGCCTCACGGACGGAAGTGCGGCAGGCTTGCTGTCCGAAGAGGGGGATCGACAGTGAGGACCCGAGTTCATGCGTAAACGACTCTCCGCCCTGGCCTCCATTACCGCCCTGCTCCTGGTGACAGCCGCACCGTCCGCGGTCGCCGCCGTGCCACCGACACCCCGGATCGCCGGGACGGTGGCAAGTGGGTTCCAGTCCCCGTGGGGCCTCGCGGTCCTGCCGGACGGCTCGGCACTGCTCTCCGAGCGAGACACTGGCCTGATCAAACACGTCACCGCGGCCGGCGTGGTCCGCCAGATCGGCCGCGTCCCGAATGTCCAGCACGGCGGCGAAGGTGGACTGCTCGGGATCGCGGTCGCACCGACCTTCGGTACCGACCGGCTGCTCTACGCCTACCACACCGCCTCCGGCGACAACCGGGTCGTCCGGATGACTTATGACGGCACCACCCTCGGTACCCCGCAGACCGTCGTCACCGGGATCCCGCGGGCCAACATCCACAACGGCGGCCGGCTCGCCTTCGGGCCCGACGGCTTCCTCTATATCAGCACCGGTGACGCCGCGAACACCGCCAACGCACAGAACCCGAACTCGCTCGGCGGCAAGATCCTCCGGGTCACCCCGACCGGCAGTCCCGCGCCTGGCAACCCGAGCGGCACCCGCGTGTACAGCCTCGGGCACCGCAACGTCCAGGGCCTCGCCTGGGACGAAGGCAACCGGCTCTGGGCCAGCGAGCTCGGCCAGAACACCACCGACGAACTCAACCAGATCCGGGCCGGCGGCAACTACGGTTGGCCGACCTGCGAAGGCACCTGCAACGACAGTCGCTTCATCAACCCCCAGGCCACCTGGACGACCGCCCAGGCGTCCCCGTCCGGCCTGGCCTTCTCCCGCAACACCATGTGGATGGCCGCTCTCCGCGGCCAGCGCCTGTGGGCCATCCCGGTCCGCGGCGGCGTCCGCGACGGGAACACGGTCGCCAGCTTCACCAACCAGCAGGGCCGTATCCGCACGGTAGCCAACGCCGCCGACGGCTCCCTCTGGGTGATCAGCGAAACCAACGGCAGCATTCTCCGGGTGGTCCTCGGCTGACCACTTCTTCACTCGAAGAGCGTGCCGGGTCAGCAACCAGGACCCGGCACCTCCCTAGACGAGGTAGTCGGCCAGCACCTGGGTGAGGGTTTCCGGGGACAGGGTGTGGAAGGTGCCTTCGTGTCCTTCGGCTTTCCCATGCGGGAGAGCGGCGGCGGTTTGGCGGACGGACTCCTGCAGCCAAGCCGGGCTGGCGTTGCTGAAGAGTGCGAGGGTCGGTGTGGCGATCGACTCGAGCAGAGCGGTCGGTACGGCGCTGTCGCGCAGCTGCAGGGCGTCGTACACGAGCGTCGGCGCCATGGCGACCAATCCCGTCCACATCGGCGTCTCGCGGATCTGGTCGACCACCTCCTTCGGCTGACCGACCGCTTCGACCATGAACAGTTCGGCCGCCCCAGCCGGGTTTCCAGCGGCAACAAACTCCTGCAGCCGCTCGACGTACCGGTCCGGCACTGGCGGTGCGCCCTCGGTCCGGAACGGCGGTTCGACGACAGCAAGCCGCTCGAACGGCACACCCGATTGCAGCAGCACCATCACCCCGGACGAGAACGCACAAGCGAACCGTGCGCCCGTTGCCGCCTGTACAGCCGCCAGGTCTTCCCACTCGCGCTCAACCGTGTACGGCGCGGTGTCGCCGGAGTCACCGCGGCCGCGGCGGTCGTAGTTCACCACGGTGAAGGCCGTCGACAGCGCCTCGACGTACGGCGTGAAGTACGACCGGCCGGTGAACGCACCGGCGATCAGAACCAGACCCGGCCCGCTACCGGCCACGTCGTACGCGATCTCCGTGCCGTCGGTTGAAGCGACCTTCTGCATCTCGCTGCCTTTCGTGAAGAAGAAGTCCTTTGCCTGAGCGTCGATCGGCGGGCGGCGAAGCAGACAGCAGCGAATTGTGACCTGGCTCACAGATAGCCAAAGGTTGGTCCAGTCCGTACAGTTGCATTATGTATACAGACAGCTGGTATGCGCGATGCTGTTGAGGCAGCTGGAGTATCTGGTGGCGCTGGCTCGGGAGAAGCACTTCGCCCGGGCGGCCGATGCTTGTTATGTCTCGCAGCCGTCGCTCTCGGCCGCGATCCGCAAGCTCGAGCAGGAGCTCGACGTACCGATCGTACGGCGCGGGCGCCGCTTCGAGGGGCTGACTCCTGAGGGTGAGCGGGTGCTGCTGTGGGCCCAGCGAATCCTCGCCGAGCAGGACGCACTGCGACACGAGTTGTCGGTCCTCCGCGGCGGTCTGACCGGCACTCTGCGACTGGGCGCGATCCCGACCGCGATGCCGGTGGTCTCGCTGCTCACCACCCCGTTCTGTGAACGCCACGGGAACGCGCGCGTGACGATCGAGTCGTTGTCGTCCCGCGACATCACGCACAAGCTGGCCGAGTTCGACCTTGATGTCGCGATGACCTATCTCGACGACGACACGCTCGGTCAGGTTCGCAAGACGCCGCTCTACGAGGAGCGCTATCTCCTGCTGACCCCGCAGCACTCGCCGCTGGCCGAGGTGCCGATGGCAACGTGGTCGCAGGTTGCCGAGCTGCCGTTGTGCCTGTTGTCGCCGGATATGCGCAACCGCCGGATCATGAACGGCTACTTCACCGACGACGGCGCGATCGCCACACCGGCCATCGAGAGCGACACCGTGTCGGGCCTCTACAGCCACCTGCATGGCAACCACTGGTCGACAGTGATCTCCCATGCCTGGTTGCACATGTTCGGCGTACCGGACGGAATGCGCGTCGTACCACTGAAGGGCCCGGCCGACGGACCGCGGGTGGGACTGGTGATCGCCGCCCGCAGCCCGGAACCCGTGCTGGCCAGAGCATTACTCGATGTCGCGCGTCAGGCCGGTGTGCACAAAGCCCTCGACGATCTGCTCGACGTGCATTTGATGGGTTCTGGCTATCACGCGATAACGAGCAAGTCTTTGACCGTCGGCACCTAACAGCGGGACTGTGGATTCACCTTACCAACAAGGAGATTCCACATCATGGCGAAGATCCTCTGTGTTCTGTACGACGACCCGGCGACCGGTTATCCGAAGTCATATGCCCGCGATGACATCCCGGCGATCACCGCGTATCCCGGCGGCCAGACGGCGCCGACCCCGAAGGCGATCGACTTCACACCGGGCGAATTGCTCGGCAGCGTTTCCGGCGAACTCGGCCTGCGCAGCTTCCTGGAAAGTCAGGGGCACACGCTGGTCGTGACGTCGGACAAGGACGGCGACGATTCGGTTCTCGATCGAGAACTGCCGGATGCCGATGTGGTGATCTCGCAACCATTCTGGCCGGCCTATCTGACGGCTGAGCGGATCGCGAAGGCACCGAACCTCAAACTCGCGATCACCGCCGGCATCGGCTCCGACCACGTCGACCTGGATGCGGCGATCCGGCACGGCGTGACCGTTGCCGAGGTCACCTACTGCAACAGCATCAGCGTCGCCGAGCACGTGGTGATGATGATTCTCGGGCTCGTGCGGAACTACATCCCGTCGTACCAGGTCGTGGTCGACGGTGGCTGGAACATCGCGGACTGCGTACAGCGGTCGTACGACCTCGAGGGGATGCACGTCGGTACGGTCGCCGCCGGACGGATCGGTACGGCGGTACTGCGGCGGCTCGCGCCGTTCGACGTGAACCTGCATTACACCGACCGGCACCGGCTGCCGGAGTCGGTCGAGCGCGAACTCAACCTGACGTTCCACGCGAGCGCGGCCGAGATGGTGCCGCACTGTGACGTGGTGACGATCAACGCGCCGCTGCACCCGGAGACGGAGGGGCTCTTCGGGGAGAAGCTGCTGGCGACGATGAAGCGTGGTTCTTACCTGATCAACACCGCCCGGGCGAAGATCGCCGACCGCGACGCGATCGTCAGCGCCCTGGAGAGCGGGCAGCTCGCCGGGTACGCCGGTGATGTCTGGTACCCGCAGCCGGCCCCGGCCGACCACCCGTGGCGGACGATGCCGAACCACGGCATGACCCCGCACATCTCCGGTTCGTCGCTGTCCGCCCAGGCCCGGTACGCCGCGGGTACCCGCGAGATCCTGGAATCGTGGCTGGCGGGGACCCCGATCCGCGACGAATACCTGATTGTTGACGGTGGGCGACTGGCGGGTACCGGAGCGCATTCGTATTCGACCCGTATGTAAGGCGCATCACGTGAGATGCGGGCATAACCGGTCAGTACACCTGGTTGAATGTATACAGAAGCCAGAATTCAAGAAAGCTCCTCTCGGGAGCAGGAAGGGAAAGCAATGATCTTCACCCGTAGGTTCGGTGCTCTGGCGGCGCGCCCGCAGTTTCCGGATGCCCCGGAGCTGCAGCATGAACTGGACACCCCCGTGGACCTGGATGCCGAGCTCGCCGAGCTGACCAGCACCGACGAGAAGAAGCGCGCCGAGGAATCGGCCGCCTGAATCGCTTGACCCAAGGCTGCGACGAAACACTATGTACGGTCATGGCACTTGGTAGACTGTCTACCAAGTGCCATGCTGTTGCCCCAGGCAAACCGGAGGACCTCGATGACGACCATCAGCACAGGAGCGGAACCGGCCGGCGTACGGCACGTCAAGCGGCCGCAACCGTTGCGCGAGTCGGTGTACGAGGCTCTGACCGAGATGATCATCGACGGCACGCTCGAACGCGGCCGGCACCTGGTCGAGGTCGAGCTGGCCGGTCTGCTCGGTGTTTCCCGGCAGCCCGTGCGTGAGGCGCTGCAGCGGCTCAACAACGAAGGCTGGGTGGACCTGCGGCCCGGCTTCGGCGCCATGGTGCACGTCCCGGCCGAAGACGAGGTCGACCAGCTCCTGGCCGCCCGCGCGGCACTGGAGTCCGAGTCCGCTCGCCTGGCCGCTCGGCACGCCACCAAGGAAGACCTGGCCAAGCTCAAAGAGCTCTGCAAGGTCGGTACGGCGTTCCACGAGTCCGGCGACACCGACGGCGCCGTCCGCACGAACGGCGAACTGCACGCCTTCATCACCCAGATGTCCGGCAACCGCTTCCTGATCGACTTCGCCGCTCAGGTCGACCGCCGCGTCCGCTGGTACTACACCCCGCTGGCCCCCGTCCGCGGCGCCGCCTCCTGGCGCGAGCACAGCCGCCTCGTGAAGGCCATCAGCGACGGCGACGAGGACAAGGCCGCCCAGACCATGCGCGAGCACACCGAACACACCCGCAAGGCCTACCACGACCTCCGCGCCGCCGAAGGCCCCACCGAGCCAACCCCCGAACCCGAACCCCGCCGCCGACGCCGCACCCTCACCTGACACGCGGTGTGCCCGCGCGCCGCTTCCTTTTGACTTAAGTGTACAAACGCGGGCGGCGCACCCGGGAAGGTTATCCACAGGCGATCGCCCGCAGGCCCTGGTGGGGTCGGCGGGCGATCGGCAGGGGATGCGGCGTCAGAACTTCAGGGCTACGCCGCGCTTCTTGCGGCCTCGGCCGGTGGCGGCTTTGCGGGCCTCCATGGCGTTGGCGAGGTGGACGTACTGCTCGACCGTACGGCGGGCGTAGCGGTTGTGCTCGAGGATATGTGGCCACCAGTGGCGGCCGATCTGTTCGTGCATCCAGAGGAAGCCGATCGCGAAGCCCATGCTGAGCAGGGCGCGGAACGCGAGGAACTTCCAGGGTTCTGCGGGCAGGCCGGGGGTGCCGGCGATGACCCATTCGGTGGCGATCGCGTGCACCAGCAGGGAGAGCGGGAACGCGACCACCCAGTAGACCGCAGCCGGGGCGAACACCCCGGCCGGGACTTTGCCTAGGGCAACGAGTACGGCGTACCCGGTGCCGAACACGATCAGCGGCAGGCCCAGGCCGAGGCCGGTGACCAGGGCCACGCCGAGGGACTGTCCGGCGACCGAGCCGAGCAGGCCGGCGACCAGCCCGGCCGCGGCACCCACGACCGCGGCCGGGGCCGTGAACTCAGCGAGTTCCTTGACCGAGGTCATGTCAGCCCACTGCCACGCCGAAGCGGAACAGGCAGTAGAACAACATGCCCAGGTAGAACACCGCGCCGAACCCGATGATCACGTTGCGGATCGGACCAGGCCTGATCGGTTTGGGCAGCAGCTTGTTGTTCACCAGGAGCAACACGATGCAGTAGGCGCCCATCGCGAACGTGGACAGGAAGGCGAGCGTGTCCAGGATCCCGGCCGGGCCGTCGGCCGGTCCGAACAGCAGGATCAGGATGCCGAAGACGATCACGCCCCACAGGAACCCGGCGTAGATCCGGGACATCGAGAACTTCTTGGCGCCCGGGACGAAGTAGTACGTCATGTCGGCCTGGCCACGGGAGAACGAGTCGAACAGACCCAGGGTCGCGTTCAGTCCGATCAGCGCGATGAAGGCGAAGAACAACGTACCCAGGATCGGCGAACCCGCGGAGGCGAACGCATCCGACATCGCCTGGAGCGCCGCGGACCGCGAGTCGTCCTCCTGGATGATGCTGGCCAGGTTCGGGTTCGTCCGGGCCGCCGACATGGCCAGCACGGTGAACGAGATCGTCACCAGCATCGTGATACCCCAGAAGAGCAGCAGCGCGTCGAACGTGACCCACTTGCGCCAGCCCTTCCACTTCGCCATCTCGGCCGGGTCCTCGGTGTCGAACATGAAACCCCGCGACGGCATCGCCTCGGCCTCGCCGGAGGCCCGCAGACCGCGGATCTTCGGGATGTGCGCACCCATACCGGCACCGCTGTCGCGCAGTTGCAGCGTGTACCACATCTGCTGCATACCCGACGGTCCGGCAAACGCGATCGATCCGACCACGACCGGGAACCAGACACTCGTCATCGCCTGGTCGGGGAAGTACCCGAAGGCGAACATGCCGGAAATGGTCTTGGCCAGATCGTCCCAGCTACCGACGAGTGCCGCGATGACCGACGTACCGACGACCAGGAAGCCGATCAGCAGGCCGAGGAGTTTCTCGAGGAAGTTGTAGATGACCGACAACATGCTGAACAGGACGCCGACGAACACCAGAGCCACGCACGCCGACACCTGCCAGGGTATTCCGCTCACTTCCTCGAACGCCGCGGCGCCGGCCGACAGGTGACCGGGCCACATGTAGATCAGGATCGCCGCGACGTAGAAGAACCACATCAACGGTTTGAAGATCCGGGCGGCGCCGAAGAAGATGCTCTCCCCGGTCGCCATCGCGTACCGCGCCATCTCCAGCAGCACGAACGCCTGCAGGGTGACGCCGACCATGAACAGCCAGCGGATGTCCGGCCCGAACACCAGGACGAGCCGGGGCCACATGTACGACTCCCCCATGCCCACCCCGAGCGCGACCAGGAACACGGTCGGCCCGAGGATGTGCAGGGACGGTGGTGCGTCCGGAAGTTTCCGGATCGGCATCGGTTCGAGCCGGCCGGCTTTCCAGACCTTCTCGGTGACGGCCGCGGCGGGCTCGTCGGGGACTTCTGAGGTCTTGCTTGTGACGTCCAAGGCGGACTCCTTAGATCGACGCCAGGCACCTGGAATATGAAAAACCCCCGCTGACTTTCCTCCTCGGAGAGTTACGAACCGAGGGGTCCCGCGTTGCGGGCCCAGCGGTACTTGGCGCCGAGCACCTGAACCGGTGTCTCGGTGGTGTACGGATAGGCGACCACGCCGTGCTCGAACAGGTACTGAGCGGCCTCTTCGACCTCGACGTCACCCGACAGCGAGGCGACGACGGGCTTGTCGATACCCTTGGCCCGGTACTCCTCGACCACCTCGGCGACCAGCTTCGCGAACACCATCGGCGGTGTCACGATCGTGTGCCAGTAACCCAGGATCAGCGCATGGATCCGCTCGTCTTCCAGACCGAGCGCGACCGTGTTCCGGTACGTCGACGGTGGCTCACCGCCGGTGATGTCGATCGGGTTGCCGGCGGCACCGAACGGCGGGATGAACTTCTTGAACGCCGCGTCCAGATCCGCCGGGATCGTCATCAGCTGCAGGCCGTTGTCGACACAGGCGTCCGAAAGCAGGACACCGGAACCGCCCGCACCGGTGATGATGACGACGTTCTCACCCTTCGGAGTCGGCAGCAGCGGGATCCCGCGGGCGTACTGGAGCATCTCGTTCAGCCCCGGTGCCCGGACCACACCGCTCTGCCGCAGGATGTCGTCGTACACCTTGTCGTTGCCGGCCAGCGCACCGGTGTGCGAGCTGGCCGCCTTGGCGCCCATGGCGGTGCGGCCGGCCTTGAGCACGACGACCGGCTTCTTCTTCGACACCCGGGCCGCCGTCTCGGCGAACGCCCGGCCGTCCTTCAGATCCTCTAGATGCATGGCGATCAGGTTGGTGTTGTCGTCGTTCTCGAAGAACGTCAGGAGGTCATCCTCGTCGATGTCGGCCTTGTTGCCTACCCCAACGATCGCGGAGACGCCCATCCGGCTGGACCGGCTGAAGCCCAGGATCGCCATCCCGATCCCACCGGACTGTGACGACAACGCAACACTGCCCTGGACGTCGTACGGTGTGCAGAAGGTCGCGCAGAGCTTCTCCGGCAGGTAGTAGTAGCCGTAGATGTTGGGCCCGAGAATCCGGACGTTGTGCTTCCGCGCGATCGCGACGATCTCGTCCTGGAGCTCCTGTTCACCGGTCTCGGCGAACCCGGACGGGATCAGGATCGCCCCGGCCACGCCCTTCTCGCCGCACTGCTCGAGCGCTCCGCCGACGAACTTGGCCGGTACGGCGAACACCGCCACGTCCACGTCACCCGGTACGTCGAGGATGCTCGGGAAGGCCTTGAGCCCAAGGACTTCGCCGCCCTTGGGGTTGATCGGGTAGATGTCGCCGGCGTACCCGCCGTTGACCAGGTTCTTCATCACCGAGTTGCCGATCTTGCCGTCCTCGTTGGACGCCCCGATCACGGCCACTGCCCGCGGTTTCATGATCCGCGTCATCGCCGTCAGGATCTCCTCCTGGCTGTACCGCTCGACCGGTTTGCCGGCCTCGGCGTCGACGATGATCCGGAAGTCCACCGCGGTGGCGCCGTCCGGCCCGGCCAGCACCGGGTTCAGGTCCACCTCGGCGAATTGCGGGAAGTCGGTGACCAGGTCGGACAGTCGCTTGACCAGCTCGCCCAGCGCGTCCTTGTCCACCGGCTTGGCGCCGCGAACACCTTCGAGCATCTCGTGGGCGTTGATCCCGTCGATCATCTCCCGCGCCTCGGCGTCGTTCAGCGGCGCGAGCCGGAAGGTGACGTCCTTCAGCACCTCGACCAGGACTCCGCCGAGGCCGAAGGCGACGATCTTCCCGAAGGTCTGATCCGTCACCGCCCCGACGATGACCTCCTGGACGTCACCGCCGGTGACCAGCATCTTCTGCACCTGGACACCGCTGATCTGCGCGTCCGCCTTGTACGCCTTGGCGTTCGCGATGATCTGCTCGTACGCCGCCTGGGCCGCCTCGGGACTGTCGACCCCGACCACCACGCCACCCGCGTCGGTCTTGTGCAGGATGTCCGGCGAACTGATCTTGAGGACGACCGGGAACCCGATCTCGGCCGCGAGACCGGCGGCTCCCTCGGCAGTCGTGGCCAGCCCCTCACCCGGCGTCGGGATCCCGTACGCGTCCGCGACCAGCTTGGCCTCGGGCGCGCTCAGCGAGGTGCGGCCGTCCGCCAGAGCCTGGTCGAGGATGGTCTGGACTGCTGCCTTGTCATAGGTCATGCCCTGCACTCCATTTCAGAAGATGGTGGCGTCAGACGACGCCGGCGGCCTTGAGTTCGGAGAGTTCGGCGATGTCGATCCCGAGGGATCCGTAGACGGCGGAGTTGTGCTCACCGAGACCGGGTGAGGTCTCGATGTCGACCGGGGAGTCGGACAGCTTGATCGGGCAGCCGACGGTCTTGAAGCTGCCGCGCTGCGGGTGCTCGACCTCGACGACGGCACCGAGCTCGGCCAGCGTCTCGTCCTCGATCAGTTCCCGGGTGGACATGATCGGCCCGCACGGCACGTTCAGCGCGTTGAGCTTGTCCATCACTTCGAACTTGGTGTGCTGCTCGGTCCACTGCTCGATCAGCGCGAACATCTTGTCCAGCTTGTCGAGGCGGGACGCGGGCGTGGCCCAGTCCGGGTCCTCGGCCAGCTCGGGTTTCCCGATCAACTGAGCGATCGGCGCCCATCCCGGCGGCTGGACGATCACGTAGATGTAGTCGTTCGGCCCACCAGGCGCCGTCCGAACCGCCCAGCCGGGCTGGCCGCCGCCGGAGGCGTTCCCGGACCGCGGCACCTCGGTGCCGAAGTTGTCGTTCGGGTACTCCTTCAGCGGGCCGTGCGTGAGCCGCTGCTGGTCGCGCAGCTTGACCCTCGTCAGGTTCAGCACGGCCTCCTGCATCGCCACCGAGACCCGCTGGCCCTTGCCGGTGTGCGTGCGCTGGTAGAGCGCGGCGAGGATGCCGGCGACCAGGTGGATCCCGGTCCCAGAGTCGCCGATCTGGGCGCCGGTCGCGGTCGGCGGGCCCTCTTCGAAGCCCGTCGTACTCATCGCGCCGCCCATCGCCTGGGCGACCACCTCGTAGGCCTTGAAGTTCTCGTACCGGCCCGGGCCGAAGCCCTTGATCGAGGCGAACACCAGCTCTGGGTTGATCTCCTGCAGGCGCTCCCAGGTGAAGCCCATCCGGTCGATCGCGCCGGGGGCGAAGTTCTCCACCAGGACGTCGGAGTTCTTCACCAGGTCGACGAAGATCTCCTTGCCCCGCTCGGATTTCATGTTCAGCGTGATGCTGCGCTTGTTGCAGTTGAGCATCGTGAAGTAGAGGCTGTCGACGTCCGGTACGTCGCGCAGCTGCTGGCGGGTGATGTCACCGGTCGGCGCCTCGAGCTTGATCACATCGGCGCCGAGCCAGGCAAGGATCTGGGTGCAGGAAGGTCCGGACTGTACGTGCGTCATATCCAGTACGCGGACGCCGTCAAGGGCTTTGCTCATGGCGGTCTCCTCTACTTGTACATCGTCTGGTTCATGGTTCCGGGGGCGTAGGCGTCCGGGTCGACCCAGACGTTGATCAGTGACGGCAGGCCGGACTCGCGGGCGCGCTGCATGGCCGGCCCGATGTCCTTGGGGTCGCGGACCTCCTCGCCGTACCCGCCGAGGTTGCGCGCGAACTCGTCGTACTTGACGTCGCCGAGGGTGTTGCCGACCCGGCCGCGGTCGTGGCCGTACTTGACCTCCTGGCCGTAGCGGATCTGGTTCATCGACGAGTTGTTGCCGATGACACCGACGAACGGGAGCTTGAAGCGGACCAGGGTCTCGAAGTCCCAGCCGGTCATCGAGAAGGCGCCGTCACCGAACAGCGCGACGACCTCCTTGTCCGGCCGGGCGTACTTCGCCGCGAGCACGAACGGGACGCCGACACCGAGCGTGCCCAGCGGGCCCGGGTCCATCCAGTGGCCGGGCGACTTCGGCTGGACGACGCCACCGGAGAAGGTGACGATGTCGCCGCCGTCGCCGATGTAGATCGAGTCCTCGGTGAGGAACTCGTTGATCTCGTGCGCGAGCCGCAGCGGGTGGATCGGGTTCGCGTCGGACAGCTGGCGGGGCAACCGCTTCTGGTACGCCGCCTCCTCCTCCGCACGCAGTTCCTTGAACCAGGCCTTGCGATCCGACTTCCGGACGCGACCCGTCGAGGCCTGCGTGACCGCGGCCAGGATGGCACCCGGGTCGCCAACCAGGCCGAGGTCGACATCGCGGTTCTTGCCCACCG
Organism: Kribbella yunnanensis; assembly: GCF_039529655.1. Taxonomy (NCBI): domain Bacteria; kingdom Bacillati; phylum Actinomycetota; class Actinomycetes; order Propionibacteriales; family Kribbellaceae; genus Kribbella; species Kribbella yunnanensis. The sequence continues at coordinate 221,949 of NZ_BAAANF010000019.1, read as the reverse complement.
TGCGGTAGTCCATGTCGATCTGTACGACGGTCGCCGACTTGGGCAGCCGCCGCCCGTAACCCATCCGGAAGTCGAACGGCGTACCGACGATGATGATCAGGTCGGCGTTGTTGAATCCGTACCGCCGGGACAGGTGGAAGTGGTGCGGGTCGCCGGGGGCGAGCGTGCCGCGGGCGGCGCCGTTCATGAAGGCCGGTACGTCGAGCGCCCGCACGAAGTCGGTGGCCGCGTCGCTGCCGCGCGAGGTCCACACCTGACCACCGAGCAGTACGACGGGCTTCTCGGCGTGCGCGATCAGATCCGCGAGCGCCTCGATCGCGGCCGGGTCGCCGACGCTCTTCGTGGAGGCGCGGTAGTGACCGGCCTCCGGTACCGTCGCGGACTCGACCGGAACCGAGCCGTCCAGGATGTCGCGCGGGATCTCCAGGAACGACGGGCCGAGCGCGCCGTTGTAGCACTCGCGGAACGCCATCGAGACCATGTCGGCGGCACGCGCGGTGTGCGGCACGGTCGCGGCGAACTTGGTGATCGGCGTCATCATGTCGACGTGCGGCAGGTCCTGCAGGGACCCCATCTTGTGCTGGTTCAGTGCGCCCTGGCCGCCGATCAGCAGCATCGGGCTCTCGGCGCGAAAGGCGTTCGCGACACCGGTCACGGCATTCGTCGTACCGGGGCCGGCGGTGACGACCGCGCAACCGGGCTTGCCGGTGATCCGCGCGTAGCCGTCGGCCGCGTGCGCGGCGACCTGCTCGTGCCGGACGTCGACGACCGCGATGCCCTCGTCGACGCAGCCGTCGTAGATGTCGATGATGTGGCCGCCGCAGAGGGTGAAGATCACGTCGACCCCCTCGGCCTTCAGGGCCTTGGCGACCAGGTGACCGCCCGAGATCGTCTCCGGCTCCTTCACCTGCGCGACGGACTGGTTCTCCGACACTGTCTGCGCCATCTGCAGTCATCTCCTCGGAAAGAGCCGGGGTTCGGCTTTTGGGGTCAATGTAGATTGCATACCGTATGTGGTAGTCGTAGTCTTATCCCACGCCACGGTGGTTGTCCAGAGGGAGGACTGCATGACAATTCACGAGGAGCTGCACCGAACCCGGACCGCACTGCTGGCCCTCGAGAAGTCCCTTATGTCGTTGAGGAATCACCTGGGTGAGCATCTCGACGTCCTCCGCCTGCTGGACGATCTCGAACGTTGTACGTCGGACCTGCGCCGGCTCGAGGACCAGGTCCAGGTGCCGGTCCGCGGCGAGCTGATGGTCATCCCCGACGACGACCGCGACCATGGGTTGTGGGGCGCCGGAGATGTGGATCATGAGGGAGTCGGAGCTCCGGGGCGCAGAGCGCCGTGAGCCGCCAGGCACTGCTTGAGCAGCTGCCGTAGTCGTAGATCGCGGTCACCGTTCGCTTGGCGAGCGGTGACCGCGATTGCTTCGGCGACGTGTTCGGTGGCGACGAAGGTCCGGTAGAACGGTTCACTGCAGCCGAACCGGCCGAGGAGAGACAGCCACCAGCGTGGCTCTCCCCGCCCAGTCAGGAGATGCAGCGCGGTCTCGTGCGCTTTGCCGAGCCGCGCTGCCTCGTCTCCAGTCATGTCACCGCCGGCCAGCGCGGTGGATACGCAGAGCGCGACCACGCGGGCCGACACCTCCAGACCGGGGCGAGCGGTGTCGATGAACTTCGGCGCCAGCGGCAGCAGCGCTCGCCGCCCGGCCCGGCTGGAGTGGTCGTGGACGGCCCGGGCCGCCGCGCTCAGAGTCGGATGCACGCAAGACGGCCGATCCGTCCACGGCTCCCGGGCCAGCTTGGACACCAGCTCCATCACACAGGGGTCGGGCCGCACAACGCGCCCGTACTCACTCACTCGTTCGACCCGGCGACCGGCGTACCTAGTTGGGGCCGCACCGGTAGCGCAGGTCGCCCGGGCTGCTTCAGCAATCGCACACTCAGTGCGGCCAGTACGCCGAGCAGTCCCGCGCCGAGGAACAGCGGCCGGTAGCCGACCACCGCGATCACCGAAGCGGCCACTCCGACTCCGACCAGACCGCCGACGGCCTTGGCGGAGTACAGGATCGCCTGGTTCTGAACCAGGCTGTTCTCGCCGAAGAACTCCAGCACCAGGTTGGCCATGATCGCGTAGAACGCGCCACCGCCGAGGCCGGCGAACATCGCGCAGACGACGAACGCCCAACCCACACCCGCCTCACCGGCGACGACCAGGCCGACGTGGGTGAAGCTCTCAACCATCAGTACGGCGGCCAGTACGCGGCGCCGGCCGAATCGGTCGGAGAGCGTGCCGGCGAGTGAGCGACCAAGACCGTTGACTGCGGCAAGCAATCCGGCTGCGAAGCCCGCGACTGCCATCCCGAGTCCGGTCGCTACTGCGAAGCTCACGACGAAGGCGATGCCGAACAACGACAGTGCGGCGCTGATCGCGAGCATGAGCCACATCAGCGGCAGCGCACCGGTACGCATCGCCTCGGCCGGACGGTAGTGCCGTACAGCAGGTGCGTTGTGCGGGATGCTGCGGTTGAGCTTGCGGTCGATTGCCCAGGCCTGCGCGTCAATCGCGGCCGGCCACCAATGCCGCGGCGGATCCTTCAGCAACCCACCGCCGATCGCAGTGGCCAGCACCGCAACAACCGCAGTCAGGTCGAAGACGAGCCTCCGACTACCAGGGCTGTCGGCCAGCGTCAGCAACACGATGCTCGGTACGGCGCCGATCGCGAACCCGCCGGTGACGAATCCGATCGTCGAGGTCCGCCGATCGGGGAACCACCGGGCCGAGGTGGTGATGCATGCGGCGTAGACGATGCCGGCGCCGGTTCCACCGAGCAGGGCGTAGCCGATGACCACGACCGCATAGCTATCCGCGTGCGCGAGGGTCGCAAGGCCGACGGCGGACAGCAGGCCACCGAGAACCACGAGCTGGGTCGGCGATGCCCGCCGTACCCGCTGCACCCAGGCGGCCGGGATGGCGACCAGGGCTTGGCAGGCGACGAAGATCGCCAGCAGCCACAGGGTTTGCACTGCACCCCAACCGCGGTCGGACTCGAGACCGAGCGCCGCCGTACCGAACGAGTACTGCAACGGGCTGATGGCGATCATGCAGGCCCACGCGGCCCACAACTGCCAGCGGCGCGAGTGCCCGGTCAGGTCTTGGGCGTCCTCACCGACCCGGTACCGCCGGCCGTACACATCACGAATGTCCCGAGCGTGATCCATCTCGCGCCTCCTGACTACTGCATACCGTATGAGATCTGTGGTACTCCTCTCCGCCGTCGGTTGTCCAGACCTGGCGTGTTGCAGCTGCCTCTTGTGACCAGATTGCATACCGCATACAGTCGGCACACGACCGCTCGGATCGGAAGGACTGCCCCTGTGGACCTGATGGAGTACCAAGCCAAAGAGCTGTTCGCACGGCACGGCGTCCCGGTGACGCTCGGCCGGGTGATCGAAGATCCGGCCGACGCGGCCGCAGCCGCCGCGGAACTCGGTGGCCGGGTCGTGGTGAAGGCCCAGGTGAAGACCGGTGGCCGCGGCAAGGCCGGCGGGGTCAAACTCGCCGCCTCCCCCGACGAAGCGGTGGCCCGGGCCGGCGAGATCCTCGGCATGGATATCAAGGGCCACACCGTGCACCGGGTGCTGCTCGCGCCGGCCGCCGCGATCGCCGAGGAGTACTACTTCTCCTTCCTGGTCGACCGCGCCAACCGCACGTATCTCTGTATCGCCAGCACCGAAGGCGGTGTGGAGATCGAGGAGGTCGCGCACACCAACCCCGACGCCATCGCCAAGGTGGCTATCGATCCGGCGGTCGGCGTCGACGAGGCGAAGGCTGCCGAGATCGTGGCCGCGGCTGGATTCCCCGCTGGCGCGGAGGACGTCGTACGGCGGCTGTGGGACGTGTTCATCGCCGAGGACGCCACGCTGGTCGAGGTGAACCCGTTGGTGAAACTGGCCGACGGATCGCTGGAGGCGCTGGACGGGAAGGTGACGCTGGACGACAGTACGGCGTACCGGCATCCTGATCATGCCGCCTTCGAGGATCGCGCCTCCGCGGATCCGCTCGAGGCGGCCGCGCACGACAAGGGCCTGAACTACGTCAAGCTCGACGGCTCGGTCGGCATCATCGGGAACGGCGCCGGGCTCGTCATGTCTACCCTCGACGTGGTCGCGTACGCCGGTTCGCAGTACGGCGTGAAACCCGCGAACTTCCTGGACATCGGCGGCGGCGCCTCGGCCGAGGTGATGGCGAACGGGCTCGGGATCATCCTGAGCGATGCGCAGGTGCGCAGCGTGTTCGTGAACGTCTTCGGCGGGATCACCGCCTGCGATGCCGTCTCGAACGGGATCGTCCAGGCACTCGAACTGCTCGGCGCTGCCGCCGACAAGCCACTGGTGGTTCGGCTCGACGGGAACAACGTCGAGGAGGGCCGCCGGATCCTTGCCCAGGCCAACCATCCGCTGGTGACCGTGGTCGACACGATGGACGGCGCCGCGGCCAAGGCCGCCGAGCTCGCCGCCGCTTGAGAGTGAAAGGACATATCTGATGGCGATCTTCCTGACCGAGAAGAGCCGCGTCGTCGTCCAGGGGATGACCGGCGCCGAAGGACAGAAACACACCAGCCGGATGCTTGCCGCCGGCACCGACATCGTCGGCGGTGTGACACCGGGCAAGGGCGGCCAGTCGGTCGACTTCGCGAAGCGCTCGATCCCGGTCTACGGGTCGTGCGCGGACGCGGTCGCGGCGACCGGCGCCGACGTGTCGGTGGTGTTCGTGCCGCCGCGGTTCACCAAGGGTGCGGTGATCGAGGCGGTGGATGCCGGGATACCGCTGGTGGTGGTGATCACCGAGGGCGTGCCGGTCCACGACACGGCCGCCTTCTTCGCCCACGCCCAAGCTGCCGGGGTGCGCGTGATCGGGCCTAACTGCCCAGGGATCATCAGCCCGGGACAGGCGAACGCCGGCATCATCCCGGCCGACATCGCCGGGCCCGGACGGATCGGGCTGGTCTCGAAATCGGGGACGCTGACCTACCAGATGATGTACGAACTGCGGGACTTCGGCTTCTCCACCGCGATCGGGATCGGCGGTGACCCGATCATCGGGACCACCCACATCGACGCCCTGCAAGCGTTTCAGGACGACCCCGACACCGACGCGATCGTGATGATCGGCGAGATCGGCGGCGACGCCGAGGAGCGGGCGGCGGCGTACATCGCGGCCCACGTCACCAAGCCGGTGGTCGGGTACGTTGCCGGCTTCACCGCCCCGGAGGGCAAGACCATGGGGCACGCCGGCGCCATCGTCTCCGGCTCGTCCGGTACGGCGGCGGCCAAGCAGGAGGCGCTTGAGGCGGCCGGCGTTCGCGTCGGCAAGACCCCCACCGAGACCGCCGAACTCCTCCGCTCAGTGCTGGTCGCCGTATGACCGCCATCGGGTTCATCGGCCTCGGGATCATGGGCTCGCACATGGCGGCGAACCTGATTGCCGCGGGACACGCGGTGACCGGGTACGACGTCGTACCGGCTGCTGTGGATCGCCTGGCTCAGGCCGGCGGGAAGCCGGCTCCCGACATCGCCTCGGCCGTCGCCGGGGCGGAGGTCGTGATCACGATGCTGCCGGACTCACCGCAGGTCGCCGAGGTCGTACTCGGCCCGGACGGCGTGCTGTCGGCGATCGAGTCCGGCGTACTGCTGATCGACATGAGCTCGATCGCCCCGGAGACCTCGATCGCGGTCGCCGCGGCCGGTGCCGAGCGCGGCGTACAGGTCCTGGATGCGCCGGTCAGCGGTGGCGAACAAGGAGCCATCAAGGCCTCGCTGTCCATCATGGTCGGCGGTTCGGCCGAGGACTTCGAAACCGCCCGCCCGATCTTCGAGGCCCTCGGCCGCACCATCGTCCACGTCGGCCCGCACGGCTCCGGTCAAACGGTGAAGGCCGCCAACCAGCTGATGGTCGCCGGCATCATCTCGCTGGTGTCCGAAGCCATCGTCCTGCTCGAAGCCTCCGGCGTGGACAGCACTCGGGGTCTCGAAGTCCTCGCCGGTGGCCTGGCCGGCAACCGCATCCTCGACCTCAAGTCGACCACCATGCTGGCCCGCGAGTTCACGCCCGGCTTCCGCATCGACCTCCACCACAAGGACATGGGCATCGCCCTGGCCTCAGCCCGAGCCGCCGGCGTCGCCCTCCCCGTCACCGGCGTAGTAGCCCAACTAGTAGCCGCAACCCGCGCCCAAGGCCACGGCTCCCTGGACCACTCAGCCCTCCTCAAAACCATCGAGTCACTGTCCCGGTGAGGTGGTGCTCGCCCGGATGATCAGTTCGGTCGGTACGGCGATCGGCTGTGGTTCGCCGTTCGCCAAGGTGGTGAGCAGGGACTCGACGGAGTAGCGACCGAGTTCCGCGAAGCACTGGCGGACTGTGGTCAGAGGTGGCCAGAAGTGCGCGGACTCCTCCATGTCGTCGAAACCCACAACACTCACCTGGGTCGGGACCTGACGGTTGTGTTCGTGGAGTGCGCGCAGAACACCTAGCGCCATCTGGTCGTTCGCAGCAAAGACGGCGGTGACCGACGGGTCGGCCGCGAGCGCGCCGCCGGCCTCGTAGCCGGACTGCGCGGTCCAGTCGCCGAAGTGGATCGGGGGCAGCTCGCGACCGTGGTCGATCAGCGTCTGCTCCCAACCATGACGACGATGAGCAGCCGGGTACGACGTCCGCGGGCCACCGACGTGATGAACCGTCTGGTGGCCCAGCTCGAGCAGGTGGACCACGGCCTGCCGAGCGCCATCGAACTGGTCGGTGTCGACGACCGGGTAGTCGTAGTGCGCGCTGGAGTCGACGATCACCACGGGCAGCCCGTGCGGTAGCTGCACGCCGGCCTCGTCGAGCAGGTAGGCCTCGGTCAGGATGATGACGCCGTCGACCGCCTGCGCGCTGAGTCGGTTGAACGCGTCGTTGACCGCGCGCTGGTTGATGTCCAGGACCGGCATCAGGTTGACCGAGTAGCCGCGCTCGGTGGCGGCGGTCGCGATCGCGTCGAGGACGCGCGTCGTACCGAAGGTCGAGAGTTCGAAGACGATCACGCCGATGCCCCGGAACTCGCCGTTCCGCAACGCCCTCGCAGCCCCGTTCGGCCGATAGCCGAGCTCTCGCATCGCCGCCCGGACCCGGGCTCGCGTGGTCGCGTCCACGTTGGTTCGGTTGTTCGCCACTCGGGACACGGTCTGCCCGGAGACGCCTGCGAGGGCGGCGACGTCGGCCATCGAAGGCCCGCGCCGCGGTCGTCCCGTCGTACCCAAACTTCCCCCATCCGGCCGTGTTTACGTGAACACTACGACCGGACAAGGACGTTGAGAAGTGACCGGCGGTTCCGGAACTTGGTGGGTGGTGCAGGTCCGCCCCGGCCGTCGCTGTGGGCCGGAGCGGACCTGATTCAGGAGCGCACCGGGGCGGGTGCGGCAGTGGGTGCGTGGGCGATGGCCGGGCCGGTACCGATCTTGCGGGACAGCAGGTCGGCGACCGCATGGACGGCGCGGAGCGTCGGCGCCGGCGTACCGGTGAGGTCGGCGAGCTCGACGACGGCGGCCAGGATGACGTCGAGTTCGAGCGGCTTGTCCTTCTCGAGGTCCTGCAGCATCGACGTCTTGTGCTCGCCGACCCGCTCGGCGCCGTCGATCCGCTTGTCCACCGAGATCTCCGGCGTGCAACCGACCGCGGCCGCGATCTCCAGCGACTCCTCCATCATCAGCCGGATCATCGCCCGGGTGCCCTGATGCGTCGCGATCTCGACCATCGTCGCCCGGGCCAGCGCGCTGATCGGATTGAACGCCGCATTGCCGAGCAGCTTGATCCAGATGTCCTTGCGGATGTCGTCCTCGACCGGGCACTTCAGCCCGCCCGCGATCATCGCGTCGCTGAACTCCGTGCACCGAGCGGAGATTCCACCGCCGGGCTCACCGATCGAGAACCGGGTGCCCTCCAGATGCCGGACCAGCCCCGGTCCTTCGAGCTCGGTCGAGCAGTACACGACGCACCCGATCGCCCGATCGAGCGAAATCACCTTCGTCACCGAGCCGTCCGGATCCACGGACTCGATCCGGCGACCCTCGTACGGGCCCTTCAGTCCATGGAAGTACCACCACGGGATGCCGTTCTGCGCTGCGATCACCGCGGTCTTGTCGTGCAGCAACGGCTCCAGCAGCGGTCCGGCCGAGGCGTACGAGTTCGCCTTCAAACCGAGGAACACGAAGTCCACCGGCCCGACCTCGGCCGGGTCGTCCGTGGCCGGGGTACGCGCCTCGAAGTCGCCACGTGGGCTGAGGACCCGAACACCGTCGCGCCGGATCGCCTCCAGATGCGCACCGCGCGCGATCAGGTGCACCTCGGTCCCCCCACGGTGCAACGCAGCGCCGACGTACGCACCGATCGCCCCGGCGCCGAGAACCGCAACCTTCATCGTCATCACTCCCTCGGCCCGGACGCCGTCGGCACCGGGTGCCGTACGTCGGTCAGTTCGTCGAACTCGACCACCTTGTCGATCTCGGTGCCCATGGCAACGTTCGTGATGCGCTCGAGGATCACCTCGACGACCACCGGCACCTTGTACTCGGCCAGCAGCTTCTTCGCCTCATCCAGTGCGGGCTGGATGCCGTCGGGTTCGAACACGCGCAACGCCTTGCAGCCAAGGCCCTCGGCCACCTTCACGTGGTCGACGCCGTACCCGGCGAGCTCCGGCGTGTTGATGTTGTCAAAGGCAAGCTGTACGCAGAAGTCCATGTCGAAGTTGCGTTGCGCCTGCCGGATCAGCCCGAGATAGGCGTTGTTCACCACCACATGGATGTACGGAATGTTGAACTGGGCACCGACCGCCAGCTCCTCGATCAGGAACTGGAAGTCGTAGTCGCCCGACAGCGCGACCACCGGCGTCTCCGGATCCGCCACCGCGACGCCGAGCGCGGCCGGCCCGGTCCACCCCAGCGGACCGGCCTGGCCGGCGTTGATCCAGTGCCGCGGCCGATACACGTGCAGCATCTGCGCGGCCTGGATCTGCGACAACCCGATCGTCGACACGTAGCGCGTCTCCGGCCCGAAGGCGTTGTTCATCTCCTGGTACACACGCTGCGGCTTGATCGGCACATCATCGAAGTCGGTACGGCGTCGCAGCCGCGCCTTGCGGTCCCGGCAAGCGGCCGCCCATTCGGAGCGATCATCCAGCGGCGCCTGTTGCCGCGCGACATGGATCAGCACCTCCAGCGCAGCCTTCGCGTCGGACACGATCCCCAGATCCGGCGCGAACACCCGCCCGATCTGCGTCGGCTCGATATCGATGTGCACGAACTTCCGCCCGGCCCGATAGGTGTCGAGCCCACCGGTATGCCGATTGGCCCAGCGGTTTCCGATCCCAATCACCAGGTCGGCCGCCAGCATCGTCTGGTTCCCGTAGCGATGCGACGTCTGCAGACCGACCATCCCGGCCATCAGCCGGTGGTCGTCCGGAATCGTCCCCCAGCCCATCAGGGTCGGTACGACGGGCACGTTCGCCAGCTCGGCGAATTCCACCAGCAGGTCGGCCGCATCCGCGTTGACGATCCCGCCACCGGCCACGATCAACGGCCGTTCCGCCTGCGCGAGCATCTGCAGAACCGCCTTCGCCTGCGCGACGCTTGCCCGTGGTGTTGCCACCGGCAACGGTGTGTACAGCTCCGGGTCGAAGTCGATCTCGGTGAGCTGCACATCGAGCGGCAGGTCGATCAGCACCGGCCCGGGCCGGCCAGACCGCATCAGCTGGAACGCCTTCTGAAACGCGCCCGGTACCTGCGCGGCCTCCATCACCGTGACCGCCCACTTCGCTACGGGGGCAGCGATCGACGAGATGTCGACGGCCTGGAAGTCCTCCTTGTGCAGCTTGGCCACGGGTGCCTGGCCGGTGATGCAGAGGATCGGGATCGAGTCGGCGCTGGCCGAATACAGTCCGGTGATCATGTCGGTTCCGGCCGGTCCCGACGTACCGACGCAGACGCCGATGTTTCCGGCCTGGGCCCGGGTGTAGCCCTCCGCCATGTGCGAGGCGCCCTCGACGTGCCGGGCGAGTACGTGGCGCAACTCGCCCTGGGCGCGGACGGCGGAATAGAACGGGTTGATGGCCGCTCCGGGCAGGCCGAACAGGTGGGTGACGCCTTCGCGGCGGAGGATCTCCACGGCAGCGCGGGCAGCGGTCATTCGGGGCATACCAGCTCCAATCGAGCGGAAGACGCTGTGCTTCAGGCAGACGAAGGGCGATCCGGCTCAGCGGATCCAGTCGAAGCTCTCGGCGGTCGAGCCGGACGGCTTGTACTCCAGGGCGATCCAGCCGTCGTACCCCGCGGTGGCGAGGTCGGCGAGGTGCTGGTCGACCGGGATCTTCCCGGTACCGGGTTCGTTCCGGCCGGGCGCGTCGGCGATCTGTACGTGCGCGATCCGGTCCGCGAACCTGGTGATCGCCGTACTCACGTCGTCCCCGTTGACAGTGAGGTGGTAGATGTCGAGCAGCAGACCGATCGCGCCGGACTGCCGCCGGACCCGATCGACCACCGCGACCGCGTCGGCCGCGGTCTTGAGCGGGTAGCGGTCGACGCCACTGACCGGCTCGACCAGTACGACGCCACCCAGCGCGCCGGCGGCAGTTGCGGCCAGCGCGAGGTTCTCGGCGGCGAGCTCGTCCTGCGCCTCCGGACTGAACCCGTCCACGCGATTGCCGTAGAGCGCGTTGAACGCGCGGCAGCCGAGCCGCTCCCCGATGCCGAGGGCGACCGGGATGTTGTCGCGGAACTCGCGGGCCGTGTCCGGCGACGAGAGCAGACCGCGGTCACCGGCCGGCAGGTCACCGGCCGCGAAGTTCAGCCCGATCAGCTGGACACCGGCGTCGGTGATCGCGCGTTCGAACGCGTCGACCTCGGCATCGCCCGGCAGGTGGGTGTCGAACGGCCACCAGAACTCGACCGCCTCGAACCCAGCCGCCTTGGCCGCCGCCGGGCGCTCCAGCAGCGGCAGTTCGGTGAACAGGATCGAACAGTTGACGGCGAACCGGGCAGTGTTCATCGATCCCACCTTCCCGCAGGGCGTTGTATACCGGATACAGTAGGCCGCCACTGCAGTGCGGTCAAGATCACATTCGACGCCGGATGTTCACGTCGTCCGCCGGTTGCGGACCGGTACCGTGTGCTACTGTCGTTACCGGTTGCAGTTTTTGCAGTTCCTCGATCGTTCATTGACGCCCGCGGATTTGTGATCCGCTGGGCGTTTTTTCTGTCCCGGGCCGGATGACCGCAACCAGTTCATTAATTTCTTTAGAAAGCGGTACATCATGGCCAGCGGTACAGTGAAGTGGTTCAACGGCGAGAAGGGCTTCGGCTTCATCTCCCCGGACGGCGGCGGCGCCGACGTGTTCGTGCACTACTCGGCGATCGCGACCGACGGCTTCCGTAGCCTCGACGAGAACCAGAAGGTCGAGTTCGACCTGACCCAGGGCCAGAAGGGCCCGCAGGCGGAGAACGTTCGCCCGGTCTGAACGACTTAGAAAGGCCCCGGTTGCTTCGGCGACCGGGGCTTTTTCTTATCTATAGCGGTACTCGCCGTCGACCATTTGATCGGTGCGGCTGAGACCGACGGCCGCGGCGACTGCGGCCGAGGCCAGGTGGTCGGGGTGAATGTGGGCAATGATCTGAAGATCCTGAGCCCTCAGCCAATCGGCCAGCCCGATAGCCGCTTCCTTGGCGTAACCGTGGCCATGCCAGGCAGAACCGATCACCCAGGCGATCTCCGCCGTACTGCCGGTCACAGTGCTCTGCACGAAGCCGATGAGCTCGTCACCGGCCCGGATCACCCAGTTGAGCCAGTGCTCGTCCGCACGGCCTGATCCGGCGACCTGACGCTCGTACCGGGCCCGGAGCGCGTCCACGGTCGGCGGCTCACCACCAGTGAAGGAATACAGAGCCGGGTCGGACAGTACGCCGGCCATCTCCTCGGCGTACTGGGGTGTCAGCGGGAGCAGCGTCAGGCGAGACGTGCTGAAAGCGGTTGCGATCACGTAGTCACGGTAGCGCCGGGCGGTTCGGCAGATCCCTCCACTGCCGACTCACCCGGCGCCACCACCCGCATCCGGGCGTTGGTGTGCGTATCGAACTGGGGCTTGCGGTGATCGCCGGCCTGGTACGGCGCGACCCGCTCCTCGTAGTGCAGTGAGGAGTCGGCGGCGCACCCCAGCAGTTCACCCGTTTCGACGGTCTCCCCCTGGCTGACCGTCGGTTCGGACAGCGGCCGGTAGAGGTGCCAGATCGCGTTCGACTCGACCACGACCTGGTCACCGTCCACGTGCACCACCACACCGGCCAAAGTCGCCCGGACCGTTCCTCCGGGCTGGGTGCGGTAGTCACGACCTGAATGGTCCGCGGACTCGTACTCGCGAACCACCACTGGCTTGTGCACCGGTGCTGCCATGACCAGATGGTGCTGGCGGACCTTCAGACAGCCTTAAAGCCGAGCCGGTACGGCGGGGTAGGGTGCGGGCTCGACCTCCAGCTCGCCCATCCGCTGCACGTAGGTCCGGTACGCCCGGTGCGCTTCGCCGTGCGCACCACTCGCCTGGAACGCCGAAACCAGGCCCAGGTGCGCGCGCTCGTCGTACTGGTCCCGCTGGAGGATGCGGAGCAGGTATCCGGCCGTCGCGTCCGGGTCACGCCGTCCTCGCTCGGCCAGGACCCGTGCCACCCGGACATAGAGCGCCCGGGCCTCCTCACGCATCCCTGCGGCCCAGTCGGCGTACACGTCCTCTTCAAGGAAGTCACCGCTGTACGCCGCCTCTGCCGCCCGCAGCAACCGCAGATCGCTGGCGTTGAGCCCCTCACGGGCATCGCGCAGGAACAGCTCGACGTCGACCGCCGTCTGGTCGCCATCGAGCCAGATAGTCGCCCGATCGGCGCCGACGAAGCGGTCCGGCGGGTACTTCTTCTCCGGGTCGAGCACGGACCGCACGGTCGACAGGGCGACCGACAGCCGCGGGGACGCGACCGTTTCGTCCTGGTCCGGCCAGAGCAGGTCCAGCAACTGCACCCGCGCGACCGGTCGGCAGCGGCGGGCGACCAGGATCTTCAGCAGGTCCCGGGCCTTCTTGGACGGCCACTCCCCCAGCTGGACCGCCTTGCCGGCGCGCAGCACCCGGAAGCCGCCCAGACACTCCACCTTCACCGCAGCAGGACCGGTCTGGTCGCTCGTAGCCAGTGCTGCGGCTGCATAGCGCGTCGCACCGGCCGCCAGGAAGCGTTGGTGCGCTCGCATGGCGAGTTCGCGTCCCTCTGCACCACTGGTCCGCTTGGCCAGCATCAGCTCCGCGCGGGCCTCACCCAACTGGTCGCCCAGCTCGCTGCGAATGTTCAGCACCTCGTGGAGGACCGATGCGCCACCAGCCTCGGCGTACAGCTCCAGTGCGTCGGCCAGACCGGCACGGTCGCGCCGCTTCCGACAGAGAGCCGCAGCCTCCTCTGCAGTCGCCGCAGCGTCAGCACGGTTGCCGGCGTGCAGCGTGACCCAGCCCAAGGCGACCAGCGCACCGGAGAGCCCCAGAACCGGGCCATAGGCAACGGCCTGCCTGGCCAACTCAGCCAGCTCCGCTGCGCGCTGCGGCTCCTCTACTGCCAGGACTCGCGCCAGGCCAGCCAGCGACGGGACCAGCGACTGCATGTCCTTGGTCGCCTCACCGATCGCTATGGCCTCCTCAAAACACGCCCTGGCCATCGCACGGTCGCCACGCTGGCGGTAGACCTCGCCAAGCACCGAAAGCGGTTGGGCGACTCGCTTGGAGTCCAGCTTCTGGTAGAGCGCACGGGACGCTTCCAGCTCCCCGATCGCCTCATCCAGCCGGCCACGACGCAGCAGCGCCTCGCCACGGTTGTTGAGGGCGAGTGCACGGAACACTGCGAAGCCGGCGCGATCCGCGAGCTCCAACGCGATGTCCAACTGCTGTAGACCGAGTTCGTAGTCGCCTTCGGCGATGTGGTGCGACGAGCGGTTCACCCGGATCCGGATCGACTGCAGGAGATCACCAGCACGCTCTGCATGGTCCAGCGCATACAGATAGTGCGATGAGTTGCCACTGGGGTCGCTGTCGACCGCAGCCAGCATCGCGAGCACAGTGTGCGAGATAGCCAGGGCCCTGTCATCACCGGACACTTTGGCCGTCTCGTAGGCCGAGTTGATCAGCGCCCTGCACTCTTCGAACTCACCACGCAGCCAGTGCGCACCCGCCCACCACGCCTGCAGTAGAGCCTCGTCAGTCGGCTGCTGACCGTCGATGCGACCACGCTGGTACGTCGCAATCGCCACATCGGTCTGACCACGCAGATGGTGGATGAGCCCCAGCCGCCAAGCCACGCCCACCGGGATCTCGCCGTCCGGCTCGATGATGCGGTCGAAACACTCGACTGCCCCCTGCCAGTCCCCCAGCACCTGTCGGGCTTCCCCTTCGAGCTGGTCCAGCGCGGCACCGCGCAGGTCGGCAGGCAGCGCGGCCACCGCTGCGACCACTACCTCGGCCAGCCCGCCCGCAACCATCGAGTGACCGGTCTCAGTGAGCATCCGAGCCACTCTGGTCGGGTCGACCGACTGATAGCAGGCCAGCGCGTCACGGTGCTCACCGACCGACTCGAACCACTTCCCTGCTCGCAGCGTCAGCTCAGCAAGCTCCGGCTCGTCCACGACCAGCCTGTCGTTGGCGAAGTTCTTGACGAGCGGATTGAGCTCGTAGCCATCCGCCTCACCCGCTGAGACCAGAAGACCCCGGGTCCGCAGTTGGTGCAACGTATCGGCGCTGTCGGTGAGGCCGATCGCCTGACACAGCACAGATCCGAACCTGGGCAGTACCGCAACGCCCGCCACCAGACGACGTACCAATGGAGGCTCGGCGGCGAAGACCTCCTCAGCCAGGTAGTCATAGAGCGGACCGTCCGACCGCAGCGCCCGCCGCAGCCGACCAGCCCGCTCACCCGCCGGTGCAGTCCGCAGTGCCTCAACAGCCAGCCGTACGGCGGCCGGCCAGCCCTGCACCGCCGCCTGCAGCGGCTCAGCGAGGTCCGCCGTACCTTCACCGAGCACCTTCTCCAGTACGGCGACAGTCTCGGGGACTGTGAACGCCAGAGCGGTCGCGTCGATCTCCAGCACCTGCCCCCGGCCCCGCAACCTGTCGATCCCGAACGGCATCGAGGTGCGGGAGGCAACAACTAGGTGGACGTTTGCCGGCGCTATCCGCACCAGGCCCTCGATCAACCGGGTCGCTGGTGCATCTGGGCCCAGCTCGTGCAGATCGTCGAGCACCAGGACCAGGTCCTCGTTGAGGTTGTGATCAAGGGCGTCTGCCAGCAGAGCGGCGTACGCGAGGGCTCTGGTCTCCTGCTCGGCGTCCGCGTCCGGACCGCGCGGGCTCTGCAGCTCAGCCGGGATAGAAGCGAGCGCTGGCACCTGACTGCGCAGAGCGGCCACCAGACGCGCCACCATGCCGGCCAGCGACGCGTCCTCGGCCCGCACGGTGTGCCAGGCGCAAGTGCGTCCAGCCGCCCAGGCGGACAGCAAAGTCGACTTGCCGAAGCCCGCGTCGGCCACCACGGTCAGCAACCGCCGGTGCACGCCCTCGTCCAGCAACGCCGTCAGCCGCGGCCGGCCCACCGTCCCCGCCCCAGGTTCCATCAGCCCCGCACCTCCTCCCCAGCTCCCCGCAACAGGACAGCACCAGCAGCCTCCGGAGCGCAACCAGGTTGTCACCCAACCGTGGTGAATAGTCTCGGATTCTCGCCGTACCGGCAACGGAAACAGCCGCCCCGCGGCCAGCCGGTCACGGGACTGTCCACGGTCAGCCGTAAGGTGGGTGCCCATGAATGACCGGCTGGTGTGGATCGACTGCGAGATGACCGGCCTCGACCTGGCGGCAGACGCCCTGATCGAGGTCGCGGTGCTGGTCACCGACTACGAACTGAACGTGCTCGGTGACGGGATCGACCTGGTGATCAAGCCGCCCGCCGCCGCCCTCGAGCAGATGGGCGACTTCGTCCGCGACATGCACACCGGCTCCGGCCTGCTCGCCGAGCTCGACCAGGGCATCGACCTCGCCGACGCCGAACAACAGGTCCTCGACTTCATCGCCGGCTACGTCAAAGACCCCCGCAAAGCCGCCCTGGCCGGCAACTCCGTCGGCACCGACCGCACCTTCCTGGTCCGCGACATGCCCCGCGTCGAAGCCCACCTGCACTACCGCAACGTCGACGTCAGCTCCATCAAGGAACTCGTCCGCCGCTGGTACCCCCGCGTCTACTACGCCACCCCCGCCAAGACCGGCAACCACCGGGCCCTCGCCGACATCCGCGAAAGCATCTCCGAACTCCGCTACTACCGCCAGACCGTTTTCGTCCCCCAACCCGGCCCGGATTCGGACACCGCCAGAGCCGCCGCAGCCGCCGTCTCGGAGTCCTGAACCCCCGATTTTTAGTAGCAGCACATCATCGCTATGATTACCCAGCCGCCGCAGTACTGAGCGGCAATGGTGGGTGTAGCTCAGCTGGTAGAGCACCTGGTTGTGGTCCAGGTGGTCGCGGGTTCAAGTCCCGTCACTCACCCTCAGGCGAAGGCGACCTGTGTCCGCGGAAAGCGCGGACCGGGTCGCCTTCGGCATTTTGTGCGCCTGCGCTTCGCTTGGCGCGGGCGGGGGCTTCGCCACCCGCACCCCCTTCGCCTTCGCTTCGCTCGGCTGCTGTGGCTTGGGCACGCTTTCGGGCTTGCGCCTTCGCTTCGCTCGGCGGGCAACTAGCTGGTGATCAGCCGCCTAGTTCGGTGACGAGGTTGCGGGCGGCAGTGAGGTGGCCTGAGTAGGTGGGATCGGTTGCGGTTAGTTGTTCGTAGAGCGCTACGGCCTCGCGTGCCGCGCTGAGGGCGGCCGGGCGTTGACCGGCTGCCTTTAGTACGCCGCCTAGGCGGTAGGCGGCATCGGCTGTCAGCGGTCGGTATGCCGGGTTGGCCACGGTCAGTTCCGCGTAGATGTCGCGTGACTCCTGTGCGGCGGCAATCGCCTCCGGAAGCCGGGTGGCGGCCTGAGCCACTGTGCGGAGATTGCCCAGTGCCCAGGCGAGTTGCGGCCGGTCCGCTGCGGACCGGTAGATGTCGATGCCCTCCTGCGTCGCAGCAATGGCTTCGTCGTACTGCGGGATGTGGATCAGCAGTCCGCCGAGCACCACATTCGTCGAGGCCAGGATCGGCCGGTACTTCGGGTCTGTCGCGGCCAGCTCGCGGTAGATCCGCCGGGCCTCGGTCTGTGCGACCACCGCGTCCTGATAGCGGTTGGCCGCTGCACAGTGGCTCGCCAGATTCGTGTTCGCCCAGGCGGTGAGATCCCGGTCGCCAAGTGCCTGGTACAGACCGATGGCGTGCCTGGTGACGGCGACCGCTTCGTCGTACTGGGCGGCACGTGCCAGGTACACACCGAGGAAGACCTCGGCCCGCGCGAGGGTTCCGCGGTACGTCGGGTCGCCGGTGGCGAGATCCGCGTAGATCGTCCGGGCCTGTCGCTGGGCCTCGACCGCGGCGGCCGGTCGTCCCGCGCGGTCCCGGATTGCGGCGAGATTGCCTGCTGCCCAGGCCTCGCGGGGGCGGTCGCCGACCTCCCGGCAGGCCTCGATCGCAGCGATCACGGAATCGGCCGCCTTGTCGTGCTGTCCGGCGTACGAAAGGTAGACGCCGAGGAACACCGCCGAATGTGCCCACCGCCAGGTGTAGGTCGGCGGCTTCGCCCGGCGCAGCCGCAGGAAGAAGACCGCGGCCTTCTGCTCGGCAGCCACCGCGTCTGCTTCGCGTTTCTCCGTGTGATGCACGGCCGCCATCCGTGACCACTCCTCACCCAGCCGGAGCCAGGTATCCAACTCGTCCTGGGTCGGCGGTTGCGGCTCCTGATACGCCCCGAAGGTCTCCGCAGTCACCAGCATCGCGTCGTTGCCTGGTACCGGCAGCGCCGAGCCGGACGACTCGACACCACCGATGGCCAGCGCGCGTCCGTCAGCGAGGGCCAGTAGACCGAAGCCGAACCGGCCGGTGCTCATCGCGGCAACCTGCGTCCACGTGCGCAATCGAGCGTCGTACAGAAGCGTGCTGGGATACCCGGTGACCACATTCGCGGCCTCTGTCCCACCGGTCAGCAGGACCTCGCCGGACTTGAGCCGCACCGCCCTGTGCTGAGCGCGGCCGGCAGGCAAATTGGTGTCCGGTGACCACAGGCCCGTCGCCGGTTCGAAGCGCTCGGCGGACCACAGGCTGTACTCCTGGAAGTTCCAGTCGATCGGGACCTTCGGCGGCCAGCCGCCCGTCACCAGGACCGAACCATCGGCGAGCACTGTCGCCGTATGGGAACCACGCGGCACGGCGAGACTTCCGGTCGGCGTCCATCGACCGGTCCGCACGTCGTACAACTCGCAGAAGCTCAACGTGACGCCATCCCCGCGCTCGGTGGCCAGGAACCCACCTATCACCAGTACTCTGCCGTCGGCCAGCTGCACTGCGGAATGCGAGGTGCGCTGATCGACCATGTCAACGGTCGGCGTCCACTTCTCTGTCTCCGGATCGAAGATCTCCGCCGACGCGAGACTCCGGTACGACTGGGACGTCCGGGCGCCGGCGCCACCGGCGACCAGGACCGTCCCGTTCGGTAGCAGCGTCGCCGTGTGGCCCCAGCGCGCGTCGCGGAGCGAGCCTGTCTCGGTCCAGCTCTCGGATGCCGGGTCCCAGAGCTCGGCGGTCGCGAGTCCATCGAACGGGAACGTCAGGGCGCCGGTCTCACCACCGACCACCAGCACCTTCCCACTCGGTAGAACTGTTGTGGTGTGACTGCGCCGGGCGGTGACGAGTCCGCCGGTCGCCGACCACTGATTCGTGTCCGGGTCGTAGATCGCCGCGTCGTCCAGCGCCGTACGGCGTCCGTCCGCCCCGCCGACCACCATGACGCGGCCGTCCTTCAGGACGGCTGCCTCGTCACCGAACAAGCCGCGGGCGACCGGCAACTCGCCGGCCGGATACCAAGAGGCTGTCGAAGTCTGCATCGCAGTCTCCTCAGATCGTCAGGAGTTCCGACGTCGCGGTCGCGACGTCGGCTCCAGGGTCGAAGGCCGCGGCACCCGAGCGCTTCAGACCGCCGGCGATCAGCACCTTGCCGCCGATCTCGGCGGTGGCGAACCCGAACCGGCCGACAGCCGGCGCAGGTGCTTCACTCCACTCCAGCGTGCCTGGATCGAACATCGCCGCGGTGCGGTAGCCCGTGTCGAAGGTACCGTCGTCCGTCCCACCCACTTGCAGAACCTTTCCGGACGGCAACAGCACATCGCGATGGTGGCTGCGCCCCGACGTCATGTCACCGGCTTGCTTCCAGGTGCCCTGGCCGGGCTCGTACACCTCGGTTGCGTACTGGCTGTAGCGCTCGTACTCCCAATTCACCAGGCCCCGGCCGTCGCCGCCGCTGACCATCACCCGGCCGTCGATCAGCCGGGTCGCCTGATGCCCCTTGCGGGCGACCGCGAGATTCCCGGTCGGAGTCCACTTGCCGGTGCGCGGGTCGTAGAGCTCGCACATCGCCTGAGCGCCGTACGATCCAGGGCCGATCACGACACCGCCGCCGACCATCAGGATCCGGTCGTCGAGCAACGGTACGGCGATCTGCCCGAACCGCGGGTCGGTCATCGCATCCGTCGTCTCCCACAACCCTGTCGACGGTGTGAAGATCTCCACCGACCGGACGGCGTGATGCGAATCGGCAGACCGCCGCGCGATCCCACCGGCCACCAGGACGCGGTCATCGGGCAGCAGCGTCGCCGTGTGCGCGAACCGTCCTTGCCGCAACGATCCGGTGCCCTTCCAGGTCCGTGGTCCCGGATCGAAGATCTCGGCCGTGGCGGTCCCGGCGGCCGGTCGGGCCGGTGGCCCGGTCAAACCGCCGACCACCAGCACGCGCCCGTCCCTCAGCTTCGTCACGCTGCACAATCGGCGCGGCACCACCACCGGACCGGTCTCGGTCCACGTTCCGTCGTACACGAAGCTGCGACCGAGGGGCTTGCGGCGTCCGTCCTCGCCACCGGCCAGCAGGAACTTGCCGTTGCCGAGCGCCACCAGGGAGTACTGCCCGGCCCAGTAGCCAGGGATCGGCAGGTCCGGTCCCGGAGTCCAGGGCTCAGCCATTGGTTGTCGTCAGCTTGTAGTTGCAGACGATCAGCAGGTCCTCGACGACCTCCGGCCGCAGCAGGTTGTCCGCTGTCCGCAACGACGCCGGAAGCTTCGCGACAGCGGTCCGCGGAATCGTCAGCACCCAGTCGGCGCCCGCATCGGTGACAGCCACAGTGAACGCGAACTGGCCACGGGGCTGACCGTCGGCTCCGACCGACAGCGTCGTACTGCCTGGCCCTCCTGGTGCAGCCAGGCTCGCGGTCAACGCCGTACCGGTTGCGTAGGCCTTCAGATGTTCGCGGCTCAGCACCAGAACGGCTTCGGGCTTGACGACATCGAGCTTGTGTCCGTGGAACAAATAGGGGAAGCGATCCTTGCCGATCCGCAGCGTGACGGAGGGGTCGGCGCTCCCGGCCGGGAGCACGAACCGGCTCCACTGGTCGGCGAACTCACGCCGTACGGAGAAGGTGCGGAACAGACCTTGACCACCACCCGCGTGCACCCACTTGTTGAGCGCCTCGGTCAACTGACCGACGGCGTCCTCCGCGAGGCCGCTGCCACCTTGGCGTGCCGTGTAACGCAGGTTCAGCACGACGTCGGTGATCGACTCGTAGTCGAACTGCCGGAACTTGCCGGGCAGACTCAGCTCCCACTCGCTGATGGCACCGGCGCCCTCGAACGGCAGATACCGCTCGTCCCTCAGATTGACCTCGAACAGTCCCGAGTCCTCCTGGCCGGCACTGGTCACGATCGACTGCACGGCTCCGGCCTGGTCGCGGAAGCGCGGATCGGATGGCTTCCGCGGATAGTTCCCGGCCCGCGGATCGACCCGGACCGAGCTGCGCAACAACGTCGCGGTCAGATGAACGCCGGTGTACGGGCCGGCCACGCACGGCACCGTGACGCCGAGACTCTTGATCCGCCGCAGGTAGTGGCCCGGGTTGTCCAGGTCGAACAATGCCTCCGGCAACGAAACGAAACATCGGCCGGTCTGTTTGAGACTCTGCAGCGCCTCGGGGTCCAGCTGGGCGATCGAGATCCGCTTGGTCAGCTCGAACTCGCGCGCGTTCGCCTCCAGGTAGGCCGCATCCATCCGGTTCAGGTCGACCCCCAGCCGCTCGCCGGCCAGCAACCCCTTGTGCAGGCTGTCCCAGTACCCGAACTTCACGAAGTTCGAGTCGTCGACACCGAGCTCGTGCCGGTAGGCCCGCTCGGCCCGCTTGGCCACGTCGTACGCCAGTTGGTAGGCCTGGAAGTAGCTGGTCGACAGCTGCCCGGCCATCCAGTCGTAGAGCTCCTTGTTGGTGAACTTGCTGTGCAGCAGCTCATCGGTCGCCTTCGCGTTCGCGATCTGCAGGTCCTGGTTCTCGACCTCCCGCTGCGCGATCTTCAGCTTGATGATTCCGGCCTGGATCTGCTGTTCCAGTTGTTCGGCCTCGAGTTTCGCCTGCGCCGCCTGGAACTGCCACTCCGCGAACCGATGGTCGTAGCCGCCCAGCGTCGCGGAAAGTCCGGCCTTGCTCTGCGTGATCCCGGCTGCGGTGGACAGCGCCTCGGAGCTCCCCCGGAGACCGGCGATGACGTTGGTGCTTCCCCAGGTCGCCCCGATCGTGGTCGGGAAGCCGATCTTCAGATCGGGGAGCAACGCAATTACGCTGGCGGTTTTGTTCAGCCCACGGGCGGCGTAGAGATCCTCGAAGGTCTCCGTCGTCAGCCGCTGGTGCGCATCTTCCTTGTCATTGGTGAGCTTCTTGTCCTGGTAGTACTGGTGCTTCGCCTCGACGGTGTTCTTCGACTTCATCAGCGCCTCGAGTGACGCTGCGGCCTCGTCGACCCCCTGCTGCTTGACGTCCCGGATCGCCTTCAGCACGGCGACCTCCTGCGTCGACCGCAGGCGGGCCATCACCTCGGCATCGCGCTTGTCCAGCGCGGCGGCCAGCGCCGTACCGAAGGATTTGACCTCGGCCGTCAGTTCCTTGGCCTTCGCGACCATCGAGCCGAACCGGTAGTGCGGCAAGGGCGCGTTGATGTCATCGAGGATCGTGGCGAGGTCGATCCCGGCCGCGGCCGCCTGGGCCAGCAGACTCGGGTCGATCGGAGCCCCGAACAACGGCACCTGCCGGGTGACGCCGTCGATGTTCTGGCAGTGCCTGATCTTGAACAGCCGATCGGCCACCGTGTCCCAGTACCCCAGCAGCTTCTCGTTCCGAGGCAGCCGGAAGTACTTCAGGTACGTCGTACTCACACCCGGCGCGATACTCGGCGCGACGGAACCGGCCACGGGCACCAGCGCCTCGGCCAGCGTGACCGGATCCCGCCCCGGTGGTGTCGCCTCGCGAACCTCCCAGAAGGACTTCGCTGCCGGCTCGGCACGGTCGTCGACCTCGACGGGCTTCGGACCGAGCAGCTCAGCCGCCAGCAGGTACAGCTGGGTCGCCTGGTTGATCGACTCCATCGTGTCCCGCCGGAACTGCTGATCGCCCCACGCGATCAGGTTGTCCAGGTACTTCATCACCACGGCCTTCTGGTACGCCGTAGTCCGCAACCGAGCGACCACATCGGGCTGGAACGGATTGTCGATCCACTCCCGCAGAGCGTGCTGGTCGTCGCTGTTCCGCGGATCGGCAAGCCTCTTGAGAATCTCCTCGATGCGCTGCTTCTGATAGTCCGGCTTGGTCTTCTGCACGAACGGCTTGGTGCGCCAGTACCGCTGCGGCCCCTCTCCCTTGCGCGAGGTCGGGTCGAAGATCCGGTGGAACCACTGCTGCGCTTCCTCGAACCGCTGGTTCGCCGACAACCGCTCGGCAACCATCAGCGGAATCTGGAAGAACAGCTCCCAGTTGTACTCGGCGTACGCGTCGTCCAACTCGAAGGCCACCGGCTCGTCGGGGTACGGCTTCAGCACGCCGCCACCGTCGGCGCCGTACACCGAACCAGGTTCGGTCCCGAAATTGAACCGGGACCCGTAGATGCTCTCCGGGTTCGCCTGAACGATCGGATCGAGCAACGCGTCGATGCCGGAGTTGGCCAGCCTGGAGAGGAACAGTTCGATGTGCGGGTGGTAGAACCTGACGAACTCCGCGTACCAGGTCGGCAAGGGGATCATCAGGTCTGCCCTGGGGGCCTCGGCCCGCGCCGAGCTCGGCACGACGACGGACGTCCCGGTCACCGGCCTGCCGGCGAGGGCAGGCCGCTGCTTGACCGGCAACGGCGGAGGCGTTTCCACCGTCCCGGTGGATCGAGTGGTCAGCTCGTTCGGACCTGGCGGGTCCGGGATGTTGGGGTCGACCAGGCGGGGCTTGATCAGGTAGGTCCGGGTCGCGTCGGTAAAGAACATCATGAAACGTGCGGCATGGTCGACGTACTGATGTGGATACAGCACCCGGAACGGCGTCGCCCCCGGCGTACGTTGCAGCCGGCGTACCATCTGACCCGGGTAATTCTGTGACGGCAGGTGGAGCTGACCGTCGCTGTCCGCGCTCTCCACGAACTCGTTGTTCTGCACGACCGTATTCGTCGGCCACGGAGCAATCGGCGGCATGCGACTCTCGTGCGTCACGACCAGTGACGCGGTGGACACGGTCCCACGCCGGGCACTCAGCTGGAACCCCCCGGCCACACCGAACGTTCCGACCGGGAGCTCCGGGTCGCCCCATCTGTACACGTAGGTCTTGTTCAGCATGACCCAGAGAACCAGGTCTCCGCTTGCCGGATCGATGACAGGTCGGCAGATGTACAGCTCCGGCAGCTTCGCATCATCGTCCGGTGGCAGCAAGTAGATGGGCACCCCTTGAGCGCTGACCCACCAAGTGCCGGAGACCACGGTGGTCAAGGACTGCTGGGACATCTTCTTGGCCTGCCAGTGGCCGTTGACGTACTGGCTCCAGTTGAGCTTGATCTCCCAGTGGGTCTTGGCCGGATGGATCTTCCCGTCGGCAGGCGGATACGTCATGGTCTCCGGTACGGCGACCTCGACGAAGCTCAGCCAGAACACGTAGAGCCGTTCGTTCCACACCATCGGAACGAGCGTCTCGCCCTCGACGTCGAGTTCCACGTGCTCCCACGGCGTCCATCGCCAGCCGTTGATCAACGTGCGGAAGTAGTACTGCCGAGGGGTCGAGTCCGTCCGCGCGAAGATGTAGAGCGTGTGCTCGGATCGCTTCTCGTTGTAGTAGCTGTACATCCCGCACGGCTGAAGCCGGGCGACCTGGTTGAGCTTCTCCAGGTAGGTCAGGAACGCCGTCTCGACGGCCGCGCCGGTCACCTCACCTTGCAGGAGCTCGTTCTCCAGGTCGACGAAGAACGGTGACTTGGTGGCGCGCAGCTCCGGCTCGGTGTAGTTCTCCGGGTAGAGGAAGATCTTCTGGTTCGCCTCCCAGAGGCGGTACTCCTTCAGCCACTCCCAGCGTTTCCAGTAGTACTCGGGGATGTCCCGCACGTTGGGTTCGAGGTTCAGGTGGCATCGCTGGATGAACAGCTGCACGCTGTAGATGGCCTGGGCCAGTCGCGTCGTCTGCTGGCACGGCCCCATCTCGACGTCGAGCAGGAAGTGGTTGTGGATCCCGATCTCGTCGTACCAGGCTCTTCTCCCCTTCCGGTCCTCCAGCGGGTTCGCGACCAGGTACGCGAGCAGAGCCTTGCGCTGTTGCTCGCGAACCTTGTCCTGCAGCGGACCGCCGACCGCCGGCCAGTCCTTCAGCGCGTACTTGGCCTTCGCCGTCTGCCAGGCCGCTTCGGCCGCTTGCGGAGTCGGCTCGGCAACGAGCCAGGTCGCGACCCGGTTGGCCGACACCCCCAGTCGCTGAATCATCCGGACGGCACCGGCCAACGCCAGCAGATTGCGTTCGTCCGCGAACTCGGCCGGTTGGTCAAGGCCGAGAACGCGGGCCAGGTCGGTGATGTCAGCCTGATCCCAGCCGGTGCGCTTGTGCAGCTCGGCCATGACCTTGTCGACTGTCGTCCCAGTGGCGCGTGCCTGCGCGATGACCGGTTCGATCTCCGGTACGGCGCTCCGCAGCCGCAGCACGCCGAGCATCCGGACGAGCGGCGCGAACAACGGCGAGACCCCGCGGACCACGCTCGCCGGGAGTGCGTTGAGGTCCAGCCACCCGGAAGTTGCCGTGTACTTGAACAGCAGGGGCAGGTCCGGAGCGGTGATCCGCGCCCGGATCAGCACCAGCGCGACGCGGTGCAGCCGGGTGAGCGCGGCGAACTGGTTCGGGAAACCGTTCCGGCTGACGACGACAGCGGGGTCACTGCCGACGAACGCGGAATCGAGGAACGTGCCGATCGGGACGGACCGCAACCAGGTCCCCAGCAGGGCCTCGACGACGCCCGCGTCCAGACTGGTCGCAGCGCCGACATGTTGCTTGACGGTGGTATCGGTCAGCAGTCCGTGGATCACCGGGCCGAGCTTCGCTTGCGCCAGCCGGAAGCGACCGGCCGCTCCGAGGTCGGTCGCGAACATCGCTTCCGCCTCCGGCCGCGTGAAGAACTTGTTGCCCTCCGCAACGGGAGTGACCGATTGCAAGCGGCGCAGCTCGGCGACGACGACGGGGAAGGTGAGATCGCCGGAAGCGGCCTGCAGGGCGTCGGCGTCGGCCGCCGACAGGTAGCCCCGGCTGCACAACGCACGGGTGGTGACGTCGTAGTAGACCCGCCCGGTCAACGACTTCGGCAGCACGAAATCGGCCGGCAGAGTCGGCAGCGAGGTCGAGTAGGTCGGCAGCCGCAGTGCCTTCATCCGGCCGGCGACAGCGTCTCGCGGCGCATCCCACAAGGCCAGCACGGCGGCCCGGTAGGTCGCATCCGTGCTCAGGGCCTCGAGTGACTGCCGGACGGCGTCGGTGATCGGCCCGGTCGCGACGAGCTGCTGCTCGACGGCGTCGTACCGCACCGGGATGGTCGGCGGGATCGGCTTCGGCAGCGTCGCAAGGGACACGCGGTAGGTCGTCGTACCGCGCAGTGTCGCGAGGGCGTCGTCCACCGCGGCCGCGCCCCAACCGAGCAGGCCGAGGTTCTTGCGGGTCAGATCACCTTGGTCGTCGTCGGTGCGCGTCGTCTCCTGATAGACATCCCGGAGAGCTGAACGCAGCGCAGTCAGGGTCGATGTCAGTTGTGCATCGTCAGGCAGCCCGGCAGGGGCTCCGGCGATCACCGACTCGACGTCACCGACACCGAAACCGGCCACCGACAGCTCCTGCACAGCATCAGCGAGCCGAACGATCCGGTCCACGACTACGTCGACCGGGAGTGCAGCCACCGCCGCGACCGGTGGGGCGGGCAACCGCGGTAGTGCGCCGGCAGGCAACTCTCCTTCCTGGCCGCTGGGCAAGGCGGGCGGTGGCGGCACCGGGAAGCGCATCAGGTCGCCACCCATCAGCTCCGACTCTGCCGGTGTGACCGCCTGGAGCGCGGCTGTCTGCAGGGCCAGTCCGGACAGTTCTGTCACCCGGAGGAATTCGGTCACGCTCAGCTCGAGCGCGCGGGCCAGTGTCACCGTCCGGAACAGCGAGGTCAGGTTCGCGACCGTCGTCATGCGGTCCGGCGTGACCGAGGCCGGACCGTTCACCATCAGCTGCAGCTCGTCGTCGGTGATCTGCAGTACGGCGAGCAGCGCTGCCGTCACCGTCGATTGCAGCAACGGCCCGACGACCTTGACCTCCGTCCGCGCCTCGTTGAGCTCGAACGGGTTCGGCACGCCGGGCTGGGTGACAACCACCGTCGGGTCGAGGAAGAGCCGATCGTACAGGGGCACTTCGTCCTCGTACCGGAACAGATCCAGCCGTCCGACCAGAGCAAGGACGCGGTCCAACGGCAGGCCGAACCGCGCCTGGAGCTGCCGGACCGCCGCCAACTGCGTCAGGGTGGCACGGTTCAGCCGCCCACCGAGAACGAAGATCGCACGGTCCACATCCCCGGGCGACCAGCCCAGCGCCCGCTGCAGCCTCGCGAAACGGTGCAGCCGGTCGATGGAGTCGGCGGTCAGCCCGTCCATGCGCATCTGCGAGGTGTTGCAGGGTTCGTCGGGATTCACGCTGATCGACAGGTTGACGAACCGGGTCGCCACGATCGCCGTCAGCTCGGCGTAGTCCAGCCCGGAGCGCTGGAGCATGGCCGGCAGCGGAAGGAGCGCTTCGATCAGGTAGTCGATCGGATGGTTCGCGGGGAGCCCCCAGAACTCGGGGAGGGTGCGTGCCGGCGTCAGCGGCTCGCCGGCAACGATCTGCGCCGAGACCTTGCTCAGGTTGAGTGTCTCCTCGACCACGGGCCCGGTCACCGCCCCCGGCACAGACGTTGCCCGCAGCAACGTCTCGCGCGGGATCCCGAGCTGACCGAGCGCAGTGTTCACCTGCTGCCGCCACAGGTCGAACGGGAAGTCCCACGGGTAGACAGCGGCCCGGAGCTTGTCGTACGCACCCTGGTTCACGTGCTGTGGACGGACCCGCAGCTGATCGGCGTCTCCACTCGTCTGGCGCTCGGTGTCCGGGATGGCCGTCTGCGGCGAGACGGCGTTCTCGAGTAGCTCGTTCACCAGGTCGACATAGGGCAGGGCCAGATTCGTGTTGTCGCAACTGAGCTTGAGATCCCACAGATCCGGCCGGCGCCAGTACAGCGGTTCGATCACCTCACTACCCATAGACGTGCCGCCCATATCGACGCCGGTGTCCCACAGGAAGTCCAACAGGTCGGCCAGGTAGGCCGCCTGGCTGTAGAACGAGCGGCACTCCGAGCAGGCGCAGTAGCTGGTCGATCCGAACATCTCTTCCCAGTTCGGGATCCGATCCGTCAGCTCCTCGGCCGGGGCGAGCCACGGTACGTCGATCTGACCGGCGGTCCGCAGATCGGCCACCAGGTTCACGGCCGTGGCGTGGACCTGAACAGCCTGGGCGTGAATGTCCGCGGCCTCGTCGGCGGCCACCGCGCCGGCGACAGCACTGGCGAAGTCCTCCGGCGATCGCGCGGCGACGGCCGCGGCGGAGGACAGTCCTTGCGCGCGCAGTTCCTGCATGGCTTCGAAGCGCGGGGCGATCTTGAGCGTGCGCTGGATCCCGGCCAGCTCGGTCCGTGCTGCCTCGTCGGGCACCGATCGGCCGTCGACCGGCGTCCCGACCAGGTCGAACTCCGGATTGGCGCGCAGGAACTCGACCGCCGGATCGGCAGCTTCGGTTGGCTGACTCGTCAGCCGGTGCGTCGCGTAGGGGCCTGGGTACCGGGCGGCGATTCGATCGCGGACCTCCGGCGGCAGGTCGTCGGCGATCCGGGCCAGATCCTTGGTCGCTGCGATCTCACCGGCTTCGAAGCGCGTCAGGACGTCGTCGAGCACGCCGGAGTCGCCGTTGCTCAAGGCACCGACTTCGAAGGTCAGTCGCAGCCTCGGCACGTACGGCGCATCCCCGGCTGCTGCCCAGAAGTCGGCAAGGTCGCCGCCGCGGGACAGATAGGCCCGAACGGCTGCCGTTCGTTCCTGATCATCCGGGACCCCACGGCTGAACAACTCCCCCAGCGAGCCTGCCCCGGAAGCAACCGAAGCCACCTCGCGCGTCCACAATTCCGTCGCGAACTCGTCGCCCGCCAGGGCCGGGATGACCGCACTCTCCGTGGCTGCGCTCAGCGACTCGGCGATCTCCGCCTGCGGCCTGCGTGCCAGCGCCGACAGTTCGGCAGGTTTGCCGGCGCGCAGCAGCGCGAAGAAGCCGTCGGCAGGCAACGAAGTAGCTTCGGCATGTCGCGATGCCACTGCCAGCGCTTCGACCTGTGCGACGTCCAGAGCGGTTGCGCGGGCCAGGAACTCGTAGTCGGCCGGATCCGTGAGCGAGCTCAGCCGCTGACCATCCAGCGCCGGCTCGACCGCGGCGAGAACGCGTTCGTACTCGGTTCGGTCGTCGCCGAACACCATCAGGTCGACCCGCTCGTGCTGCTGAGCATCCTGCCGGACGACCGCGGCCGGACGACCGTCGACAGCTGTGCTGACGACGAGATCGAAGCTGCGGTCCGGTGCGGTGAACTCGATCCGGTAGCCGCCGGACGCATTGGTCGTCGAGGTCCCGAGTTCGTCGGCGGAACGCAACCGGCGCACCGATGCCTGAACTTCGAGTCCGGTGACACCGGACCCGTCCGGCCGAACGACCCGACCCTCAACGGAGTAAATGACGGACACAGTGCTCCCAGTGGCTATGTGACGACGAACGACCGAACAGCGGCGGCCCAGCTGCCTCGGGCAAGTCTTGTGCGCGGTGGTGGAACTCACCATCACGTCGCGTCAGATGTGCCCTTTCAGGACCGTGGGTGGGCACTTACGAGCGGTAGCAGTGACAAGGGCCGCCGGGATGCCGGACGCTTCCTCCAGTAGCTCAGCCACTGAGGGAGACGTCCGTCGCGTGTACAACGTCGAGCCGAACGCAGACGCGTTCACCAGTTCAGGTCAGCCTGCCGAGCCGCCGGCCCATCGCGACGAGCCGTCGCTGTCGCTGCCGAAGGCCGGTGGCTCGGTCCGTGGAATGGGTGAGAAGTTCGCCGCCAGCCCGGTGACCGGCACCGCGTCGCTGACCGTTCCGATCGTGCTGACTCCGGCCCGGGACGGTGGCAGCCCCCAACTCTCACTGACCTACGACTCAGGAGCTGGGAACGGGCCGTTCGGTCTCGGCTGGTCGCTGGACGTCGCCTCGGTGTCCCGGCGAACCGACAAGGGCGTGCCTCGGTACGTCGACGACGGCCCGGACGCCGATGTGTTCCAGCTCAGCGGCGCCGAGGACCTGGTGCCGGTATCGGGCACGGCGAACTACCGCCCGCGCACGGAAGGACTCTTCTCCCGGATCGAGCGGGTACGGGATGCGGCCACAGGTTCCTTCTCGTGGCGCGTGACCGCGAAGGACAACACCGTCAGCGTCTTCGGGACCAGCAGCGCGGGACGAGTCTCCGATCCGGATGACCCGAGCCGGGTTTTCCGGTGGTTGCTCGAGGAAACCCTGGACGAACTGGGCAACAGGATCCGGTATGAGTACAAGGCCGACGGCGCCCAGCGCTACTTGAAGCGCATCCACTACGGCAACCGCACCGACGTCGGCGACTACTGCTTCGAGCTCGCGCTCGACTACGGCGACCACGACGACACAGCGCCATCTCCGGCCGAGACCCGGACGTGGCCGACCCGACCGGACCGATTCTCTCACCGCCGTTCGGGATTCGAGGTCCGCACCGAACGTCTGTGCCGACGGGTACTGATGTTTCACGACATCCCCGAACTCGGTGCCGGCCCGGTCCTGGTTGCCTCGACCGATCTGGAGCACGCGCTCGACCCAGCCATCACGAAGCTGATGTCGGTCACCCATCGCGGCTATGTCGCCTCGGGTGACGGCTACACCAGCGATCACCTGCCTCCGCTGGCCTTCGGGTACAGCCCGCGGACAGTAGCACCCGTTGCAGGGGTGCTGAAGGGCGCCCGTGGCGACGCGCCACCGCGCGCCGACGGTGTCCACTCCTGGACCGATCTGGACGGCGACGGTGTCGCCGGAATCCTCGCCGAAGAAGGTGGCGCCTGGCATTACCGCCCCAACCTGGGCAACGGAACGCTCGCCTCTCCACACGTCGTCGATCCCCTCCCGGCCGGCACGAGGCTGTCTCGAGACAGCAGGCTCCTGGATCTGGGTGGAGACGGCCGCCAATCACTCACCCGGCTCGGCGGCACCGCGCCCGGCTACCACCGCCGTACCGACGATCGCGGCTGGGCCGGCTTCGTACCGTTCCGGCAACTGCCGCGGGTCGACTGGAACGACCCGAATCTGCGCTTCGTCGATCTGACCGGCGACGGCCTGGCCGACATCCTCAGCACCGAATCCGAGGGCTTCACCTGGTTTCCGTCGCTCGGCCTGTCGGGCTACGCCGACGGCCGCCGGGTTGCCGCCGGGCGTACCGAGGACCACGGCCCGCGGCTCGTGTTCGCCGACCCGGCCCAGAGCATCTACCTCGCCGACCTGACCGGCGACGGTCTGACCGACCTCGTCCGGATCCGCAACGGGGACGTCAGCTATTGGCCCAACCTGGGCCACGGCCGGTTCGGCACCCGGATCACCATGGCGAACGCACCCGTGTTCGACCACCCCGACCGGTTCGACCAGCGCCGGATCCACCTGTCCGATGTGGACGGTAGTGCGCCCGCCGATCTGCTCTACCTCGGCGCCGACGGCGTCCGGGTCTGGTTCAACCAAGCGGGGAACTCGTGGAGCGCCCCCGAGATGCTCGACCACTCCGGTGTTCCGGAAGCGGACGGCGTACAGGTCACCGACCTGCTCGGTACTGGAACGGCATGTCTGGTGCGATCCGAGCAACGGCCCGACGGTGAACCGCAGGTCCGCTACCTGGATCTGATGTCTGCGGGCAAGCCACATCTGCTGACCACCGTGACCAACAGTATGGGACTGACGACGACCGTCCGCTACGCCTCGTCCACCACCCTTTCGATCGCCGACGCCGCTGCCGGCGAACCATGGCTGACCCGGCTTCCGTTCCCGATACTGGTCGTCACCGGCACCACGGTCGAGGACGCCGTCGCGGGCACCACGCTGATCACCACCTATCGGTACCGGCACGGCTTCTACGACGGTGTCGAGCGAGAGTTCCGGGGATTCGCCTACGTCGAGCAGCGGGACGCGCTGTCCTTTACTGGCCCGGCCGACCGGCTCGAGCAGCCGCCGGCGGTGGTGAAGCGCTGGCAGCACACCGGCTGGTACCCCGGTGCCGACGAGATCAGCCGCCGGTTCCTCAAGGAGTACTGGCGCCGAGGCGCCGGCCCGCTGCTCCCTGACACGACCGTTCCCGAGGGCCTGACCGCGGACGAGGAACGGGAAGCCGTGCGTGCGTTGCGCGGGCACGTCCTGAGGGAAGAGGTCTTCTCCGAAGACGACGACGGG
Organism: Kribbella yunnanensis; assembly: GCF_039529655.1. Lineage (NCBI taxonomy): Bacteria > Bacillati > Actinomycetota > Actinomycetes > Propionibacteriales > Kribbellaceae > Kribbella > Kribbella yunnanensis. Next base: position 189,822 of record NZ_BAAANF010000019.1, on the reverse strand, counting down.
AATCTCGGAGATCCCTACACCGTCACCGAGACCAGCTACAGCCTGCGGGTACTACAACCAAAGGCCGCCGCCGCGAATGCCGTCGTACTCGCTCTGCCCGCCGAAACGATCGTCGTCCACACCGAGCGCAATCCGGACGACCCCCGGATCGCGCACGTCGTCACCCTCGCCGTCGACGACTGGGGCAACGTCCGGCAGACCGCGAACATCGCCTACCCACGCCGGAACGCCACCGACCCGGAACAGCAGCGCCAGCATGTCGTCGTGGAAGAGCACGACGTCGTCAACGTGGTCAGCCCGACCGGGGCCTGGCGAATCGGCGTGGGCATCGAGGACCGCAGCTACGAGCTCGGTGGCCTCCAGCGACAGGGCGCTTTGTTCACTGCCGACGAGATCCGGAACGGCCTGCTGATCGCCGAGGACATTCCTTGTCACCAGGACCTCTCGGGCGCGGCTTTGGAGCGCCGTCTGCTCAGCCGGACCCGGCAGACGTACTACGCGGCGGACCTGAACTCCGAACTCGCACTCGGGGTCCTCGCGACGCCACTGCTGCCCTACCGCAGGTATCAGCAGGCGTACGGTCCCGGCCAGCTATCAGTGCTCTACGGCTCTCGTGTCACCGAGGAGATGCTCGGTGCGGCTGGGTACGTCGAAGACGCCGGCGCCTGGTGGGTCCCTTCGGAGCGGGAGATCTTCGACCCCGCGCAGTTCTATCTGCCGACCTCGTCGGTCGATCAGTTCGGTGCGGTCTGGCAGGTGGGTTACGACCGGCACCTGCTGCGCCAGGTCCGCGTCGAGGACCCGCTGGGCAACCTGAACCAGGCCACGCTGAACTATCGGGTGGTCCAGCCCTGGTTGCTCACCGACCCCAATCTGAACCGAACCGGCGTCCGCTTCGACCACGTCGGTGTCGTTGTCGCGACCGCGCTGATGGGCAAGGGGGAAGGCGACGTACTGGAGTTGTCCACAGCGGAGCCTTCCGCAGCGGACAGGCCCACGACCTGGCTGACCTACGACCTCACTACGCAGCCGGTCAGTTTCACCACCTTCGCACGCGAGGTGCACGGAGCGCACGACCCGATCCAGAGGTCGACGACCTACAGCGACGGCACCGGTCGCACCATTCTCACCAAGGTCCAGGCCGAGCCGGTGACCGCTGGGGTACCGCGCTGGGTAGGTACCGGGCGGACGATCTACGACAACAAGGGCAACCCCGTCAAGAAGTACGAACCGTACTTCGCGGACAACGACGGTTTCGATACCGAACCGGAGCAGGTCCTGCACGGGGTGACCACGATCCTGCGGTACGACGCGCTGTCGCGGCTGGTCGCCACCGAGTTCCCGGACGGCACGATCGCCAGGGTGGTCTTCGATGCCTGGGACCGCGAGGACTGGGACCGCAACGACACGATCCTCGAAAGTCCGTGGTACGCGGCCCGATCGGCGTTGCCCGCGGAGGACCCGCGCCGGCAAGCGGCCGACGCCACCGTTCCGCACGCCGGCACTCCAACTCTTTCCTTCTTCGACACCCTCGGCCGTGCGCACGTGGTGCGGGCGGACAACGGCACCGAGCAACTCGACACCACCGTCGACCGCGATGTCCAGGGCAACGAACTGCGCACCACGGATCCGCGCGAGATCCCGGTGCTGCAGCAGAGCTTCGACATGCTCGGTCGAGCCGCCCGCTCGACCAGCCCGGACTCCGGGGAGCAGTGGGTCTTCGCGGATGTCAGCGGCGAACCCTGCTACGGCTGGGACAGCCGCGGCACGCGGACCAGGCTGCGCTACGACGAGTTGCGCCGCCTCACGCACTCCTACGCCACCGCGGCGAACAGCGCCGAACGGCTGCACCTCCGAACTGTCTACGGAGAGCGCGTCGTGGACGCGACGACGCAGAATCTCCGCGGCCGGCCCTACGCGGTCTTCGACGGCGCGGGTGTTCTCCTCACACTTGCGGCCGACTTCAAAGGCAACATCCTGGCCACCGAACGACGGCTGGCCCTCGATCCGCAAGGAGAGCCGGACTGGGCTCCGCTCGACGACGTCGAAGTCCCCGGCGACGTGCTGGCTGCCGCGGCATCGCTGCTGGATACCACGGCACACCGGACCTCAACCGCCTATGACGCACTGAACCGGACCGTCCTGGTCACCAGCGCCGAGGGGACACGGACTCGGAGGCTCTACAACGCCGGAAGACTGCTCGAGTCCGTCGATTCCCAGCTGCGCGGTGATTCGGCCTGGACTCCGTTCGTCACCAATGTGGACTACAACGCCCGTGGTGATCGCGTGCTGCTGGTTCGGGGGAACGGCTCCCGCACTGTCTATGGATACGAGCCGGACACGTTCCGGCTGTCCTCGGTCGACAGCACGGCGGCGGACGGCTCGGCGATCCAGTCGTTGCGCTACACCTACGACCCGGTCGGCAATGTGATCGTCGCGGCCGACCCGTCGCAGGACACCGTGTTCTACCGCAACAACATGGTCACCTCGACGCGCACCTACCGGTACGAGCCGACGTACCGGCTCTCCAGCGCGTCAGGCCGCGAACACGTCGGGCAAACCGGCCAACCGGGCCCTGCCGAACTCGACTTCGGCGACCTGCCGCATGCCAACGACAGTACGGCGCTGCGGTCCTACACCGAGACATACGCCTACGACCACTCCGGCAATCTCACGCAACTCGCACACGTCGCGGCCAACGGGAGTTGGACCCGGCGCCACTCGATCGCCCCGGACAGCAACCGGTTACTGGCCAACAGCATCCCGGGAGATGACGTCGGTGACTTCTCTGCCCATTACAGCTACGACGCCGCCGGCAACACCCTCACCATGCCGCACCTGTCCGCACTGGACTGGAACGTCGACAACCGGCTCGTCCACGCAGGGTTGGACGGTGGAGGCGACGCCTACTACCAGTACGACGCGAGCGGCAACCGTGTCCGCGCAACGGTGGTCCGCAGCGGTACGACCGAGACCCGGATCTATCTGGGTTCGGCCGAGCTGTACCTGCGGCGGACCAGCGGCTCGGTCCGGCTCCGCCGCGAGATCCTGCACGTGGCCGACGGGCCTGTTCTTGTCGAGACCACCACCGTCGACAACGGCGTGACCGTGATGGATCCCACACCTGTTCAGCGCTTCCAGCTCACCGATCATCTCGGCTCCGCCGCGGTGGAGCTCGACGAAGACTCGGCGGTACTGACGTACGAGGAGTACCACCCGTTCGGGACGACGTCCTTCCACGCAGCGCCACGCAATGACATCAGCCGTAAGCGCTACCGGTTCACCGGCAAGGAACGCGACGCCGAAACCGGCTTCTATTACCACGGTGCCCGCTACTACGCGCCGTGGCTCGCCCGGTGGACGATTCCCGACCCAGCCGGCCTCGTGGACGGCCCGGGCCGCTACTCCTACGCCCGCAACAACCCCGTCGTACTGACCGATCCCAACGGCCTGGCCAGCAAGAACCCCGCCGCGAAGACGCCCAAGGCGACACCGAAGCCCTCGTCAGCGTCGAGCAATCCGGGTGACAAGGTTGGGGCCTGGACCGCCAAGATGTACCACCGCTTCTGGCCGTCGAAGAAGATCAAGGACCTGATGGACATCGGGACCCGGATGAGCTGGAACGACGCGAAGAAGGAGATCGCCCGGAGGATGGACCCGCTGGTGAAGACGTCGCGGCGGGCGACCGAGGCGGAGCATCCGGTCGCCCGGGCGCTGGCGAAGGCGATCAACAGCTCCTACGACGAAGGGAAAGCCGGAATCATCGTCATCGAGGAGGAGCTGGCCCGCCTGAAGACACCCGGCGACAACCGGATCACCGAGCTGTTCAAGTCCGGGAAGATCAGTGCGGAAGAAGCGCTCACGATGTCCAAGGAGAACTTCCTGACCGCCTTCGACAACTTCAAGGAGCAGGGCAAGACCGCACTGACCCGTCCCGAGGTCGAAGCCGCGATCGACGCCTCGATTCATGAGGTGGCCCCCGACATCGCCAAGAATCTGAAGAGCGGCGCGCAGGCGGCCGCTGCGACCGGCAAGGCTGCCGCTCCGCTGGAGAAAGCCGGCGCCTCAGCTCTGTCCGCGCTGGGAAAGGCAGCGACCCCGGACGCCGGCAAAACCGCATCGACGGTCGTCAAGAACAGCAAGGGCGCCATCAGCATGGGAGGCCTGGCGACCGGCGCCGGCATGGTGCTGAACATCAGTTCCGCACTCGACAACATCAAGAAGGAGAACTACATCGATGCCGGGGTGGACACCCTCAGCCTGGCACCAGGCGTGGGCTGGATCGTCGGGATCACCAAATTCGCTGTCGACCAACTCGTCGAGCACGTGGGGATCCCGCTCAAGCAACGCTCGACTGGCTTCGCGAACCACGTCGACTGGGTGAACGCGCAATTCGACAAGGTCGGCCTGTGACCGTCGGACGCACACCTCAGTCGGCTCGCGCGTTGGCGCCACCGGCCCCCACCGGAGTGTGTTCCCGTGGGGGCTGGGGTTGGTTGTTGGGGTCAGGCGCACATGCCGTCGCATTCTTCTTGCCAGAAGGTGCCGCAGCCGGAGTCGTCCCAGACGCAGCCGCGGGGGGCGCAGTACGAGGGGCCGTTGCAGTAGTCGTCGTGCTTGCAGCAGTTGCAGTCGGGGTCCGGAATTCTGTCGGTCTGTCGGGCGGCTGATCCGAGGGAGGAGAGTAGTTGGGCTGTTTCGCGGTCGCCGAAGGCTGCGGTGACTTGGGACTTCAGGGCCTTGGTGTCTTGCTTTGGGGCGGTCAGGTCGAAGGTGGAATCGTTGGCGATGACGTTGTCCAGCGCGGCTAGGGCCTGGTGCTGAGCGGGTGTCAGGGACCTGTGCTCTGCGCGATAGCGGAGGATGTGTTCGCGCCACAGGGTGGCTCGGGCGGTGGGCGGGAGCTTGCGGAAGATCTCCTTGCGGAATGCCAGCTGGTAGCGGCTGAACTCGCCGTACGTGCGGGGGAGGTTGTTCCGGTTGGCGGCGACCCAGTTCTTGGCGGCGGTGGCTCGCTCAGCCGCGAAGGCGGGGGCTGCTCCGCCTAGCACGACGCCACCGGCGAGCATCGCACCTAGGCGAAGGAACTGTGCTCGGCTGACGCCGGTCGGGCGCGTGGCCGTCTGGAGCGGCTCGCGGACCTTTGCCTGGAGCCGGCCCAGGGCGTCGAGTACGCGGATGGTCCGGCTCATGCCCAGCCGGCTGACGAGTGGTGCAACGAGCCGGCGTCCGGTCCAGCCCCGCACCTGCTGTCCATCGCGCCGGATCCGCAGCAGCGTAGGCCCGAACGGCGGCTCCGCGCCGAAGGCAGTCGCGCGCCAGCGCTCCACTTGCGAATCCTTCAACGGCAACACCTGCAGACGTCCGCCCGCAGCGGACTCCGCCGCCCGCGCGATCTCGTCACAAGTACTGCACGCCGCGTCGAAGGCGAGTACCCAGCGTTCGTTTTCCCCAGTCTCAACCATGAACACTTAGTACGTCGCCGCTGTCCCAGGAGCCATCTTTTCGACGACGATCGACGACCACAGGGTCCGGGGGTCGCCGCCTTTTCGATCTGGGCGAAAAGGCGGCGGAAAGACACCGCCCAGATCTCCGGCAGTAGGGTCTGCCCGTTCGGCTGCTCGTTTCGGTCGCGAATTCGCGGGCGGCTCGGTCCTACGCTGGCGCCATGATCTTGGGATGGCGCCGGCGGCGCAGCGTGCTCGCGACCGGTTTGGCCGCGCTGCTGATCGGTGTCAGCGGCTGCTCCGGCGGGGATTCCGCGCCGGAGTCCGGTGCCTCGAACTCGCAGCCCCCGGTGCCACCTTCTGCAACACCGCCGCCTTCAACAGTCCGGCCCGCGGAGGTGACGCAACGGAACCCGGGGTGGGCGCTGGACCGGATCGACCAGCACCAGCGGCCGCTGAACCAGCGCTTCAGCACCGTCGGTGAAGGACAGGGTGTGACGGTCTACGTCGTCGACGGGCTCTTCGACGTACGCCACTCCGACTTCGGCGGCCGGGCATCGGTGGGCCTCAAAGCCGGTGTGGCGTGCAGTTTGGAGGACGGCATTGACCACGGGCTGTTCGTGGCCGGGCTGGTGGCCGGCCGGCGTACCGGTGTCGCCAAGCAGGCAAAGGTCGTCTCGGTCGGTTCGAGCTACGGCTGCGAGGGCGGCGAAGGGGAGGTGACCGAGGCCCAGCGGGTGGCGCGGCTCGCCAAGGCTCTCAATTGGGTGGCCGACCACGCGACCAAGCCCGCGGTGGTGAATCTGTCCTTCAACGTGAGTCCGCCGGTACCCGCGATCACCGCTTCCGTGCAGCGGATCGTCGACGCCGGCCTCACGGTTGTCGCCTCGGCCGGTAACGACGGCGAGGACGCCTGCAAGCATCCCCCGGCCGGCCTGCCCAAGGTCGTCACGGTGGCCGCGTCGACCGAGGCCGACGAAGACGCCGGCCTGAACCATGGCCGCTGTGTGGACCTTTTCGCCCCCGCCGAGAACATCACCTCACTGGTGGACAAAACCCTCGTCCCGAGCGGCATCGCCCCCTCGGAGGGCGCCGCGACGTCCTGGGCAGCTCCGATCGTCAGCGGCGCGGCCGCCCTCTACCTCTCCGTCCACAGGACAGCCACGCCGGAGGAAGTCCGCGCCTGGCTGATCAAGAACGCCACCCAAGGCGCTCTGAAGGGTCCCCTCCAGGGCTCCCCCAACCGCCTCCTCTTCACCGGCGGCCCCCGCTGACTATCGTCAGAAGACGAGGCTGAGCACCCAGACGGTGAACGCCACCAGCGCCACGGCGAACGTCACGGCGACGACTACTGCGTAGGCGAACCAGGAGCTTCCATTCACGGTCTTATCTTGCCAGGGGTGTGACCCAGCGAGGTCTTGGGTGCGTCTAGGGGGTGTAGGCGACCTGGTGGAGGGTGGATGAAGGGGATTGCGGAGTTCGAGGAGTTCGCTCGGGCTCGGGTAGGGCCTTTGTACCGGACTGCTTGGTTGTTGTGCGGGGATCGGCATCATGCCGAGGATCTGGTGCAGGAGACCTTGGCGAACATGCTGAAGGCCTGGAACCGGATCGACAGTCCGGAGGCTTACGCGCGGACTGCGCTGGTGCGGACCTTTGTTTCGCAGCGGCGGCGGAAGAGCTGGTCGGAGCGGCCTACGTCGGCGCTGCCAGAGAGCGCCGGACCTGGTGTGGATGTCGAGCTGCGGGTGGCTTTGCAGGGGGCGCTTCGGGAGTTGCTTCCGTTGGATCGGGCGGTGTTGGTGCTGCGGTACTTCGAAGATCGCAGCGTCGAGCAGGTGGCGCTGGATCTGGGGAAGAAGCCGAGTGCGATCACCACCCGGACGGCGCGGGCGCTCGAGCGATTGCGCGCGGTGCTCGGGGACGACGTCGGACAGTTGATCGCTCAGTGAACAGGAGAAGGTGTGAACAAGCTTGATGGTCAGCTGCCCGGCTTGATGGCGCGGGCGACCGACGGGCTGGAGCCGGAGTCGGTTGATCTGGTGGAGCGTAGTCTGGCGCAGGGGGTTCGATTGCGGCGCCGGCGTAGTACGGCTGCCGGCGTGGCCGCGGGAGGCGCCGTACTGGTGACGATGGGGCTGGTGGTCGCCGGTTTCCAGCATTTCGATCACCGCGGGGACGCCGGGCCGATGGTGGCCGGTCCGCCGGTGGCGTCCACCAAGCCGACCAACACTCTGTCCGGTCTGCCGTCGACGCAGCCGACGAAGATTCCGAAGCCGAAGCCCGGCGGCCCGACGTTGGCCACCTTGCGGTCGTTGCTGAAGGCACCTGGACGGACGCTGAGTGCGCCGGAGTCCTGGGGTAGCGAGAACGACGGGTTCTTCGCCGCCGCGTCGGTGGTCGACGACGGCAAGGGGAAGTCGCAGGTCCAGGTGCTCACCCAGCGGATGCTGCTGAACAGGCCGGTGAGCTGCAAGGACCTCCCCGGCTGCACGATGCGGCCGGACGGTTCCACGATCAGGTCGCAGCAGCTCGGTCAGGAGGGCAACGGAATCATCTCGAACTTCGTCGAGATCACCCGGAAGGACGGCAGGTTCATCGGGTTGACCAGCTACAACGCGGCCGGCGAGAAGGACACCAAGCCGACCCGTACCGCGCCGATCCTCAGCGTCGCGCAGCTGACCGAGCTCGCCGAGAGCAAGCTGTGGACGTACCCGGCCAAGGCCTCCAAGTAGGGGCTCAGGTCAGGCAGCGCGACGGCAGGTCGAACCAGCGCAGGTGGTCGAAGTCGGAGTTGACCGTGCCTTCGGTGTCGGCCTTGCGGTCCTGGCAGGTCGAGAGCAGTTCGCGGGCCTCGGCCAGGTAGTCCTGAAGCGCCGACTCGGGGGCGGTGTGGTCGTGCCGCGGGTACCGCAGTTTGCCGTCGGCGTCGTACCCGACCGCGGACAGCCGCATCGGCGGTTCCACCGGTCCACGGTGGTGCCGCCACAGGCCGGTCGCCGGGTCGAAACGGTAGTCGCCGAGCAACCGCGCGCCGCCCTCGGCAACCAGCTTGACCGCCTCCACGACGTACTCGAAGACGGGCTCGGAGATGAAGTAGTTGAAGTTGACCCGCACCCAGCCGGGCTTGATGCCCTCGCACCCGTGCATGATCTCCTCGGCGAACTCCGCCGAGCGTTCCAGGTCGATACCGAGCAGAGTGTGACCATAGGGGCCGGCACAGGAACAGCCGCCGCGGGACTGGATCCCGAACAGATCGTTGAGCAGGGCAACGACGAAGTTGTGGTGCAGATAGCGGCCGCTCGGCGCCTTGACCACGAACGACACGATCGAGAGCCGCTCGGAGTCCAGGTTGCCGAGGATCTCGATATTCGGTTCGCTGCGCCACGCCTCGACCGCGCGCCGCAGGTACGAGTCCTCGTGCGCCCGGATCACGTCGATCCCGACCGCCTGCTTCAGCTGGAACGCCAGTCCGGCCCGGATCGACCCGATGATGTCCGGCGTCCCGCCCTCCTCGCGATGGACCGGGTCGTCGAGGTAGCGGTGCGCGGTCGGGTTCACGAACGCGACCGTGCCACCACCCGGTACGTCGGGCACCCGGTTCCGCAGGAGTTCTCGCCGGGCGACCAGCACGCCCGGGGTTCCGGGACCGCCGATCAGCTTGTGCGGGCTGAGGAAGATCGCGTCCTTGTACGACAACGGGTCCTCGTCGCGACCGCCGTACATGTCGATCTCGACGTACGGCGCAGCGGCGGCACAGTCCCAGAACGACAACGCACCGTAGCGATGCAGTAGCGCGGAGATGCGGTGGGTGTTGGTGACGATCCCGGTGACGTTGCTCGCGGCTGAGAACGACCCGATCTTCAGCGGACGATCGGCGTACTCGATCAGTCGCGCTTCGAGCTGCGGGATGTCGATGTGCCCGTCGGCGTCCTGGCTGATCGTCACCACATCGGCGATCGACTCCCGCCAGGGCAACTCGTTCGAGTGGTGCTCATACGGCCCGATGAAGACCACCGGCCGCTGCTCAGCCGGGATCTGCTCGCTCAAATGATGCTCGTCGTCCAACTGAGCCGGCACCCGCAACCCCAGCACACCAACCAGCTTGTCGATGGCCCCAGTCGCTCCCGACCCACAGAAGATCAACGCAGTCTCGGCGTCGCCACCCACACTCTCGTGGATGATCCGCCGCGCATCCTCGCGTAACCGAGTCGTCTGCAGCCCGGTCCCGCTCGACTCGGTGTGCGTGTTCGCGTACCGCGGCAGGACCTCCTCCCGAATGAAGTCCTCGAGGAACGTCAACGCCCGCCCCGACGCGGTGTAGTCGGCATACGTCACCCGCCGCGGCCCGTACGGCCCCGGCATCACCTGGTCGTCACCGATCACCGAAGCGCGGATCCGCCGCAGCAACGGCGACTCCGGCGGCGCCTCCACGCGTTCCCCCTGGATGGTCATGGGGCCAGCGTAGATCCGCGAGCGGCTAGTCCGGTAACACTTCTCCAGGTGCCGTCCGGGGCCCCTGTGGATAGGGTCGGGGCCATGACGTTTTCCGGTGAGTTGTGGGCTCGCGGCGGAGCCGGTGTGTACGACGAGATCGTGCGGCATCCGTTCATCACCGGGCTGACGGACGGGACGCTCGACCACGATGCGTTCCGCTACTTCATCGTTCAGGACAGTCACTACCTGCGTGCGTACTCGCGGGCGCTCAGTCTGGTTGCGGGGCGGGCGACTGACGAGGATGCGGTCAGCATGTTCGCGCTGCACGCCGCCAACGCCATTGCGGTCGAGCGGGAGCTCCACAGCACACTGCTGACCGACTTGGGGCTCACCACGGCAGATGTCGAGGCGGCTGGGTCCAAGCCGACCACTACGGCGTACATGTCCTACCTGACCGCAGTCTGCGCCACCGGGACGTACGCCGAGGCCGTGGCCGCCGTACTGCCCTGCTACTGGATCTATCGGGACGTCGGGCGCGAGCTGCTGAAGCGGTCGTCGCCGGACCCGGTCTACCGGCAGTGGATCGAGACATACGGTTCGGACGAGTTCGATGCGGTGGTCGAGTCCGTGCTGGCGGTGACCGACGTACTGGACGTCGGAGCGTCGGAGCGGGAACGTTGTCACCAGCACTTCGCGACCACGTGTCGCTACGAATGGATGTTCTGGGACGCCGCGTACACCAAGCTGGATTGGCCGGTCTGAACAATGGACTTCTATGACGTCGTGATCGTCGGTGGCGGGCATAACGGCCTCGTCGCCGCCACCTACCTGGCCCAGGCCGGCATGTCCACGCTCGTTCTCGAGCAGCAGCCCCACACCGGTGGCGCAGCGGTCAGCCAGCAGGTGTTCCCCGGCGTCGACGCACGCCTGTCGCGGTACTCATACCTGGTCAGCCTGCTGCCCGACAAGATCGTGGCCGACCTGGGCCTGTCCCTGGAACTCCGCTCGCGCGCAGTGGCGTCATACACACCTGTACGTCGTTCCGGTCGCGACGTCGGCCTCATGGTCGAGCGCCCGGAGGGTGCGGCGACCCGGGAGTCGTTCGCGCGGCTCACTGGCAGCGACGCCGAGTACGACGCGTGGACCGCCTTCTACGGCGCAGTCGGCACACTGGCCGGAGCCATAGCGCCGACCCTGCTCGAACCACTGCAGTCCGCTTCTGCTTTGCGCTCCCGCGTCGACCCGGCGCTCTGGGACGAGCTGATCGAGCGCCCCTTCGGTGAATCCGTCGAACGCCGCTTCACCGACGACACCGTCCGCGGCGTAGTCGCAACCGACTCCGTCATCGGCACCTTCGCCGGACTGCACGACCCGTCCCTGATCCAGAACCGCTGCTTCCTCTACCACCTGATCGGCAACGGCACCGGCGAGTGGCGAGTACCCGTAGGCGGCATGGGCGCCGTCACCGACGCCCTGGCCGCCGCAGCCCGCCGCGCCGGCGCCTCCCTCATCACCAACGCCTCCGTGACCTCGGTCGAGGTCGACGGCGTACGCGGCTCAGTCACCTGGCTCGGCGGCGACGGAGAGCGCTCGGTCGACTGCTCCTACGTACTCGCCAACGTCGCCCCGGCAACCCTGGACACTCTGCGTGGCCGTGAGGTCTCGGTGAAGCCTGAGGGTTCGCAGCTCAAGATCAACCTGCTGCTCTCCCGCCTCCCCGCCCTGCGCTCCGGCGACGACCCCACCCGCGCCTTCGCCGGCACCTTCCACATCGACGAGGACTACACCCAACTCGAAACCGCCTACCGCTCCGCAGCCGGCGGCACCCTCCCCGCCGTACCGCCCTCAGAGGTCTACTGCCACTCCCTGACCGACCCGTCCATCCTGTCCCCCGACCTGATTGCCTCCGGCCACCACACCCTGACCGTCTTCGGCGTCCACTTCCCCGCCCGTTTGTTTGCCTCCGACAACGAATCGGCCCGCGCCGAAGCCACCCGCCGTACCCTCGCCGGCCTCGAGTCCTACCTCGCCGAACCCCTCGCCGACTGCATCGCCCACGACGCCGACGGCAACCCCTGCATCGAGGCCAAAACGCCGTACGACATCGAGGAATCCGTCGGCATGCCCGGCGGCCACATCTTCCACGGCGACCTCCAATGGCCCTGGTCCACCGACGACACCACCATCGGCCGCTGGGGCACCGAAACCGACACCGCCAACCTCCTCATCTGCGGCTCCGGCGCCCGCCGCGGCGGCGCCGTCTCCGGCCTCGGCGGCCACAACGCAGCCATGACGATCCTGACCCGCTAACCGATTTCGCATCTCCCCAAATCCCCTGCTAAGCTCCTCTTCGTTCGCAAGCAAGACCACAAAAGAACATGCGCCGCTAGCTCAATTGGCAGAGCAGCTGACTCTTAATCAGCGGGTTCGGGGTTCGAGTCCCTGGCGGCGCACAAACATGCAGGCCCGGGCACACATCGCAATGTGCACCGGGCCTTCGCGTGTCTCCGTGCACCTTTTCTGCACCTCTTATCCCCGGACCGCACCAGGATCCTCTTTACGTGATCGTGACTGTGCGTCAGATCACATCACTTCGCATCCTTGCCGCGATCGCGGATCCGAGCACTCGAGATCCGTTGAGTAGCCAGTTCCAACACGGACTGGAGGCTTGAGATGGGATCCGGACGACCACCGCTACCGATCGGCACCTGGGGGAGGATCTCGTCCCGGGTGCTGAAGACCGACCTGGCCAGCCCCGAGGCCGATCGACCGGCCAGCATCGCAGAAGAGATCATCATCCGCGCGATCTGTAGGTACGCCTACGCGTTGATGGACGAAGCCGATCTCGACTACGACGATGTTCTGGAGGACCTCCTCCTGGAGGACGCCGATTTCGAGTTGGTCTTCAGCATGGACATGGACGGCTTCGAAGACGACCCCGCGATGCAACGCTCCCTCGGCATGTGGGTACCACCGGTCGAAGGCTGGTTCACGCCGTTCAACGACAGCCGCGTCGTACATCCCTACGCGGAGACCAGCACAACGGCCGCGCGAGTACACGATCTCTTCCACCTGCTGGACACCGACGAACTGCAGGTCGCATCCCAAAACCCTGCCGTGGTCGACGCCCCCCGAGCCGATCACCGGACTGTCACCAATCAGCGAAGTTGTCCGCCTCGCACGTCAGCCATCAACCTCAGACCCCGAGACCTGGGTCGCCGACGGCTCCGCCCAGGTCAGGCTGGCTCACCTGGGAACCCCACGAAGACGCCGACATTGTCCGCACCGATCCCGTCATCCGATTCGTCCCCCACCGCACCATCCAGTCGCCCCAGATCAGCCCTGGGCCGAGATCGCGATGACCAGCGGCACCATCATGTATGTCCCGCTCTCATCAGCGGTCTCCTACCGTCCAGACCCAGACATCTACGACCAATGGAACTCAAGATTCGCACCACCCGAGCAGTGACCACCAGACCCGACCGACCCAGCCCCGACGAAGATCCGTCAGAGAGGGCGGTTGAGACGTCGGAGGTTGTGCATCAATCGGTGTACTGCAGGCTGCGGCTTGAGCTTGTCGCCCAGCAGCGTCAGGTAGCCGACCGGCGAATCGGAACGACGCTCCGATGACGCCTGGCGCGCGCCTTGCGCGATTCCGACGAGACCCGCGGCGACGGCGGCACCGCCAGCCAGCAGCGGCTCCTTTGCGAGCAGCCCGCCGGCCACCACGCCCGCGAGTGTCGGCAGCTCGTATTTGAAGGTCATGGTCGCCATTGCCGTCTTGACATGCATCCGGCGAAGGTCCGCGCGAAGCACTTTGGCCGGGCCAACGAGCCGATCATTCGCCTCCTGCTCGACATAGGCGCGAAACACTTTCGGATCCTGCACCGACGCCAACATCTCCTCAAGGTCTGCCGCGACCGAGTCCGCCAGCCGCCGAAAGGCCAAGAACTGCGGTCCGAACTCCTTGCGAATCTCGATGATCCTGGACGCCGGGATCCGCTCCAGATCCCGAGGCACTACAGCCCGGACCGCAACCAGCCCCACAGGCACTGGCAACCGCAAGGAGCGCTGCTCGAAAGTCTCCACGTTGCCCATCAACTTTCGCGCAGCTTCGGGGAGCAAAAGATTCATCATCCGCTGATGCGTCCAACCCGCCGCGACCGCAAACGCCTCCGCATCATCGGTGACCGGCTGCAGCTGGTTCGCCGCCGCGACATCCTCGGCGAGCGCTGACATGTACACGCGGGCCAGACTCTGATGCATCCACAAACCATGGCCGTCCATACGCGCAAGACCATGCCGGGTCAGGACGTTGACCAATTTCGGCGACACCTTCGACGTCCTCACAAAGTCACCCGAGGAATAGTCGCTCGATGAAACGTCGCCCGATGACGCGACCGTCAGGTACGGAGGCCCGGCCACCGCCCGGAAGCTCCTTGCCAAGTGGTTGGGAGCCATCTCCACACGGTAGCAATCGAGCACGCGGAAGTACCTCTGCACGAAATGCTGGAAGACATCGCATGCCGCCCGGGAGCGAACACCGACCCAGTACGGATCGACGTCCAACACGAAGTCGAGCCCATCCCGCAATGCGCACACCACGTCACTGTCACGCAGCGGATACTCCTCAGGGACGATCCGCCCGACCTTCGTCCAATACAACGCCGCGGTCTTGATCCAGGCATCTGACGGGAACTGAATGTTCGGGTGGTACAAGGCGATCTGATGCATCGGCAATCTCCAGCCACCTGACGCTGTTACCTATGACGAGCCACGCGTTCGACAAAGGGGTGCAAGGAGACTACCGACAGTTGCCTGTCGTACTCGACCACCACACGCCGCTCGCAACCTGTCGCCGTACTGCTGGATTCCAGGACCGGCGGCTCTGGCGAAGCCGTCGTCACCTCGTTCCTCGGTCTCCCGAACGTCAAATTGTTCGGGACCAACTCGGCCGGCTATTCCTCCGCCAACGTGAAGGTCAACCTGGACGACGGAGCATCGTTCCTGCCGACGACCTCCGTATACGCCGATCGCACCGGCAAGCGCTACGGCGGCGTCATCAGACCTGACGTCGCTACGAAGCCTGAAGCACCCGACGAGGCAGCAACCCAATGGCTACGGAACAGGTGCTCGTGACGGCCCCATCGCGGCCAACTGGCTAACTAGCCAGTTCCAGTGCCGGTGCGGAGCACGGCGTGGAGTAGCGCGTCGGCGGCCGACCGGTTCCGGTAGCACGGATGGACGTCTTTGTCGTCTCGTCGTGCACATCTCAGCTGGACGTGCACAGACCGAGCATCGAGCCCGCGGTCCGGACGCATTGTGGCCCGAAAGCCTGCACGGACTGGAGACGAACCATGACATCGCCTGCACGGACAGCGGTCCATTGGGACACCTTGGAGCTGACGAACGACGAGAACCGCATCCTCTCGCAACGCGCCGAAGCGATCGCGAGCAACCCGTACGACGACCTGCGTGCGTTCCAGGCGGCAGCCGGTCACGCTTGGTCGGAGCTTCGCGTGGAGACCCACGAGCGGGTGGCGGCACTCGCCAACGGGACCAGCCATCGGCCGGAGTTACACATCACGAACCTTCCGGCGTACCAGGAGCTGGATGCTACGCCGAGCAGGCATGTGCCGGGGCGCCGCACAGCCGACGGGTTCCTCAGCGAGTTCTTGACGCTGGTCTTCACCGCGGAACTCGGAGCCCCAGTCTCGTACCGGGACCAGCGCGAGGGTGCACTCTTCCACGACGTGTTCCCGACCCGCGTCCATTCGGCCGCCGTGTCGAGCTACAGCTCAGCCGTCCCGCTCGGGTTCCACACGGAGATGTTCTTCCACCCGGCACCACCAGACTTTCTAGTGCTGCATTGCCTTCGCGAGGGACCTGCCGCGACTCGCATCGCCGCGTTCAAAGACATGGTGGCCACCCTCGACACCGATGTCGCAAAGCTGCTTACGCAACCACGCTTCGCCATCGACCTGGCTCGCCTGCACGGCTCATACCGGCATCACGGCCGACCGATCGCCGAGCACGACCCACGTCCGGTCATCGCGATCAGTACTCCCAGCCGGCTTCGCTTCGAAGCGGGTCTGATGACAGCCATCGATCAAGCGGCGGCGCGGGCCATGCACCACGCCGAACAGGCGGCTGACAGTGCCTCGGTGGACGGCGTACTGCGGCAAGGCAGTCTGCTTCTCCTGGACAACCGACGGGCGGTACATGCGCGGTCGCCGTTCGATGCGCGCTTCGACGGAAACGATCGCTGGCTGCGGCGAACCATGGTCCGCGCCGGAACCCCGACCATCGGGTATCACGCGCACCCCGATCTCGAACTGACCGCGGCCTGGGCGCAAATGGGCGCACTGGTCACCGACGTGCCGTACCTCCCGAGGACGGCCTGAGATGGACATCACACTTCCCGAGCCCATCTACGCGGGCGAGCTGAGCCAGGCCGAGCTCGTCGGTGCGGCGCGCAGAACATTACGCGAGCACCACCTGGCTCGAATTTCGGGATACCGCGCGACCGCGACCCAGTTCATCGCCTTCGTCTCCGAGTTCGGTTACCCACTCACCTACTACGGTGACACGGCCGGCTCGCATCCGGATCACCAAGCGATCCATCGTGTGCGCTACGAGCACGACGGCTCCGAGCGCGGCGAGCTCCACGCCAGCGACGGCCCTCTGACCGTTCACTCCGCGCAGTCGCTGCGCGATCCCAGGCCGCCGTACTTCTGCATGTACATGGTCGATGCCGGCTGGCAGGACCGCGCGTTCGGGCTGAACGGCGAGTCGATACTCACTCGCTGGGAGAAGGTATTCGAACTCATCGGCGTCAGTCATCCGCACGAGTTCGAACAGCTGCGAGCAGCCGTGACGGCCGAGATTCCCTTCCCGGACGGCGTCTCCCGGGCGCTCGCCTATCCGCTGCCGGATCAGGCTGGACCGAATGATCTCGGCATCCGTCTCAAGTACGACCTGCTCGACTACCTGCGGGGACTCGACGCCGATTCGCCGGGCTATCGGGCGGTATCGCTGGTCGCCGAGACGGCCCCCCTGGCCGCATGGCACGGTCAGCTGCGGTCCGGCGATCTAGTCCTGATCGACAACGATCGCTGGGGGCACGGCCGCCACGAGGTCTCGGGTCGCCGGGTCGGCCCGAACGGTCGGTCCGACAATCCACGGGAGCTGTGGAGCGTAACCCTCGGCTGAGGGTTCCGGGATCGAGTCCTGGATCTCAGATGTACACGCCGAGCTACAGCGACTATGTGCTCGCTGGAGGGACGGTCTGCTGACCGAGTTCGGCGGTGATCCGTGCCGCCTGGACCTCGTGGGTGTGCGCTGCGGCCGGCTCTTCGAGGTGCCGGCCGCAGTCAGCCATCCCGAGGTGAGCGATTCGCTGCTCATACCGGTCCCCGAGGGCCTCTGCAAGATCGAGGGCTTCCTGGTACCGCAGTCGCGCCGCGGCGTGGTTCGACATCGCGCGGAGGATGTCGCCATGGATGTTCAGAGCTTCCGCCAGCGCCTGCTTGTCGCCTAGCTCGGTGTAGGCGACAAACGCGGAGCGATTGTCGGCCAGAGCCGACCCGTACTCAGCTCGTGCCAAATGCAAGAGAGCGCGACGGTGCACGATGAAGGCGCGGCCCGGCACATCGTCCACGTCGGCGATCTCTGCCGCCGCGTCGGCGAACGCGGCCTCCGCTGCCTCCAGCTCTTCGGTGGCGACCAGGACATTGCCCAGGTTGGTCAGCGCCAGTGCCACACCCTGCGGATCTCGCAACCTGCGGGACAGCTCAAGGGCTCGCCGAAACCGGCTGAGGGAGCCGGCATAGTCTCCGACCCGGTAGCGGACCGTCCCCAGGTTCGCCTGCGCAATCGATTCCCCGAACTCGTTCTCGCTCGCGGCGTACAACTCGACTGCCTGCACACTGCTCGCGTCGGCCTCGGCGTACAGTCCCAGGCGCTCATAGAGATGCCCCAGGTTCGCCAGAACGTTCGCCTGGTCCGTCGAATCGATCCCGGCCGCGACCGCGTGCTCGAAACCCTGCCGCTGATGCTCGACCGCCGACGGGTAGTCAGCCAGTGTTCCATCGATGTTGCCGAGGTTGATGTGGGCTCTGGCCAGCAAAAAATCGTCGCCGAGCAGATCCGCGAGGCTCAGTGCCTCCAGGCACTGTTCACGCGCCGCGCTGTAGTCTCCCCGGCGGAAGTTCACGACGGCGAGATGGATCAGGGACAGGCATCGCCGCGGCATGTCCGCGGTACGGGCGGCGAGCTCGTGCAGAAGCGCACCCTCCGAATAGAGCGCTCCAATCTCAAGGTACTTCGCGAGTACGGCCGCCAGATCTGCGGTCCAGTTCAGATCGCCCTCGCCGGCGACGTAACCGGCCACCGTCAGGATGTTGGCACGCTCGGCTTCGAGCCACGCACGTGCCTCGTCAGCTTCAGCGAACACCGGCGGCGCCGATGCGACGTTCAGCACCGGACGTCGGGATCGCTCATGAGGCAGGAGAACGTCCATGGCCGCCGACGCGCCGGCCGCATAGTGATCAGCGAGGCGCCCAGCGGCGATCGATCGGCTGCTCTGGGAATCGACGGTCACGGACAGGCGCCGACCGTAAGCCCGCACCACGTCGTGCAACCTGTATCGGCGCGAACTGATCTCTCGGATCAGGCTGGCGTCGGTCAACTGCTCCAGCGATGTCATGTTCGCGGTCGGCGCATCGCCCGTCAATGCGTCTGCCGCGTCGACGGAGCTCTCGTCGCAAGGCGAGACGGCCAGCAGCCTCAGGAGGCGCTGCCCAGCCGTGGTCAGGTCGTCGTACGAGACCGTGAGAGCCCGGTTGATCTCGCCCTCGAGGATGAGGTCATCGAGCACCACCAAGTGATCGGCGAGAGTCCAGTCGGCAAAGGCGTTGATGTGCCGGCCAATGGCCGCGAGTGCCTGCGGGAGATGGCCACAGCGCTGAGCGATCAGGGCGAGCTGACCGAACTGCTCCGCTCCGAGGTCATCGAGCCCGCCCGTCAGCCGCAGCAACTCGACGGCCTCGGCGTCGGTCATCGGGTCAAGGGCTGTGGCTGCGATTCCCTCGAGCTGACGCCGGCTGGTGATCATCGTGAAGGCCGTCGGCGAGTTCGGTAGCAGGTCCTGGACCTGCTCGGCCGAGGCCGCGTTGTCCAGCAGGAGGAACACCCTCCTGCCATTCATCAAGTTCCGGTAGCTCCGTACCTTCGCGCTATGTGCTCCCGGAAGTGGACCTCGCTGTCCCAGCCGGCGCAACAGCTGATCCAGAACGGCCGACGGATGCGCGGGCGGACGACGTTCCACGTCGAAGCCCCGAAGGTCGACGTACAACTGGAGCTCGCCGAGACCTTCGTCGGTTGCGCCGCGCGCGAGGCGAAGTGCGACCTCGGACTTGCCGACACCAGGCATACCGGTCAGAGCCCAAATCCCGCCCGGGACAACCCGAGCCGCGCTTTGACGCAAGATGCGGCTCCGACCGGTGAAGTACGGAGCCGGCAGCGGCATGGCCCCCATGACCTCGACAATCTGATCCGGGTCCGGCGGATGGAACACAGCGGACCACGCCTCACGCCACCAATCCTTCGCCTCGTCCGGTACGCCCAGGACCGACAACACGTCCATGAGGTTGTCGTACTTCCACTTGGTCCGGGCTGAGCGCTGCAACATTCGGCCAAGCACGCTGTGGCTCAGAGTCGGAACGTCTTCGTCGCGTCCGGCACGGCGGTACCGCAGCGCATTGACCTCTTCGGCCAGCGTGCGGTAAGCGATCGACCCCGCCCAGTCGACTGTTTGCTTCAGGACCATGGCGAGGTCGTCGACCTTCTGGGCCGAGCGCGGGTCAGGTGCTGGCGATGCGGAGTTCTCGCTCGGACTCACTGGTCGACCTCCTCGTCCCCGGCAGAGGGAGCGACCAGTGTCCCACCTTGTCCCACCGGCGAGACGTGGAGCTCGGGACGTCCGATCTTGGAATGGAGGCGCGGACGATCCGCGCCGTCGTCACTCACCATCTGGAGGACCAGTGACCACGTCCACCCCGTCGTCGGGCAATACCACTCCCCCGGCTCCGAGGTCTCACCTGCTCCGCAATCTCACGGTCGGCGCCGGCGTGCTGGCAGCGGTCGGCGGCCTGCTGGTCGGCATCGGCGCGGTGACACAGGCCGATGAGTCCAAGACGGACCGGACCGCCACCAACTCGGGAGGTTCGAACAACACGAGCAACAACGGCGACCACAACACCTCTGGGAGTAACAACACGGGAAGCAACAACAGCGGCGGCAACACGGTGGTCTGCCCCGCCACCGACTCCGGAGCCGTGACGAACTGCCCACTTCAGCAAATCATGGGTGACGAGACGCTGACCGACCCGGAGTTCCGCAAGCAGATCGCGGCAGTCTCGACGGACGCTCCCGCAGCACCCGCGCCCTATCAATTCGTCGTGGTCGACACGGGGAAACTTGGTGTGAAGGTCCGAACCGGTCCGGAGACCAGCGATATGCAGTTCGGATCGGCCGGCAACCGGTCGATCCTGTGGGTCGACTGCCAGGTGCGCTCCAGCTTCGACGCCGATCCGACAACCGGTGCCGGTCCGGTCTGGCTCAAGGTTCGCTGGCCGAACACCACCGGCACCGAGTGGGCGAACTCGCAGCCCCGGGACCCCGCGCGAGGCTGGGTCTACCGCGGTTACGCGATCCCGGCCGGTCACAACGGCGACATCCCCGCCTGCAGTTGATGCGCGGTCACCCGGTGGAGAAGCCGACGCTACCTGTGGTCCCAGGCGCGATGATCCGCAATCATCGATTTGGGGAAGCAAGGGGGCCGCATGGAGGGAATTCGGAGACGACCGATTCGGCTGGTACCACGAGAACGCGTGGCTTGGTTGCTGAGGTCACACCGGGTGCTGTCGAGCAGCACCCGGCTGAGTACACAGGCCGGCCTCGCCGCGGCCTTGTCGGAAGTGTCGCCAGCGGTAGGAAGGCTGAACGCCAGCTCCGTGTCACGTTGGGAATCCGGCCGGCTTGCCGTCTCGCATGCCACGCTGGACGCATACGAGCGGGTGCTTGAACTACCGGCCGGCTCGCTCACAGCTTGCGTGGACGTCATTCGGAGGTATTGGTCGCCGCAGGTGGCGGCGCCGACCTCGGCGTACCGGCGAGAGGGTGCGGACGCCGTACTGGACGATCTGCTCGACCGGATCGCGGTGGACGGCCCGCTGACCGCCACAGAATGGGACCTGCTGACCGAGCGGATCGTGCGTGTTCCTGGCCTGTATCTGCGGCAACGTGACTGGACCAGCCTCGCCGATCGGCTGCTGAGGGAACTTCTGGTCGCAGATCGAGGGCTCTACCTCCGGCGACGGGAGGCGTTTCACCGGCTGCTCGCACATCCGCAAGCCCAGGCTGCAGCCATTGGGGCGGCGGTCAGTGCCGGTGCTGACACCACCGGCCAGGGGATCATCGAGGCCGTCAGCATGCTCGACGGCAGCGCACACCCGGACGCGGCGGCTGCAGTCGTGCGGCAACTGGACCACCCCACTACATCCAGCGCACAGATCGGCGCACTACAGGCCGCCGTACGGAAGGTTCGCTTCGGCCACTTCTCGCCGGCGCAGCTGGCTCGGGTCAGTGAGATGGCGGGCGAGATGATCCGATCCGGCCGCGATGACGACGAACTGGTGGCGCTCGCGGACGAACTGAAGGTCGGGCAGATGCCGGCGTCGAGCGGATCATCCCGGCCAGGAGTCCTACTGGGCCGGCTGGTGCTCGGAATCACCGGCGCGGCCGGCCTCCCGGAATCACTGGACGACCAGGTGCTGCCGTTGCTGATAGAGGAGCTGATGTTCTCACCGTCCGCGGACGCGCGGCTGCTCGCCTCCAGCCTGGTCGCAGCCTCGCCGTTCCGCCCGACCGCCGCGCGGGCGGTCGCCGCGGAGCTCACCTCGGCGCGAGTCCTCATCGATCAGGCCGACTGGGCCGAGAAGCTCCTCGACACCCTGCGCTTGATCGGCGGACAGGACCAGGTCGAGCTCGTCCAGCGCGTAGCCACCGCCGACGGTATCCCCTCCAGCGTCAACCGCGCCGCCGCCATCACCATCGGCCACGTAGGCGGCAAGATCGACCGCTCGTTCTGGTCCCGCGGCTTCGGCAAGTACGTCGTACGGTGGCGCCGGCATCACCGCCCGGCCGACGCCCAGCAACTGGATGCTCTGGTCTACAGCGCCGGAGTCCTTGGCGAACGCTCAATCCTCACGACGCTCCGCGCCGACCCAACCCTTCCAGCGAAGGCCCGCACAGCCGCCGCCTGGTGGATCAACCTGCCGACGCACGTAGCTGACGGCGCTCGCACATAGCACCAGATCTCGTTGCCTGCAATGCCTCTTGCAGATCTCCAGAGGATCCGCATACGGCGACCTGGCACCGCCGATCGCGTTGCGATTGTCGTTACAGACATTCGCAAACCGTCAGGAGGCAACGATGAAAAGGACAACTCGCTGGGGCGTCATCGCGGCACTGCTCGTCAGCATGCAGACAGCTGCCGTGCCAGCCGGCGCGGCCCTGCCGACCTGCTACGCCGCAAGCTGCACCGGCTATCGGCCAACTGACGCCCAAGGCCCGAACGGCGTGCGCTGCTCGGATGACGCCCGCTCAGTGACCGCCGACAACCACCTCGTCTACAGCCCGCCGTTCACGGGCGCCTACCTCAGCGCCCAAACAGTCTCCGGCTACTGGAACTCAATCATGGTCGAACTCCGCTACAGCCCGGCGTGCCGCGCCACCTGGTCCCGTGTCTACTCCCGCGGCGATGCCAACTTCCACGGCAAACTCTCCACCTGGATCGTCAACCAGCCCAGCCAGGAAACCAACATCCACTACGACGGCTCAGGCGACTGGTTCACTCGCATGGTCGACGGCAGCAAGGTCAACTGCTTCGGAATGCAGATCTACCACCAGGACATCTGGCGGGCCTGGAAACAAGCGTTCTGCGTCTGACACCAGTACGTCGTAGTGGTGAGGTAGGAGTGGAGCTCAGCGAGGATGGGCCCACTCCATGATGCCGAAACGTTCTGTATCTCGAGAATCGAGATCGCGCCCGAGCTGCAGAACCGCAGCGTCGGTACAGCTCTAAGCCGAGTGAACCTGGAGCATTCCGACCGAGCGGAGAAGTTGCAGTCGCCGTCGGTTGCCGGCCGGACCCGCGCGTTCTGCATCGCCATCTCATTTCCGTGACCTGATGCAAAGTGTTACAGGCGGTCGAGGTACCAGTGTTGGTTGCTGGTGCCGAGGTATTGCCACAGGTGGACTTCGGCGCCTCGGTTGGGGTTGCTTTGCGGGATGTCGACGGCGAGGCCGCTGACTGTGGAGATGATGCTGTAGGTGCCGTTGGCGCTGGGCTCGACGCGCCAGGTCTGGCATGCCTGGTCGTTGGCCGTGGCGATGTCGACGACCGTTCCGAGTGTCGACCCGCAGGCGGCGGCGTTCAGTGGTTTCCCGGAGTTGCTGTCGAGGATCCGGTAGGCGTCATCGCCCAGGCTCTCGAACTGCCACTTCTGGCAAGGCAGTGCGGCTGAGTAGTCCCAGATCCGCACGTTGGCACCATCGGCGGTGTTGCAGTTCTCGATGTCGATGACGCGGCCGACGTTCACCTCGGACCGGATCTTGTACTGCCCGTCGAGCTGTGGGGTGTTCAGGGCTGCTCGGATGATCCATTGCTGGCTTGCCGCGGCCGAGCAGGGCAGTTGCTCGAGCCGGGCGCCGTTTGCCTGCGAGGCCCCGATCACCTCGGCGCATTTGCTGCTGTGCCCGAAGCGGAGCTGGACGACGGTGTCGTAGGAGCTGCCCTCGACGTAGTCGAGGGTCAGTTGCTGATTGGCTGCGCCCACACACGACCACTGCATCACCTGCGCGCGGTCAGCAGTTGAAGCGGCAGCGACCCCCAGGCATTTGGATGGCGCGTGAGCCGGCCGAACCTCGAACCGGTCAGTCCCGGCGACCCGGTTCAGCCGGAAACGCTGGTGCAGCGTGTTCTGGCAGTCCCATTGCTGATGCAGCGCGCGATCGTCGACATTCGCGGCCGGCAGTTCCAGGCACTTGCCGCTGTGCCGCGCCACGATCTCGTAGGTCCGATTCTCGATGTCGAAGCCCGGGTTGGTCGCGGCACCGACCGCAGCCTCGTCCCAACCGAGGACCGGTGCCGAGTACGTCGTACCGGTCGATGCGAGGCTCCACACCTGGCGACCGGTTCCACGCGTGCCCGACGATGCCACGAGAGCCACATCGTCCTTGCCGTCCAGGTCGTAGTCACCGGTGGCTAGTGCCGTGTCTGCCGGGTCGAACGTCCCGGCCTTGCGCCACCACAGTGCCGCGCTGAGCGCCGTACCGGTGTTCTTGAACACCCACAGACCAGTGTCCTTCGAGCCATAGTCGTACAGCGCAACCAAGTCGTCCTTGCCGTCGCCGTCGACGTCTGCCACCTCCGGGCGAGAGCGTTCCCAGCAGTACGACGTGTTGTCCGCCAGCTCAGCGGGCGTCGCGGCGAACGCCGTACCGGTCGAGCGGAACCAGGACGTGACCGTGTGACAGCCACCCAGGTTGCGCTGGTCAACCAGATCCGCCTTGCCGTCCCCGTCGATGTCGGCCAGAACGGGCGCACTGCCCGCCCACTCCCCCGGCGTGTCCAGCCAGCTGACCGGGTTGCCCAAGTCGCCGCCGCGGAACACCAGCGTCTCCCAACGACCTGCGCCGAGGTTGCGCTGCACCACGATGTCGGACTTCTTGTCACCGTCGACGTCCCCGGCGAGCACCCGTGCGGTCGACAGCGCCCAGCTCGACATGCCGCTGCTCCAGACCGGAGCCGCCGCACTGTCGTACCGGTTACCGTCGGACTTCAGCAGGTACAGCGAGTTCCGCCGCCCGGCCTCCTCCCGGAACAACGCGGCATCGGTCCGCCCGTCACCGTCGAAGTCCCCCTGCGCCGCTCGGCTGCGGAACAGCGGAAAGCCGCCGTTGTTGCCGGTGTCCCAGCCAACGAAGCCGGTCTCGAAACCATCCTCCTTGGCGTCCACGTTCCAGACCGAGGTCCGGCCGAACCCGTGATCGAGGACCAGCGACACATCCGCCCGCCCATCGCCGTTCACGTCGCCGCGAACATGCGGCACCGGCTTCGGTTCGGTGGGCTCGTTGGCCGACAACCCGTACGCCGGTCCGGCCGGGCTGATGTTGCCTGCGGCATCGACCGCTCGGACGTACAACCGTTTGGTCGGAACCCCTCCAGTCCCCGGCCAAACGGTTACCGGGATCACCGCCGTACCGTCCGGCCCAGCCTTCACCCGCATCGTGGTCTTGTCCTGCTGGAAGCCGTAGGCGTACTCGGCGACCCCGGCGTCACCGGCAGCCGGCCGAAGGGTGATCCGCCCGGTCTTCCCGACGTCGATCTTCGGTTCGCCGTCGGGAAAGTCGGCGGACTCGATGCTCGGAGTCTGCGGCCGGCTGGTGTCGATGCGGAAAGAGCACCGCCCGGTCCACGGCCCGTTGTCGAGTCCGTCGGAGCTGTTCGCCGAGTACGAGTACACCTGACCGTCGATCAGCTTGCCATCCGGGATCACCGGCCAGGCGAACGCCGCCCCCGATGTCGTCGTACTCGAGGTCACGGCATGGACCAGCGTGCCGTCCGCCTTGTGCAACTGCAACTGGGAGGTCAGGTTCTGCCCGTTCGGATCAGTGGCCACCGCGGAGAACTGCGGCTGCGTCGTACCGATCGGCGTCGGATCGGCCGCCGAGCCACACGGCAGCGGCCGGGTGAATTTCAGCTGCGTCGGCATCACCGGCGCGTGGTTGTAGACGATGGTGATCTTCGCGCTGCCGGGCACGAACTTCTTCCACTGGTTGACGTTGCCCTCATCCGGCGCCTGCAGACCAACGGTGACGAACCCGGTCTTGTTGTTCGCGGCCCGCTGAACCATCGCCGTCAGGTTCGAGCTGGCGAACTCCATCCCCATGTTCGGCTCACCACCAGCCGTCCAGGCGTGGCCGCTCGCGCTGTCGAGAAAACCCTTCCACGGAAGGGCGCCCTGGTTGTTCCAGGTCAACGGAACGGCCGGATCGATCGGTCCGGTCTCGTACAGGTTGACCGGCGTCGACGTCGAGGTCGGGCTGTGATCCAGGATGATCGAGAACGTCGCGCTGATGATCCGCGCGCCGCCGATCGGACCGGTCGGCAACTGGAAGAACGACCGGTACCGGACCTCACGGTCCCACGAGAACCCGACCTTCGCGCCCTCGGCACGGTCGTAGTTCCAGTACGACTGATTCGGCGCCATCTGATTCACATGCGTCCAGCGGTACGCCGTCCCGGTGTACGACAACCCGGTCGCCTGGGCCGCCGCCACCGCCGGAAGCCGAGGTTGCAACGTCACCGGCAAGGCGACCAGTAATCCGATCAACAGAATCAACCATCGTCTTGCATTCAGCATGTCCACCCCACAGGTCCGCGATCGTCACGGTTCGTGACGCACGGAGCACACCACGCTCGTCCAAGGCGCTCAACGGCTCTTTAGCCACGGCTAAAAGGCTCTCGACGCGCGCCAGAACCACTGCGACAAAGGGCGGACCTTGATGAGTCCACATCCTTGGGGAGGGGTTACACCGCATGCGACAACGACACCGCCGTACCTGGTACCGATCACTCGGGATCCTGGTCGGCTCCGCCCTGATCATCGGCCTGCACGGCCCGGCCGCCGAGGCCGCCGCGCAGCGACCGCCCGACAGCAAACCCTTCACGCCACGGAAGGAAAAGTCTGTCCCCGGCGTCAACGCCACCTTCACACCCGGCAAACCGGACCCGGCCGAAGCTGCTGCCCGCCCCCGCGCCGCCGCGGTCACCTGGCCGAGCCCCGGTACGGCGGAGGTCGCCGTACCGCTAGCCGACAGCAGGACACCGGCAGCCCGGCAACCCGGCAACCCCAAACCGGCCAGCCTGATCACCCCGGCCAAGGCCGGGGCGTTGCCGATCGCCATCGCCCCTGCCCACAAGCAATCCAAGTTCGCGGGCACCACACCGGCCAAGGTCAAGGTCGAGCTGGTCGGCCGCAAGGACAACGGCCTCGTACTACGCGTCGCGCGGGCCGACGGGCTCAAGCAGCCCGGCACAGTCAACCTCCAACTCGACTACAGCGCCTTCCGCGACACCTTCGGCGGCGACTGGGCCAGCCGGCTCCGACTGACTCGGTGCGCTACCACTTGCGAACCGGTTGCCACCCGCAACGACGGGTCCGGCCTGCTCTCCGCCGACGCGGCGGCCGATGCCACCAGTACCGAATACATCGTCCAGGCGGGTCCTTCCGGCACGGCGGGCGACTTCAGGGAGACCGGTTTGGCGCCGAGTGCCACCTGGAGTGTCGGTGGTTCGGCCGGCGACTTCACCTGGTCGTACCCGATGAGGATGCCGCCCAACCCGGCCGGGCCGATGATGGACCTGACGCTGGGCTACTCCTCCGGGAGCGTGGACGGCCGGACGACAGCCACCAACAACCAGCCCTCGTGGGTCGGTGAGGGATTCGACCTGGCACCGGGCGGTTCGATCGAACGGCGCTACGCGTCGTGCGGAGCGAAGTCGCAGCAGAACGGCAACAACGGCACGAAAGCCACCGGCGACCTGTGCTGGGCCACCGACAACGCCACGTTCACCTTGAACGGAAAAGGGGGCGAGCTCGTTCAGGACGACCAGACGAAGGTGTGGCATGCCCGCACCGACGACGGCTCCAAGATCGAACGTCTGAACAGCGCGGGCAACGGCGACAACGACGGCGAGTACTGGCGGATCACCGGCAAGGACGGAACCCAGTACTACTTCGGCTTGAACCACCTTCCTGGCTGGCAGAACGCAACCCAGGACACCCAGTCGGCATGGACGGTACCGGTCTTCGGCAACAACGACGGCGAGCCCTGTCACAAGACTGACTTCGCCGCGTCGTACTGCAACCAGGCCTATCGCTGGAACCTCGACTACGTCGTCGACACCCACGGCAACACGATGAGCCTGTTCTACGAGCGTGAACAGGACAACTACGCACGCAACCAGACCGCCACCACTGTCAGTCCGTACACCCGGGCCGGCAACATCGCCCGGATCGAGTACGGCCAGCGGGCCGGTCAGGTCTTCACCAGCCCGCCGACCGCGCGGGTCCTGTTCACCTCGGGCAACCGGTGCGACCCGGCCAGCACGAACTGTTCGGCGTACCCGGACACTCCGCTCGACCTCGCTTGCGCGAGTACGACCAACTGCAAGGACCACTACACGCCGTCATTCTGGACCAAGAAGCGGCTCGCCAAGGTCACCACCCAGGTCGCGCGCGGCACGACGTTCGGCGACGTCGAGTCATGGACCCTGCGACACACCTTCCCGCCGCCGGGTGACGGGACTCGCGCCGGCATGTGGCTGGAGGGCATCACCAACACCGGCTTGGTCGGTGGCTCCTCCACTGCGCCCGAGGTGAACTTCGACGGCGTTCAGCTGGCCAATCGCGTCGACGGAACCGATGGCATCCCGCCATTGAACTGGTGGCGTGTCTCGGCTGTCCACTACGGCACCGGCGGCGAGATCGCCATCTCCTATTCCGGCAAGGATTGCAGCTTGCCTGGAAATGTGCCGGCTCCGGACACGAACGGCAAGCGTTGCCATCCGGTGAAGTGGACCCCGGAGGGCCAAGCGGAGCGTCAGGATTGGTTCAACAAGTACGTCGTCACCGACGTGACCGAGAGCGACCGCGTCAGCGGCATCGAACCCGTGATCACGCACGTCGACTACCTGT
Source organism: Kribbella yunnanensis (assembly GCF_039529655.1). NCBI lineage: Bacteria > Bacillati > Actinomycetota > Actinomycetes > Propionibacteriales > Kribbellaceae > Kribbella > Kribbella yunnanensis. Next base: position 161,114 of record NZ_BAAANF010000019.1, on the reverse strand, counting down.
CGCCGGCTGCGTGGCATCACGACGAGGAAGACGGCCTCGTCGAGATCGGCCGGAAGGGCTGGTCCCAATGGCGGGGCTACGAGCGCGTCCGGGTCACCAAGGGCGCGCCCGGCGGACCGCAGACAGTGACGGAGAACCGCTTCTTCCGCGGCATGGACGGCGACAAGCTCGCGAATGGTGGCACGAAGTCGGTCAAGATCACCGACTCCACCGGTGGACAGGTGCCCGATACACCCCAGTTCGCCGGCCAGTCCCGGGAGCGCCTCAAGTACGACGGCAGCACCGTCGTCGATCGCGCGATCACCACACACTGGTCTTCCGGCGCCACCAGCACCCGGACCCGGCCGTGGGGCACGACGAGGTCCTACGCCGTTCACGACCAGGCCATGCAGCAGGACCAGATCACCGACAACGGCTACCGGCGCCTCGTGAACCAGAACATCTACGATGCCGACGGCACTCTGGTCCGGGTCGACGACAAGAACGACCCGGCCAAGGCCGACGACGACGTCTGCACTCGCTACGAGTACGCCGCCAATCCAGCCAAGGGCCTGTCCGACATCAAGGTCCGGGAGCTGCGGATCGCCGGGTCCTGCGACCAACCGATCGTCAACGCCGACATCATCAAGGACGAACGGATCTACTACGACGGCGCCACAACTCCGGGCACCGCGCCGTCCAAGGGCGACAACACCAAACTGGAGCGGCTGTCCGGCTTCGATGCCGACGGGAAGCCGCAGTACCAGACCGTCTTCACCGCTGCCTACGACACCCTCGGCCGGCCGAAGGCGATCACCGATGCCCTCAACCGCACCACCACCAAGCAATACACACCGGCCGAGAACGGACCGGTGACGAAGGTGGTGCTGACCGAGGCCAACGGTCACCAGACAGCGCGGAGCTACGAGCCCGCGTGGGGTTCGGAGACGATCGTCACGACGCCCGATGGTCGGCACACGGATACGGCGTACGACCCGCTCGGCCGGAAGACCAAGATCTGGTTGCCCGGCCGCAACCGCGCGACAGACGTGCCCGACACCGAGTACCAGTACCAGGTCCGGGCCAACGGCCCTGACGTAGTGACGACGAAGACGCTGCAGACCGATGGCACCGTGAAGACGACCTACGACCTGACCGACGGGCTGATGCGGCCCCGACAGACGCAGAAATCGGCACCGGGAGGCGGCCGATTGGTCAAGGACACCTGGTACGACTCGCGGGGTCTCGAGGTCAAGACCAACCATTGGTACTACAACGACGCGCCCCCAGGAACCGACGTCCTGCTGCCTGTCGACAACGCGGTCCCGACCCAGACCACACTGCAGTACAACGGAGCAGAGGAACCGCGGCTGCAGACCTTCAGGTCAGAGGGACAGCAGAAGTGGCAGACGACGTACTCGACGACCTCGGACCGGTCGACGATCGACCCACCGACCGGTGAACAGCCGGAGACCAGACTGCTCGATGCCGAGGGCCGATTGGCCGAACTGCGCAAGTACGACGGCGACAGTCCGGTCGGCGCATTCCAGAAGACGTCGTACTCGTACGACGGCGCCGGCCGTCTTTCGTCCCTGACCGATGCTGACGGCAACGTCTGGAGATACGAGTACGACGTTCGCGGGCGCAAGGTCAGGGAGTCCGACCCGGACAAGGGCGTCACCATCTTCCGGTACGACGACCTGGACCAGCTGGTGTCGACGACCGATGCCCGCGGAGTCACCCTCGCGTACACCTACGACGAGATCGGCCGACGGACCGGTCAGTATCAGGACTCGGCGAGCGGCACCAAGCTGGCCGAGTGGACGTACGACACCCTCGGCAAGCGGCTACCGGTCTCGTCAACGCGCTACGTCGACGGCAAGCCGTACACGACCAAGATCACCGGCTACGACGCCGGCGGGCGCGCGACCGGAACGCAGATCGAGTTGCCGTCGACCGAGGGGGAACTGGGCGGAACCTACACGTTCGGAAAGACCTACCGGGCCAACGGTGCGACCGCGACAGAAACGCTGCCTGCGGTCGGCGACCTGCAGCAGGAGACTCTCGTCCATGGGTACGACGACTTCGACGCCGCGACCACCCTGTCGAGCGAACTCGGCAGCTATGTCACCGGAACCGAGTACACGCCGTTCGGCGAGTTGTCGGTCATGTCGATGGCACAGACCGGGGGCAAGTGGATCCAGAACAGTTACGAGTACGACGTCGCGACACGGCTGCTGAGCAAGGTGGTGACCGAACGACAGACGCTGCCACGACGCGTCTCCGCCGTGAGCTACAGCTACGATCCGGGTGGCAATGTCACGAGGATCAGCGATGCCCCGGGCGACGGCGGAGCGACCGACACGCAGTGCTTCGACTACGACGCCGCCAAGCGGCTCACCGCGGCCTGGACGCCGGCAAGTGGCGACTGTGCCACGGCACCGAGTGTCGATGCGCTCGGCGGGCCCGCGCCGTACTGGAACTCCTGGACGGTCGATGCCACCGGCAACCGAACGTCCGAGACCCGGAGGTCATCGGGCAGTGCCAGTACGACGACCTACGAGTACCCTGCGCCCGGGTCGGCCCGTCCACACGCCGTGACGAAGACCACGACGACGGACGGGGCCACCACGAGTTCGAACACCTACGCGTACGACGAAACCGGCAACATGAAGGAGCGCACGATCGCCGGCGTAGGTGAGACGCTCACCTGGGACAGCGAAGGCCACCTCGCGACATCGGTGCGGGACGGGAAGACGACAAGCTTCCTGTACGACGCCGACGGCAACCGGATGATCCGCCGGGACACGAGCGGCACCACGCTGTACCTCGGCCAGACCGAGGTGACGCTGAAACCGGACGGCACCACCGCCGCGACCCGCTACTACCAGCACAGCGGCAAAACCATCGCGGTCCGGACCGGCGGCCACCTGTCATGGCTCGGCACCGATCACCACGGGACTCCGACGATGACCATCGACGGGGATACCCAGCAGGTGCAGCGTCGCCGTACCGATCCCTACGGCAACACCCGCGGCGACAAACCCGTCGGTTGGCCCGGCCAACGCGGCTTCGTCGGGGGCGCCGAAGACCTGTCGACAGCTCTGGTTCATCTGGGCGCCCGCGAGTACGACCCGACTATCGGGCGCTTCATCTCCGTCGACCCACTTGCCGACCTCAACAACCCCCAACAACTCAACGGCTACTCCTACGCCAACAACAATCCGACAACCTATGCCGACCCCGACGGCCGCTCCCCCGACGGCGGCATCATCGAGGTGCTGCTCCTCATCATCGTCGTTGTGCTGGTCATCTACATCGTCTACAAGCTGGTAGAGGCGGTGGTGGAGGCCCTGGTGCCGGTGATCCGCAAGGTAGCCAACTGGATCGGCGGGATCCTGGACGTACTGAACCCCACCAAGCTGCTGATCGTGTTCATCGCGACTCTGATCACCACGTGGAACTGGGTGGCCGAACAGGTCCGGAACTGGGTCAAGAACACCTTCAAGCGGAACCTCAAGCAGATCCAGCGAGCCGAGCGGCCGCAGAATCCCGGCAAGCAACAGCCCGAGACCCAGGCCAAGGGCAAGGGCGGCGGCAAAGAGAAGGGCGGCGATCAGAAGAAAGGCGACTATCAGGGTAAACACGAGTGGAAGCCCAAGCACGAGTGGAAGCCGAAGCATGAAAGGCAGCCTGGATCTCACCGTGCCAACGAAGAGGGGCCACAGCGTCCGGAGACCGACTATCAGCCGCGCCACAACACCAAGATGGACCGAGCCTCCGACTGGGCCGACCGGAACCTCGGAGAAGGGCCGCCGCTGTTCCGTGGCCCCCGTGCGCCGTGGAAGGAAGTGCTGTGGTGGATCGGCTATGCCGCGTTCGTCGTGTCGCGATTCATGGACCCGCCGGAACCGGGATTCCACCCGCCGCACGAGTTCGATCCGCGACACGGCCCTGAGCCGGTCCTGAGCTGAACTCGTGGCAAGGGCCGGCCATCGATGGCCGGCCCTTGTAGGGTCGACAGACTGGGTGTTCGAACTGTTCATGCTCCCCCCGTGGTCTAACGTCATGAGTTGGACGCGAAGGGGATGGTGTTCTTGCTCTTCAACGTGCTGGGGACGTTTGAGGTTCAGGATGCGGATGGTGGGCGGATCAAGGCCGGGGGCGGCAAACAAATCACGACACTCGCCGTCCTGTTGTTGTTCGCCAACAGCTGGGTCAGCTCGCACCGCCTGATCGACTTCTTGTGGGAAGCAGATCCGCCCCGTTCCGCGGCAGGCAACCTGTCGACCTATCTGTGGGGTCTTGGACGGGTGCTGCCGCCGACTCGGGCGGGAGCGACGCGGATCGAGCGGGGGTCGGGGCGCTACCGGCTGAGTGTCGAGCGGGCCGAGCTCGACAGCTTCACCTTCGAGGATCTAGTGGCCGCAGGGCGCCAGGCCAACGACGCCGGAGACCGTGAGGAAGCCACGATCCGGTTCGAAGAGGCCTTGGCATTATGGCGAGGCGTGCCGTTCGAAGGCCTCGGGTCCCCGATGCTGCACGAGGCTGCGGCGCCGCTGCTGGAGAGTCGCTGGCAGGTCGAGGACGAGCTGATCGATCTGCGGCTCGAACTCGGTCAGCACGCGGCTGTGGTCGGCCGCCTGCAAGAGGCAGTCGCCGCGCAGCCGACGCGGGAACATCGCTGGGAGCAACTGATGCTCGCGTTGGACGGCTGCGGGCGGCGTGCCGAAGCACTCGACGCGTTCCAGCGGGTCTACCGATTCCTCGGCGAAGAGCTAGGCGTCGAACCAGGTCCGCGGCTCAAGGAACTACAAGCTCAGATTCTCTCGGCAACTCGATCAACAGCGGATCGCCCCAAACCATCCGCGACGCCGGGCACCGTCGTACCGGCGCAGTTGCCTGCTGCGGTGCCGGATTTCACCGGGCGTCGAGAGGCCTTGAAGTACCTCGACAACCTTGTCTCCATCGAGAGCGGCGTGTCCGCGGTCGTGATCAGTGCCATCACCGGTACGGCGGGTGTCGGGAAGACGGCGCTGGCCGTTCACTGGGCGCATTCCGTGGCTGACCGCTTCGCGGATGGGCAGCTGTACCTCAATCTGCAGGGCTACTCGACCGGCCGCCCGATCGAACCAAGCCAGGCACTCGAATGGATGCTGCACGCGCTCGGCGTACCGGGAGACCAGGTGCCGCCCGATCTGGAGTCGAAGGCAGGCATGTACCGGTCTGCGCTGGCCGGGCGTCGGCTGCTGATCGTGCTCGACAACGTGAGCGCCGTCTCCCAGGTCCGCCCGCTGCTTCCAGGCTCACCAGGCTGTCTTGCCCTCATCACCAGCCGGGATTCCCTGACCGGCTTGGTCGCACTCGACGGCGCGCGACGGGTCGACCTCGGCGTACTGACTGACGAGGAGTCGCTCGATCTCCTGGCCCGCCTGCTCGGCCCCGAGCGGGTGGAAGCGGAATCGGCCGCCGTCGCGAGGCTCGTCGAACTCTGCGCACGCCTCCCGCTGGCGCTCCGCCTGGCGGCCGCCGGCGTCGGCGCGACCATCGCCGACTCGGTCGACCGGCTCGCGGAGGATCAGCTCGGGCTCCTCGCCGTCGACGGTGACCCCGAGGCCGTCGTACGGCGGCAGTTCGACCACTCGTATCTCCGGCTGACCGGGCCGCAGCAACGCATGTTCCGGCTGCTCGGCCTGATCCCGATGCCCCAGGCGGGCCCGTACGCCGCGGCCGCCCTGGCCGACGTCTCGATCGCGGAGGCGACTCGGCTGTTGCGGCAGTTGGTCGCGGCACATCTCGTGGAGGAGCCGGTCACCGACCGGTACACCTTTCACGACCTCCTACGGGCCTACGCCGTCCAGCTGACACAGCAGGAAGACTCACCTGCCGACCGCGATGCGGCAAGCGACCGGCTAGCCGACTGGTACCTGACAGCCGCCGGCGCCGCCATGAACCGGATCGACCCGCGACGGGTCCAGCTCCCGAATCCCCCGGCGCCACCGCCCATCGGCGTACCGGTCTTCGAGACTCATCAACATGCGATGGAGTGGCTGGAAACCGAGCGGCCTGCCCTGCTGGCCTTGACAGCAGATGCAGAGCGACGAGGCCGCAACGATCGCGTCTGGCAGTTCCCGCAGACGCTCTGGCGGTTCTTCTACATTCGTGGCTACCAGCAGGACTGGATCAGCACCCACGAGTCAGCGCTGAAGGCCTGCGAGCAACTGGGTGACGAATGGGCTCTGGGCGAGACGCTGCACAACCTCGCGGGAGCTTGGCGACGTTCTGGCGACACCGCCGCGGCTATCGCCTACGCCGAGCGCGCGCTCGTGATGCGTCGTCGATGCGGTGACCAAGCCGGCGAAGCATCCACTCTAGGAGCTCTCGGGACGATTCGGATGATGCTCGGCGACAACCTGCCGGCGCGCGAACACCTCGAGCAATGCCTGGCAATCCTCCGGCAGATCGCCGGGCCTCCCCATCAAGCGATGGGGCTGATCAACCTGGGCCTGCTCGACCATGTGACCGGACGCAACGTGGAGGCGCTCGATCGACTCGGAGAGGCTCTGGAACTGTTTCGTCAGTTGGGAAACCGGATCGGTGAAGCCCATGCTCTTGGTGCGCTCGGCAAGACGTACGAGGCACTGAGCGACTATCCCGCGGCCCTCGAACACCAACAGGCTGCCCTCGAGCTGCACCGCGAACTCGGCGAACGCTGGAGTGAGGCGAACGCCATCAGCAATCTTGGTTCGGTGCTCTGCCGGCTCGGCCGGTACGGTGAGTCGCTGCAGCACCAGAAGGAGGCGCTTGCCATCAGCAACGAGCTCGGAGACAGCGAACTGGAGAGCAGCATCCGGAACAGTCTCGGCGAGCACCACCTCGCCGTCGCCGACCATGACTCTGCCGCCACAGAGTACGAGTTGGCGCTGAGCCACGCCCTCCGCACCGGCAACCGCCGAACGCAAGCCGCCGCCCACCACGGCCTCGCCCGAGCCAACCACACACTCCACCGGCACGACGTGGCCCACCGACACTGGCACCAAGCACTAGCCCTGTACGCCGACCAGCACCTCCCCGAGGCCGATGCCCTCCGCACGGAAATCACGACCCTCGACGAAACCTGCGCCGTACCGTAAGCAGTTGGAAGTCGCTTGGAACTTTTCTGGAAGTCGGTCTGTGAGCATGCGGAGAACGGCCGATCACGGACGGGGGAAGCGATGGTGCTGCGGATCTACTTCACGAGCGAGGACCTTCGGAAGGTACGGATCGCGGGCGGGCCGCATCCGTTGTGGGAACTGGTCCTGAGTATCAACTGTCTCCAGCAAGACGCATTGCCGCCGCAGTACTGGACCTGGCGGGATTCAGTGGGCACGCGGGGCCGCGCTCGCGCACTCGATGCCAGGGTGCTGCAGTCCGCGTGCGCCGTGGTCCCAGCCGCCGGGAACTTCGCCGACTTCCTGACCCCCACCGTCGATGAGCTCGATGCACAGGCTCACTTCGAGTCCATGCTGGCACTGCCGGCCGCCGCTGTTCGGGCCGATCTCACCCGCACCTACCGCCGCCTCGACCAGCCACCACGCTGGGCCCACCGGTTACACGAACTAGGCCGGCCCGACGGGGTGGTCCGACTCCTGCGCGACTACCGGGCCATCGCACTGCAAGGCCCGGTCTGGGGCGAGGTACATCGACACGTCGAGACCGCCCGGGCTCGCTACGCACATGATCTCCTGAGCGGCGGGCTCGACGTTCTGCTAGCCGGCCTGCACCCGTCGATCCGCTGGAAAGCGCCCGTCCTCGAGGCGGACTACTCGTACGATCTGGATCTCGAACTGGGCGGCCGCGGCCTGCAGATCGTCCCGGCGTACTTCAACTTCGGCGGACCCCTCACCTTCATCGACGGCGACCAGCCACCGACCCTGGTCTGCCCAGCTGTCCGGGACTGGGACGGCATCGGCACGATCACCCCAACCATTGACACCGCCGGGCTCGGCGACCTGATCGGACATACCCGCGCCAAACTGCTCGCCGCTCTCGGCATCGCCGCGTCCACCAACCAACTGGCTCACCGCCTCCACGTCACCCCGGCCGCCATCAGCCAACATACAAAGACCCTGCGCGAGGCCGGCCTCGTCACCACCACCCGAACCGGTCAATCCGTCCGCCACGCCGTCACCCCGCTGGGCCGTTCTCTGCTCAGATCCGACCGTTGACCGCATACGGCCGAGCGCGATGTCGTCGACGGCCCGGCGCCTCTGTGCGGTGAGCTCAGGCGCGGACCAGCAGCATCACCTCGGACGCCAGATGGCTGTTGGTCCGCCGGGCCTCCAGGCAGTGCATGCTGCTGTGGACGCCACGGAGGCCATTCGCGACCTCGTCGTCGAACATGTCGGCCACGACGGTGGCGGCCAGTAGGCCCAGCCGAGCTGCAGGTCCCCTGGCCGGCACCAGCTCCGGGGATGCTGTGATCGCCGTCACCGTGCCGACGGCCAGCGTGGTCATCCGGCGAGCCAGGATGCGCCAGGCCTGTTGATCGCGTTTGCCTTCGGCGCCGCTGTAGGCCGGTCCGCTCCACTTCGCGTACTTCAGTTGCTGGGCGGTGCCGCGCAGTATGAAAGGCGCCACCTCGGGGATGACCGGCGTAACAGCGCGAGACTCGTCGAGGAGCGCGGCGACGAATTGGATGAAGTGCTCCCAGGATTGGCCGGGTCGAGCTTTGGAGCGTGGCGGTTGCCAGGTCGACAGCAAGACACTGAATGCGAGGACGACCAGCTCGACGTCCTCGCCGGCGAGCCGGCGAGCTGTGTTTCCGTCCGCCATCTCCAGCAGGTCCTGTTGCAAGAGATGCAGATCATCTGCTTGCAGCGAATGGGTCAGGACGATGTCCAGTGCCTGACCCAACGCCTCGGACACCGCGGGGTTCCGGCGTACGGCCGATCGTCCCACCATTGGGCGTGCTCGCCGTGGAACAAAGCCCAGGCCTGCGGGGTCACTTGGATCAGCCACCGCCTGGATATCAAGCAGGTAGACCGCGCGCTGTCGGTGGCATTGGTCGGCTGATGGGATGGGTGGGGTGAGTGCCAAGACATGCTGGGAATCCCTTACCAGCAAGCGATTCTGCGCATCACCGACAGCAGATGACAATCCTCAGCTGGAAATCAGCGCGTTCGGGTTCGAGTCCCTGGCGGCGCACACTCAAACGCACTCATTTGATCCCAGGGCGAGCAGCTTGCCTTGAGCTGATCGTGACTGTGCGTCATGTCACACCGGCTGCCGCAGTCGCTCGGACTTTCGCCGTCCTTCTAGGTGCGGGTGGCTTGGGCGTGGAGGTGGTTGAAGGCGGATGGGGCCCGCACGTGGGCGTTGTGGCCGAGGCCGGGCAGGGTGAGGGTTTGGTCGTGCAGGGCGGCTAGCTCGGTGTTGGTGTTCATCGGGTCTAGTTCGCCGCGCGCCAAGAGGACGTCCGCCTGGCTTGCCGCGATCAATTGGGGCATCTTTGGCGCCCCGACGCCGAAGGTGGCCGGATCCATGGCGAGCCGCCAGCGACCGTCGACCTCCAGCAACCCCTCGTCCACGGACTCGTCGGCCGGATCCACCAGGCCTTGCAGCCCGGACACCTTGAGATACCGCGCGGCTGCTTCCTCCCGGCTGTCGAACCAGGCGACCGGCTTCTGCGCCAAGGCGGCGGCCTTGGCGAGCTCGGCGTCCGTCCAGGACACCTTCACGCCAAGGGCGATCACGCGGTCAACCTGTACGCCGTACCGCCCGCTGGACAGCTCGAGCGCGAGGACCCCGCCTAACGAGTGTCCGACGACGACCAGGCCTCGACGTACCGGCAGCGCCTCAGCCAGGGCGGCCGTCATGGACTCGAATGTGTAGTGCGCCAACGGCGCCGTCCGCCCATGCCCGGGCAAGTCCGGCGCTAGCCGCGGCTGCGGCCACCCGTCCCACACGCGCCCCGTCGCCCCAAGCCCATGCAACAACACCAATGAACCCATGCCAGCCAGGCTGACACAGCAAACCCACCACGCGCCACGACGCGCTAGCTGAGATTGAGGTCGGTTGAGAGGGGGAGGTCTGTGACTGAGGAGCCGGCTCGGAGGGTGAAGGTGCCGGGCTCGGTGGTCCAGGTGTTGTCCCAGTGGTGGAAGGTGTGGTTGTGCAGGGGGATGGTGAGTTCGGTGGTCTCGCCTGCTTGCAGGCGTACGACGGCGAAACCGGCTAGCCAGCGGTGTGGGCGGTCTACGGTGGTTTCGGGGCGTTCGGCGTATACCTGGACGACGTGTTTGCCGGGTCGTTGGCCGGTGTTCCGGACGGTGACCGAGGCGGTGGTCGCGGAGGCTTGGAGGTCGGACAGGGACCAGGTGGTGTAGCTGAGGCCGTGGCCGAATTCGAACGCGGGCTCGGTTCCGGCGCGGAGCCAAGCGCGGTAGCCGAGGTGGATGCCTTCGTCGTAGCGGACCGTCCCGTTGTGCGGCGTGACGTCGATGACCGGTACGTCGGCCTCGTCGCGCGGCCACGTCGTGGGGAGTCGACCGCCGGGCTCGACGACGCCGAGGAGTACGTCGGCCAGTGCGTTGCCGTACTCCTGGCCGCCGAAGTAGGTGACCAGGAGGGCTGCGACCTCGTCACGCCAAGGCAGCAGGACGGGTGAGCCGGCGTTGACGACGACTACCGTCCGGGGGTTCGCGGCGACGACGGCCCGGACGAGGTCGTCCTGGCGGCCGGGGAGTGCGAGGGTGGTCCGGTCGTGGCCCTCGGATTCGACCTTGGAGTTGGTGCCGACCACCACGACCGCCACCTCCGCGGCACGGGCGGCGGCGACGGCTTCGTCGATCAGCGCCTGCGGGTTCGAGCGGTCCGGCTCGAGTCCGACGGTGATACTCAGGGCGTTGCCGAGGCCGCCGTCCGCGGTCGGCACTTCGAGCTCGACGCGGATGTCGACCGGCTGGCCGGCGACCAGGTCGAGCGGGGTGGAGACGGACGGCGGGGACAGCAGTGCGGCGCCGAGATCGGTGCCGGCCGGTACGACGGATTCCTCGCGCAGAAGGTTGCCATCGGCAAAGATACGGCCACGCCCGACCGAGGCGAACCCGAGCAGCGCCGACGCGGACTCCGTCGGCGTGTACGTCGTACTGAACTCGAAGACCGCGGTGTCGGCGATCGGCGCGTCCCCACCGAGGTAGACGAGCGCGCTGGAGAAGCGATCCTCGGCGTACAACTCGGCCCCGTCCGCGGCGAGGAAGCGTGCCCGGGCGCCGGGTCGGCCGGTGACCGGGTTGGTCATCGTCGACAGCGGCAACTCCGCGACACCCTCCTGGACCACCGCGCCGATCGAGTAGGTCACCTCAGCAGCGGGCAGCGCGGCCCGGAGTCCATCGAGCGGTGAGACCACCGACGACGGTATGACGGTCGCGCTACCACCGCCTTGGGTCCGCGCGTCCCGCGCGTTGTGGCCGATGACCGCGACCCGCTGGAGCCCGGTCGCGTTCCAGGGCAGCTCGCCGGCGTTGCGCAGCAGGACAGATCCGTCGGCCGCCGCGGAGCGCGCGAAGGCGACCGTGTCGATCGACGGAACGGCAACAGGCTTCGCGAACCCTTCGAGCGCGCCGACCCGGGCAGCCAGCGCGAGCAGACGCAGCACCTTCCGGTCGATCGCCTCCTCCTTGACCGCTCCCGACTGCACAGCCTCGACCAAGGCGTCGCCCCACGCCCCGACCGGGCCCGGCATCGCCAGGTCCTGCGAGTAGTTGGCGCTTTCCACGCTGCGTACGGCGGTCCAGTCGCTCACCACGACGCCGTCGAAGCCCCACTCGCTGTTCAGTGGAGTCTCGAGCAACTCATTCTCCGAGGCGGTCGCACCGTTGATCGAGTTGTAGGCACTCATCACCAGCCAGGCCGTCGACTCGGTGACCGCCTTCTCGAAGGCGAGCAGGTACACCTCGCGCAGCGCCCGCTCGCTGACCACGACATCGGCGGTGAAGCGGTCGGTCTCGAAATCGTTGGCCACATAGTGTTTCGGGGTGGCGCCGACACCCAGCTCCTGGACGCCGGCCACGTAGGCAGCGGCGAGCTCCGCGGTCAGGACCGGGTCCTCGCTGAACGCCTCGAAATGACGCCCACCGAGCGGCGATCGGTGCAGGTTGATCGTCGGGCCGAGCACCACGTCCACGCCCTTGCGACGGGCCTCGAGCGCGGACACCACGCCGTACCGGTGGGCGATCCCGAGGTCCCAGGACGACGAGAGCGCGGTCGCGGACGGCAGGTTGAGCGACGGATCGCGCTCGTCCCAGACCGGGCCCCGTACGCCACTCGGGCCGTCGGACAGGATCATCGACCGCAGCCCGATCGCGGGCAGCGGGTGCGTCGACCAGAAGTCCTGGCCGGTGAGGATCCGGACCTTGTCCTCGAGCGTGAGGCGACCGAGGCGATCGGCGAAGTCAGCGGGAGTCGGGCTCATGAGTGTCACTGTAGGCGCGAAAACCGAGTGATGCTAGGTTTTGGGACATGGCACCGAGAGGCCCGTACGCGAAGGGGGTCGCCAAGCGCGAGGAGATCCTGACCACGGCGCTCGAGGTGATCGCCCGGCAGGGTTACCGCAAGACGTCGACGCGTGAGCTGGCGAGTGCGGTCGGGCTGAGCGAGGCCGGGCTGCTGCACTACTTCGGATCGAAGGAGAAGCTCTTCGAGGAGGTACTGCGAGCGCGTGACACCGCCGACACCGAGCGACTCGGCGAGGAGTCCGACGCGGTCGGCAAACTCGGCGCCATCATGCGGCACAACGCCGGCGTTCCGGGCCTAGTCCAGCTGTACTCGACCTTCTCCGCAGAGGCCGGGGATCCCCAGCACGGCGCCCACGAGTACTTCGTGGAACGGTACGGCGATCTGCGCGAGGTACTGGCCGCAAGTATCCAGCACCGGCAGGCGGACGGAACGATCAGCGCGGCGGCGGATCCGGAGAAGATTGCCACCCTGCTGATCGCCTTGTCCGACGGCCTGCAGATCCAGTCCCAGTTCGAGCTTCCGGACGAGCCAGGCGACTTACTGGACCATCTGATCGAACTACTGCGACCTACCTGATCAGGCGACGCGCACCACGCAGTCGCCGAGGATCGCGTCGATCGTCTGCAGGAGCGATGGGTCGAGCTTCACGCCGGATGCAGCAGCAGAGTTGGTGATCTGCTCAGGGCGTGAGGCTCCGACGATGGCCGAGGAGATGCCTGGCTGCTGCAGTACCCACGCGATCGCCAACTGCGCCATCGACAGCCCGGCCTCGTCCGCGAGCGGCTGGAGTCGTTGTACGCGCTCGAGGATCTCTTCCCTCAGCAGGCGCTGAATGAACTCGGATCCCGTCGGATCAGTTGCCCGGGAGCCGGCCGGGGCCGACTCACCGGGGAGGTACTTGCCGGCCAGAACGCCTTGCGCCACAGGTTGGTAGACGATCTGCCCGATCCCGGCTTCGAGGCACACGGGGACAACCTCGGCTTCGATCGTCCGGTGCAGCATGTTGTACTGCGGTTGATGGGCAACCATCCGGTCCAGCCCGAGGCCGTCCGCGATCTCGACGGCCTCGCTGATCTGCGCAGCGGTCCACTCGGAAACGCCGACGTACAGGACCTTGCCCTGCCGGATCAGGTCGTCGAAGGCCCGGAGCGTTTCTTCCAGCGGCGTGTCCTCGTCGAACCGGTGCGCCTGATAGAGATCGATGTACTCGGTGCCCAGCCGGCAGAGCGAGGCATGGGCCGCGTCCATGATGTGCTTGCGCGACAGGCCGCGCTCGTTCGCCCCGGGTCCGGTCGGCCAGTAGAGCTTGGTCAGCACCTCGACCGACTCCCGCCGGACACCTGCCAACGCTCGCCCGAGCACCTGCTCGGCTCGAGTCTCCGCGTACGCATCCGCGGTATCGAAGGTGGTGATGCCGGCGTCGAGCGCCGCACGAACGCAGGCAACGGCCGCATCCTGCTCGATCTGGGAACCATGGGTGATCCAGTTCCCGTAGGTGATCTCGCTGACCTTCAAACCGCTGCGGCCGAGCCGCCGGTGCTGCATGCCCGGAGTCCTCCTTCATCACGTCAGGAGCGCAACGAACCAGATTTCTGGAAGCGCTCCCGGTCACCGTACTGATCGGCCTTCTCCTCGGCAAACGCGAAGATTCGTCAGCAAATCGAGGCATTGACGGCCACCGATGCCATCCGACACTATCGGTCACACATCGCTCACGAACTGAGCAAACCGGAAGCGCTCCCGGAGACCGCCCCACCCCGAGACAGGAGCAGCAATGAGAACGAGAAGGATCACCCGCGGCCTGGTCGCCGCCGGCCTGATGGTCGCGGTCGTCGCGCCGGTGACGCAGGGCGCCCAAGCCGCCGTGACCGCCGGCGACCCGACGCAGCTGACCAGCGGGTTCTATGTCGATCCGAGCTCGAATCCAGCCACCTGGGTTCGGAACAACCCCAACGACAGCCGCCGTACCGCGATCCAGAACTCGATCGCGAGCAAGCCGATGGCGCGCTGGTTCGGCAACTGGAGCAACCCGATCGGCACCTCCGTCGGCAACTTCGTCGGGGCCGCGGACGCCGCCGACAAGCTGCCCGTGCTGGTCGCGTACAACATCCCCGGCCGGGACGCCTGCGGCGGTCACTCGGGCGGCGGCGCGGGCACGCCCGCGGCGTACCGCACCTGGATCCACGACTTTGCCGTTGCCATCGGCAACCGTCCGGCGGTGGTCGTGATCGAACCCGACGCGCTCGGTGACTTCAACTGCATGAACGCGGACCAGATCGCCGTCCGCAACGGCATGCTGAAGTACGCCGTACAGCAGTTCAAGGATCTGGCTCCGAACACCTGGGCCTACCTCGACGGCGGCAACGCCGGCTGGGTCGCCGCCGACGTGATGGCGCAGCGACTGACCGGCGCCGGCCTCGCGAGCGCCCACGGCTTCACGCTGAACGTATCGAACTACTACACCACCGCCCAGACGGTCAGCTACGGCAACGCAGTCAACGGCAAACTGTCCGCGGCCAAGCCCTACGTGATCGACACCAGCCGGAACGGCAACGGCCCCGGCAACGACTGGTGCAACCCGCCCGGCCGCAAACTCGGCACCACGTCTCGGCTCGGCGGCGGCGCGGAGATGCTGCTGTGGATCAAGGTCCCCGGCGACTCCGACGGCTCCTGCGGGACCGGCGCCGGCATCCCGGCCGGCACCTTCAGTCCCGTCCTGGCCATGCACCTGATCAACGGAAACTGACCCGCCGAGCCGACCAGCTCGACTCGATCCCTCCGTGCCCGCCGTCCCGAGCGGCGGGCCCGGAGTCACGACCGCACGCCGACGCACTGACACCCTGACCTGGAGGTCAGGGTGTCAGTTGTTGGGTTAGGGGGTGATCAGCTCTACCTTGCTTGCGGTGAGGGCTTCTCGTAGGTCGGCGGGGGGCGGGGTGTCGGTGATCAGGTAGTCGGCGCTGCTCAGTTCGGAGACTTGGGCGAAGAGGCGGCGGCCGAACTTGGAGGAGTCGGCGAGGATGGCTACGCGGGTGGCGCGCGAGAGCATCTCTTGCATCATCGCGGCTTCGGCGAGGTTGCTGGTGGTGTAGCCGGCGTCGGCGGAGATTGCGCCGACGCCGATCAAGGCGAGGTCGCAGCTGATGTCCAGCTCGGCGCCTCCGTTGACGCGGAAGCTGACCGGGCCGATCGTGGCCAGGGTGAGGGAGCGCACCGCGCCGCCGAAGACGTAGATGTCGCGGACGGCCGACGGGGGTAGCGCGGCCGGGACGAGCAGGTTGTTCGTGGCCACGGTGAGATCGCGGTGCTGGCGCAGGCTGCGGGCTAGCGCGAGGGTGGTCGTCCCGCCGTTGATCATGATGGTGGAGCCGTCCTGGACCAGGGCGGCGGCCAGCGTCGCGATCTTTTCCTTCTCCTGCTCCTGCAGGGTCAGCCGCTGGTCGACGGCGCGGTCGGTGCGGGAGATCGTCGACAGGCTGACAGCGCCGCCGTACGTGCGCACGAGGACGCCGTCGGCGCTCAGCTGATCGAGATCGCGTCTGACGGTGTCGATGGAGACGCCGAAGCGCTCGGCCAGTTCGCCGACCGTGACCTGACCGGTCTCGGCGACGTACGCCGCGAGCTGAGCTTTGCGGCCAGCGGGCAGATCCCGCCTGTCGTCCTTGTCCACGCTCACTCTTCCTCCCGATTCGTGCGGAAGTATGCCACAACCACGCGCACATGCCTGCCGCGAACACTCTCTGCTGTGCATTAGTCTGCCACATGTTGCGGCTCTTTGCAGCTCTGCTCTTGTGCTTGCGATATCTCGCTGTTAGCTTGGCGCCAATCCCGCAAAGAACAGAACGAAGGAGCTCGCCATGGCGACACGCAGATCCCGGCTGAGGCGTCTGGTAGGGGGAATGACGGCGATTGCGACCGTCGCGTCACTGGCGGCGTGCGGCTCTGGCGGCTCGGACGGCGCCGCAGCGGACGGCACCGTGACGCTGGAATTCGCCCAGTGGTGGGGAGCCGAACTCCCCGCCGGGAATTTCGAGAAGCTCATCGATGACTTCACGGCGCAGAACCCGAACATCAAGGTGAAGCTGCTCAGCGCGCCATACGCGTCGACCAAGCAGCAGCTCGTCACCGGCGCTGCGTCCAAGACCCTGCCCGACGTCGTGGGGCTCGACGGTGCCTGGGTCAACGACTTCGCCAAGCAGGGCGCGATCACCGATCTGTCCAAGCTGATGACCGACGCCAAGTACGACGCCGGCCAGCTCGCCAGCCAGGTGCAGCTCGAGGGCAAGACCTACATGATCCCGGTGGTCAACTTCGTCTACCCGCTCTTCGTCAACAAGGATCTGCTCGCCAAGGCCGGTGTCACGGCGGTTCCCAGCACGCGCACCGAGTTCCTGGACGCGGCCAAGAAGATCAGTGCGAGTGGCGGTGACGTCAAAGGCTGGGCGCTTCCGCTCGACACCGCCGTACCGAACGGCGTCCAGAACGACGTGATGTCGTGGCTGTGGGCATCCGGCGGCAGCATGCTGCAGGACGGCAAGCCGAACCTGACCAGCGCCCCGGTCAAGAGCACGGTCGAATTCGTGAAGAGCCTGAACGACGCCGGGGTGATCGCGCCCGGCTCGCTCACCATGAAGGAGCAGGACAAGGTCGAGAAGTTCACCAACGGCCAGGTCGGCATGATGATCGACTCGCTCGCGCACATCAACCTGATCAAGAAGAACAAGCCGGGCCTGAAGTTCGAGGTGGCAGCGCTGCCGGCCGAGGACGGCTACACCGGTAAGCGCGGGATCCCGTACGCGTCCTGGGGAATCGGCATCTCCAACTCCACCAAGCACAAGGCCGAGGCGTTCAAGTTGGTGTCCTACCTGATGAGCCAGGAGACCAACGCGAAACTCAGCACGATGGCCAACGGCTTCCCCGGTAACAAGAACGCGAAGCCCGACTTCAGCGACAGCGACCCGCTGTTCAAGACGGCGTTCGACATCTACCAGCAGGGCTACCCAGCCAACGAGTTCGTCGGTCTGCCCAAGTCCGAGGACCTGATGCGCAGCTTCGACGAGCAGCTCCAGCTGGTGCTGACCGGCAAGACCGGCGTCGACGACGCGCTCGCCAAGTCCCAGGAGTCCTGGACCTCGGTGATCCAGTAGCCCGCCAGGGCGCCCGATCAAGGAGAGGCATCGATGACGCTCACCGCAACCGAGACAGTGACGCCGGCCAAGCAGGCCGGTCCGGGCCGCCGCCCCGCCCGGACCCGGGCGCTGATCCCCTACGGCTATCTGAGTCCCACGCTTCTGCTGATCGTGGTCCTGATGGTGATTCCCATCGTCATGGTGATCGGCTACTCGTTCCGGGACAACGTGATCGTCCAGGAGAACTCGGTGTTCGCCGGGATCACCAACTACACCAAGGTGCTCACCGACCCGGACTTCCTGGCCGCGCTGAAGAACACGGGGGTGTTCATCTCGGTCAGTACCGTGGCCCACCTGCTCCTGGGGCTGGCCTTCGCGATGATGCTCAACACGCAACTGCTGAGCGGAGTCACGAAGGCGGTCTTCCGGATCGTCTACATCCTGCCCTGGCTGTTCACGATCGCGGTGATCGCCGTCATCTGGCGGCTGCTGCTCGATCCGTCCGGCGTGGTCAACTACGTGCTGCACACGCTGGGCGTGGTCCAGGAGGGTGTGAACTGGCTCGGCGACCCCGGTACGGCGCTCTGGGCGGTGACGTTCGTCAATATCTGGTCCGGCTATCCGTTCTTCATGATCAGCCTGCTCGCCGGGCTCCAGGGCATTCCGCACGACCTGTACGAAGCGGCCGCCGTCGACGGGGCGAACCCAGTGCAGCGGTTCCTGAACGTCACGCTTCCGCAGTTGCGTCCGGTGATCATCAGTATGGCGGTGCTCGATCTCATCTGGACGTCGCAGCAGTTCGCGCTGATCTGGATGACGACCGGCGGCGGGCCACTCAACTCCACCGAGATGCTCAGCACGTACACGTACAAGCGGGCTTTCAGCGAATACGAGTTCGCCACCGCGTCCGCGGCCGCCGTGATCGTGTTGCTGCTGACGATGGTGCTGGCCTTCTTCTACGTGCGCCAGCAAAGGGAGCGCTGACATGGCCAGAGTCGAGACCCGTCGTACCCTCGCAAAGGCCGGTGTCATCACCGGGCTGATCCTGGGCGCGCTCTTCGCCGGACTGCCGGTCCTGTGGATGCTCTCCACGTCGTTCAAGAGCAACGGGGAAGTTTTCCAGAGCCCGCCGAAGCTGCTCACCGAGAGCTTCTCGCTCGACGCCTATCGCGAGATCCTCGGCAACGGCGCCCAGCTCCGGTTCTTCCTCAACAGCTACATCGTCGCCTTCGCGGTGACCATCCTGACGCTCCTGGTGGCGCTGCTGGCTGGTTACGCGTTCAGTCGCTTCAACTTTCCGTTCCAGCGCACCATCAACGCCGTGATCGTCAGCGTCCAGGCCGTGCCGCCGATCACGCTGGTAGTCCCGTACTTCGGGCTCGTGGTCGCGCTCGGTCTGTACAACACCTATCCGGGCCTGATCCTCACGCACATGGTGTTCACCCTCCCCTACGCGATCATCATGATCACCGCGTACCTGAACACACTGCCGCGCGAGCTGGACGAGTCCGTCAAGGTCGACGGCGGCACCGGGTGGAGCGCCCTGTGGCGGGTCCTGGTGCCGATTTCGGTTCCCGGTCTGATCGCGGTCGGGGTCTACACGTTCATGATCTCGTGGAATGAGTACCTGTTCGCGCTGACGCTGACCCGCACCGACGACATGCGCACGGTGCCGATCGGCATCCAGTTGCTGATGGGCCAGCACTCGTACGAGTGGAACCAGATGATGGCGATGAGCATCCTCGGCTCGGTTCCCGTCCTGGTCCTCTTCCTGCTCTTCCAGCGACGGTTCATCGGCGGACTCACCGCCGGCGCCGTCAAATCCTGACACCCCCTCAAAGGAGATCACGCATGCTGACGACCACCAAGGTGATACTTGACGTCGCCAACGAGCACAGCTTCGCCGTACCGGCCTTCAACATCAGTGACTGGGCGATGTTCCAGGGGATCGTCGAGATCAGCGAGGAGAAGGACGCGCCGCTGATCATCGGGATCCACCCGGACGAGGTGAAGCACATCGGCCGCGAACTTATCACCGGCATGATCGAGCGATCACACCGCTCGAGTGTTCCGATCGCGATCCACTGGGACCACGGAGCGACGTACGAGCAAGTGCTGGAGGCGATCCAGTACGGCTTCACCTCCGTGATGATCGATGCCTCGTTGAAGCCGTTCGAAGAGAACGTCGCGCTCTCGAAGAAGGTCACCGACTCCGCGCACGCGCTCGGTCTGTCGGTGGAGGCCGAGCTCGGCACCATCGGCGCGAACGACAGCTACGCCGAGGCCGGCGCCGCCACGATCATCTACACCGATCCCGACGATGCGGTGACGTTCGTCGAACAGACCGGCGTGGACTGCCTCGCGGTGGCGATCGGCACGTACCACGGCTTCTATCCGGCGCACCTGAAGCCCGAGCTGAAACTCGACCTGCTCAAGGAGATCAAGAGTCAGGTGCGGATTCCGCTGGTCCTGCACGGCGGCTCCGGCAACCCGGACGACGAGATCGCCGAGGCCGCGCGGATCGGCATCAACAAGATCAACATCTCGACCGATATCAAGGTCGCGTACCACGACAAGATGCGCGAGGTGCTGGGCAACGATCCGAAGACGCGCGAACCGAATGCGATTCAGCCGGCCTGTATCGACGCCATGAAGGTCGTCGCGGCCCAGAAGATCGACCTGTTCGGTGCCACCGGCAAGGGTTCACTCTACTGATATGACCGATGCCTCCCGTGTACTGCTGGGCCTCGGCGGCTGCGTCGACTACGAGTTGAAGCTCACCGCCGGCGTACTGGAACAGTTGGTTGCCGACTACAACATCAGCGCCGAGGAGCTGGCGTCGCCGGTCGCGGTCGGCGGCGAGCGGGACCTTGTCGTGTCCATCCTCCAGTACGTCGCTCGCGGCGGCGGAGGCGAGCAGTACGTCGCCTCCGCCGCGGCACTGGGGACTTTCGCCAACCGGTTCCCGCATCGAGTTGCCCTCGGCGGCACCTCGGTGCGGGCGGGGATCGTGATGAGCCGGCTGGGCGTGCCGTCAACGCTGCATCTGGTCAGCATCAACGACACCATGCGCGGACTGCTGTCGCCGGACACCGAGTACATCTCCAGCAGCGTCGAGGACACCTTCTACCCGCACCTGATCGTCCAGTACGACGCGGGCCTGCGGATCCGGACCGGCGATCTCGACATCACCGCGCCGTACCCGAACCGGCTGATCTACGTCAACGACCCGGCCAACGGCGCCATGCTGCTGGCCGACGAACTGGGCGACCGACTGAGCAAAGCGTCGGTGTTCCTGATCTCGGGCTTCAACGCCATGCGCGACCAGGAGGAGCTCGACCGGCGGCTCACCGAACTGCGATCGCACCTGCGGCAACTGCCGCCGGATGCGGTGACGTACTTCGAGGACGCGGCCTTCCACGAGCCCGCGTTCAGCCGCCACGTCCGCGACGCCTTGCTCGAGGTGATCGACGTGTACGGGCTGAACGAGGACGAGCTGCAGTCGTTCATCGGGCACCCGGTGAACCTTCTCTCCGCAACCGAAGTCGCCGACGCGCTCACGGCGCTGCACGCACTCATCGCCGTACCGACGCTGGTAGTGCACACGAAGTACTGGGTGGCGGCGTTCGGCGAACGCGCCGACCAGTACGCCGACGCTCTCGACACCGGCACCGTGATGGCCACCGCCCGCTACCGCCACGGCGACAACTTCACCGCGGCGGACGTCGACCACCTGCACGCGCAACCGCGATGGCCCGAGTCCATCACCTTCGCCGCGGCGCTCCACGAGCGGATGGGCGCCGCGGTCCGCTGTGTCCCCGGATTCGTGCTCGACATCGAGAACCCCACTACCGTCGGGCTCGGCGACACCTTCGTCGGCGGCTTCCTCGCCGCCGTCGCCGAGCCGCGATTGTTGCGGTAGGCAAGTTCTTTAGAAGTTCGGCTGCGCCCAGCCGAGGTAGCTGTTGAAGTACGGCAGGCTCGCCTTGCCGATCCTCCCGTTGACACTGGTCGCCCAGAAGTTACCGTCACCCGTTGCGATGCCGACATGTCCGTAGGAGCTGATGTTCCAGAAGACCAGCGCACCCTTCGGCGGGTTCAAGTCACCCCGGTGCGCCGCGCCTCGCCGTACGGCGTCGTTCCAGTTAGCGATCGCCGACGCATAGATACCGGTCCGGCCATACGCGTTCTCGACGGCCTTCTCGCAGTACCCCTGGTACGACGTGGAGCCGTTGCGGGCCCTGAACCACGCGATCGCGTCATCGGCCCGCGACTGCGGGCCGATGGACGTACTGGCGATCGGCGCCGGCGCGGGAGTTGCTGTCGCGGTGGCCGGAACAGTAACGACCAGCCCGCCGAGCACGGCGGCGGTCGCGGTCAGACGCGTGAACGAGCGAACAAAAGCTGACCTCATGATGGTTGCCTTTCACTCTCAACTGCGACGGGAGGGCTTGTTCCATCAAGGCAAGCAGAGCGTGACCGCGTTGTCGCAGTAGGCAACGGAAGAAACTCACGAAGACCTGATGCGTTAGGTAGGCAATTTACGGATCGTTGCCCGCCGTCACATGAAGGTTGCTCCGGACTGATCCGGATGATCCTTGGGCGCAGACATCCCGGCCAGGAACGCAGCATAGAGTCCCGCCACGGTCTGAATGGTCGGCAGATCCACCGCGACGTGGAACGCCGCCGGATCCACAGCATCGATGGAGATCATCCCGAACAGCGTGTCACCCGACGCGACCGGCACCGCCATGAACGAGCGGTACTTCTTGCGGGGGTTCCAACCGACCGCCGGAGTCTCTCCCTCGACGTAACGCCAGGTGCGGGGCTCCCGCGCATCCAGCGCGTTGAAGGTCTCCGTGCCGCGGCCGCCGTCGCCCTCGTACACCGCGCGCATCGGCTTGGAATTACCCCGACCAGCGCGGTGCCGGAACACCAGACGACGATCGGAGATGTCGCCTTCGACCAAGTACAGACACACTCGCACCCCGGCGTCTGCTCCACCATGCAGATTGGCGAGACCAGCCAAGGTGGCCGTCTCCGCCGCGCCGGCGAGTCGCTGTCTCGGCAGGGTCTCGCCGGGGTCCAGCTGCGCGAGCGCTCCCAAGTGTTCCGCCAGCGGGGCGATGACACCGTTGACCGTCTGCACGCGAAACGCGATCTCGTCCTTCTCGCGGGCGCCTGCCCGCTTCGCCCGCACGCCGGCCTCCCAGGCCAAGAACGCCGGGATGGCGACGATCACCGCGGCACACACCATCCCCATCAGCCGGATGATCTTCTTCCGGTCGCCGGAGAAGATCCACCACCCGGTTTGGTCAGGCAGCACCTCGCCGTAGTCGACCTGCAGCGCCCAGGCCCCGAGCCCGGCCGCGATCACCACGCCCCACAGCGACAACCGCCACCACGACAGGCGGCGGTACCAGGGACGCACGTCGGGGGCCTCCGACCTGCGACGCCCGTTGAATTCGAGCATGCACAACTCCCAACGCCTGTGAAGTTAGCTGTCGGGTTCGGGCTGAGAGTCAAGACCCGGTCCGCTCCCGCGGACTTCACCCCAAGGGTCCCAACCACTCACAGTCGAGACTCCAACCTCCTGGGTCCCCCACCCCTGCCACAGTCCTTCGAGGGGAGTCCGTGTGTCCGGCAGGGTTCGGCGTTGACACACAAACAGTCCAGTTGCTCACGGGACTGTCGGCGACAGTAGCAGAGCGATGCCGGAACGGCTCGCAACGTCGCGAGACACGCTCAGCGTCGGCGTTTCGCCTTGTCTACAAGGCTTGTCGACACGGCTGGCGGAATCCGGCGCAGGCCGAAACCTCTCGCCACGCCGACACTTCGCGCACATTCGGTCATCCCAACAGCGAATTCAGTCGGGGTGCCGGACTTCTCAGGCCCTGCCGGCCAGCCGTTCTGCCAGACCGCGCAGGCCGATGAGACGCAAGAGCTTCACTCTTGTCTCGAGGGCGCGTCGCTGCTCTCGCTCGCGGACGTCGGCAGCCGCGGCCGCTTCGCTCTCAGCGCGTACCCGAGCGAAGTATTCGTCGGGGTCTCGCGCCGCGGCGACGGCTCGTTCGGGTCCGGACATATCCCCTAGCGGCTCCACAACATTCCCCTCAGCGATTGCTCGTGGCACGACCCTGGCACGAGCCGAGCCTGAGCAACAGGCACCCGACCGCACAGTGTCCCTAACGTGATGATCTTCAACCACTTTCACCTTTACGCGAATCTAACGTAAGCCTCAACGGTCGAATCCGTCCCCAAGTCACACAGAACCTGCGCGAGCACTCCGGACGCGGTCGCGTTCGTACGACGAGTCTTGCCACGAACCCGCATCGTTGGGAAGGCCAGAGCTCGGGGCATCCGGGGGCAGCCCCCAAAACCCTTTCAGAGCTGACCGCGTGCCCGGACCCGCCAGATGACGGCGACAGATCGACGAGGTATCGGTCAGAGCAGGTTCGCGGTCACCAGGTGCTTTTCGACTTGGGCTATTTCGTCGGGGTTGAGGGGGATTTGGGGTGGGGCCATGGTGGCGGTTTCGATGATGCCGCGGAGGTGTAGGGCTGCTTTGAAGGCTCCGAGGGCGGAGGAGCTGACGCCCATGCGGGTCGGGTCGCCTACTCGGATCAGGTCGAAGAGGCGGATTAGGCGTTCCTGTTCGGTGCGGGCGTCGTCCCAGTTGCCGGTGGTGGCGTGGTTGACGAGGTTTACGTAGCCGTGGGGGTCTACGTTGCCTAGGCCTGGGACTACTCCGTCGGCGCCCATTCGCAGGGCGTTGTCGACGGTTAGTTCGGAGCCGGTGAGGATGCTGAAGTTGGTGATGTCGCCGCGGTCGCGGGCGCCGAGGATGACGTTGCGTAGGCCGGCCTCGTCGCCGCTGGAGTCCTTGAGACCAGCCAGTACGCCGTCCGCCGCGAACTGCAGCACTAGATCCGCGCCGAGCTTGGAGTGGACGGAGACCGGGAGGTCGTACGCGAACACGGGTAGTCCGGCGGCTGCTGCGACCAGGCGGAAGTGCTTGTCGATCTCGGCTGGATGGGTGCGGGTGTAGAAGGGCGCGGTCACGACGATGCCGTCGACGCCGGCGGCGACTGCGGTGCGGACGTGGTCGATGACTCGCAGGGTCGCGGTGTCGATCACGCCTGCCAGCACTGGCAGTCGGCCGGCTACGTGGCCGACCACGGTGTCGAGCACGACCTTGCGGTGTCCGTCGGGCAGGTAGGCCACCTCGGAGGTGGAACCGAGCACGAACAGTCCGCTCACGCCGCCGTCGATCAGGTGGTCGACCAGCCGCACCAGCGAGGCGGTGTCCACCTCGTGGTCCGGGGTCAACGGCGTACAGACAGGTGGGATGACACCGGTCAGGCGGGCTGGCAAGGTCATGAACGCTCCAATGCTTGGGTGATCAGGTCATCGGTGGACTCGCGCTCCACGACCGGGTGATAGCAGCGGAACCGGTGGGCCGGATGGGCGGCGTCGGACTCGAAGTCCGGCATCGCGCCGGCGCAGCTGTCGTCGGCCTTCCAGCAGCGGGTGCGGAACGGGCAGCCGCTCGGTGGTCGGGTCGCCGACGGCACCGGGCCGGTCAGTGGGATCGGATCGATCGGGGAGATGAGGCCGGGGGTCGCGGAGAAGAGCGCCCGGGTGTACGGATGCCGGGCCCGCTGAGCGATCCCGACGGCTGGTGCTTCCTCGACGATCCGGCCGAGATACATGGTGATCACTCGATCACTCATCCTTCGAACGGTCTGGATGTCGTGCGAAACGAACACAAGCGAAAGACCGAGGCGTTCCTTGAGATCCAGCAGCAGGTTGAGGATCTGCGCGCGGACCGAGACGTCGAGAGCACTCGTCGGTTCGTCGGCAACCAGCAGCGACGGCTCGAGCGCGAGTGCCCGCGCGATCGCCACCCGCTGCCGCTGGCCACCGGACAACTGGCCAGGCAGGGCATCGGCGACGCTGCGGGGCAGGCCGACCAACGCCATCAACTCCTGGACCCGTTCGTTGCGCTGAGCAACGGTCCCACGATGGTGTACGTCGAGGGGATCGCGCAGCACCCGGCGTACGGGCAGCCGGCGGTTCAGCGCCGTCGAAGGATCTTGGAAGATCATCCCGGTTCCGGTGCCGATGGCCTGGCGACGTTCGGCGGGTTTCATCGACCAGATGTCCTGGCCGCGGAACGACGCCGTACCCTCGGTCGGTTCCTGTACGCCGACCAGCACCTTGGCCAGCGTGGATTTCCCGCAGCCGGACTCCCCCACCACTCCGACGGTCTCACCGGCGGCAATGGTCAGGTCGGCCCCGGTCAGCGCGTAGACCCGATCCTTGCGGAACAGACCGCCGGACCGAGCCCGGTGGACGACGTGTACGCCGGACAGTTCGAGCACAGGCTCCGTCATCGCAGTGCCTCCTTCTCCAAGGGCTCCGACGACTCCGGTACGGCGAGCGCGACCGCGGGGTGATGACAGGCCACCCGATGTGCCGACGACCCAGTGAGCTCAGGAGCGGTGGTGCGACACAGCTCGGTGACCATCGGGCACCGGTCGGCGAACCGGCAACCCGCCGGAAAGTCAGCCGGTGAAGGGACGACGCCGCGGATCTGGGTCAGTCGGGCGGCGCCGGATTCCAGCGACAGGACCGAGCCCAGCAGACCACGGGCGTAGTGGTGCGCCGGCTCGCCGACCAGGTCGGCCGTGACGCCGGTCTCGACGATCTGGCCGCCGTACATCACGACCACTCGGTCGGTGACGTCGGCAACCAGCGCCAGGTCGTGTGACACCAGGATCAACGCGAAGCCGAGTTCGGCCCGCAGTCGCAGCAGCAACTGGATCACCTGGGCCTGCACGGTAACGTCGAGTGCCGTGGTCGGCTCGTCCGCGACGATGAGTTTGGGGTCCCGAGACAGCGCCATGGCGATGAGCACGCGCTGGCGTTGACCGCCGGAAAGCTCATGCGGGTAGCTGGTCAGGGTCCGTTCGGGATCCAGGCCGACCAGCTCCAGCAGCTCTGTCGGAGTACGCCGTCCGCCGCGGCGCACCACCTGCTTCAACTGAGCCTTGATCGTCATCGCAGGGTTCAGCGAAGACAACGCGTCCTGATAGATCATCGCCATGTCGTGACCGAGCAGCCGTCGCCGTTCGGTGCGGCGCAGGCTCAGCAGGTCCTTGCCGTCGAACCGAATCCGGCCGCGGATCCGGGCGCCGCGCGGTTCCAGTCCCATCACGGCGAGCGCGGTCAGCGACTTGCCACACCCGGACTCGCCAACCAGGCCGAGGACCTCACCCGGCCGTACGTCGAAGCTGATCCCATCGACGATGTCGACGCCGTCGTGCCGGCCTTCGAAGCCGATCGCCAACTGCTGCACGGACAGCACGGGTTCGCCATCCGGCAACGGTCGCGCTCGTTCCCGCAGCCGAGCCGCCGCCAGGTCCAGACCGGGTAGCTCGACAAGTTCACCGGAGCCCGGCTGCGCTGTCTCCAACGCGTCCTTGTCCTTCTTGCTCTCCGCCCGACGCGCGCCCGGCGCCGCCCAGGCGTCGGAGACGCCCTCGGACAGGATGTTCAGCGACAGCACGGTGATCAGGATCAGCAATCCCGGGAACACCGTCGCCCACCAGCCACCCAGCAGCACCATATTCTTGCCATCGGCAATCACCGAGCCCCACGACGGCTCCGGCGGCCGGACCCCTGCTCCGATGAAAGACAGCGACGCCTCGAAAACGATGGCATCGGCAACCATCACCGTGCAGAACACCAGCACCGGAGCGGCACAGTTGATCGCCACGTGCCTGATCAGGATGTGCGGCGTACGGGCGCCGATGATCTTCTCCGCCACCACATAGTCCTCGCCGTACTGCGCGAGCACGTTGGCGCGGACCACCCGGGCCACCGGCGGCGTGTACAGGAAGGCGATCGCGAAGACGAGCACCGGAATCGACCCACCGAACACAGCAACCAGTACGGCGGCCAACGCGATCCCGGGGAACGCCATCACGATGTCCAGGATCCGCATCACGGTCTCGTCGACCGCCTTGCGCGAAGTGGCCGCGATTGCTCCGATGATCGCGCCGGCGGTCAACGCGAGCGCGGTTGCGCCGAGACCGATCATCAGCGACCAGCGAGCGCCGTACACGAGGCGGGTGAAGATGTCGCGGTTCGCACTGTCCAGTCCGAACCAGTGCGCACCCGAAGGCCCACCGCCGGCGTCCTCCTGCGTCAGGATGTCGTACGGCGTCAGCAGCGGAGCGAATACCGCAGCCAGGATCACCACTGCCAGTACGGCGACCGCGATCCAGGCGGGCAGTGGCAGCCGCCTGAAGTTGATCCCGGGGCGAGACAACTGCCGGGCCAGGCGTGCACGCATCAGGCAGCGCTCCTCAGTCGCGGATTGACCAGCAGGTACAGCACATCGACGACGAGGTTGACCACCACGAACCCGATCGCAATCGTCAGTACGACGCCCTGCACGACCGCCGGATCGCCGTCGCGGACGGCGTTGATCATCAGCGTGCCCATCCCCGGCAGGGTGAAGATCTGCTCGATCACGACTGCTCCGCCGAGCAAGTAACCGATCCGCAGGCCGAGCACGGTGAGCGGGTTGATCAACGCGTTCCGCAGGACATTGCGTCCCACGACCACCATCGGCGGCAGGCCGCTGCCGATCGCGGTCCGGACGTAGTCCTTGTCCAGTTCCTCGACGACCGACGTACGAATGATCCTGATCAGCTGCGCGGCCACCGGCAGGGACAGCGCGAGCGCCGGCAATGTCATCGTCCGCAACCACGGGCCGACCCCGTCGGCCGGATTCACGTATCCGCTCGGCGGAAACCAGCCGCGGTCCACTGCGGCGTACTGGATCATCAGCAGCGCGAGCCAGAACGACGGCGCGGCGACGCCGATCAGCGAGACCAGCCGGATCGCCTGGTCCGGCCAGCGGTCCCGGAAGATCGCCGCGGTGACACCGAGCAGCAACGCCAGCACGATTGCGATCAGCAGTCCCAGCAGAGTGAGCTGGAACGTCAACGGCATCGCCGTCGTGATCGATTGCAGCACCGACGCCTTGGTGAGCACGCTGGTCCCGAGATCACCCTGCAACAGGTCGCCGACGAAGTGCACATAGCGCAGCGGCAGCGGATCCAGCAGGCCGTTCTCCTGCCGGAACATGTGCAACTGCTCTTCGGTCGGGTTCGCGCCCTGGAAGTAGGCAACCGCGGGATCGTTGGTCGAGAACCGCATCACCAGGAAGACGAACGCGATGATGCCGAGCAGCAACGGGACCAGCAGAAGCAGCCGGCGAACCAGCATGCGGACGATGACAGCCACAGTCGGTTACCTCAGGCTCGCTTGGACTGCAGCAGGTTGATGCCCGGATAGGGCTGAGCCTTGACATCGCTCAGCTTCTTCGGGTTCCAGGCCGTCATCAGCTCGGTGTGGACGACCGGGTACAGCACCGCCTGCTCGGCGACCAGATCGAGGTACTCGTGGGTCAGCTTGAGCCTGGTGTCCGCGTCGGGTGCCCGGACCGCCTGGTCCATCTTCGCGAAGATCGCCTTCGCGCCGGCGCTGTTCTCCCAGCGCGTGTACTTCATCCAGGACCCACCCTGGGTGTAGTTGTAGCGCAGGATCAGGTCCGCGTCGGCACCGAACTGATTCGGGTTCGAGGCCGCCGCGACCACCTGATAGTCGGCATTCTGGTCCATCTTGGTGAACACCGCAGCGGTGTCTTGCGGCTGCAGTGTGGTCTTCACGCCGATCGCGTTCCAGGAGGCGGCGATGGTCGGCAGGCAGTCGACGATCCAGCTGAGGTTCACCGCGAGCAGATTGATCGACAGGTTCGTCACGCCGGCCTCGGCCAGCAGCGCCTTCGCCTTCGCCGGGTCATAGCTGTACACCGTCTTCGCCTTGGCGTACGCCGGGTTTTCTTCGTTCAGGAACGACGTACTGGCCCGGCCCCGGCCCTTGAGCGCGACCTCGATCATCTTCTGGGTGTCGATCGCCATGAACAACGCCTGCCGGACGCGGACGTCGTCGAACGGCTTGTTCGCGGTGTTGAACATCAGGAACATGTGGTTCATGCCCTTGCCGCCCTCGACGGTGAGGCCCGAACTCTTCAGCTGCTCGATGTTGGCGTACGGGATGTTGTCGGAGATCTGTGCCTCCGCACTGGCACCGGAGATCTTCGCGACCCGCGCCGAGGCATCGACGATGCTCAGCCAGTTCATCTTCTTGAACGCCGCCGGGCGCGGACCGTTGTAGTCCGCGAACGCCTCGAAGGTGGTGTTCGACTTCGGCTGGTGCGAGACCTGCTTGTAGGGGCCGGACCCGACCGCCTTGCCGTTCTTGGCCAGGTCCCAGGCACCCGGCTGGGAGAAGACGTGCTTGGGCATGATCTTCGCGATGGTCAGCCGGGGCGCACCGTCGGGGAACGGGAAGTTGAGGACCAGCTCGACGGACTTGTCGTCGACCTTCTTGACCTCTTTCAGCCAGGCCGCGAAGAAGTTGTAGGTCAGCACCTTCAGCTTCGGGTCGAGGATCCGCTCGAAGGTGAACACGACGTCGTCGGCCGTGACCGGCTGACCGTCGTGCCACTTCGCCCCGTCCCGCAGAGTGAACTTCCACGAGGTCGCGTTGAGGTCGGCCGGTACCTCGGTGCCCAGCGCGGCGTACGGCTTGCGGGTGATCGGGTCGGTATCGAGCAGGCCCTCGTAGATGTGCTGCATCGCCGCCATCGTGAACGCGGACGCGCTCAGGGTCGGATCCCAGCTCTGGTTGTTGCCGTAGCCGATCACCGCGGTGACCAGGTCGGTGTCACCACCGGCGCCCACGGATCCGGTCGAGGCCGGCCCACCGGAACAGGCCGACAATCCACCAGTGATCGTCGCGGCTGCCCCCAGCACGCCGGAGTACTTCAGGAACGACCGGCGGTCGAACCCAGATCCTGCGAATTCGTTCACGATGCCTCCGACTACAGGGGTGTGATGGTGCGTCGCAGGAGGTAGGCTGCAGGCATTCATCCCACATCCTACGTCCTATGACCGCCGACCTTAGGAGACCGTCGCCGGTCGGTCAAGCCCGGGAGCCGGCTGACCTCGGACGTAGGATGTGGGGCCATGCAGGAGCGGAAGAGTGGGAGTGCGTTGTGGCACTGACGCGGCCGAAACGCAGTGATGAGCTCGCCAACGCCATCGCCGACCTGATCATCGAGCGCAACCTGCAACCCGGCGCCCCGCTGCCGACCGAGAACGTGCTGATGGCCGACTTCCAGGTCAGCCGCAACTCGGTCCGGGAGTCGCTCAAGGCGTTGCAAGCCCTCGGGATCGTCGAGATCCGGCACGGCTACGGCACCTTCGTCGGCTCAGCCAGCTCGGCAGCGCTGCACCCGTGGTTGCTGTTCCGGACTCGATCGTCCGGCAGCAGCGTCGAGCGACTGAGCGAGCTGCTCGAGATCCGGGAGATCCTGGAGACCGAGCTCACCCGCCGGGTCGCCCGCACCGACAACGCCGAGCTTTTGAAGAAGCTGTCCGCCTGTGTCGACCGCATGCGCGTCGAGGGCCAGGACGCGGCCACCGCGGACCGCGAGTTCCACGAGCACATCTGCGATGCCGCGGGAGTTCCGCTCGCTCGGGAGTTGGTCGGTCTGTTCTGGGACGTCTACCGAGCCGTCGAAAGCGTGGAGACCGTGGCCCCCTCGCCGGCCGAGACCGCGGCGCGGCATCAGCGGGTCGTCGACGCGATCGGATCCGGCGACGCCGACCGGGCCGAGCAGTCCGTGCACGCCCACTTCGACGAGGTCCGCGACCGCCTCGGCACCGGCCCCTATCGCAGTCCGCGGGCCCCCATCAGCAACTGACCTCTTGGCGAACCACGCCAGGTCGGCTAACTTGACGCCGGACATCCCACGTCCTATCTCCACTCTCAGGGAGAGTCCCATGCGCAAGTTCAGTCTTGGCCGCGTCGCGGCTCCCGCTCTGCTCGCCGTCGGCGCGCTGCTCGCATCCGTCGTTCCGGCCCAGGCCACCGGGCCGGCCGCCGCTGCGCCCTTCGTCGACGACAGCCCCTTGTTCCAGCAGCGCACGAACGGGTACGCGTGTTTCCGCATCCCGGCGATCGTGCGGGCGGCCAACAACACGGTTCTCGCGTTCGCCGAGGGCCGGGTCGCGGATTGCGGTGACGACGGCGACATCGACGTCGTACTGCGAAGGTCGACCGACGGCGGCAAGACCTGGGGACCGCTGCAGGTGGTGTCCGAAGGCGGCGGCGACACCCACGGCAATCCGGTGCCGATGGTGGACAACCGGACCGGCCGAATCGTCCTGGTGACGACGCACAACGGCGCGGCCCCCTGTCCGAACGGTTGCGACCGCGACCCCTACGTGCAGACCAGCGACGACTCCGGGGTGACCTGGACAGCGCCGCGCGAGATCACCGACGGCAAGCTGCCGAGCTGGAACTTCTGGTACGCAACCGGACCGATGCACGGTATCCAGCTCCAGCACGGTCGGCACGCAGGTCGTCTGATCGTCGGCGCCAACTTCGAGTCGTACGACGGCGTTGGCGCGCACGTCTATGGCACGCATCTGCTCTATAGCGACGACTCCGGCCAGACCTGGCATATCGGAGCGACCACCTCACGCGACGACGGCACGGTCATCGCTCAAGAGGTCACCGTGATCGAGTTGGCGGACGGCCGGATCTATTCACTGGCTCGAGAACGCGGCACCGATCCGGGCAGCCGCGCGTACGCGCTCAGCAGCGACGGCGGCGAATCGTTCGACCGCCCGTTCCGGACGCTGCCTCGGCTCGAGATGCCCGACGTCCAAGGCTCGCTGCTCCGATTCAGTGCACGGTACGACGGCGATCGGCGGAACCGCATCCTGTTCTCCGCGCCGGCCCACCCGGCTGCCCGCGAGGTGATGGCGATCCGATCGTCGTACGACGAAGCGCGCACCTGGGACACGTGGCAGCAGGGCAAGGTCTTCTGGTGGGGACCGACGGCGTACTCCGACCTGGTTCGACTCGAAGGCGATCAGGCAGCGCTGCTCTACGAGGCCGGCGTCGCAACGCCGTACGAGTCGATTCGGTACGCTCGATTCAACGAGGCCTACCTGGCAACGCCGAACGGCACTCCCCCGGGCATCCCCGGTCCGCCCGCACCAGGCCCGACGACGGCTGACCTCGGTCCGGCCCACAACCCGGCGTACGTTCGCGGTGGGGCAATGGTTGCCGAGGGCAAGTTCGGCCCCGGCCTCGCGCTGGATGGCGTGGACGATCGCGTCGAGGTCCCGTTCGACCGCTCGATCGACGTCGGCGCGCAGGACTTCACGATGATGACGTGGATCAAGTACGGCGCCACCACCGGATCACACGCGCTCTTCTGGGCCTACCGCACCGGATCGGGCACGACACCCCAGGTCTGGCTCCGCGCCGAACCCGAAAGCAACCGCATCCGCGGTCTGATCGCGGTCGACCGATTCAACATCACGGTGCAGTCGACGTCGGCGTACAACGACAACCAGTGGCACCACGTCGTCCTCCAACGCGCCAACGGCAAACTCCGCCTGCTCGTCGACGGAGCCGAGGTCGGTACGGCGACCGCGCCCCCTGGCTCAGTCACCGCCGGCCAGGAGTTCGGCGTACAAGGCATTCACATTGGTCAGCGTGTCGACGGCGCCAACCGCTTGCGCGGAAACCTCGACGAGGTCCGCGTCTACCGCCGCGCCCTCTCCCCCACCGAACTCACCCGAATCCGCGAACACAACTCCCCCATCCGACCCGCCCTCGGCCTCTCGCTCCCCTTCAATTCAGTCGATTGACCAATTCCTTCGGCTCTTGCCTGCGCCCTTCCTCCGCCCCATTCTGTTAGGGCGTAGGAGGTGCGCATGAGCAGGTCCAAGGTGTGGGTTGTGACCATCGGTACCGCGCTGGTGGTCTTCACAGTCATCGTGCTCGGTACTTACCTGCTGACCGGTGAGGTCAAGCCCTGGTCGATCGGACTGGGCGGCGTGTGTTTCGCAGCCACGGTCGCGATCGGGAACTCGGTCCTCACGTCCCGCTCCAAGCCGGAGCCACCAAGTCAGGGAAGGCCCAGCCAGCAAACCGGAACGACGTATGCGACCGGCGGCTCGATTGCGGGCCTGGCCGCCGGTGGCGACATCACCATCGGTACGCCGCCTACACCTCGGCCGGAGGCACCGGACGAAGGCGCCTGATCCCGTGCCGGACCCGGACGAGAGCGCAGACCGGAAGCCGTCGCAGCAGACCGGACCGACGATTGCCAGCGACGGTTCGATCGCGGGTCTGGCCGCCGGGCGCGACATCCACATCGGTAGTCCGTCGTCGATCAACGACCTCGTTCTCGAGCTTCAGCATCTGAGTTTGAACGCGGCCTTCCAAAGGTTCCGGAAGATCGAACTCAAGGCGGGTGTTCTTGGCGATCTCGCCGCCAAGGACCCCCGTCGTGCGTCCGATCTCGTCGCGAAGCTCGTCACGGCTGATGAGGCCGGCGCCCGGCAACTCGTCCGGCAGCTGGCCCCTGCCTTCGCCGGGAAGCTCATGCTGTTGATGAAGCCTTCGGCCCGAGCGGCTTTGATGGAAGCCCATGGCAACCCGGCGCGCATCATCGGCAGCATGGGGTCTGCTGACGGGGCACCGTTGTTGTCGGACCTCGCACGACGCGATATCGGTACGGCGGCGAAGGTGCTCGCGGCCTTTCCAGCCACGCACCGCGCCGTCTACCTCGGCCACATGGAGCCGCACCAGGCTGCCCGGGTACTCAGCACGTTCGCACCAGCGGATGTGAAGGATGTGATCGAGCGCCTGGAGAGCAGCGACCGGTCTGCGGCGGAGATCCTGTCGGCCGAACTGCGGACCGTGGCTGAGTCCGCCCAGCGCGAAGGAAGTCTCAAGTCCAAGGTTCTTGCCTTCCAGATCGCAGCAGGCGCGTTGCTCGTCGTCTGCATCGTTCTGCTCGCCGGCCGCAGTGGCGGATCCGCTCAGCCGAACACCGGCGCCACGGTATCGCCGGGCCCGCTTTCAACTCCCCAGCCGGCCAGCAACCCCACTGTGTCCGTGATCCCCAGTGGTTTCCCGGCTGACCACCCTCTCCGCGCCGACCTCGCACAATGGTCGGATACCTGCCGCAGTTGGCAGGAAGAGCCGGAAGCCAAGGGCAGTCAGATCACCCGACTGATCTACAGCTGCCGAACCGCCGAAGGGATCTGGGTCGTCTACACCCAGTACTCCTCGGCCGTGATCCCCTTCAGCTTCGGCAAACCCAACCAGGCCGACGCCACCGGCGGATCCTGGAAGGGTCCCGGCGAACGACGAGGTACCTATCTCCTGTACGCCCGCGACCGCGGACGCCCCGGCATCTGGCTCCAGGAAGCCGGACCCTCCCGCATCGCCTTCATGCTCTGGGCTCCAGAGAACAGCAGCCTTGGCGAGGAAGAACTCAAAGACTCACTCCGCCGCCTACTCCGAGACCACGGCTACGAACTAGCGCCCTGACCGGGGAAGGGCGAACTCGCGGAGTTTGCCGGTCGACAGCCGCATTCGCACCAGACCTTCGACGGCGACAGTCGCTGCGGCGACGCCGTCGACGACGCTCACGCCCAGGTCGGCTGACAGGTCGTGGCACAGGTCGGCCATGCCCGCGCAGCCGAGGACGATCGCGTCGGAGCCGTCGCTGGCGAGGGCGTCTTTGCAGGCCTGCTGGATGATTGCCCGGGCTTGCGGGTCGGTCTCGAGGGCGAGTACCGGAATCTCGCAGGCGTGAATACCGAGGCAGCTCCGGGAGACGCCGTACTCGTCGACAAGGTCCTGAGCCTGCCCGACTGTTCTGGACAGTGTGGTGACCACGCTGAAACCGCGTCCTAGATAGGCCGCCGTCCGCATGGCTGCTTCGGCGATACCGACCACTGGACCGCGCGCCAGTTCTCGCGCGGCCTTCAGGCCGGGATCGCCGAAGCAGGCGATGACGTAGCCGTCGTACCCCTCGGCCTCGCCAGCGGCGATCTCCTCGAGCACCCCCGGTACGGCGAGGGCCGCGTCAGCGTGGCTCTCGATCGCCGGCGGTCCTTGGCGAGGACTCGTCGCGTCGACGGTGACACCCGGGCCGGCGGCGGCTCGGGCGCACTCGCCGATCTTGGCGGTCATCGATGCAGTGGTATTGGGGTTGATGATCTTGAGTTTCACGCGGCGGCCACGTTGGCGCGTTTTGCCAGGACCGAGTAGGCCGCGAAGCCGACACCGCAACCGATGAACCAGCTGTAGTCACTGATCCACAACGCCGCATCGATCCACCGTGGAACCAGTACCGAGGCGATGGAGACCAGACCCGCTGCGACGACAGCCTTGACTGCGCTGGGGTTGTAGCCCTTCGAGTAGAAGTACTCGCCGTCCTCGTCCATCGTGAACATGTCGTCGACGACGAGTTTCTGCTTGCGGATCAGGTAGAAGTCGGCGATCAGGATGCCGAACAACGGACCGATCAACGCACCCAGGATGCCCAGGGTGTAGTGAATGGCGGTGTCGTTGTTGTACCAGTTCCACGGGGTGAGGACGACCGAGCCGACTGCCGCGATCATGCCGCCCGCCCGCCAGCTGATCCGCTGCGGACTGACGTTGGAGAAGTCGAACGCCGGTGAGATGAAGTTCGCCACGATGTTGATCCCCACAGTGGCGGTGACGAAGGTGGCGGCACCGAGAAGGATGGCGAACGTGCTGTCGATCCGCTGCACGGTCTGGATCGGATCGGTGATCAGCTCGCCGTACACCGGGACGGTGGCGGCCGCGGTGACCACAGTCAGGAGCGAGAAGAAGATGAAGTTGAGCGGCAGACCCCAGAGGTTCCCCTTCTTGACGGCCGCGAAGCTCCTGCCATAGCGGGAGAAATCACCGAAGTTCAGCATCGGTCCGGAGAAGTAGGACACCACCAGCGCGATCGCGCTCAGCATCGTGCCGACCGTGGCCCAACCCGAGAGCTTGTGGTCCGACAGGCTGAGGTCGATGTGGAAGTCGGCCTTGATCAGCAGGTAGCCGCACAACAGCAGCATGGTCACGTAGACGGCCGGGCCGGCCAGGTCGATGAACTTGCGGATCGTCTCCATCCCCCGCCAGAACAGCGCCGCCTGAGCCACCCAGAGGATCGCGAATCCGACATACCCGAGGACGGACAGACCGAGGAATCCGTGCTGCGTGACATCCGCCCACGGGGCCAGACCCGGCCAGAGCTTCAGGAACACGATATTGAGCGCAGCGGCGGCCAGGAACGTCTGCACGCCGTACCAGGCGACCGCGATCAGGCCGCGGATGATCGCCGCGATGTTGGCGCCCCGGACACCGAAGGAGACCCGGCAGATCACGGGATAAGGGACACCGGCGAGCTGGCTCGGCTTGGCCACCAGGTTGCAGAAGAACTGCACGATGCAGATACCGGCGATCAGGCAGACGAACACCTGCCAGCTGGTCAGGCCGAGCGCGAACAGGCTGCCCGCGGTCAGATAGCCGCCAACGCTGTGTACGTCGGACATCCAGAACGCGAAGATGTTGTAGCTGCCCCAGGATTGGCGCTGCAGAGGCGCCAGATCTTCGTTCGTGAGCCGGGGGTCGTAGCTGGTCCCGGGGTCGATCTTCGTCACGGTGTCGGTCATGACGTGACGCTAAGGAGAGCTCGTTTCGGCCACGGACGCCGTCGGTAAACCCAGGGTTTCCGCTCAAATATATGCAGCGCGATCGGTCACACAGGGTCGACGAAGCATTCGGGGTCGTCGGCGAACCGGCTGATCACGGTCCGGAGCCGTGCGTAGTGCTCATCCGACTGGGCGATCAGCGCATCTGCATCGCGGGCCTGGAACGCCTCGATCATCCGCTCATGGTCCGCGTGCAGCGCTGCCCGGTCGGCGGCGGGGACGCGGGACATCGGCCTGGCCGGTTCGGTGATATTCCAGGCGGATTCGTACATCTTGACCAGGCGCTGCATCCCCGATGGCGCGATCAGGGCCAGATGGAACCGGCGGGCCGCCGCGTCGTACCCGCGGTCATCGCCTCGCTCGACGGCATCACCGAGCTGCTCGTGCGCCGCCCGGACTTCCGCCTCATGCTCGGCATCGACCCGGCCGACGGCCGCCCGAAGAGCCGCCGCCTCGAGCGCCTGGCGGACGTCGTACAGCTCCTTGAACTCGCTGAACGTCAACTTGGCGACGCTGTATCCCACGTGCGACCGATGCTCGACGAGTCCTTCGGCCAGCAGGGTCTTGAGCGCCTCCCGGACCGGGATCGGACTGACCCCGAAGAACGCCGCCACCTCGTCGATCGGAATCGGCGTACCGGGCTGCTGGTCGCCGGTCAGAATCGCGCGCCGCAGGTCAGCCTCCAGCGACGGCGTCCGGCCGGCACCGGACGTCCGCACCAACCGAGAGGCAAAAGCCGATCGACGACGCATCCCCTCACGATAGTCTGACGCGGTCACGTCGCGGATCCGCTGGGGGCAGCTGTGTTTCGATCTTTCCGGATGGTGCTGGCTCTGGCGCTGGTGGCTGTCTCCGTGGTCGCTTCACCTGAGGATGCGTTGGCCGGTCCGACGGCGTGCGCAGATCCTGCGGTGCAGCGGTTCGGGCCGGCGTCGGTGAGTGGCGCGATCGTCACGGCGGCGGTCGACAAGGGTCACGCGTACGTCGTCACCCGGGGACAGACGCCGCCGGTCGTCGGTGACGTCGATCTGGCGACCCGGCAGGTGGTGCGGTCGACCACGCTGCCGGACGGGCCTGCGGAAGGGCGGCCGGAAGGAGCCTGGGCGTCAGCAGTTGCCGGGGGCAACGTTTACTTCGGGACCTATCCGGTGCCGGATCTGTATCGGTTCGACCCGGTGACCGGCAAGGCAACCTTCCTGCGGTCGTTCGGAGCCAACGGTGGCTTCATCTGGAGTATGGCGGCCGCCTCGAACGGGACGCTCTATCTCGGTACCTACCCGGACGGCAAGGTCTGGGAGTACGTTCCGTCGACCGGCGCGGTCCGCGACTTCGGTGTCCTCGCCACAGGGGAACGGTATGTGCGATCCCTCGCCGTCGACGACACCACCGTGTACGCCGGTCTGCTGGACAAGGCGCGGTTGATCGCGATCGATCGCTCGTCCGGGGCGAAGCGTCAACTGGCTACGGGACCGACCGGATTCACAGTGCTGACGACCAACGGCGACCGCGTGCTGGCCGGCAGCGGCGGGACGCTGATCGACGTCCGCAAGGACGGCACGGACCTCAAGTCGATTGACCTTGGCGGACGAAGTGCGGATGCGATCACCGTCTCCCCCGACGGCACCGCGTATCTCTCGACTCGGCCACGCGGCGCGATCCTCTCCTACCGCAGCGGGGATACCGCCGCTGTCGAGATCGGGACTCCGAGGGCGGAAGAGGAGACGCGCACGATCGTGCCCATCGACGGCCACCTGACCGGCTTCACCGGAAGCGGCGGGTGGTGGGAAATGGACCCCGGCACCGGGCAATCGACGTACACGGATCTGATGGCAGCGGGCCTGACCGCCGGGGCCGAGCGACCGCAGTCGATGCTGCTCATCTCGGGCAAAGCGGTGTACATCGGCGGCCACTTCTCCATGACAGTAAGGAATCTGGCCACTGGACTGCATCGGCGGTTCTGGGTGCCGGGCGAACCCAAGGCACTCGTCCAGCGCGGCGACAAGGTCTACGCCGCGATCTACCCCAGCGGGCAGATCATCGAGATCGACCAGGCTACCGACGCGATCCGCAGCCTCGGCTACCTCGGCCACGGCCAGCAACGCCCGTGGGATCTCGAGTACGACGCTGTGACCGACAAACTCCTGGTCGCCTCAAGCGCCCTCGGCGCAAGCCTCAAAGGCGCACTGTCGATCGTCGACCCCGACACCGGCGAGATGAACGTCTACGTCGACGTCATCCCCGACCAGTCCCTGATGACCCTGTCCCTGGACAGCGCGAAAGGCATCGTCTACCTCGGCGGCGACGTGCGAGGTGGCGGCGGCACGACCCCCACCCAGACAAGCGCCTCGATCGCCGCCTTCGACCTGCCCACCCGCAAGGTCCTCTGGCGAAACAGCCCCATCGCCAACTACCAAACCTTCCAGGACCTCAAGGTCCACCCCAACGTCAACCTCCTGTACGGCGTCTACAAACGCACCGCAAGCTGGTTCGCCATGGACCTCGCCACCCGCAAGATCGTCCGCAAGGGCTCGCTGGCCGGCTACGGCGAACTGCACCTCCAACGAGGCAAGGTCTTCACCGCCACCTACTACGGCGGCGGCAACGTCCACGAACTCAGCGGAACCACCGCCCAACTCATCGCCACCGGCCTCGGCGACGAGTGGTACACCAACCCCCAACTAGCCTTCCAACCCAGCACCTGGAACGCCTGGACCCTGGCCGGCCGAGACCTGGCCCTCATCCGCCTAGACCCAACCTGCCCCCCGGTCAACGTCAACGGCTAGCTCACCGAGGAAAAGTCATTCGGATGAATTATTGACGGCGGGCATGACCTGGATCACACTCGTTCGAAATCCCTCAGTCGCCGCCCCACTGAAGGAGCTTTCGAATGCTGCCTCTCGCCACTGCCGCCCTGACCATCACCACGTCGCTTGCACCGGTTCCCGCGGCCGCCGCGTACTACGTCGATCCGTCGACCGGCTCGTCGTCCAATCCCGGCACCGCCGCCAGCCCGTGGCGCACGCTGCAGGAGGTCTTCGACTCCGGCCGCACTTTCGCGGCCGGTGACGTGATCTACCTGCGGAGCGGCAACCACGGGAATCCCGTGATCCGCGGCGGGATCGCCTCTGGCGTTCGGACGATCAAGGCGGAAGCGGGGCAAACACCGAGGATGCGGACACTGCGTTTCCAGAGCGGTGCCACGCGCTGGGCGGTCGACGGTGTGGTGGTGTCTCCGCCGGAGGCCGACGGGTCGTTCACCACTGCCAACCTGGTGCAGTTCGACGCGGGTGCCACGAATGACGTCGTACAGAACTCGCAGATCCGCGCGGCCAGTGACAGTACGGCGGCCGGCTGGGCGAACGATGATTGGGTCAACCGCAGCGGCACCGCGGTGATGGTGATCG
Source organism: Kribbella yunnanensis (assembly GCF_039529655.1). Lineage (NCBI taxonomy): Bacteria > Bacillati > Actinomycetota > Actinomycetes > Propionibacteriales > Kribbellaceae > Kribbella > Kribbella yunnanensis. The sequence goes on along the minus strand of NZ_BAAANF010000019.1, from coordinate 120,419 downwards.
GCAGCAACAATCAGGTGCTGGGCAACCAGATTCGCAATGTCCGCAACGGAGTCATGCTCGAGCGGACGACGACCGCCGGTGCCGGCGCGACCGGTGCTGTCGTCCGGGGCAACAGTGTCAACCACTTCTGGGAGGATGCCTTCCGCTGCAAGATCAGCGGCTGTCTCCTGGAGCGGAACTCGGCGATCAACAGCTACGCCGTCGTACCGCCAGGCATGGAGAACGATCCGCCGCACCGCGACATGTTTCAGAGCTATCGCGGCGATGGCAGCTTCACGCCGATCACGAATGTGGTGCTTCGCGGCAACGTCTTCATCAGCCGGCAGGGCACCCGGTACTCGAAGATTCCCTTTCAGTACAACGGGAAATACACCACCCAAGGCATCGGCGCCTTCGACGGTCCGTACGACAACTGGACCATCGAGAACAACGTCGTGATGGTCGAGGTGAATCTCGCGATCGGCCTCTACGGCATGAACAACAGCCGGATCGTCAACAACACGGTCGTGCCCAATGCGCTCGGCGTCGACAGCGAGATCCGGCTGACCAACCAGAAGGACGGCACCCCGTCCGACAACAACGTGATCCGCAACAACCTGGCTCACGCGTTCAACACCGGCGCCGGAACCAACACCCGGCACAGCAACAACGTCACCGTCGGCACAGCGTACTCGACATATTTCGTGGACTACGCCGCCGGAAACGTCCACCTGAAACCCGGCAGTCCCGCGATCGGTTTCGGCACGACCACCGACGCGCCAACGATCGACGCTGACGGCAAGACCCGTTCGGTCCCGTACGACGCGGGCGCCTACGAGTACTGAGCGGCCGGACCCGTCGAGTCGCGTACGACGAGCCTGGGGATCAGCGAGATCTGCCGCCGCGGCGAGTCGGGGTCGGCGAGCCGGGCCCGCAGAGTCTCGACGGCAAGGCGGCCGACGTCGAGCTTGGCCGGCGAGACCGCGGTCAGCGGGACATCGGAGAGGTCGGCGACCTCGTCGTCGTAGCTGATCACCGAGAGATCACCGGGGATCGAGATGCCGTTCGCCGCCGCCGCGTTGACCAGCAAGGTCGCCTCGCGGTCGGCGAAGCAGATGACAGCGGTCACCTGCTCTCGCCTGAGTTCGGCGAGAAATCGGCTCGCGTCGGCGCTCGTCCAGCGGTCGCGCGTCTCCGACACCACCGGTACGTCGCCAAGACCGTCGCGAAGCTGCGGTGCCGTATGCGGGCTCGTCCGTTCCAGGTAAGCGATCCGCGTGTGCCCCAACCCGCGCAAGTGCTCAACCGCGGACCGCGCCCCGGCGGCGTGGTTCGACCCGACGAACTCGTGCAATGTGCCCGGATCCTCCAGGCCACGCTCCACCAGCACCACCGGTACGTCGAGATCGTCGAGCCCCGGCACGTCCGCCGCGAGGATCAGCCCGGCCGCGCCGGCGCTCACGAGCCCTTCGACTGCCTGCCGCTCCGCGACCGCGTCCCACTCCGTTGAGCGCAACAGCATCTGTGCACCATGGACAGCGAGTTCGCGCTCGATTCCGACGATGATGCGCGGAAAGTAGTACGTCATCGACGGCACCGCCACGCCGATCAGCGGCCCGGTGTCGCTGCTCGCGATGTACATCCCCGAGCCTTGCCGCCGATAGACCAGGCCGTCCTGGACCAGCAGATCCACCGCCCGGCGGACCGTACTGAGGCTGACCCCCTGCTCACGGGCCAGTTGCTGCTCGGTCGGTAGCTTGCCGCCGGGCCATCGCAGCTCGGCGATCCCGCGCCGCAGGTCAAGCGCGAGATGCCGCGCCTTCTGCCCGCGCTGCACGTCAGCCGCCGGCACCTCGGATCCACTCACGCGCCGACTCTACTGGGCAGCACTCCGGAAATTCATTCGTATCAATCTGTTGACCCAGCAGATGACCTGGCCCACACTCATCCGAACACCCCCTGAATCCGCCTCAGGAGATCCCCCGTGAATCGACGCGCCTTCCTGGTCGGCACCACTGCCGCCACCGCAGCCCTCACCCTCCACCTACCGGCAGCCGCAGCCCCGTCGGACTTCGCCGCCCTGCGGGCCAGGTGGGCCGCCAGCCTGACTGGCGGTACGGCGATCGATCCAGCCGATCCGGACTATGCCGTCGCACTCCGTCGCCTGGACACCGCGGTCGCGTCATCGCTGGCCAAACTCGACCGCACTCCACAACGAACGCGGGTCTTCACCGACTACCCGCTGACCGCCGACCCGTCGGTCGCGAACACCTACGTCCGGCTCGAGCAGCTCGCAACCGCCTGGGCAACGCCAGGTTCGACGTACCACCAAGATGCCGCGCTACTGACCGACGTACTGGCGGCGCTGGAGTCGATGAACCAGCTGATCTACAACACGACGACTGCCGAGTTCGGCAACTGGTGGTCATGGGAGATCGGCGCGACCCGCCCGCTCGCGAGCATCATGGTCCTCCTGTACGACGTCCTGCCGGCCGAGGCGCGTGATCGGTACTGCGCGGCCATCGACCACTTCGTCCCCGACCCGTACCTGATGTTTCCGCCCGCGCGCTCGGTCGTGTCGACCGGCGCGAACCGGGTCGACCTCTGCCAAGCGATCATCGTGCGCTCGCTGGTCACAGATGACGAAGCGAAACTCATCCATGCCCGGGACGGTCTCAGCGACACCTGGCAGTACGTCACGAGTGGCGACGGGTTCTATCGCGACGGTTCGTTCATCCAGCACACCTGGGTTGCGTACACCGGAACCTACGGTCACGTCCTGCTCAACGGCATCGGCAAGCTCCTCGCCCTGCTCGCACAGTCGCCCTGGGCAGTCACCGACCCGAAGCGGCAGATCCTGTTCGACTCGGTCGCGAAGGCGTATCTCCCGGTCGTCCACGACGCGCGGATGATGGACTTCGTCCGCGGCCGCGCAGTCTCGCGGTACAACGCCTCCGACCACAACGACGGCTACACCGTGATGGAGGCGATCCTGCGCCTGGCCAACGGAGTCGATGCTGCCCTCGCGACGAAGTGGCGCGCCGCCGTCGCCGGTTGGGTCTCGCGAGACACCTTCGGCAGCGTGCTCGCCGGGGCCAGCATCCCTCGCGTCGCGCTGATCAAGAGCCTGCAGGGCGTGACTCCGGCACCTGAGCCCGACGGGCACACGTTGTTCGCCAGCATGGATCGCGCGGTCCACCGCCGTTCCGGCTGGGCCTACTCGATCTCGATGGCCAGCGCCCGGATCGCTTACTACGAATGCGGCAACGGCGAGAACGACCAGGGCTTCCACACCGGCTCCGGGATGACCTATCTCTACGACAAGGACAACGGCCAGTACGCCGACGCCTTCTGGCCCACCGTCGACCGCTACCGCCTCCCCGGCATCACCGTCGACAAGTTGCCCCTGGCACCGAAAACCGGCGGCGAATGGGGAGCCTGCCGACCGACTACGAACTGGGTAGGTGGATCCACCCTCGCCGGTTATGCAGCCGTCGGCCAGGACCTCCAAGGCCTGGGCTCACCAATGCGCGCCCGCAAATCCTGGTTCTGCCTCGACGAGTACGTCGTTGCCCTCGGCGCCGGAATCACCGGGACCAGCGGGAACCCCGTCGAGACGATCGTCGAGAACCGCAATCTGCACAGCGATGGCACGAACGCCCTGCTCGTCAACGGATCCGCAGAGGTCCCGGAACTCGGTGACGCAAAGACCGTCGCTGCTCGTTGGGTTCACCTGGACGGAGTCGCCGGCTACGTCTTCCTCGACGGCAGCATCCCACTGCAGCTCCGCCGCGAAACCCGGACTGGCGCTTGGCGAGACATCAACACGGGAGGCCCCACTACGCAGGTCGACCGCCGGTACCTGACGATGTGGCTGGACCACGGCGTCGATCCGACCAACGCGACGTACAGCTATCTCATCGCGCCGGGCACAACCGCCGTACGGACCGCCGAGCTCGCCCGCCACTGCTCGGTCCTCGTGCTGCGCAACACAGCCGACGTACAGGCGATCCTCAGCGGCCGGCTCCTCCTGGCCAACTTCTGGTCCCCAGGCCGCGCCGCCGAACTCACCGCCGACACCCCATGCTCAGTCGTACGACGTACGCGCGGCCGCGAGATCGACCTCGCCATCTCCGACCCGACGCAACTGGCCACCGAGGTGCGACTCCGACTGTCATTGCCCAGGGCCACCATCGTCAGCGCTGACGAAGGAGTCCACCTCCGCCGTACCGGCTACGGCCTCGAGATCACCGCGGACGTCACCAACGCAGCGGGCTCCACCCGGAACCTGACCTTGCGGCTCTAAGCTGGCCCCTGAGGAGGTGGGCTGGTGGCGGTGACGATGCGCGACGTCGCGCGGCATGCGGGCGTCTCGCCGAAGACGGTCTCGAACGTGATGAACGGGTACCCGTACATCCGCGAAGAGACCCGGGTCAGGGTGCTCGCGGCGATCGACGATCTCGGTTACCGGGTGAACATCTCCGCTCGCACGCTGAAGTCCGGGCGGACCGGTGTCATCGCCCTCGTGCTGCCCGAGCTGAGCAACCCGTACTTCGCGGAGCTGGCCGACGCGGCGATCGCAGCCGCGGGTGAGCACGGGTTGACGGTGATGATCGAGACCACCAACGCCGACCGCGAGCGCGAACTGACCGCGCTCGCCCGGCCCGGCGGCCACCTGGTCGACGGTCTGCTGTACAGCCCGCTCGGGCTTGGGCAGGAAGACGTGGACGAGCTGCCGACCCGCAGTCCGATGGTGCTGCTCGGCGAGCGGATCTTTCACGGCCCGGTCGACCACGTGATGATCGACAACGTCGAGGGGACCAAGGCCGTGGTCAAGCACCTGCTCGACCAGGGCCGGCGGCGGATCGCGCTGCTCGGCAGCAAACCCACTGAGCAGATCGGCACCGCCGCCATCCGGCACCGCGCGTACATCGAGGCTCACGAGGAGTACGGCGTACCTGTCCCGGAGGATCTGGCGGTCTCGGGCGGCAAGTGGCACCGCTCGAGTGGAGCCGACGCCATGAACGACCTGCTCTCCCGCACGCGGGACTTCGACGCGGTCCTGGCCTTGAACGACACGCTCGCACTGGGAGCGATCCGCGCGATCACCGCGCACGGGCTCCGGATTCCGGACGACATCGCGGTGGCCGGTTTCGACAACATCGACGAGGCCGAGTACAGCACTCCGACGCTGACCACGGTCGACCCCAACCGGGTGCACATTGCCCGGACCGCCGTCGACCTGCTCGTCCGGCGGATGGGCGGCGACACCTCGGAGCACGAGGAGTTGGTCGCGCCGTACCGGCTGCACGTCCGCGAGTCGACCGTCAGCTGACGTCTTGACCGGCTCAGGGCTGGCGTGCATCCTTTCTACACCGATGTAGTACACCGATGTAGAAGGCCGGAGGAACCCTGCAATGGCCGACGGCTCCGCCCCCTCTCGTCCCCGTCGCCGCGCCGTACTCGGCGGTCTGCTCGGCGCCGGCGCGCTGTCCCTGACCGGCTGTGCCGGCCTGCAGCCGAAGACCCGCGTTCGCGAATGGAACCTCTTCGGCGGTGGTGACGGCGCCCGCCTGCAGCAGATCCACCAGCAGTACGTCGCCGAACATCCCGACGTACGGTTCGAGGCCCACACGCTCGCCTGGGGACCGCCGTTCTACACCAAACTCGCCATGTCGGCGGCCGGCGGGCGCGCGCCCGAGGTGGCCACCCTCCACCTGTCGCGGCTGAAGGGCTTCAGCCCGACGACCATGCTCGACCCGATCCCGCTCGATCTGCTGACGGAGGCCGGCATCAGCGAGTCCGACTTCCTTCCGGAGATCTGGAACCGCTGCCACGTCGACGGCGTCCTGTACGCCGTTCCCCTCGACCAGCACCCGTTCGTTCTGTACTACAACACCGAGATCTGTCAGAAGGCCGGGCTGCTCGCACCCGACGGCCGCCTGAAACCGGTCACCGGCGTACCCGCCTTCCTGGACATGCTCAAGGCGGTCAAGGAAACCACCGGCAAGTTTGCCGCCTCGGTAGAGACCACCAACCCGTGGCGAATGTGGTGGACGCTCTACGGCCAACTCGAAGGCAAGTTCTTCGACGACTCCGGTCAGCGCCTGGCGCTCGATGACGCCAAAGCGCTCGAAGCCCTGTCACTGATGGCGAAACTCGCGGCCGATGGACTCACGCCTCGATCGGCCAACTACGCCGCTTTGGTTGCGCAGTTCAGCAACGGCGAGGCGGGCTTGAGTTTCAACGGCCAGTGGGAGGTGACCACCTACCAGACGGCGAAACTGCCGTTCAGTATGGCGCCCTTCCCGGTCCTGTACGACGTTCCGAAGTACGCCGGTGATGCGCACACCTTCGTGCTGCCGCACCAGGCGAACCGGAACCGGGCCGACACGAAGGCGACGGTCGAGTACATCGCGTGGATGCTCAAGCACAGTACGGACTGGGCGGTCGGCGGCCACATCCCGGCGTACCAGCCAGTGGTCACCAGCCAGGAATACCTGAGTCTCAAGCCACAGGCGGAGTACCGCAGCGTCGCGCCCGACGTGCTGTTCGATCCCGATGCCTGGTTCAGCGGCTCCGGGGCGCAACTGCAGAACGAGGCCGGTGCGGCGTTCAGTGGCGTCTTCTCCGGACAGACCACGCCGCAAGCCGCGCTCGCGCAGTTCAAGGCGGCGACCCAGAAGCTCCTCGACACTCCGTCCCCGGTCTAGGAGGTACGCATGTCTTCCCAAAAGCCTTGGCGGGAACGCTGGGCCGGGTTGTTCTTCGTCGGCCCGTTCTTGCTGCTGTTTGCGGTGTTCCTGGTGTGGCCGACCATCTCCGGGCTGTGGAACAGCTTCTTCAACACGAGCCTGGCGGGTGTTGAGCAGGAGTTCCTCGGTCTGCAGAACTGGCGCGAGATGTTCAGCGACTCCGCGGTCTGGTCGTCGCTGAAGAACACGCTGATCTTCACCGCGATGAGCACCCCGCCGTTGGTGATCATCGCGCTGGTGATGGCCCTGCTGGCCAATCGCACCGGTGTGCTCGGCTGGCTGTTGCGATTCGCGTACTTCGCTCCGTTCGTGCTGCCGGCCACAGTCGTGACACTGATCTGGGTCTGGATCTACGAACCGGGGTTCGGTTTGGTGAACGGGCTGCTGACGGCCGGTGGGTTCGCCGAGATCGACTGGCTGAACACCGAGAACCGGGCAATGCTCGCGGTGGTGATCACGACCGTCTGGTGGACGGTCGGGTTCAACTTCCTGCTCTATCTGGCTGCTCTGCAAGGGATTCCGGAGCAGGTCTACGAGGCGGCGGCGATCGACGGTGCGGGTGAGCGGCAGAAGTTGTTCCGGATCACGTTGCCGCTACTGCGCCGCACGACCGCACTGATCGCCGTACTGCAACTGGTGGCTTCACTGAAGATCTTCGACCAGATCTACCTGATGACCAACGGCGGCCCGAACTACGCGACCCGGCCGATCATCCAGTACATCTACCAGAACGGCTTCACCAACTACCGGATCGGCTACGCCTCGGCGATCTCGTACATGTTCTTCGCGATCATCGTGGTGGTGGCCGTGCTGCAGTTCAAGCTGTTCTCCGGCTCGAAGGAGACCAGCGAATGAGGCCGGCCTGGACGTTCCCGAAGGTCGCCACCACGGTTGGCGCGCTGATCCTGGGCGTCGTCTGGCTGATTCCGTTGCTGTGGGCCGTGAGTACGTCGCTCAAGCCGGAACCGGAGACCACCCGGTCGCCGATCACGTGGTGGCCCGCGGCACCGACCGTGGACGCCTACCGCAGCATCCTCAGCCAGGGTGATCTGATCCGCTGGTTCGTCAACAGCAGCGTCGTCTCGGTTCTGGTCACCGTGCTGACCCTGCTCGTGTCGGTACTGGCCGCGTTCGGCTTCTCCCGCACGGACTTCCCGGGACGGCGGGTGCTCTTCGGGCTGGTCGTCGCCGGCATCTTAGTACCGCCGCAGGTTCTGATCGTGCCGCTGTTCCAGGAGATGACCGGCCTCGGACTGGTCGACACCTACTGGGGCATCGTGCTGCCGCAGGTCGTGGCTCCGGTGATGGTGTTCGTGCTGAAGAAGTTCTTCGACGGCATCTCCCGCGACTACGAGGACGCGGCCCGGGTCGACGGCGCGTCCCGGTGGCGGATCGTCTGGAGTGTGATGGTACCGATGTCGCGCCCCATTCTCGTTGCCGTCGGCATCTTCACCTTCATCGGTGCCTGGAACAACTTTCTGTGGCCCTTCATCGTGACCACCGACCCGTCGATGATGACGATCCCGGTCGGGCTCGCGAACGTCCAGGGTTCGTACGGCCTGCGTTACGCCCAGATCATGGCCTCGGCCGTGCTGGGCGGCCTGCCCTTGCTGATCGTCTACGCGCTGTTCCAGCGTCAGGTGGTCCGCGGGGTCGGCGACGCCGGCATCAAAGGCTGACCGCTACAACATTTTCACTGACAGGAGCAAGCTGGTGCGCACTGCCCACCTGACCATCGATCCCGCCTTCGCGATCGCGCCGGTGAACCGCCGGACCTTCGGGACCTTCGTCGAGCACATGGGCCGATGTGTCTACACCGGGATCTACGAGCCCGGCCACGCGACCGCCGACGAGGACGGCTTCCGCAAGGACGTCCTCGAGCTGACGCGCGAGCTCGGCGCTTCGGTGGTTCGCTATCCCGGCGGCAACTTCGTCTCCGGATACCGCTGGGAGGACGGTGTCGGTCCGCGGGAGGAACGGCCCCGACGGCTCGACCTTGCCTGGCACAGCGTCGAGACCAACGAGTTCGGGCTGGACGAATTCATGCGTTGGTGCGCCAAGGCCGGGGTGGAGCCGATGATGGCGCTCAACCTCGGTACCCGCGGTGTGCAGGAGGCACTCGACCTGCTCGAGTACACGAACCACCCGGACGGTACGGCGTTGTCCGAACTGCGCGCGCAGCACGGAGCCTCGCCGTACGGGGTGAAGTTGTGGTGCCTCGGCAACGAACTCGACGGGCCGTGGCAGGTCGGGCACAAGACGCCGACCGAGTACGGGCGGCTGGCGGCCGAGACGGCTCGGGCGATGCGGATGGTCGAACCGGATCTGCAGCTGGTCGCGTGCGGCTCGTCGTCGTCGAAGATGCCGCTGTTCGGTACCTGGGAGCGCGACGTACTGCGTGAGACGTATGAATTCGTCGACTACATCTCCTGCCACGCCTACTACGGCAATGACGACGGTGACACCGCGTCCTTCCTCGCCTCGGCCGTGGACATGGACCACTTCATCGACTCCGTCACGGCGACCGCTGACCACGTCGGTGCCGAGCTCAAGAGCCGCAAGCGCATCGGCATCTCCTTCGACGAATGGAACGTCTGGTACGGCGATCGCTCCCGCCGTACCGATGGTCCGGCCGACCAGTGGGAGGTCGCGCCGCGGCGGATCGAGGACGAGTACAACGTCACGGATGCCGTTGTCGTCGGCAACCTGTTGATCTCGCTCCTGCGACACAGCGACCGGGTCGCGGTCGCGTGTCTGGCCCAGTTGGCCAACGTGATCGCCCCGATCATGACCGAGCCCGGCGGTGCTGCCTGGCGGCAACCGACCTTCCACCCGTTCGCCATCACCTCGCGACTCGCCGCCGGCCAGGTCCTGCGGGTCGAGACCAACTCCCCCACAGTGACCACGGCCAAGCACGGCGAAGTGACGGCCGTCGACGCAGTGGCGACGTACGACGAGGGCCGGCTGGCGCTGTTCGTCGTCAACCGCTCCACCGAGGGACCCGTCGAGATCACCGTCGACCTCAGCCGGACCGGCGTGACCACGATCGACGAAGCAGTCATCATCCACGACGAGGACCCACTCGCCACCAACTCCGCGGTCGCCCCGGACCGCGTCACCGCGCAGCACCATGACTCAGCCCAACTGCTGAACGGCAAGCTGACACTCACCTTGCCCGCCATCAGCTGGAGCGCCCTGAGCCTGTCCGTCTGACCCCCGCCCCGTCGCCCCACGGATCGAGGACGCCATGCGTCGTTTCACGAAACAACTCGCCAGCTTGCTCGCCGGAGCCATCGCAGTAACCGCCGCGATGGCTCCCAACGCCTGGGCCGCCTATCCAGGACCCGGCCACGTCACCGGCGACATCGGAGTGCACGACCCGAGCGTCGTGAAACGACCAGGCGGCGGCTACCTGGTCGCCCACACCGGTGACAACATCTCGCTGAAGACATCCACCGACAGAACGGCCTTCCGCAACGCCGGCTCGGTCTTCCCGGGCGGCGCCCCCTGGACAACCGCCTACACCAACGGCAGCCCGCACCTGTGGGCGCCCGACATCTCCTACCGCAACGGCCAGTACTACCTGTACTACTCAGCCTCCACCTTCGGCTCCAACCGCTCGGCGATCTTCCTCGCCACCAGCCCCAGCGGCAATTCCGGGACCTGGACGAACCGCGGCCTGGTCATCGAATCCCGCACAACCGACAACTACAACGCCATCGACCCTGACCTGGTCGTCGACGACCAGGGTCGCTGGTGGCTCTCGTTCGGCTCGTTCTGGTCCGGCATCAAGCAGATCGCCCTCAACCCCACCACCGGCCTACGCGCCGACTCCACCCTGCGCGCCCTCGCCGGCCGCAACGGCGGCCCAATCGAAGCCCCGAACATCATCAAACGAGGCAGCTACTACTACCTCTTCGTGTCCTTCGACTACTGCTGCCGAGGCGCCGACAGCACCTACCGCGTCATGGTCGGTCGCTCCACCTCAGTCACCGGCCCCTACCGCGACCGCAACGGCACCGACCTGAACGCGGGCGGCGGCACCCAAATCCTCGCCTCCCACGACACCATCCACGGCCCCGGCCACCAAGACGTCTTCCCCGACACCGACCACGACATCCTCGTCTACCACTACTACGCCAACGACGGCACACCCCTCCTAGGCATCAACTGGCTCACCTGGGACACCGCCGCCTGGCCCGTGGTCAGCTGACCACGGGCGCGCGCTGGGGGTTACGGCTTTTTGGCTACTCCTACCCAGAGGCTGCAGCTGATGTCGTTGAAGGTGTCGTTCTCGACCAGGCGGTCGGTTTCGGCGTCGGGGTGCCAGCGGTAGGGGACCTCTACGCCGGGGTCGACGAGTTCCAGGCCGGTGAAGAAGCGGGCGATCTCTTCGCGGCTGCGGACCTGGGCGTCGCCGCCGTCGGCCTTGTAGACCTGGATTGCTTGTTCCCACATCTCGGGGGCGAAGTCCGGGGTGCAGTGGGAGAAGAGCAGGTAGGAGCCGGGGGCCAGGGCGTCGACCAACTGCTGGAGGAGCTCGTAGGGCTTGGCGTCGTCGGGGAGGTAGTGGAAGACGCCGACGATGCTCAGGGCGACCGGCTTGCTCAGGTCGAGGACGTCGCGGACCTCGTCGGAGTCGAGGATCGCCTGCGGGTCGGAGATGTCGGCTTCGAGGTACGCCGTGCGGCCTTCCCGCGTGCTGACCAGCAGCGCGCGGGAGTGGGCGAGCACGATCGGGTCGTTGTCCACGTACACGACGTGGGCCTCCGGCACGACCTCTTGCACAACCTCGTGCAGGTTCGGGCTGGTCGGGATCCCGGTACCGATGTCGAGGAACTGCGTGATGCCCTGCTCGGCGACGTACCGGGCCGCTCGGTGCATCCACATCCGGTTCGACTGCGCCGCGGTCCGGAATCCGGGGAAGGCCTCGAGCAGGTGCTCGGCGACCGCGCGGTCCGGCGCGAAGTTCGTCTTGCCACCCAGGAAGTAGTCATAGACCCGCGCACTGTGCGGAACACTCAGATTGAGCCGTTCCACCATGTCGACTTCGGTGTCATCGCTGTGGTCACTCATACAAACTCCTCGACGCCGCCCGTGCAGTAACCCGCATCGTAGCGAACACGCACCACCCTGTAACCACAGCCCGCAATTCCTTGACGAGGCAGATACATGTCGGTCGATTGTGGTCGTCTGTGTTCGGAGTATTGCTTCGGGGCCGGACGCCCGCTGCGATGACCCCAAGCCACTCTCAGCGAGGAGACCGCCCCATGGACTCACCTGTGAACATCCACCGCCGGACACTACTCGCCGCGGCCGGCGTCACCGCTGCGTCCGCGGTGCTCAGCACCGGTACGGCGCGCGCCGATGCGACCGTGCGCGTCGATCCGGCCGCCGATCAGGGGGCCTGGGAGGGGTGGGGAACCTCGCTGGCCTGGTGGGCGAATGTCTTCGGCGACCGGGATGACTTCGCCGACCTCTTCTTCACCACCAGGACGGTGAGCTACAACGGCGCCTCGCTGCCGGGTCTCGGGATGAACATCGCTCGCTACAACCTCGGTGCGTGCAGCTGGAACGCCGTCGGCAGTGAGCGGATGGCGGTCTCGCCGAACATCCCGCGGTTCAAGCAGATCGAGGGTTTCTGGCAGGACTGGGGCAACGAGGACCCGGCGTCCTCAGCCTGGAACTGGAACGCCGACTCCAAGCAGCGCGCGATGCTGGCCAAGGCGACCCAGCGTGGTGCGATCAGCGAGCTGTTCGCGAACTCGCCGATGTGGTGGATGTGCTCGAACCACAACCCGTCCGGGGCCGCGGACGGCGGTAACAATCTCCAGTCGTGGAACCACCGCCAGCACGCACTGCACCTGGCGACGACCGCTCGCCGTGCCCGCGATCAGTGGGGTGTGAACTTCCGGACCGTGGACCCGTTCAACGAGCCGTCATCCGGCTGGTGGAAGGCCGACGGCGGCCAGGAGGGCTGCCACATCGACGCCACGACCCAGCGCAGCGTCATCACCAATCTGCGCACCGAACTCGATCGGCTCGGCCTCAGCAGTGTCGGAATCTCCGCCTCCGACGAGACGAACTACGACCTGGCCCGGACGACGTGGAGCAGCTTCGACGCTGCCACCAAGGGTCGGGTCCAGCAGGTCAACGTGCACGGTTACCAGGGCCTGAGTGGTCGTCGCGACCTGCTGGGCAACGAGGTCCGGGCATCGGGCAAGGTGCTGTGGAACTCCGAGCACGGTGACTCCGACGGCACCGGCATGATGACCGCCCGCTGTCTGCTGATGGACTTCCGGTGGCTCAAGCCGACAGCGTGGTGCTACTGGCAGGTGATGGACCCGACCGCCGGCTGGGGCCTGCTCCGGTACGACGGCGGCTCAGGCCAGGCGGGTGCAGTCGAGACCAAGCTGTACGTCGTCGCCCAGTTCACCCGGCACATCCGCCCCGGCATGCGGATCATCGACACCGGGGTCGACTACGCCGTGGCCGCCCATGACGCGGCCGCGCGGCGCCTGGTGATCGTTGCCGCGAACAACGGATCCGCGCAGAACCTCACCTTCGACCTCTCGCCGTTCGGCACGGTACCGAACGGCACAGCCACTCGCTGGTCCACGCTGACCTCAGGCTCTGGCGACCGGTACACGCGTCGCCAGGACCTGACTGTCAGCGGGGAACTCGTTCAGGTGCCCTTCGCAGCAGGCGCCGTACAGACAATCCAGATCGACGGCGTCACCCGCTGACTCCTCCGAACATCAAATCCGTCGCTACCGCAGCCGGGGCGGGAGTCACTTTGGGCATCCACCAACCATCTGCGATCCGCCGCGATGGTCGAACCGTGCTCAAGGTCGCCCGGCCGGGTCACCTTGAGCACCATCAACCACCTGCTGGCCGCGCACATGGCTGACCCGTGCTCAACGTCGTACCGGATCGTGTGGAGAGCCCTTGCCCAAGGGCAACCCAAGGCAACGTGGAGCCTCGGTCACCAGCCTCGCCATCCACCCCCAGCCACCGCTGCGCCCGGCCACCCTGTCTTTAGAGTCGGCCGGGAGCGGTGACAAGCCACAGCGCACGTCCCCGGCCGAGTCCTTTCGGACCTCAACCCACTCGACCGCCAAGGGCGGCCGACTGAAAGCGCGAGGCGGGCCAAGCAGTTGGCTGAGCGGGATGGCGAGGCCCGGCGACCGCGGTTCCACGTCGTCTGGGACGGACGGGCGGTGGCTGAGGTGCGTGATGGAGTTCTGCGTTACAAGTGATCCGGCGGCGTTGGGGAGCGCTATCCCACCGAGTCGGGTGGTAGGACTCCCCATCGTTCTGGACACGTGGTGCCGATCCTCCCCAACCGGTTTGGGGAGCTGGATCACGACGGGCCCGGTTGACACCACCCGAGCCGCGTTAAGTCACCGGCCTTGGGGGTTGCCCCCTCAGTTGGGCTCGACAGGCCAGCTCGGGCTTACTGCTGAGCGGCTACTTCAGGTACGCCGATAGGGGGATCTGCTGGTCTCGGACTGCCTTGGTAACCACGCCGGCGATTTGACGGGCGCCGGCGGGTTCGAAGTGGGTGTGGTCCTTGCAGAAGAAGGCACCGACTGGGCCTGAGTTGTAGTCGCCGCTGTTGGGACAGAACTTCAGGGTGTTGTAGAGCGTGTAGCTCAGGCGGTGGAGGTCGATGACCGGTACCTGGTTGGCGGACGCGGCGGCGTTCGTCTCGTTGATGAAACCGCGGGTGCCGACTGCCGTACTGCCCGAGCACCTGATCGCAGAGACCGGGGTCAAGAAGACGGGGTGTGCGCCACGGGCCTTGGCCGCGGCGGCCATCACGCCGAGCAGTTCGCGGTAGCGGGCCGAACCGACGTGCCGTGGGCAGTTGGGGTCGCCGTCGTTGATCCCGAACTGGATGAGTAGGTAGTCGCCGGCCTTCATCCCGGTTGTCGAATTGAGCATCGCCTGCCAGCGCGATGAATAGGTGTTCGAACTGAGGACACACTCACCGGCCGAGTTCTTCGTCCCCGTGACATTGCCCTCGTACAGCCAGGTCTGGATACTGCGTCCGCCGACAGCGCTGTTCCGCACCGTCACGTTGGAGTTGAAGTAGGGGGCAACCTGAGACCCCCACCCGGCCGGACACGTCGTGCCGCTAGAGGGCGCGGCCATCGTGGAGTCACCCGCGAGCCAGACCGTGATGGGGGTCTGAGCAGCCGGTCCCGCCGATGAAGTGGTGGGCGATGACGCGCAGGGGTTCGCGGTCGCCGGCGCCGCGGCGCTCGCCGTACTGGCTGCTAGGACGGAGGTGAGGCGTTGGGCGATCTTTGCGTGGCCTGCTTCGGTGGGGTGGACGTTGTCGCTGGTGTCCGTGGCTGGGTTGATCCACCCCGTGGTGTCGACGAAGCGGACGCGGTTGTCCCCGGCCGCGATGCGAGCCGCCACGGCGTTGCGGGTCTCGGGGATGTAGCGGTTGCGGAAGGTGCCCATCGCGAAGATCTGCGCGGACGGGTAGGCGCGCCGTACACGTTCGAGCATGGTCACGTAGTTCTGCTGGAACGTGGCTGCCGGAATACTCCGCCCGGCATCGTTGGTGCCCAAATTGATCACCACCGCCGAGGCCTGGTACGTCGAGAAGTTCCAGTCATCGGTGGTTGCCGCGGCCGAGGAGCGGCGGAACCAGTCGACCATTCCGTAACAGTCCTGGTTGACTAGACAGGCACCACCTTGCGCGACCTGCGTATGACCGGCCTTCAGCGCCTCCCCGGTGAGCCATGGGTAGGCAGTGAACGGGCGATTGCCATTCGGCTGCCCGACAGTGATCGAGTCACCGATGAACTCGACCAACTTCTGCGGCCGGCTGATCGCGGTCGTCTGCCCACCGCCGCCCAGCACGAGACCGCCGAACACCGGGTCACCCGTGTACGAACCGGCCCGCTCCCGATACCCGATCCGAACCCGATGCGAACCGCTCGACAACCCGGTCGCCAGAGTGACAGTCCCGGAGACGTTGCGCCGCCACTGCAGCGGCTTCCCGTCGATCGAGTAGTACAGGTCGATGGTGTTGCGCTGCCGCACTCCAATCGAGGTTCCGGTGAACCCCGCCTCGAGATACCCACCTGCCCAACCCATCGAGTAGTACGACGAGTTAGCGCGATTCCAGCGACCGTAGTACTGAATGTTCGCGTCATTCGGTGCCCCGGTACCGGCCGGAACAGCAGCAGCGGCGACAGCCGTGTTGTCGATCGCGAAGCTGGGGTGCGGTGGCTGGTTGTACCCGGTGTTCTGCCAAGCAACGGCCACCCGGTACTGCCGGTCCTGCATCAGCGACGGCCGGCTGATCGACGTACTGTCGGTCGTCGAGTAGATCCGCAGCGCGCGGTTGTCCGACGTCCGCCAGATCACTTCCTCGCGCCAGTCGCCCAGGATGTCAGCCGACAGCGCCGGCGTCGACTTCGTCCCGTTGTTCGACGACACCCCCGAGCCGGTCAGCAGCCGGGTGTCCCCACTCGTTCCGTACTTGTCGATATGGGTGCCGTCTAGCAGCTCGCGTTGCGCGTCGCCGTCCCACCAGATCACGAAGTTGATCGACCCCGGCTTGCGCGCCGCGACCTCACTCCCGTTGGTGGCACTGCGCAGACCACCGACCGCCGCCGACCAGGCCTCCGCGCCGCGATTGCCGGCCCAGATGTCCGCCGCGACCGCTCGTCCGTTGTCACACCCACAGGACGGTGCGCTCCAAATGATCTGCCCGGTGCGCGCATCACCCATCCAATGCGCTACTTCACTGGTCGACTCCGACGGCTTGAAAACCTCCAGCCCAGGACGGGACGGGATGAAGTCGCTGACGTGATACGCGTCCCCGTGATGCGTGCTGTTCTGCCACAACCCGCGGCCGTTGTCGTCGATTGCCATCGACCCGTAGAGCACCTCGTCACGACCGTCGGCATCCACATCCGCGATGGACAGCTGGTGATTACCCTTGCCGGTCCATTGGCTTCCGGCCGAGTTCGAGTCGAAGATCCAGCGCTGCGTCAATGCGCCGTTGCGGAAGTCCCACGCGGTGATGACGGAGCGCGTGTAGTAGCCACGCGCCATGATGATGCTCGGCCGCGAGCCGTCCAAGTACGCCGTACCGGCCAGGAAGCGGTCGACCCGGTTGCCGTAGTTGTCGCCCCAGGACGACACGGCGCCGCGCGGCGGTTGGTAGTTGGCAGTCGCCAGTACGGCGCCATCGGTCCCGCGGAACACCGACAGGAACTCCGGCCCGGCCAGGATGTACCCGGACGAGTTGCGGTGGTCAGCACTCGCATTCCCGATCACCTGCCCGGTACCGGACCGGGTGCCGTCCGCAGTCTTCACCGCCACCTCGGCACGCCCGTCACCGTCGTAGTCGAAGACCTGGAACTGCGTGTAGTGCGCGCCGGCCCGGATGTTGCGGCCGAGATCGATCCGCCACAACCGCGTCCCGTTCAGCTTGTACGCATCCAGGTAGACGTTGCCGGTGTAGCCCGACTGCGAGTTGTCCTTCGCGTTCGTCGGATCCCACTTCACCACGAGCTCGTACTGCCCGTCCCCGTCCAGATCACCGACGCTCGTGTCGTTGGCCGTGTAGGTGTAGGCCTCGCCCGACGGCGTCGTTCCACCGGCCGGGATCTGCAGAGGCACATCCCGGCTGCTCGCGTTCGCACCGTTGACGCTGTCCAACGACAGCGACTCCTCGGCGGCAACCTTCACCTGCCGCTCGACCCCATCGGCAACAGCCCGTACGACGTACTTCGCGTCAGCCGCTCCTTCCGCGTCCACGAAACTCGTCGGACCGGTGACCGGCGTGGTGTTCACCTTGGTGCCATTGCGATAGACGTTGTATGCGACATCCGCAGGGTCTTCCGCGAGCAACCGCCAGCTGACGCGATTGCCCTTCGCCGAATGCACGCTGATCACACCACGATCGAGCGTCTCGGACTCAGCAGAAGCACTCGGGCGCAGGAACCCCGTCAGCGAGAGGTTGCGCTCGCGGATGCCCTGGACGACCAGGTCCGCCATCTGCGTAGCGCCGTACGTGGAGAAGTGCGTGTTGTCGTTGGCTTCCTTGGTGAGGAACAGTTGCTGCGAGGCCGTCGGCCCGAGCGACTCCACCAAGGCCTTGCTCTTGGCGGTCAGATCGACCACCGGAACGTTCGCGCTCTGACCGAGTGCCCGGATCACCGCGGGCAGGTCCACACCGCGACCATTCACGTGCAACGCGGTCGGGGTCAGCGTGTTGCCGCTGAACAACCGTCGTACCGGCGGGGTCATCAGGACCGGCGTGCCGCCACGTTCGCGTACGCCGTTGACCAGCTTCGTGAGGTTGTCCCGAAAGGCCGTCGCGGTGGTGTCCTTGTCGTTGTGCCCGAACTGGATGAAGACCAGATCCTTGCTCTTGATCAGCGGTTTCATCGTGGGAAACAGCGCGGAGTTGGCGAGGAAGCTGCCGGAGCTCTCGCCGGAATCCCCGTAGTTCGCAACGACCGCACCATTGCGGATGCGGGTCGGCAGGAGCTGTCCCCAACCGGCGTACGGCGCGCCCGGCTGATCGCAGACGGTCGAGTCGCCGGCGAGATAGGCAACCAGCGGGGCGGCAGCCGGCTTGACCGTCAGCGCACCGATCGCCGGCGCACTGCCGTCGAAGGTGATGCTCAGGCCCGGCGTACCGGTTCCGCCTTGGCCGGTCGGCTGTCCTTCGGGGATCCGGACGTTGACGGTAGCGGTACTGCGGATCACTTGGCCCGCGCGGGTCGAGACGACCGGCAGCACCTGTCTGCGGGTTTCCACCGACATGCCGGTGGTGGCGGCCCGGGTCGGGCTGCCGAGGTCGACTGCGACGTCATAGTTGCCAGGAGCAACGTCGAAGTGGCACTGGATCGGGGCTGTCCCCGAGCAGCCCGCGGGCAACGCCGACGGCTGCGCGGCCGCCGGTAGCGGGGTCACGGAGGCGATGGTCAGTGCCGAGGCGATCAGCACTGTTCGGAGGCTGGACATGGGGCGGTACCTCTTCCTCGATGGGCGAAGGAAAAGCGGTCGTGGCGCGGTCCGGCAGGGGGCGAAAGGCGGACGCAGCGGCAACGACTGTGAGCGTGAACACTCTGTGGCATCGCGCGATCACCATGATGAAAGCGCATGTTCACGAACCTGACAAGACCTGATCGCGAAACCTGTGAACGTGAACAGTCGAAGAGGACGAGCACAGCAGGGCGGTTCGCAGCCACCCTTGTAAACTGCCGCGCACACCGGACGGAGGACGATGGCGACGCCCAGCATCAAAGAAGTCGCCCAGCGGGCAGGGGTCTCGGTAGGGACCGTCAGCAACGTCCTGAACCGGCCTTGGATCGTTGCGGCGACCACCAGACAACGCGTGCAGGACAGCATCCAGGCCCTCGGATTCGTCCGCAACGAGGCGGCCCGGCACCTCCGGGCCGGCCGCAGCCGGACGGTCGGCCTGATCGTGTTCGACGTCGCCAACCCGTTCTTCACCGCGATCGCCGAGGGCGCGGAGGCGCTCGCCTACGCGCACGACACGATGGTGATGCTCTGCAACAGCAAGACCGACCGGGTCCGCGAAGGTCATCACCTGGATCAGCTCGAGCAACAACGCGTCCTCGGCATCCTGATCACGCCGTTCGACAGCAACGATCCCCGGCTGACGGCCATCGTCGATCGCGGTACGCCGGTGGTCCTGGTCGACCGTACGGCGGAGAGCGGGCTCTGCTCGGTGAGTGTCGACGACCAGCTCGGCGGGCGGTTGGCCGGCAAGCACCTGATCGAGACCGGCCATCGCCGGATCGCCTTCATCGGTGGGCCTTTCGGCGTACAGCAGGTCGCCGACCGGATGGCCGGGATCACGGCCGTCGTCGAGCAGGCCGGTGACGTGGAGCTCGAGTACCACGAGGTCGACGTGATGGGCGTGACGGAGGGCCGGGTGATCGGCGAACAGCTCGCCGCGCTACCCACGAAGTCGCGACCGACCGCCGCATTCCTGGCCAACGACCTGCTGGCGCTGGGATTCCTGCAGGCGATGGCAGCCGCCGGACTGCGGGTACCGGACGACATGGCGATCGTCGGGTACGACGACATCGACTTCGCGCGGGCGGCCGCCGTACCGCTGTCGTCGGTGCGCCAGCCCGCCGAGCTGCTCGGCCGGTCGGCGATGGAGCTGCTGCAGGAAGAGGTGGAGGCTGCCGACAGCCACCGCCATCGTCAGGTCATCTTCCAGCCGGACCTGATCGTCCGCGCCTCCAGCGCCGTCAACCGCTGATCTCAGCCCCTCGACCAGTCTCCGACAAGCGCTTTCCCAAGCCTTGACATTGAGACGATTCAATCATACGGTCACATCACTTTTCGCCTGCAGCAGGTGTCCGCCAAGGAGTGATGATGAGTGCCACCGGATGGTCGATCAAGCTCTATCACGCTGCAGACGAAGTGATCTGGGCTGTCCGGCTGAACGGCCTGTGGCTCGGCTTCACCCTGCTCGGCGGTGTCGCGCTGGGTATCGGCCCGGCCACGTTAGCGGCATACACCCTGTCCAGACGCCGCAATATTGGTGAATCGTTTCATATCTTCCCCGCCTACCGAGCGGCGTTCAAAAGCGAGTTCCGTCGAGGCACCCTCCTGGGGCTGCCGGCGAGCGTCGCCGTGGTGCTGCTGGTCGGCAACTACCTGTACTTCGCGTCGCTCGGAGTGCAGGCAACAATCCCCCGCCTCGCCAGCCTGGGCGCACTCGCCGTGCTCGGCGTCATCAGCGCCTACCTGCTTCCGATGGCCGTGCACTTCGACCTTCGGACCCGCGAGTTGTTGCCCAAGGCATCTTTGATCGCGCTGGCCCGACCGGCCTCGTCGGCGGTGCTGCTCTTCGTCGCGATCTCCATCGGCTACGTCTCGGCGAGGTTCCCGGTCCTCGGGATCCTGCTGGCCGGCGGCGCCTGGATCCACCTGAACACCTGGCTCTGCCTGCGCTTCTTCGCCGAGAACGAGGCGCGTCTGCATCTGAAAGGGACCTCATGACCATCTTCTCCCGACGCCATGTCGCGTTGGCCGCGTCCGTGGCACTCCTCGCTGTCGCCGGCTGTTCCGGTGGCAGCGACGACCAGGGCCAGGCCGCCGACGAGCTCACCGTGATGGCGCCGCTGTTCGGTACCGCACCCGATCCGGGCGGTGAACTCCAGCAGGCGGTCGAGAAACTGATCGGCAAGAAGCTCAAGATCACCTGGGTACCGAACGCCGAGTACGGCGACAAGTCCAACGTCACGCTGGCCTCGGACAAGATCCCGGACGTGATGGTGGTCAACGAGAAGGGCCCGTCGTTCGTGAAGGCGGCCGAAGCCGGCGCGTTCTGGGACCTGACCGGCAAGCTCGACAAGTACCCGAACCTGAAGCCGGCCAACGAGCAGACCGCCAAGAACACGATGACCAACGGCAAGACCTACGGGATCTACCGGGTCCGGCCGCTGCTGCGGTCCGGCATCGTGATCCGCAAGGACTGGCTGGCCAAGCTCGGTCTGAAGGAGCCGCAGACCGTCGACGAACTGCGGGCGGTCGCCAAGGCCTTCACCGAGCAGGACCCGGACGGCAACGGCAAGAAGGACACCTACGGCCTGATAGTGCCGAAGTGGCCGGGCAACTACGCCAGTGCCAGCCCGTACGACGTGATCGAGACCTGGTTCGGTGCTCCGAACGGATGGGGTGAGCGCGACGGCAAGCTGGTCCCCGGCTTCGACACCCCGGAGTTCCTGGCCGCCAACCGCTGGCTGCGCGGCTGGGTCACCGAAGGACTGGTCAACCCCGACTTCGCCACGCTGGACAGCGCGAACTGGAACGACGCGTTCGTCCAGGGCAAGGGCGGCATGATCATCGACGTCAACGTGCGCGCCACCCAGCTGCTCGACCTGTTCAAGGAGAAGAACCCCAAGGACTTCGACAAGGTCACGCTGGTCGGCAACCTGAAGCGCTCCGACGGCCAGAAGTTCTCCTATCCCTTCACTGGCTACAACATGGTGATGGCGATCTCCAAGCAGCACGTGCGCACCGAGGACCAGCTCGCTCAGGTGCTGCAGACGCTGGACAAACTCGAGTCCAAGGAGGGCTCGATCCTGCTCACCAACGGCATCGAGGGCCGCAACTTCAAGGCCGAGGGTGAGTTCGCCGTACCGCTGAACCAGGACGATCCCAAGATCAAGGCGATCCAGAACGACGTGGACAAGGCCTTCATCCAGCTCGGTACCCGGGCCAGCGTCGGCCTCGGCGCGTACCGGTTGCGGCCGGCCGACGAAGCCAGCCGGGCGATGCGGGACAAGTTCGACGTACTGATGAACGAGGACCTGAAGACCGCAGTGTTCAACCCGGCCCTCAGCGTGATCGCACCGACCGCGGTCTCGAAGGGTCAGACCCTCGACACGATCATCCCGGACGCCCGGATCAAGTACCTGTCCGGCGCCATCACCGAAGACCAACTCAAGGCACAGATCAAGCGCTGGTACGACGCCGGCGGCACCCAGATCGCGCAAGAGGTCAACGATCTGGTCGCCAAGTGACCAACCATCTGTGGCGGGACATGCTGCGCTACCGCTGGCTGTATCTCCTGCTGTTGCCGGGGCTCGCGTACTTCGTCGTCTTCAAGTACCTGCCGATGTACGGCCTCACCATCGCATTCAAGGACTACGTGCCGTTCCTCGGTTACTCCGGCAGCGAGTGGGTCGGTCTGAAGCATTTCCAGGAACTGTTCACCGGACCGGACTTCGGCCGACTACTCGGCAACACGATGCTGCTGGCCCTGCTGACGGTCGTGTTCGTCTTCCCGGCACCGATCGTTGTCGCGCTGCTCCTGAACGAGCTGCGCGTCAACGTGGTGAAGCGGTCCGTGCAGTCGCTGATCTACATCCCGCACTTCCTGTCCTGGACGATCGTTGCCTCGCTCACCTACCTGCTGTTCTCGGTGGACTTCGGCGTGATCGCGAACTGGATCCACGGCCTGGTCGGCGGTCAGAAGACCGACTACGTGGCGCAGGCCGACTGGTTTCGTCCGCTGATCGTGGCGCAGCTGCTCTGGAAGCAGACCGGGTGGGGCACGATCATCTACCTGGCCGCACTGGCCGGAGTGGACTCGCAGCTTTACGAAGCGGCCCGGGTCGACGGTGCCGGTCGGTGGCGGCAGTTCTGGCACATCACGTTGCCTGCGATCCGGCCGACGATCGTGATCATGGCGATCCTGACCTCGGGTCACCTGCTGGACTCCGGATTCGAGCAGATCTGGCTGATGACGACCTCGCTCAACCGCGATGTCGCCGATGTGTTCGACACGTTCGTCTACTTCATCGGCATCACTCAGGGCGCGTTCAGCTACGCGACGGCGGTCGGTCTGTTCAAGGGACTCGTGGGTGTCGTACTGATCTTCGGTTCGAACTTCCTGGCCAAGCGGCTCGGCCAACGCGGACTGTTCTGAGGAGTCGAGCAGATGCTGAAGAAGTCACCCACCCGACACAAGCGGCGGACCGTCCGGTACTACGACTCGCGCGGCAGCCGGTTGTTCGACGTACTGAATGTGGTGTTGCTGTGCGGCCTCGGCCTCATCACCGTGTTGCCGCTGATCTACGTCCTGGCGGGATCGTTCGCCACCGAGTCGGAGATCAGTTCGCGGCCGTTCTTTCTCTGGCCGGAGAAGTTCGTCACCGACACCTATCAATACATCTTCTCCACCGACACGTTCGTCCGCGCACTTCTGACCACGATCTGCGTGACCGCTGTTGGAACCATCGTCCAGCTGACGCTCACGCTGACCATGGCTTATCCCCTGGCCAAACGCTTCCTGCCTGGACGTGCACTGGTGCTGAACCTGGTGATCTTCACCCTCGTGTTCAGCGGCGGCATGATCCCGACCTACCTGGTCGTGCGTGACCTGGGCCTGCTGGACAGCTACTGGGCGCTGATCCTGCCGCTGGCCATCAACCCGTTCTATCTGATCGTCGTGAAGAGCTTCTTCCAGGAACTGCCCGAGGCGCTCGAAGAGGCAGCCCGGATCGACGGGTGCAACGAGCTGAACGTCTTCCTGCGGATCGTGCTGCCGCTGTCGAAGCCGATCATCGCCACCTTCTCGTTGTTCTACGCAGTCGGGATCTGGAACGACTACATGTCGCCGTTGCTCTACATCGACGACAGCAAGAAGTGGACGCTGCAGATGATCGTCCGCCAGCTGACCGCGGCGAACGCGGACTCGGCGAACGTCCTGCAGCAACTCGAGACGGTGACCTTCCCCGAGCAGGGCCTGAAGTTCGCGGTGGTGGTCGTCGCGACGCTGCCGATCCTGTTCTTCTACCCCTTCCTGCAGAAGCACTTCGCAAAGGGCGTGCTGATCGGGTCGGTGAAGGAATGACCACGGTGCACTGGCTCGAGACGCCCTGCCGGCAGGGCGTGACCTGGGGTGTCCCCTGGCCGCGTGGAACGGTTGCCGACGGCACACAGTTTGCGCTGACCGACGGTACGGCGGTGCAGAGCTGGACGACCGCGACTTGGCCCGACGGTTCGGTGAAATGGTCCACGCACGCGATCGGCCCCGCCGAGCACCCACCCTCGTCGTACGAGGTAGTCGAAGGTCAGCCGACCGAGCCGCCCGACCCGGTCCGCGTGGAGGAGGTGGGTGCGGACCAGGCCGGCGCGGAGCACGCGGGCGCAGAGATCCGGGTGACGACCGGCGCGGTTGCCTGGGCGCTCAGTGCGCCCCTGCTGATCTCGTCCATTCGCATCGACGACCGCGAGATCGTGCGGGACGTCCGGCTGGTTAGCCTGCGCCAGGATGCCCCGGACGAGGACGATGACGGGGACCGGGTCCGAGGCCGCGATCGGAGGCGGACGACGGCGACGGTCGACACCATCACTGTGGAGCAGTCCGGGCCCGTCCGGGCGGTGGTCAAGCTCGAGGGAAGGCATGGCGACTGGCTTCCGTTCTCGGTGCGGCTCTACTTCTACGCGGGCGCGACCGACGTACGGATCATCCACAGCTTCGTCTGGGACGGCGATCCGGACCGGGACTTCCTGGCCGGCCTCGGGCTCAGCGCAGACCTGGTGATGCGCGACGAACCGCACAACCGTCACATCAGACTGGCCGGTCCATCCGGCTTCCTCACCGAAGCCGTCCGCGGACTGACCGGTCTGCGTCGCGACCCGGGTGCAGAGGTCAAGCAGGCCCAGACAACCGGGCAAGCGATCGGCGAGATCCCGAACCCTGAGGTGTCCGGCCGCCTGCAGCTCATCCCGCAGTGGAACGACTACACGCTCGACCAGAGCAGCGCCGACGGCTTCACCCTGCGCAAACGCACCGGCCCCGAGCACGCCTGGGTGACCGTGCCTGCCGGGACCAGGTCGCCGGGCTACGGGTACGTCGGCGGTGCGACCGGCGGACTGGGCTTCGGACTGCGCGACTTCTGGAAGCTCCATCCGACCAGACTCGACATCCGCAATGCAGCCACTGACCTCGCGACCGCCACGGTCTGGATGTGGTCGCCCAGCGCACCAGCCATGGACGTCCGGTACTGGCACGACGGCATGGACCAGGACAGTCACGCCGAGCAGCTCGAAGGTCTCGAGATCACCTATGAGGACTACGAACCAGGCTTCGGCAACGCCCATGGCATCGCCCGCACCCACGAGCTGACGCTGCGGGTCCACGACAGCACCCCGACTGCCGAGGATCTCGCGCGACACACTGCGCTACTCGACTCCCCCGGTCTCCTGACGGTCTCCCCCAACCGGATGCTGGAGGCCGGTGTCTTCGGCACCTGGAGCCTGCCGACCGCCGATCACCAGGACCTCGAGGCCCGGTTGAACTTCCTCTTCCAGTACTACGTCGGCCAGCGCGAGCAGCGCCGATGGTACGGATTCTGGGATTACGGCGATGTCATGCACACCTACGATCGCGACCGGCACACCTGGCGGTACGACGTCGGTGGCTATGCCTGGGACAATTCGGAGCTCTCGCCGGACCTGTGGCTCTGGTACCAGTACCTGCGGACCGGCCGGGCCGACGTGTTCCGGTTCGCGGAGGCGATGACTCGGCACACCGGTGAAGTCGATGTCCATCATCTCGGCCGCTGGAAGGGTCTTGGGTCGCGGCACAACGTGCAGCATTGGGGCTGCAGCTGCAAGCAGCTGCGCATCTCCAGCGCGATCTATCGCCGGTTCTACTACTACCTCACCGCCGACGAACGCACCGGCGATCTGCTGGACGAGCTGGCCACCGCCGAGGAGACCTTCCTATCTGTGGATCCGCTGCGCAAAGTGCGCACCAACGACTACACCCCGGACCCGCGTGCGCTGGAGGTCGGGCTCGGCGTCGACTGGGGTGCTCTCGCCGCCAGCTGGCTCACGCGCTGGGAGCGGTACGGCGACGAGCGCGCCCGCTCGCGGCTTCTCGGCACCATGGCCGATATCGCCGTACTTCGCTATGGATTCCTGACCGGCAATGCCGCGCTCGATGTGTCGACCGGGCGCTTCGACACGAGTCGGCGGGATATCTCGGTCTCCCACCTGTCCGCGGTCTTCGGACTCCCCGAGATCTGCGCCGAACTCATCGACCTGGACCTCGACGTACCGGGGTTCGAGAAGGCCTGGCTCGACTATTGCCGGCTCTATCTGTTGCCGCCGGAGCGGCAGGCCGCCGAGGTCGGCGCCGCGCTGCAAGGCATCTCGCTCGTTCAGGCACACAGCCGGCTGGCCGCGTACGCCGCGGCTCGGACCGGTGACGTCGAGCTCGCCCGCCTGGCCTGGCGCGCGTTCTTCGTCGACGAAGGCGATCAACTCAACCGCAACGCCTTGCAGCGCGAGGCGGAATGGCGGACCACGCCGGTGACCGGTTCCTTGATGCCGGTCGACGAGGCGCCATTCGTCAGCACCAACGACGCGTCGCAGTACGCGCTCGCCGCGATTCAGAACCTGACCCTGATCCCCGAACACCGACATGACAGAGGTGGACCGGTATGGAGATCTCCCGACGCACAGTCCTAGCAGGTATGGCCGCCGTCCCCGTGGTGT
This sequence comes from Kribbella yunnanensis, assembly GCF_039529655.1. Taxonomy (NCBI): domain Bacteria; kingdom Bacillati; phylum Actinomycetota; class Actinomycetes; order Propionibacteriales; family Kribbellaceae; genus Kribbella; species Kribbella yunnanensis. Next base: position 93,645 of record NZ_BAAANF010000019.1, on the reverse strand, counting down.
CGCTGCTCGATACCCCGGCAGCCTTCGCCGCGCCCTCGGAAGTGAAGCTCACCTGGCTCGAGGGGAAGCCCGCCACGGCAGCCGTCACCAACTGGGGTACGCCGTGGCCGAAGGGCGCCGTACCGGCCGGCCAGTCGTTCGCACTGACGGCACCCGACGGCAGCGCCGTACCGATGCAGAGCAGACCGCTCGCCTACTGGCCCGACGGCTCACTCAAGTGGAGTGCGCATGCCATCGCGGTGGCCGAGCCGGCCGATTCGTACACGCTTGGTCCGGGTACGCCGGCCGCCCCGCCGCACCCGGTCACGGTCAAGGACGAGCGACAGTACGTCGATGTCGACACCGGCGTGATCAGGGCGCGGATCCGCAAGCACGGGTCCGAGGTGATCAGCCAGATCTGGCGTGGCGACGTACTGATCGCGCGACAGGGCAAGCTCGTGAACCTCAGGCAGGAAAGGATTCCGGAGGACGAGGAGAGCGGGAGCGTCCGGGAGCGCTACGAGAGCGACATCACCCGCGTCACCGTCGAGCAGACCGGTCCCGTCCGAGCGGTCGTGCGGGTCGAGGGCCGGCACAAGTCCCGCAAGGGCAAGACCTGGCTGCCCTTCTCGATCCGGCTGTACTTCGCGGCCGGCGCCGAGAACGTGCGGATCGTGCACACGTTCGTCTACGACCGGGACGGTCAGAAGGACCACATCGCCGGGCTGGGCGTGCGATTCCGCGTGCCGCTGCGCGATCCGGCGTACGACCGGCATGTCCGATTCGTCGGCGAGAACCACGGCATGGTCGCCGAGGCGGTCAAGGGAATCACCGGACTGCGACGCGATCCGGGTGCCGTCGTCCGCGCCGCGCAGGTGGCCGGGACCAAGCTGCCGGACCCGTCGACCTGGGACCAGCGGGTCACCACACGGCTGCAGTACATCCCCGAGTGGGGCGACTACTCGCTGAGCCAGCTCACCGCCGACGGCTTCACGGTGAAGAAGCGGACCGCGAAGGGATACGGCTGGATCCCTGTGGACCAAGGGCGTCGCGCGTCCGGACTCGGGTACGTCGGCGGTGTCAGCGGCGGCGTGGCGTTCGGACTGCGCGACTTCTGGCAGCGGCATCCCACCCAACTGGACATTCGGGACGCGGCGACCGACGAGGCCGAGGTCACGGTGTGGCTGTGGTCGCCGGACGCCGGTCCGATGGACACGCGGTTCTACCACGACGGCATGGGACAGGACACGTACCCCGAACAGCTCGAGGGCCTCAACATCACCTACGAGGACTACGAGCCTGGGTTCGGAACGCCGTACGGGATCGCGCGGACGTCGGAGCTCATGCTGTGGGCAGTGGCCGCGACACCGACGGTGGCTCGGCTGGGCGACATGGCGGACCAGTTGCGCGTACCGCCTCAGCTGATCAACCCCGTGGACCAGCTGATGTCGACGCGGGTCTTCGGCGGGCTGATCAGTCCGGTCGACCGGTCGGTGCCGGCGAAGAAGTCGATCGAGGATCATCTGGACTTCCTCTTCGACTACTACCGTGGCCAGGTCGAGTCGCGACACTGGTACGGGTTCTGGGACTACGGCGATGTCATGCACTCGTTCGACGAGGACCGGTCGGTCTGGCGGTACGACGTCGGTGGGTATGCCTGGGACAACTCGGAGCTCTCGCCTGACTTGTGGCTGTGGTACTCGTTCCTGCGGTCCGGTCGCGCCGACATCTTCCGCTTCGCGGAGGCGATGACTCGGCACACCGGTGAGGTCGACGTCTATCACCTTGGCAAGTGGGCCGGCCTTGGCACGCGGCACGGCGTACAGCATTGGGCGGACAGCGCGAAACAGCAACGGATCAGTACGGCGATCTATCGGCGGTTCTATTACTACCTGACCGCCGATGAACGCACTGGTGATCTGCTGTCCGAACTGGTCGATTCCGACCGGACCTTCCTGGTCCTCGACCCGATCCGCAAGATCCGGACCGAGCCGTACACGCCGGATCCGCACGCGTTGTCCATCGGGCTCGGGACGGACTGGAGCGGCTTGGCCGCTGCGTGGCTGACCGAGTGGGAGCGTCAGGGGCCGAAGGCAACGATTGCCAAAGCGAAACTGCTCGGGACGATGGAGACGATCGCGGCGATGCCCAATGGCTTCGTCACCGGCGGCGGGCTGTACGACCTGGACACCGGCCGCTTCGCGCCCGTCACCGAGAAGACGGTGAGCGTGTCCCACCTGAGTGCGATGTTCGGTCAGGTGGAGATCTGCGCCGAACTGATCGACCTGGTGGACATGCCGGCGTTCGAGGCGGCTTGGTTGCAGTACTGCCGGCTCTTCAACGGCACCCGCGCCGAGCAGACAGCCGAGTGCGGCGCGTACTTCGGCAACCTGATCCTCCGGCAGGGCCATGCCCGGCTCACGGCGTACGCCGCGGTGCGATTGCAGCGCGACGATCTCGCGAACCGGGCGTGGAAGGAGTTCTATACCGGGGACGGCTATGGTCCGGGCCTGCCGTGGAAGGCCGACCCGGTCGACTCCACCCTCAACCCGACCGAGGTTGCCAAGTGGGTCTCCACGAACGCGACGGCGCTCTACGGTCTGGCGGCGATCCAGTCCCTAGCGCTGGTTGGTGACCACATCGTGAATCCCTGATCCGGTCAGGGTCGGCTTGACCTTCGCCATCGTCCCGTCGGGGGCGAAGGTCAGCCGGTCGATGGTGGTCTCGCGATGAGTCCCGTCTCCATTCGGCATACCGAAGCGGTGGTAGGCGACGTACCAGTCGTCGGTGCCGGGGGCCTGGATGATCGAGTTGTGGCCGGTGCCGAGAATGCCTTGCGCGGGGTCCTTCTCGAGGATGACACCGCGGTAGGTCCACGGTCCGTCGACACTCGTCGCGGTCGCGTAGCCGACACGATAGTCGGGCGAACCGGTGTCGACGCGTCGTCGATGACCGCGGGAACCTTCAGGCCTTCTGCGTCGGCGCCCAGGATCGCGCGCGGATCGGCGTCCCGGTCGCGGACCTCGGCGGGCGACAGGGCTCGGTTGTAGAGCCGGAAATCGCGCACCTTGCCCTTGAGGTACTTGTCGGAGGTGTAGACGGAACGCCCGATGTAGTTGGCCGCCGTGCGCCCGCCGCCGATGTCGCCGGGGTCGATGGTGACACCGGTCTTCTGGCCGACCTGAACTCCGTCGAGATAGATCGTGGCGACGCCTTGCGCAGTGAGCGTGTAGGTGAGCGCCTTCCAGGCACCACGCGGTACGGCGCTCGACGACGACGCGGTCTGTTCGGTCGACCAGTTGCCGCTGGCAATCGACGTACGGTAGGCGTTGCCGGTCGTGAACAGATAGCCGTTGCCGATGTTGTTCGCGGTATTGCCCAGTCCCCAGATGAAGTACGGCGTGGTCTGGCCGGCGTCGATCCAGACCCGGGTCGAGACTGTGGTCGCGGTCAGCCCGGCCATCAGGTTGTTGGGCAGCTTCACGTGACCGTTGGTACCGCCGAGGGTAAGTGCATCACTGGCCCAACTCGCGTCGCCGGCCACGACGCCGTCGTACCCGTGCCCTGTTGTGTCGGTTGCCTTGGTGCTCTGGTTCAGGGGGTAGTGGGCGACCAGTCCGTTCGCATCCGCCTTGACCGGGTCTGGCAGGACGATGCCGCTGCGTAGGCGGTCGAGCTCGGCCTGGGTGACCGGTATCACCGTGCCGTGCCGAGGGCTGGACGGTAGCGAGTACTTCGTGGGGACCTTCCAGTTCGGTGCTTCGAGGTCGTTGGTGCCGAGCGGGATGTAGCCGCGGCCGCCGTACTCGTCGACGAACAGGTAGTACTTGGAGCCGGGCGTGTCGCCGGGGTTGGCCTTGAAGACCGTCGGGCCTTCGACCGCCGAGGTCCCCGCGTCCCGGCCGATACACGAATCCTGCATCGCCCACTTGGGTTTCCCCGGCAGGTCGACTGCGGTCAGCGACGACGACTTCTCCTGGATGATGTCCGAGCAGCCGGTGCCGCCACCGCCTTCGTCCTTGGTGAAGCGGTAGTAGGTGCCGCTCTCCTTGATCACGGTCGAGTCGATGCGGGACTCGCCACGGTCCTGCCAGATCTTCGGTGCACTGAAGGTTCGGAAGTCGCTAGTCGTTGCGTAGAGCATCCGGTTGTACGTCGAACCGGTGTGGCCGGGGTCGTCTGCGGCATACAGCTTCGATGCCCAGAAGACGACGTACTGCTGGAGTTCCGTGTCCCAGTAGGCCTCGGGCGCCCAGGTGTTGCCGGCGGTCTCGGGCGACACGAGGACATGGCGCTGCTCGGACCAGTTGACCAGGTCGGTGGACTCCCAGACCTCGAGGTAGCGACTGCCTCGGCGTTGCGCCGCATCCCAGTCGCCGTTGCGGCCGATCGACAGATCGGTGGCGATCAGGAAGAAGCGGCCACCATCAGGAGAGCGGATCAGGAACGGATCGCGCAGGCCGAGGGTGCCCTTGGTGGACTCGAGCACGGGCTGGCCATTGTTGAGCTCGTCCCACTTGAGCGCGGTGTTGCCGCGGCTGGCAGCGAAGTAGATCTTCTCGCCGGCGACCGAGTTGCCGGTGAAGTAGCTGAACACATAACCGACGTACGGCGCCGCCGCCGGGCGCTCGGGGGGTGTGTCGGCCGCGTTCGCGTGGGCGACCTGCGCACCGAGGAGAGCAAGGACTGCGATGGCTGCGTGGAGCATGGGGCGGATGCGGATCTTCACGTCGACCTCACCAGGGTGTTAACGTTAACAGTGCTGGTATTTTGGCCGATCCTCCGCAGTCCGTCAAGGTCTGGCGCGAGAGATATGAAGGGTTTAGTTCTATTTCACGATTTGAACGTTCTATCGAATCGCTTCGATTTCTGTTCATGTGAACTCTTGACCTGACCGGTGCCGCTTTGTAAATTCTTCGATGGAAAGCGTTTTCCTCTCAGTCCCGCCCCGTTTCACTGGAGGTTTTCCCATGCGATCCATCACTCGACGGCTGCCTTTCCTGGTGGTGGCAGCCGTCCTGACGGCCACCGCCGGCACCACGGTCGCCGCACCGCAACTCCTACCCAAGGCCGCAGCATCGACGTACGCGCTGCAAGGCTGGGCAACGCAGGGAGGCGGCACGACCGGCGGCGGCAGCGCCTCAGCCGTCACCGTGACGACCGCCGCCGCCCTGATCAGCAATATGCAAGCCAGCGGAGCGCGCGTCATCCGCGTCTCCGGCACGATCACCCTGTCCGGGATGAACAAGGTCGCCGCCAACAAGACGATCATCGGCGTCGGCAGCGGTTCGGCGATCGTCGGCGGCGGCCTGAACGTCGCGAGCGTCAGCAACGTGATCATCCGCAACCTCAACTTCCGCAACTGGGATGACGACGCGATCAACGTGCAGTACTCGACCCGCGTCTGGATCGACCACAACAGCTTCAGCAACGGGTACGACGGGGCTGTCGACGTCAAGCGCGCCTCGGACTACGTGACCGTGTCGTGGAACAAGTTCTCCAACCACGACAAGGTCGGGCTGATCGGTCACAGCGACGACAACGGCGGTGAGGACCGCGGCAAACTGCGCGTGACCTACTACGCGAACTGGTTCGACGGCACCACCCAGCGACACCCCCGGGTCCGCTTCGGCAACCCGGTCCACGTCTTCAACAACTACTACCGAGGCACCAGCGGGTACGGCGTCGCCTCGACCTGCAACGCCGGTGTCTACGTCGAACGGAACTACTTCGAAGGCGTGTCGAAGACGGTCGTCGCCCAGACCGGCGACTCACCGGAAGGCAACGTCAAACTCCTCAACAACTACCTGGCCAACTCGGGCACCCCGGTTTCCCGAAATGCCGGCAGCGTCGCGGCGATTCCCTATTCTTACGTGGTCGACGCCGCCGAAAGTGTGAAGTCGATCGTCACCGGTGGAGCCGGTACCGGCAAAATCTGAATTCAGCTTTATTGAACCCCGGAGCACCTCCCGTCGCCCCACAGGAGGTGCTCCGGCAATAACGCATCTCAAAACTCGATCGTGCTCCACAGATCGCAATTGTGCGCGCGGCTCAGATTGGTCCTCTGAATGGTGGGTGCGAGAGATTGAGCGACGACATCGGTCGGGTGTAGCCGCGGCCAGTGCGGGAGGTCCGGCATGTTCGGGTTACCGGTGCGGGCGAAGGCCGACCAGTAGTCGATCATCGCGTCTGACAGGCGTCGCTGGGTGCTGGTGAGGGGTGGGTTGGCGACACCGCCTCGCAACGCGAAGAGATACAACGCGTCGGCCGAGTGATAGGCGCCGTACGGGTAGGTTGCGGGCGGCAAGGTCGGCGGCGCGGTGCGGTCGGCGAACTCATACGCGTACGTCGGAACGTGGCGCGCGAAGGCCTGGTTGCGTTTCAAGGTCGGACAGGCGAACGCGCTGTCGGTCGTGACCGACGCCCAGGTCCGGCTCGGCGGGACTTTGCTGCTCAGTGGATAGCGGCGTGCGACTCGGCCGGCGTCCTCGCCGAATGCTTTGACCAGGTAGTCGCGATACTGCCGGCTGGTGAGCGGCTGAGTCGCCTGATCGATCATGCCCTGCACATACGTCATCTCGTCGCGCGTCGTACCGGACAGCATGGGTACGTCGTGCGCTCGGCTCTCAGCCGGATTCTCCGGCAGCGTCGAACTGCCGTATGCGAGTCCGGCGAAGTGGCCGAAGACCGGCATCAGATCCGGCGCGAGCTTCAGCCGCAAGCAGTCGACGGTGGCGCAACCGAGGTCGGTGGCAACGGATCGGCCCCGAGCGGCGACACTCGCCACCGCCTCCCACGGTGAAACGGACGGCAGTCCGGGCGCCAGCGCGTTGGCCGGGATGGGCGACGTACACAACGAACTCTGGATGATCGCTCTGTGGAACAGGCCCGCCGCAGCGGGCGCCGCGAGCTGCGCGCACACGCTTTGCCCACCAGCCGACTGCCCGAACAACGTGACGTTGCCCGGGTCGCCTCCGAAAGCGGCCGCGTTCTGCCGAACCCACCGGAGCGCGGCCTGCTGATCCTCGATCCCGAAAGCCCCTGAGCCTTCGAGCCCGGGATAGCCGAAGTTCCCGAAGATGCCGAGGCGGTAGTTGATCGTCACCACGACCACCTCACCGCGGACCGCCAGCCGATGCGGGTCGTACTCACCACCCGACCCCTCCACGAACCCGCCGCCATGCAGCCAGACCATCACCGGTTTGCGCGGTCCAGTTTTGGCTGGCGTCGTGACGTTCAGATAGAGACAGTCCTCCTCGGTACTGGGCGGCGTACCAGTCGCGGACTCCGCCTGAGCGCACCGCGGTCCGATTGTTGAGCCCGCCCGTACGCCGGTCCACGCCGCCGCGGGCTGCGGTGAGCGCCACCGCAATGCGCCGACCGGCGGCGCGGCGTACGGGATGCCGTTGAACTCGCGGTACTCCCCCTTCTTGACGCCGCGGACCGCACCCTGCTCGATCCGCACAACCAGCGGATCGTCAACGGCAACCACCGGCGCCGGAAGCAGAGCGGCCAGCGCGAGCGCGAGTATCTTCACCATGAGGTCCTCACCTAATCAATACTAGCGTATTGTTCTGCTCAGGAGGCTAACGCCGTGAGAGGTCAGGGTGCCGCCCACGACGAGCGGCGAACCGCGATCGTCGAAGCAGTCTTCGCACTCGTCGACACCGGCGGCGTCGACCACGTGACGGTACGGCGAGTCGCCGACCAAGCCGGCGTCTCGATCGGCCGGGTCCAGCACTACTTCCCCACCAAGGACGACCTGCTCCACGCCGCCTTCACCGCCATCAACGACCTCGGCGCCGCCCGAGTGCAGGCCCGCGCCACCGGCGACCACCCGCACGACGTCCTCCGCGCCGTACTAGCCGTCCTGATCCCCCGCACCGAAGACGACCGCCGACTCTTCCGAATCCAGCGGTCCTTCGAAACCCACGCCCTCACCAACCCGGCACTCGCCAAACACCTCCAACAGGGCTACACAGACCTGGCCGCCCTCTTCACCCTCCTCCTCGACGGCCACCAACCCAAAGCCCACCACCTGCTAGCCACCGCAATCGGCCTGTCCACCCTGGTCCTCACCAACACCCTCACCCCAACCCAGGCCGACCAGATCCTCACCAGCACACTCGATTCCCCGAAGTAACCCTCACCCTCCGTCCGGCAAGAGGTTGTGCGTCGCTTCCTGTTTCGTGCACAACTCGTTCGGTGCGGCTTGCTGCGGGTCGATGGTGGTGGTTCCACCGAGCAAGGAGATGCGAGATGAAGCGAAGGATCGCCATCATCGCGGCCGCCGTCGGCCTAGGCCTCGCCGCCACGACCGCACTACCGGCCAACGCCTCGTGGCACCCCGGCACCGTCCTGTACACCGGCGCCAAACTGCGCGACTGCTACCACCCGACACACCCATCCCAGCCAGGACTCGGGTGCACCAACTACACCACCATGAACCGCGGCTGGACCGTCCACGTCGTCTGCCAACACTGGGGAGACGTCATCGCCGGCTCCGAGGCCTGGTACTACATCGTCGTCCACAACGGCCCCCAAGGCTACGTCCACGAGTCCCAGATCAACTCCGGCTATGACGGCTACATCCCCGGAGTCGACGTCTGCAACTACTAACCCTCCGCCGAGGTGTGGTCCTTCGGGGATGTTCATCGCATCCAGCCCCACGGAGCCACCGGCGACGCCTGAGACGACCGCACCTCGCCTGCGGCAAACACCCACGTCGAACCCTGGGTGTTGCCTCGCCCGACGACTCCGCGGTGGCTATCACCGCTCCGGCCGACCAAAAAGCGGACCCCTCGCCGTGGTTGCCGCTCTCGGATGCGGCTTCCTGTTGACGTCGCGGCGCGAGCAGGCGTCGACTCGGCTGCCTAGTGGACTCGGCCGGCGACGTGCGCGGTGGTTGATCGCCGCTGCGGCCGACCAAAAGCAGGTTGGCTGAGCGATCCGATGGCTGAGCGGGATGGTTCCTGCGGGCGACCGCCTGCTCGTTACCTGGGGCTGACGGGCTGTGGTTGCCGCCTCGGGGATCCGGCGGCTTGCAGCTGATCCATCGCTTTAGTTGCTGTCGCGGGGATCGGTGGCTTTGCTTTGCAGCAGACCCATTGGTGTAGGTGCTGGTTGGGGATCAGGTGGCCTGCGACTGACCCGTCGGTGTGGGTGCTGCTTGGAAGTCACGGGGTTGGCGGCTGATCCGGTGGTGTGGTTGGCGTGCGGGAAGAGGTCTGCTGGCAGCTGATCCACCCAGGACTGCCGAAACATCAACCGCACGACCAGTCCTCCGTCGACCCGAAACCCCGCCTCACCACAACCGCCTGCCCCTCCACCCGTCCACCTGAGCAGCCTTCGAACACTCCGGGGCGGCTCAGGTTGCTGCTTGGAAACTGCGGTGGGCATGGGTAGGACCGCGGGCCGGTCTGGGGACCGGCTGCCGCGGTGGGGTGATGGGTGGTGGAGCGTTGGGGGCGATGGACCGGGTGGTGGGGTTTCTACGGTCCGGCTGTGGGGGTGGTGTTGGTGCCCCAGGGGTCGGTGTAGTTGGGTGCCACTGCGGTGAGCCAAGTCCGGAGGGCTTCGCGGGCGGCGGCCAGTGCGGGGTTGGGGAGGGTGCTGGCGGCCGGCAGGCGGGCCGGTTGTTCGTGTGTCGGGTTGCTGGTGACGCCGCCGTGGCCACTCCAGTCGGCACTGGCGTTGCTGACACCGTCCCGGCCGGGATCGCTGTTGCTGTGGGGGTGGGTGTGGGCAGGGGTGACCCAGTTGATGACGTCGGCGAGTGCGGCGGGGTCGGTGCGGGGCGGGTCGGCCCAGGTCGGGCGGGTGACCTGGACGCCTTCGGTGGTGATGGACAGGGCCCATTGGCCGTCGTGGACGGCGCGGTGGTGGACGGCGCACAGTAACGCGAGGTTTTGGAGGTTGGTGGGGCCTCCTGCGGCCCAGTGGATGAGGTGGTGGGCGTGGCACATCGAGGGTGGTGCTTGGCAGACGACGCAGCCTTTGTCGCGTTTGTTCAACGCGCGGCGGATGTAGCGGTTGACGAAGCGTTGTTCGCGGCCTACATCCAACGGTTGGGAGTCGCCGCCGAGGACGATCGGCAGGACTGCGGCGTCGCAGGCTAGGAGGCGGACGGCGCCGGCGGATAGGTTGCCGCCGAATACCAGCTCACCTACTCCGCCACCTTGACCGGCCGCACCGGCCCCGTTCGCAGCGACTCCAGCTGTACCGGCTCTGGTCGCGTCGGCGTCGGCCGCGGCGGTGCCGGTGGTGCCGCCGAAAGCGGCGAGGGTGGCGGCTTTGAGGTCGTTGAAGTCGATCGTGACCGTGAGGTGTGGGACGCCGGGGTGGTCGGGGTTGCCGGCGGCGGCGTCCATGGTGGTTTTCAGGGCGTCGGCCTGTCGCTGGTCGAGAGTGCGCGGGTCGCGTTCGCCGTCGATGGTCTTGTGCGGCTTGGACAAGACGTGCATCTGGGTCTGGAACTGCTCGGCGCTGGCACCGGCCAAGAAACCGGTGAACCTGACGCCGCCCTCGACGCGCCGGATCCGCAGGGATTCTTTCGCGGCTGCTTCGTCTTCGGCCGGTTCCATGCCATCGGTATCGAGCCGGCTGAGGACTGTCTGGCCGAACTCGAAGAGCTTGCGAGGGTTGGACACGCGGGCAGCGTTGATCATCTGCTCCTCGGCCACGGTCAGGGTCTCGACCGGCACCGACGAAGGAGCCTTCTCCAGAGTGGTGACGATGACCTTGGCCTGTTCGACCGACAGCACCGACGGGTGCGCGGGGTCGGCCGGGTCGGGCAGGGCGGCGGTCACGGCCGGGTACTTGCGCAGGGCACCAGTGAAGGCGAGATCTTTGCGGACCTCCGCACGATCGACGCGGTAGCGTTCGGAGACCAGCTCGACGGTGTCGCGGGCACCGAGCTCGGCCGCGGCGCCCATCTCGTCGAGACGGGCCAGTACTTGGAGTTCGTCGGTTTCGATCAGGGCTTTGGCGGCCTTCAGGGTGTCCAGACGCGACAGCAGTTCGCTGCTGCTCTGCGTGTACACCGGGGGCATCGCCAACATCTCCATACCCAACAGCTTAGACACGGCCACCGACAGTTTTCGAGCTCAGAACCCCTTATTTACAAGGGAATGTGTGGGCTGTTTGGGGGCTGATTGCGCACTCAATTTGCCCACACCTTGACGGCGGTGGCCGGGAGTCGGGTGCGAGGCGTGGGCTGTTCGGCAGGTTTCCGTGGGCGGTGGCGAGTGTCGGTCTGCTGCTGGAGAAACCTGTCTGCCTTCGGGCACCCCGACCCTGGGAGAACGCCCGTTGATCACGACTCCTGGCCGGCCGGGGCTGCGGCCGGCCTGTGGGTGCTGTCAGGCCGAGGTGGTCTCCCAGATGAAGCCGTCGGGGTCGGTGAGGGGGGCGGCGTCGGTGCCTAGGACCAGGTGGTGGGAGCCGGTGCCTTCTTGGGGCATGCCGGTGTCTTTGGCCAGGGCGCGGCGGGGGTAGAGGGCGAGGGTGACGGCGGAGGACGGGGTGTCGAACTCGACGTACTTGCCGCCGAAGCTGCGGCCTACGGCCAGGCCGTTGTCTACGTAGAAGCGCTTGCTGGCCTTGACGTCGTCGACGCCGAGCAGGAGGGCTACCTGGTCGATGGTGCCGGTGACGGGAGCGGTGTCCTTCTTGCTCGAGCTGGCGACCTTGATGATCGTTCCGTCGGGGGTCTGGACGATGCCGCCGTAGCCCCAGAAGCTCTTGGTGGCGGGCTTGAGGGTGGTGGCGCCGGCTGCGGCGGTGGCTCCGATGATGGCGTCGACGTCGCCGGGCTGGGAGGCGACCAGGGAGAGGGCGAAGCCGCGGAAGCCGGTGGACGGCTTGTCGGTGCCGCGGACTGTTACGTAGGTGTCGAGGCCGGTGGCTCGGTAGAAGGCGTCGGCGGCGGTCGGGTCGGAGGCTTCGACGGTGACGGAGGCGAGAGTGTTCATGGCGGTGTCCTTTGCTAACGAGAGGTGGAGGTGGTTCAGCGGTCCTGGATGAGTCCGAGGACGTTTCCGTCGACGTCGATGACAGTGGCGACCACCCGGCCGCCGCCGACCTCGTGCGGGGCTTCCTGCACGGTTGCGCCGGCTGCGGTGACCTCGGCGAGCTTGGCGGCGATGTCCGGCACGTGCCAGTACGTGACCGGCGAGGTCATGCCCTGCGGTCCGCCGTCGGGTACCAGGCCGATGTGCTGGCCCTCGGCGTCGAAACCGACGTAGTACGGCGAGTCTGTCTGCGGCTCGATGCCGAGTAGGGCGGCGTACACGGCCTTGGCCTTGGTGAGGTCAGACACGGGGTGCAGCACGGTCTTGATTCCCTGGGTGGTCACGGTCGCTCCTGTTGTGGTCCGTTGCTTGCTGTAGTCACAGCTTGCCGTTGGGAGCGCCCTCGCCACATCCGTGCCGACCACGGAAACCTCACCACGGATAGGGGTACGGATCCCGCCACTGAAATGAGGGAAGATTGGGCGGTGACCGCCACTGTCGACATCTCGCCTCGCGAAGGTGACGTGCTGGAACTGGTCGGGGCGCACTTCAGCAACGCGGAGATCGCGGCGCGGCTGAGCATCTCGGTGCGCACCGTGGAGAGCCATGTCTCCTCCCTGCTGCGCAAGCTCGAGGTACCGGATCGGCGGGCGCTCGCCCACCGTGCACCCGAGCCGACCAGCGCCGGCGCGGTACCCGTGGCGCCGGTGCTGCCTGCGGTGCTCACCTCGTACGTCGGCCGGGCCGGCGAGCAGGCGGCTCTGATCGGGCTGATCACGACCCGTCGCGAGGTGACCGCGGTCGGCCCCGGCGGCGTGGGCAAGACCCGGCTCGCGCTCGCGGTAGCGGCCGAGGCAGCCGGTGAGCACTTCGACACGGTCTGGTACGTCGATCTTGTCCCGGTCACCGATCCGGAGATGATCGCGACCGCGATCGCTGCCACCCTCGGCCTCGGTGAGCAGCCGGGCCGCGACATGACCGAGTCCGTGATCGCCGCACTGTCGGATCGGCACGCCTTGCTGGTGCTCGACAACTGCGAGCAGGTCCTGGACGGCGTGGCACTCGTCGTCGAGCGGCTGCTCGCGACCTGCCCACGGTTGACCGTACTGGCGACCAGCCGCGCCCAGCTGATGGTGCCGTTCGAGCACGTGTACCAGGTCCCGCCGCTGTCACTCCCCGTCGACGGCGAATCGGATGCGGTCGCGTTGTTCCTCGATCGTGCGGCAGTGGACGGTACGACGTTGGACGCGGCAGCGCGTGAGCAGATCACCGTCATCTGTGAGCGACTGGACGGGATGGCACTGGCCATCGAATTGGCCGCGGCCCGCTATCGGACCCTCGGGCTCGACGGCATCACGGCTGCACTGTCGCATCCGCTCCGCATGCTCACCGGCGGCTTCCGCGCCAACGAGCGGCATCGTTCGGTGCGTGCGGCACTGGACTGGAGCCATGCGCTGCTGGATCCCGTCGACCAGGAGCTCCTTCGCCGGGTGTCCGTGTTCGTCGCGCCATTCACCGCCACTGCGGCAGCTCAGGTCGCCGAGTCGGACGAGTTCCTGGTGGCCGACGGCCTGGCCCGGCTGGCCGAACAGAGCCTGCTGGTGGTGACGGCGTCACCGCGCGGTACGACGTACCGGGCGCTGGAGACGATTCGTCAGTACGGGACCGAGCAACTCGCTGATGAGCTCAGTGCGGTCCGTGCGCGGCACCTGCGCTGGTGTCTGGAACAGGCGGCCGGGCTGACGGTGGATCGACCGGACTGGCGAGCCGGGTTCGATGCGGTCGCCGACGACCTCCGCGCCGCTCTCGCCTGGGCGGCGCAGGAACCGGAGCAGCGTGCGAACGCGTACCGCCTCGCTCAGCGGCTGGCCGAGCTGACGTTCACCCGCACGCTGATCGGCGAGTCCCAGCTGCGGTATGAGCAGGCGGCGTCGCTCTCTGAGGAAGCGGCAACCGAGCTGCGGAATGCCGCGGCCGTAGCGGCGTGCCGGATGCGGGGCGACGACCTGTACCGCCTCTACCGCGCTGCGGCGGAGGCGGACCTCAGCGTCGGAAACACGGCTGGCGCGGCCCGCGATCTGGCGACGATCGCCATCTCGTCGTACCGGTTCGCGGGGTTCGTGCGCCAGCTTCCCGTGGAGGAGTCCGACGCGCTGGTCGCCCAGGCCCGCGAGCTGGCCGGTCAGGACGAGGCCGCGAGCGTCGTGGTGGCTGTGGCCGAGGCTGGGCAGGCGCTCAACGCTTCGATCACCGCCGCGGACGGCCTTCCCGGCAATTCCGTCGCGGATACGATCGCGCTCGCCGTACGAGCTGTTGAGTTGACGCACAGCGCAGGCGATGCGCTGGCCGAGTCCATCGCGCTCGACGTACTGACCGGCGCGCAGAGCTGGGCTGGCGACACCTTCGCCGCCGCGACGACAACTCAGCGCCGCGTCACCCTGCTCGCATCCGCACCGGTGACGCCAGCTGCGACGCATGAGCTGATCGAGGCGCTCGGTGAAGCCGCCGAAGCCAGCCTCGGTACCGGAGACTTGCACGCGGCGCGACGGTGGGCGACCCAACTCGCCGAGCATCCCCTGCTTGCGGAAGTCGGTCACCGCGCCACAAGCTGGCTTCTGGTCGCCGACGCCTTTGCAGGCAACGTGGACCAGGTGCTCGCCGGCAGCGTCCGCTTCCTCGACGCCTGGCGACGCGCAGGCAGTCCAGCCCGTGCATCCCTCGGCCCCGCCGTCGCCGCGGTCGCGATGATCCACGGCCTCCAAGGCGATCAGGACGCCCGCCAGGAGTGGTTGGAGATCTTCGATCACCTCGACACTCCCCCAGAACACGCCTTCGGGTACGGCGCAGTCTTCGACACCACGCTCCTGCTCCACAACGGCCAACTGCCCGAAGCACTCGAGCGGATCGCCCGACCCCCTTCGGAGATCTGGAAGTGGGTCACCTGGATCTGGCACCACTGGTACGTCGCCCTTCGCGCCGAGGCCGCCGTACTCGCGGGGCACCCCGACGCCCGCGCGCGCCTGACCGAGGCCCAGACCATCGTGTCCGGCAACCCACTCGCCGCAGCCCAGGTCGAACGAGCCGCAGCCCTCCTCGACAATGATCCGGCGGCGGCGCGAGCCACGGCGGCGAGGTTCGATGCCCTCGGCTGCCGCTACCAGTCCGAGCGTACGACGATCCTTGCCGCAGGCAACCAACTGCCTGCCGGCGGATAACTTCCGAGGTCTTGTCACCGGCGGTGAGGCGCGCTTAGGATCCCGCCCAATCCCTGGTGATCTTGCCCGAACTATCCGCCCCCATCGTCGAAGCGCTTCGACGCTTCGTTCGACAGACCCGGAAGGGAGATATTCCGATGGGTTCACGCAAGCTCAGAATTGCGCTGCTCACTGCTGCTCTGATGGTCGTGCCTGGTATGACGAACACGGCCACTGCTAGCCCTGAAGCCGGTGCTGCTCAGATCGTGGCCGACCTCGGCGTCGGCTGGAATCTCGGGAACCAGCTCGAAGCCAACTCCAACGGCTACCCGAGCGAGACGGCCTGGGGCAACCCGGCCATCACCCAGGCACTCATCGACAAGGTCAAGGCTGCCGGCTTCAAGTCGATCCGGATCCCGGTCTCCTACCTGCGCACCATCGGCGCCGGCCCGAACTACACCCTCGACGCCGCCTGGCTGAACCGGATCCAGCAGGTCGTCAACTACGCCTACAACCGCGGCCTGTACGTGATCATCAATATGCACGGCGACGGCTACAAGTCCATTCCCTATGCCTGGCTGATCTGCGATGCTGCCAATCAGACCGAGATCAGAGCGAAGTACCTGAAGGTCTGGCAGCAGATCGCCACCCGATTCCAGAGCTATGACAACCGGCTGATTCTCGAGTCGATGAACGAGAACTTCGACGGCCAGTACGGCGCTCCCACGCAGCCGTGTTACTCGAATATCAACGCCTGGAACCAGATCTTCGTCGACACCGTACGGCGAGCCGGCGGTAATAACAGTTCGCGCTGGTTGCTCGTCCCCGGCTGGAACACCAATATCGACTACACCGCCGGCAACTACGGCTTCGTCGTACCGACCGATCAGTATCGGTCCTCGTCCATTCCGGCCAACGAGCAGCGGCTCATGATCTCCGTGCACTACTACTCCCCCTGGGACTTCGCCGGTGAGGAGAACGGCACCATCACCCAATGGGGGCGCGGGGCAACCAACCCGGCACGGAAGTCGACCTGGGGTCAGGAGGACTACCTGGATGCGCAGCTCAAGCTGATGTACGACAAGTTCGTCGTCCGCGGCTATCCGGTGGTCGTCGGTGAGTACGGTTCGATCGACAAGACCTCGGCCGACTCGACAAACAACCGGTACCGCGCCGACTACGCGCGCGCCGTGGTGTCGACCTCGAAGAAGTACGGCGCCGCGACCGTCTACTGGGACAACGGGCACAACGGTCAGTACGGCTTCGGCCTGTTCAATCGCGCCAACAACGCGGTGACGCAGCAGGGCATCATCGACGCCATCAAGAACGCTCGCTAACGGGCGAGCTCTTCCGCCGGGGCGGGAATCGGTCTAGGGTCCGCTGAAATGAGAGCGCTCTCACCTCATCCCCTCTACCGCCCCGGAGGTGGTTCCCCGTGTTCAGGAGTTCCAGAAGAGATCGTCGCCGTCGATGGCGTGCGGTGGTTGTCTCGGTGGTGCTGGCTGTGTGCTCGAGCTTCCTGGTGGGTGGCGTAGCGAAGGCCGCTGACGACTACACGCAGACGGTCACGTCGCTCAGCGCGACCCAGGCGCAGATTGCCTTCACGCCGACGACGGCGGCGGTCTATGTCGACGTCCACTACATCGTCGCGGGCCAAGGTCAACAGAACTTCCGGATGGATCTGAGTGGCGGTACGTGGCGCAAGACCGTGGGTGGTCTGTCGTCGGGCAGCGTCATCGACTACTGGTTCACGTATGAGAAGAGCGGGCCGCAGTACGACACACCGCACTTCAGCTACACCCACGGCGGTACGACGACGCCCACCGTCGCGACGCCGACCTTCTCGCCGGGCGGCGGCAGCTACGCGACCGCGCAGACGGTGACGATCTCGACGGCGACCGCCGGATCCACGATCCGGTACACAACCGACGGGTCGACACCGACCGCTTCATCGACTGTCTACAGCGGCCCGATCAGCGTGCCGTCCACCCGGACGGTCAATGCGATCGGGATCAAGGCCGGTCTCACGAACTCCGCGGTCGCGAGTGCGACGTACACGATCGGTACGACGCAAGTCAGCTGCACGACGCAGCCCGACGTACCGAACTTCGGGCCGAACACGCGGATCTTCGACCCGAGCATGTCGTCCACTGCGATCCAGGCGCAGCTCGATGCGGACTTCAACGCGCAGAAGGACACCCTCACGCACCAGATGGGCAGCGGGCGGATCGCGCATCTGTTCAAGCCCGGTGCGTACAGCGTGCACGACGATGTCGGCTACTACACCTCGGTCGCGGGTCTCGGTCAGAACCCGGGCGATGTCGTCATCAACGGCGCTATCACGGTCGATGCGTTCAACGAGTCCGACCACGGTGTCGCCTTGCAGAACTTCTGGCGGTCCGCGGAGAACATGGCGGTCAACCCGATCGGTGGTTCCAACCGCTGGGCGGTCGCGCAGGCGGCGCCGTTCCGGCGGATGGATATCCGCGGCAACCTGCAGCTGTACCCGGCCAGCTACGGCTTCGCCAGTGGCGGTTACATCGCCGACTCCAAGGTGTCCGGACAGACCGCGTCCATCTCGCAGCAGCAGTGGTACACGCGGGACAGCAACCTCGGCAGCTGGGACGGCGGCGTCTGGAACATGGTCTTCTCGGGCACCCCCGGCGCCCCGCCGACCACCTTCCCGAACCCGCCCGAGACAACCCTCGCCACGACACCGGTCTCCCGCGACGTGCCGTATCTCTACCTCGACGGCGCGGGTAAGTACCGCGTGTTCACCCCGTCGCTCCGCACGAACGCTTCGGGCGCGAGCTGGGCCAACGGGTCAACCCCCGGTACGTCGATCCCGATGAGCCAGTTCTATGTCGTCAAGGCCGGCGACACCGCGTCGACGATCAACTCGGCGCTCGCGTCGGGCTGCAACCTGTTCTTCACGCCGGGCATCTACCACCTGAACCAGACGCTCAACGTGACCAGGGCGAACACCGTCGTACTGGGCATCGGCTATCCGACGCTGATCCCGGACAACGGCGTCAACGCGATGCAGGTCGCCGACGTCGACGGCGTACGGGTCAAGGGTCTGCTGTTCGATGCCGGTACGACGAATTCCGCAGCTCTGCTCACCGTCGGCCCCTCGGGCTCGTCGGCGAACCATTCCGCGAACCCGACAACCCTTCAGGACGTGTTCTTCCGGATCGGCGGATCGATCGCCGGCCACGCGACGACCAGCCTGATCGTCAACAGCCACCACACGATCATCGACCACATCTGGGCCTGGCGCGCGGATCACGGGAACGCGGGCACCTGGGGCTGGACCCAGGCGACCGCGGATACCGGATTGATTGTCAACGGCAACAATGTACTGGCCACCGGCCTCTTCGTGGAGCATTACCAGAAGACCCAGGTGATCTGGAACGGCCAAGGCGGCAAGACCATCTTCTTCCAGAACGAGATGCCGTACGACGTCCCGAACCAGGCGAGCTGGAACCGACCGAGCGGCCGCAACGGATACGCGGCGTACAAGGTCGGCGACAACGTCACCTCGCACGAGGCGTGGGGATTGGGAAGCTACAACTTCTTCAACGTGAACCCCTCGGTCAGCGCCTACAACGCGTTCGAGGCACCCAACAACGCGAACGTGCGCTTCCACAGTCTCTGCACGGTGTCGCTGAACTACCAGGGCACCATCACCCACGTCATCAACGACACCGGTGCAGTCACACCACCCGGCACGGTCCCGGTGAATGTGGTCAGCTACCCCTGATCTGAGTTGGGCCCGGCCGGCTCCTGCGCTGCACAATGCAGGTTGCCGGCCGGGACCTTCAAAGCCGTCAGGTAGTTGTCGGTCGTCGACCGCGTGCACGCCGTGTACGGGTAGACGCCGTGCCCCCAGCCGCCATAGCTCAGCAGAACCGTGCCGGCCTTGTTCTGACCGTGAATGGCTGCGGCCCACTCGTACGGCGTGGACGGGTCGTGCGCCGAATTGAGCATCAGGATCTTATTCGGGGTCCTGAGCATCGGGATGTGCTGGGGATTAGTGGCCTTCGGTGAAGCCAGGCAGGCCGTCGTTGCGGCGTGGCCCAAATGCGAACCGCGGACATGTGGGGCGTTTCGAAGCTCAGCCGCAGTGAGCTGCTGGTAGTGCTTGAAATCGCGAATGCTGAAGTTGAAGTCGCTGCACAGCGAGGCCGCGACGGGCTCTGCGACCGGCTCACCCAGAGCAGCGGCACGACTGGACGCCTTCTGTCCGATGTTCAGAGCGGCAACCCAGGCACTGAATCGAGGCCAATCGGGCCCGTAGCCCATGCTGCCCGCTTCGTCCTTCAACTTGGTCGTGGTCACTTTGTTGCCGTCGGCATCGGTCAGCGCATCGCGTTCGGCCTTGGCCATCAAGCCGTCCCAGATCTTCACCGCGTCCTGGCCATGCAGCGGTGACGAGGCCGTTCGCTGATTCCACTTCACCCACTCGTGGAACGAATCCTCGACCGCTCGCGCCTCGCTGGTCAGGAAGGCCTCGGTGCCCAGGCTGTGGTCCACGGTCGAGTCGATCACCATGGCGCGCACGCGGTCGGCGTACCGCTCGGCGTACATCTGCCCGAACAACGTGCCGTACGAAATGCCGTAGTAGTTGAGTTTCGCCTCACCCAATGCGCCGCGCAGTGCATCCATGTCGTCGGCGACATCGACCGCTGACATGTGGTCGTACATCGGTCCGGTCCGCGCGCGGCAGTCGGCACGCAACTGCTTCTCGACCGTGACCAGCTGGGCGAACTCAGTGGCCGTGCGCGGATAGATCGCCGCCTGCTGCTTCTCGACCAGGTCCTGGTCGCACAGCACCGGCTTACTGCCGGCAACCCCGCGCGGATCGAACCCGATGATGTCGAACCGCTCCAGGATCTGCGGCGAGAAGAACTGCTCAGCATCCCCAGCGAACTGCACACCCGAGCCGCCCGGCCCACCAGGATTGACGAACAGTACGCCGACCCGGTGCGTCGGATCGGTCGCCTTGTGCCGATTCACGGCCAGCTCGAACGTCGGTCCCCCGGGCTTGCTCCGGTCGATCGGTAGAACCAGCGTGCCGCACTCATACCCGGGCTGCTCTCCCGCACACGGCTTCCACACGATCTTCGCCGTACCAGCCATCGCCGGCACTGTCGCGGCGGCCAGGACAACGCCCGCGGTCAACGCCCCGAGCGCTCGCTTCATCGGTCGCATAACTCCCTCTCGAAGGTTCATCGAACTCCCCTTCGAGGAGGTTGGCACCCGGCTGCGACTACCGGGACCACCCACAGGATGGCCCCTGATCATCCTGTGGGTGTACGTCCACTACGACCATCCGTCGAGGCTCAGTAGCCGCCGAAGACGCTGCGCAGGGTGTCCAAGCTGATCGGACCGGTCAGCTCGACCGATTCCGGCGTACGGTCCGGGCCTAGGCGACCGGCCGCGAGCCGCAGCCACGCCTCGGCCGACAGCGTCAGCGTGCCGTCGGACTCATCAGCCTTGGTCGCCTCCAGCGTGACCGGGTCGGCCAGCCGCAGGGTGAACTCCTCGGCCGGGTCGGTCGTGACAACAGTCAGTACGGCGGCCTGTCCGTTGAGCTCGGCGGGTTTGGTAATCCAGCTGACGTCGCGGTCGGTCTGCAGCATCTCGGGGACCGCCGCCGCGTCGAGTGTGGCCGCGGGGTCGGAGGCACTGCGGACGTCCCAGGAGTGGTAGGTCAGCTCGCTGAGGCGCATCCGCGCGAAGGTCGCCAAATCGATCGGAGCGGGCAGCCAGGAGAACTCGATCTGGATGGTGTCGCGCTGGTCCTCGGTCAGCGACTCGAAGAGCGCGAGCAGCTTCTCGTTCCACTCGAGGAAACCTTCGGCCTGCTCACGGCGAGACGACGAGTTCCACCGGTCCCAGACGGACTGGTTGAAGTCACCGGCGGCGGGCGGCTTCCCGTCCACCGCGAGCTGCAGGGTGTTGGTCATGATCTCCGCGCCACTGCCGAGGTGGCTCAGCACCTGCGCTATATCCCACTCCGTGGCCGCCGACTGCCCGGCCAGGGTCTCGTCGTCGAACTTGTCCACCAGATCCGCGAGCCGCTCGTAGCCGCTCCGAAGCGCGGTGATGACGGTATCGGCGTTGCTCAAGCTGTGCCTCCACAGGAGTAGTCGGTTCAGTTGTCAATCACTTCGCCGCCGTTCCTATTCCGCCGCCGTGCTCACCGGACGGTTGCCGGGACGGAGGTCGGTCGGTACAGTCTGATTTCTGTTAGGAAAGTTTACTTATAGTTTCGCTGCCGACAGTACCTCATCCGTGGCGAGCCCCGCCCCCCGTTGGCCGGAAGGAGCGCGACGTGTCCCTGTTCCGCCGTACGACCGTCTCCGCTGTTGTTGTCGCGGTGTCCCTGATCGCTCCCCCGGCCCACGCGGCCACCCCCTGGCCTGGTGGCCCGGCGGTGACTGTTGCCGACGGCAGCAATGTGTTCGGGACGAACCTGAGTGGGCTCTCGTTCGAGAGCCCGGATGTGTTGTGGGCAGTCAAGAACGGGCCCAGTACGTTGTACCGCTTGGTCCGGGATGGAACGCGCTGGAAGCCGGACTCGATTGGCGCGCGGTCGCTGAGCTATCGCGACGGCAGCGGCGATCCCGACGCCGAAGGTGTGGTCCGAACGCCGGACGGCTTGGTGGTCGCGACCGAACGCGACGGTGACGACGACAGCACCAGCCTGCTGAAGGTTCTCCGCTACAACCCGAGCTCCACGGCGAAATCTGTCAACGCCGTTGCCGAATGGGATCTCACCTCGGACCTTCCCGAGGTCGAGGACAACTCCGGCCTCGAAGCGATCTCCTGGGTACCGGACTCATTCCTCACCGCGAAGGGCTTCCGCGACCAGCGCACGAACGCCGCCTACAAGCCGAGCTCCTACGCCAACCACGGCACCGGCCTGTACTTCGTCGGTCTCGAAGACAACGGCATGGTCTACGCCTACGCCCTGAACCAGTCAGGCGGCACCTTCACCCGCATCGCCGCGTTCACCGGCGGCTTCCCGTCCATCATGGACCTCGAGTTCGAGCCGGAAGCCGACCGCCTGTGGTCAACCTGCGACAACCACTGCCAGGGCCGCAGCGCCGCGCTCACGATCGTGAACGGCAAGTTCACCGTCGCAACGACCTACGACCGCCCAGCCCAGCTCCCCAACTACAACCTCGAAGGCTTCACCATCGCGCCCACGTGTGCCTCCGGCCGCAAGCAGGTCGTCTGGGCCGACGACGACAACACCGGCGGCCACGCACTCCGCGCCGGTTCTCTCCCTTGCCTGTAACGAAGCTCTTTCCCTAGGAGGCACTATGCGCAGTCTTGTTGTGGCGGTGGCGTTGACGGTTCTGAGTGGTGGTACGGCGGTTGCTGTTGCGCAGACGACTCATGAGCGGCCTCGGGTGGCGAAGAACATCATCTATATCCAAGGTGATGGGCTGGGGCCTGGGCAGCGGAACCTGATTCGGCTGGCGACCAAAGGCCGGTACGGCGAACTAGCGCTCGACAAGCTGCCGGTTGCCGGGATGGTGCGGACTACGTCGGTCGATCCGGATGAGGTGGTGACCGACTCGGCTGCTTCGGCGACCGCGTTGGCAACCGGGCACAAGACGAACAACGGGGTCGTCGGGATGGATCCGAAGGGGCGGCCGGTCGAGACGATTCTGGAGTTGGCGAAGAAGGCGGGGAAGTCGACTGGGCTGGTGACCACCGCAACGGTCACGGGTGCGTCGCCGGCGTCGTTCGCTGCCCATGTGCCCAGTCGCGACCTGCAGAACGACATTGCCAAGCAATACATCGAGAAGGTCAGGCCCGACGTACTGCTCGGTGGCGGTGAGGACTGGTGGTTCCCGAAGGGGAACCCGGGGCAGTTTCCGGACAAGCCGGGTGAGGAGGAGAGCAACAGTCCGTACGGCAATCTGGTCGAGCAGGCTCAACGCACGGGCTACACCTACGTGCGCAACGCCGACGAACTGCGCGCCACCCGATCGAACCGGCTGCTCGGACTCTTCGCGAACGAGGACATGGTCGACTACGGGGAGCACGGCAAGTACGCGCCGCGCGTTCCCTTGCAGCAGATGGCTCGCAAGGCGCTGGATGTCCTGTCCAAGAACCCCCGGGGTTTCTTCCTCTTCCTCGAAGAAGAAGGCACCGACGGGCTGTCCCACGACAACAACGCCGCCGGTGTGATCGACGCCGGGCGCGCCCTCGACAACACCGTTGCCGAGGTCATGCGGTTCGTCGCCAAGCACCCGGACACCCTCGTCATCATCAACGGCGACCACGAGACCGGCGGTCTGAGCATTCAGGACTACGACACCGACGAGGAGAAGACCGACCCGCGCCAGGAGGGCCCCTTCCCGATCCCCGGCTCGAACCTGCGTTTCGCCGTCGACTGGGTCACCAACAGCCACACCGGCGCCGACACTCCCCTGACCGCATCCGGCCCCGGATCCGACCGCCTCGGCCGCGTCCTCGACAACACCGAGGTGTACGCCGTCATGCGAGCCGCCGCCCGACTCTAGAATGGCGCGGTGGCGACTGACTTGGTGATCGAGGAACGTCCCGTCGACGACCCGGAACTGGCCCGCCTGCTGGCCGCCGCGTTCGACGAACTCGTCGGCCGGTACGGCGCGGAAGGCCGGTCGCAGGTAAAGGACGGTGCCCGCTACCTCGTCGTACTGGACGATGACTCCGCCGTCGCCTGCGGCGCCGTACAACCCTTCGAGTCATCCCACGAACATGCGGGCGACGGCGAGGTGAAGCGCATGTACGTAACCCCCGAAGCACGTGGGCGCGGACTAGCCCGAGTCCTGCTCACGTGCCTCGAACACGTAGCCCGAGAAGCCGGACACCCCACTCTCCGACTCACCACCGGCCACCTCCAACCAGCCGCCATAGCCCTCTACGAGTCCGCCGGCTACCGCCGCACCGAGCCTTGGGGCAAGTACCTCAACCAGCCCGGCACCCACTGCTACGCCAAGTCCCTCTAGATCGGTACTACGACATACCCCTCGGCTGGTACGGCGTACGTCGTGCCGTTGATGATGAGCGTCGTGAAGCCGGGTGGGGCGTGGACCAGGAGGCGCTCGGGCTTGGTGCGCCAGGTGGCTGTCCAGGTGAGCGTCAGTTGAGTGGAGCCGGTACGGCGGAATTTCAGGCTGACGGGGCCGTAGACGGTGGCCATTTTGTCGAAGACGGTGTCTTGGTCGGTGGTTAGCCAGGCCATCGGGCAGAGGCGGAGCAGGTTGAGGTCGGTCTCGGAGAGTTGGTCGTCGACGACCGCGAGGCGCATCAGCGTGAAGATGGTGGCGTGGGTGCCTAGTGAGGCCGACATGCCGCCGCGGTGTTCGAAGGGGATGTAGGTCTGCGGTGAGACGCCGCCTGCGGCCAGCGAGTACATGCCTTCGAGGAAGCGAGCGCGGTTGCCGAGCTGCCAGGAGTGGAAGATGTTCCAGCTGTAGATCGGTTCGAAGCTGGAGATCTCGTGCTCGAGGATCGGGGCGTCGAGCGGGTGTTTCCGGGAGCCGCCGTTCCACAGTTTCGCGTTCGGGCCGACGCGGAAGTAGTCGCAGTACTTGACCATCCGCTCGTCGGAAGCCGGGAGCAGTCCGGCCCACACCATCACCATCGCGCCGGCGTCGAGCCGCATCGCCTCGCCGAAGTTGCCCGCCGGACCGAAGTAGTTGTGCCCGTAGATCGGATAGTCGCTCCCATCCGGATGACGCCACTTCGGCGAGACCCGGCCGATCGCGTCCAGGCCGGCACTCGCCTTGGCGCGGTAGTCGGCCGCCAGAGCCGTCAACGCCGGCACCCGCGCGTGGTTGAGCCGCTTCAGCAGCCGGATGGTCGTCGCCAGACCCTTGTAGATCCAGGCCGTCGCCCAGATGCTCTGGACCGAGATCTCCTCGTCAGACGCCTCCGCCGCCGGCGGCAGACCCACGACACCACCGTGCCCGGTGAGCTTGCACGCCATCTCGATCCAGTCGCAGGCGAGCAGCAGCGACGGCAGCCACTTGTCGATGAAGGCCTGGTCACCCGTCATCAACGCATGGGTCGCGACCGATATCATCACCGCACCGTGGTCGGGCAGCCAGTCGACCGCCTTCACTTCCTCCGGAGTCGAGTAGTACCCAAGATGCGACGGGTACAGCTCCCCCTTGGGCGTCTTCTTGCCCTGATTGCCGAGGTAGAGATCGAGGTGTTTTGCGACCGTGTCGTGATGGCCGAGCAAGGACAGGAACATGTGGCTGGTCATCGACGTCGGCGTCGACCACAGCACGTCGTACCCCATCGACCCGGTCAGGAAGGTCGAGTAGGTCTTCCCCGGCACCTTGCAGGCGACCACCTCGGAGAACTGGATGTTCCGGGTGACCAGGTCGTTGACGTACTTCTCCGGCGTGCTCACAGTGGCCGCGGTCGCCGGCTTGCGGGACCAATACCGGTTCGAGTCGGCGAGCGCGCCGTCGTACCCGAGGTTGATCTCCGGGTTGAACTCGTTGGCCTCGTTGACCGGCCGCATGCACTGCAGGATGTCGACGCGCGAGCCGACCTCCGGCTTGAGCCGGGCGGCGATCTCGTAGATGTTCTTGCCGGCAACCGTGGGCTCAAGGAACTCCGGTGCCGGCGCGCCGTTCATCGCCAGTACGCCGAGCTGTGGGCCGCGCGGCTGCCACATCGAGAAGCCGGTCATCCCGTTGGCGCTGAGGTCCTTCTTCCAGCGGGTGTAGGTGAACGGCGCCAGCTCCGGGAAGCCGGTGAGCACGATGCCGTCTTGCCAGTTGTACGGGAGTTCCTGGGTGTAGTACGCGCGGCATACCCGGATCGCGAATCCGTAGTCGCGGTTGGGCTTCACCAGTCGTGCATCAGCGGCTACGACCTCAAGCCGGATCCACGCGAAGAGTGACTCCTCGCCGGTCACCACGTCAGCGCCGTTCATGGCATGGGCGAACACCGATTGCCGTAGTACCAGCCCTGCTTCGGAGAACGTCCACTCCGTTTGCAGCACCGGCGTCGGGTGGTCGGCCCAGCTCTGGCGACCGCGGCCGTACAGGCCTTGGTCCTCGCGGTAGACGTAGAAGTGGCCCGGGTACAGGTCCGGCATCCGCGGCGTCGGATCCTCCGGCTTCCCCCGGCTGAACGCGGGACCGCCCCACGGCGTCATGTCCAGCTGCAGCCGGTCTTTCTCGTAGTGCTTGTCGTCGTTCGGGTTGCTTTCTTTCTCGAACTCCTTGATCTTGCGCGCCAGCGGGGAGGGCGCGCCGATCACGCTGCCGTTGTAGGTGACGTTGAACCGGAACAGGTGGTCCTTCCAGCCGATCGGCGTCCACACGTTGCGTGGATTCGGCCACCACAGCTTGGCCAGCTCGATATCCGGCTCGACCCCGGCAAGCCCGGACACCGCGGGAGCCACCGCGGCGCTGCCCACCGATGCGGCCGCGGTCCCGCTGGGGACAGCGGTTGCCGCGAGTGCGCCACTACCGGTGGCAAGGAAGGTTCGTCTGGACCAGTTCGTCGCCATGCCGAACAACGTAAGGATTCCCGGATATCCCGCCTATCGTTTCGATGTCAGTGATCAGGCTCTTGACAGGCACAATGACGGCATGAACAGGGACAAACGAACCCGGGACCTCGCGTTGATCGCGACCTTCGCCGGTCTGGTCGGCGCCATGGGCCTGGTGCCGGGAGTGTCACCGTTCGGGTTCCCGGTGCCGGTCACCGTGCAGACACTGGGCGTGATGATCACCGGCGCGGTCCTCGGCGGCCGCCGCGGTGGACTCTCGATGCTGCTCTTCCTGGCGCTCGTCGCTCTCGGCCTGCCGCTGCTGTCCGGCGGCCGCGGTGGGCTGGCGGTCTTCACCGGACCGAGCGCGGGCTACGTGATCGGGTTCCCGGTCGCCGCGTTCGTGATCGGCAGCCTCGTGTACCGGTTCGGAGCGCCGTACCGGATGTGGCTTGGACTGCCGAGCATCGTCTTCGGCGGGATCGTGGTGCTGTACTGCATCGGCATCCCGGTCACCGCGTGGCGCGCGCACCTCGACCTCGGTACGGCGATCACCGGCAGCGCGTTCTTCCTGATCGGGGACAGCGTGAAGGCGGTCATCGCGACTGTCGTCGCCGACGCCGTCCATCGCGCCGTACCAGATCTGCTGCCGCGGCGTCAGTCGTCAAAGCCTCGCGCGATCAACGCCTCGGCCAATCCGTCGGCCTGACGGAGCGAGCGGACAACCAGCGGTACGGCGAACGCTCGCAGACTGAAGCCAAGTCCGCGGGCCAGCTGAGCTTCTCGGACATCGCGGGCCAGGTCGAGGACGACCGCGACCGAACGGATGCCGAGGGCAAGGGCAATCCCGAAACGCTCAGGGTCGACGCCTACTCGCTTTAGCGGCCGGGCACATCTGACTGCGAGGTCGAGCAGGTCGGTCGTGCGCGTCGTACTGCTGATCACGCCGGCGAGGATGAGGAGCGCGGCCAGACCGCCGGCGACGTGGAAGGCGGTGGCTGGGCCGTCGGTCAACCATTGGTAGCCGCCGAGCAGTACGACGATGAGCAGGTAGGCCTTCCATTGCCTGGCGAGGAGTCTGCGCGGAAGGCGGGCGACGACGGTGGCGATGATCGCGAGGGCGAGCGCGGTCGCGGTCAACCAGGGCTCGTCGAGGATGACGGTTGCGATCGAGACCGCGGCCAGCGCTAGCACCTTCGAACCGGCTCTGGTTCGATGCAGGATCGACGTACCGGGGACGTAGGTCATCAGGTCGCTCATATGGCCAGGTCCCGGTACGCAGCGCGGGCCTGATCCGGCTCGTCGTCGCAGACGAGGCGGCCGTTGTCGAAGACGAGTGTGCGGTCGAAACCGTCGAGCAGGTGCAGGTGATGGGTCACCAGGATCACTTGCAGGTCAAGGCGTTCGATCTCGTGGCGGATCCGTCGTTCGTTGCTCAGGTCAAGCAGTGTGGTCGGCTCGTCGAGTACCAGAACCTCGGGTTCGGTGACGATGACGGAGGCCAGGGCGAGCAGCTGCTTCTGCCCGCCGGACAACGTGTGCGCGGGCCGATCCTTCAGCTGCGACAAGCCATAGGTGGCGAGGACATCGTCGACGCGCTGATGCACTTCGGTCTTGGACAAGTGCAGCCGACGGAGGCCGAAGGCAACATCTTCGGCGACCGTCGGCATCACGATCTGCGAGTCCGGATTCGTGAAACAGAAGCCGACCTTGCGGCGGATCCGGCGCGCCTGATTCGCCGTACTGTCGCCGTCGACTCGCACGGTGCCGAGCTCCGGAATGACCAGCCCGTTGATCATCCGCACGAAGGTCGACTTGCCCGAGCCGTTGGCGCCGATGATGCCGATGCGGCGTTCGTGGAGTTGGACGGTGATGTCTTGGAGCACGGGCTCACCGTCGCCGAACGCGTGCGTCACCTCGGCGAATTCGATCAGCGGCATGCTTCGACCAGAATCGCCGTACCTTGGCCACCACCGGCAGCAATCGCCGCCACGCCGTACCGGCCGCTCTGCTGGGTGACCAGCTGACTGAACAACCGCACCGCCAGTACGGCGCCACTCGCACCCCACGGATGTCCGAGTGCCAGCGCACCACCTTGCGCGCAGACGCGCTCATCGGGGAGCCCGAGCACGTCGCAACACGCAAGCACTTGTCCTGCAAAGGCTTCGTTGAACTCCCAGACGTCGATCTGCTCGATGCTCAAACCAGTTGCCCTGAGCACCCGTTGCACAGCCGGCACCAACCCAAGCCCGGGTGTCGTCGGATCGACTCCGGCCGAGGCAGCCGCCAGCACCTTTAGCCCGGGGCCAGTATGGGACAGCGCCACCACCGCGGCGCCATCGTTGATCCCGCACGAGTTGCCAGCCGTCACCGTGCCGCCAGCCCGAAACACCGCAGGCAACTTCGCCAACCGCCTCGTGGTCAACCCACGCCTAACTCGCTCATCAGTCGTCTGCCCGCCGACCGGCACAATCTCGTCATCAAACGCCCCCGCCAGTTGCGCCGCCGCAGCCCGCTCATGCGACCGAGCGGCGTACTCGTCCTGGCGCTCACGCGTGATCCCATGCAGCTCAGCCAGCACATCAGCGGCCACCCCCATCTCGGGATCCCGGTCAGCGGGCGCGAAGGGAGCACGCTCGTACCGCACCGGCTCACCCTCCCCCACCGCCGGCCAGAACCGCCAAGGCGCAGTAGAAGCACTCTCCACCCCACCCGCCACCACAAACCCGCCCTCGGCAGCCGCGGCCTCAACCCCAGTCGCGCGGCTTCCCCCGCCACCACCATCCCCGTGCGCCGCGGCTGCGAGTTGGATTGCGGCTAGGCCGCTGGCGCATTGGCGATCTACCGTGATCGCGGGGACGTGGTCGGCGATGCCTGCTGTTAGGGCGGCTACTCGGGCGACGTTGCCGCCCGGTCCCATGCAGTTGCCTAGGACAACGTCTTCGATCTGGTCGGCGGGGAGTCTTCGGGTCAGCTCCTTCAGCACCGCGGCACCGAGGTCGGCGGCGGTCAGGTCGCGGAACGCCTTACCTGCGGTGCCGATCGGCGTTCGCAGTGCATGGGTGATGAACAGGTCAGACACGCGCCAACCTCGCTCGATCGATCTTCCCGCCGGGCGTCAACGGTAGTTCGTCGACGACTCGCCAGCGCCGCGGGCGATGCGACGACGGCAGGTGTTCTCGCGCATACGCCCGCAGCGTCGCCAGATCAGCCTCCGCGACAACCGCAACTGCGAGCACTTCGCCGAGAACTGCGTGCGGTACGCCGTAGACGACGACCGGTCCCTGGGCGACACTCGCGAGCCGTTCCTCGACCTCGGCGATCACCACGGTCGCACCAGCTGTCGTGACCGCGCCGGGGCGGCCGAGCACGCTGAGCGTCGTACCGGACCAGCGGCCGCGATCACCCACCGTCGCCCACCCCTCCGAGTCGGTCCGCAACGGGCCGGCAGCGCCGTCGGCGTACCCACGGCAGATGTACGGCGACCGCACCCAGATCTCGCCATCTCGGAGCTCGACCTCGACCCCGTCGAACGGGCGCAGGTCGTCGGCGTGACTTCCAGCGGCAACGAACGACAACTCAGCAGCACCGTAGTAATGCACCACATTCGCCGCCGCCGACCGCCGCTCCAACCTCGCGCCCGCCACGCAGATCACCACCTCCGGCGCCAACTCACCACCCAGCCGCTCAAGCTGAGCCGGAGTCAGACAAGCATGAGTCGCCTCACCCGGCTCATCCACCACCCGGGCGCCAACCGCCGCCGCATGCACTGCCGCGAACAGGTTCATCGTCGCGCTCAACGGCCCCGGAACCCACACAGCTGCGCCCGACCTAACCCCGGTCAACTCCGAGTAAGCCTCGAACGACGCCCACCACGACTCCGGATCCCGCACCACGAACCGCGGCCGATCGGTCGTCCCCGACGTACCCAACGCAATCGGCACCCCACGCTCCCGCGCCCCCAGCACCGCCCGCACCGGGTCAGCCGTCTCCAACGGCCGCACCGAAAACCCACCAGTCACGCCCCGACTCTAGTTCCTGACTCCCCGCATCCCCCGACGGACAGGACGTAGCCGCCTACACACACCGCCGTACCCGCCTGAGCCGACCCCCTGACCGCCGTTCTCCAGCAGACACCTCCTGTCGATACGCACTTTGTCTCTCCGCGACCGCGAACTACCACAGAGGTGAGGTTGAGGGCCCGGGTGCGCCGGGATGCGGCCGGGAACGTACGGCAGGGTGCTCGCCGCTGCGGCCGGCTTGCAGAGGAAGTGTGGCTGGGCAGGGCAGGTGGCTGAGCGGGATGGCGAGGCCGGCGACCGCGTGCATGTCGCCTGGGGCTGACGGGCTTCGGTTGCGGTCCAAGAAGAGGTTGCCCTTCAAGTGACCGTCGCGGATGGTTCAGCCGGTGTGGGGAATGTGTTGGGCCTGAGCGGGCCAAGATGCGCCCCACACTCCGTCTCCCGAGGCGAAATGGTCCGCCGGTGGCGCTTCAAGGAAGTACACCGCCGATTCCGTGGCGCCGGAGTGATGGACAGGACTACTAGCCCTCTGAGCGGTCG
Organism: Kribbella yunnanensis; assembly: GCF_039529655.1. Classification (NCBI taxonomy): domain Bacteria; kingdom Bacillati; phylum Actinomycetota; class Actinomycetes; order Propionibacteriales; family Kribbellaceae; genus Kribbella; species Kribbella yunnanensis. The sequence goes on along the minus strand of NZ_BAAANF010000019.1, from coordinate 62,375 downwards.
TGCTCGGTCCCGCCTGAACCGGTTTGGGGAGGATGACGGCCAGCGCCGAGTCGATTCGGGGTGGATTCCGGACGTATTTGGGCGTGCATCCCTCCCCGGACCCCCGCGGGATCCTCCCCAAACCGGTTTGGGGAGGATCGATCGCATCGCACTTGGCCTGCGCGGGGACTTGGCCTGCGCGGGGACTTGGCCCGGGCGGGGACTCGGTCGGCGCGGGAACCTGGCCAGCGCGGGTAGATCGGCCGGTGTGGGGAATGTGTCGGGCCTCAGCGGGCCAAGATGCACCCCACACTCCGTCTGCCGAGGCGAAATGGTCCGCCGGCGCGGATTCACGGAAGATCACTGCCGCTCCGTGGCAGTAGCGATCCGCGAAGCGGGGTTTCGCCTTTGGTTGCTGGTGTTTGGGGCAACTATTTGTCACATGCGGGCACATACTCCACGCAGCTCTTGTACCGCAACCCAAGCCCGTCAGCCCCAGGCAACGTGAACGCGGTCGCGGCCTCGCCAAGCAGCCCAGCCACAGGCTCGGCCAGCCACACCCCCTCTGTAAGCCGGCCGCAGCGGCGAGGACCCGGCGCCTCGATCCCGGCCGCATGGCAGCGGGCCCCGGTCGCCAACCCCGCGCGGCAGACCACCGCGGCCCGGCCACGACTCCCGCCGTACAGGAGGTGGTTAGCGGGTGAGGGTTGCGATGGGGACTACTAGGTAGAAGAGGTTGATTGCGACGATGAAGATTCGTTCGGAGAGGCCGAAGAAGCGGCGGCGTAACGGGCGGACTAGGAGGGCGACGACTAAGGCGGCTAGGGAGACGAGGGCTATCCAGCGCAGGGCGGTCAGGACTACGAGGTTGTACTGGGCGGTGAAGGTGCTGGTGAGGGTGAAGCTGATGGCGAACCAGGCGATCGCGGCGATGTAGTGGACCCGGCCGACGACCGTCCGCCGCGCGCCTTCTAGGTCGGTGGGGAGGAAGGGGAGTACGGCGAAGATGGCGGCTAGGAGCAGTAGCCAGATGGTGCCGTGGTCTACGGCGGCGGCGAGGGTTGCCCAGGCTGCTGCCCAGACCCAGGTGGCGGTCGTGGCTAGGCGGCGGGTGGGGCCTACGGCGTAGTCGCTGACGGCGTGTTCGATGGGGTTGTAGTCGCTGCGGACCAGGTGGAGTGCGACGAACAGGCCGAGGCGGATCAGGAACAGGGTGGCGGCAACGGCGGCGAGAGCGGTACTCATGGAGTGCATGGTGCCGCCACCGGCTGACATTTCGATGACACGCTAGGCGAGGTCGTGCATGAAGGCGGTGAGTTCGGTGGCGACGAGTTTGGGTTCTTCGAAGGGCATAAAGTGGCCGCCGGCGGCTGGGGCCAGATAGCGGCGGATGTCCGTGGCTGCGCGTTCGGCGATCGATCGCGGGAAGAGCGGCATGTTCCATTCCTGGCTTTGCGTGACCGCGACCGGTACGGCGATGGTCGGGCGGGCCACGTTGTGCGAACCGTCGTAGTACGCGCGGAACGACGTACCGATGGAGGCGGTCACCCAGTAGAGCGTCATGATCGTGCAGAGGTCGTCGCGGGTGAAGCGGGACTCCAGGTCGCCGTGGCAGTCGCTCCAGGCTCGTAGTTTGTCGATGATGAAGGCGGCCAGCCCAGACGGTGAATCCAGCAGCGCGGCGGCGACCGTGTCGGGCCGGGTGCCGACGATGGCGCCGTAGCCGCCGTCTTCTTCGCCGCGCTCGTCGTCCGAGTCGAGCCACACTTGCTCGGCCTCGGTGATGGGCTCGGCGAAGTCCGCGGGGAACGGGCCGTGAATGACATGGATCCCCGCGACCTGGTCGGGGTACATCGTTGCGAGCCACCCGCACACCGAGCCGCCGATGTCACCACCGAAGGCGAAATACCGTTCGTACCCGAGGGTTTCCGTCATCAGCCGGTGGTACCGCTCGGCGATCGCGGCCTTCGTGGTCGGCCCGTCGGTCGGCGTCGACCACAGGAACCCAGGCAGGGAAGGGATCACCACGTCGACCTCGAGCAGATCGGCCACCGGCAACAACTCGGCGAACGTACTCGGCCAACCATGCGTGAGCAGGACCGGCGGCCGCGTCGGATCGCGCCGCATGTGGACGAAGTGGGTGCCATCCACGATGTACTGCGGGTATTCGTTCAACCGCGCCTCGGCGGCCCGCCAGTCGAACTCGTCGGCCCAGTAGGAAACGAGCGACCGCAGGTAGTCCGGATCGACACCGGCATCCCAGTCCTTCGCAGTCGGTACGGCGAATCGCGTCCGCCGGAGTCGTGACCGGAGATCGTCGAGTTCGGACTCGGGTACGGCGATCGTGAAGGGGCTCATGGGGTTACTCCCTGTCCGCGCACCAGCGGGAACGCGTTGAGCTGCAACTGCACGGGTCGCGCATTTGCAGACGATTGGGCTTGGAGGCGACGAGCGATGACACCGTCGATTTCGGCGACGAGTTCACGCAGTTCGTCGGCGGTGAGTCGCAGGTTGACGGTGTCGAACGACGCAACGTCGAGCCACTCCGGCCCGAACACTTCCTCGCCGCGCGACCGGAACTCGCGGACCGAGTCATCGCGGCGGCTCATCCACTCCTGGTCGATCAGCTCGGTGGCGAGCCGCTCGGCACTGCCCTCCGCCTGCCGATGGGCGTCCGGCAGGGTGATCGAGCCCGGCGGCCGTTTCCACCAGCGCTCTCGCGCCGTACCGCGCCCGACGTCCTCAGCGACCAGCCCGTGCTTCTCCAGTTGGCGAAGGTGGTAGCTAGTGGCACCGCTCGACTCACCGAGCCGCTCCCCCAACCCACTCGCCGTCAGCGGTCCGTACATCGACAGCTCATCGAGAATCCGCACCCGGAGCGGATGCGCGAGCGCCCGCAACGCCGCCGTACCCAAAGCCGGCGCCCTCGTGAATTCCTCCTGCATGATGCAAAAGTAGCTTTGCAAAGCTTTCTTTGCAACAGGCTTACTGAGTGAGCAACTGCTCCCGGTCGAGCCAGGCCTGCTCCCAGCGGCGAGTGAGCGCGGGGTAGATGACGAGATAGCGGAACGGCGCGATCGCAGCCATGTAGCGCCGCCCGAACGAGCCGTTGGGCTTCACCAGCACGGCCATCCGCAGCTCGTAATCACCCTGCACCCCCTGGACCCAGCCGAGATGCATGAGGGCGTGCACGGTCTTGTTCGCGATCTCGAGCGCGGCCTCCCGCTCCAGCGCATACACCGGCTTGAGCGGCAGGCGATCGTCGTCGAGCTCCGTCGAAGTGGCGGGGAGATCGCTCGGCAACCGGTCGCGCAGCGAGGCGATCCGGCTGTTGAGTCCCGCAGCCGGCTTATCCCAGCCGAACAGCTCACCGAGCTTCCAGCGGAAGGCGAACAAGAACTTCGCCACGCCGGGCTGATTGTCGATTCCCCCGGCCGCCCGCATCGCGGCGAGCATGACGGGGAAGTCGTCCGGCCCCGCGCCCGGCGTACGGAAGGACCACACATCCTCGACCGTGAAGTCGCTCGCGAGCTCGTGGATCCGCCAGTTCAGCTCGGTGTGAGCGCTCGTTTCGAGTCGCGCCATGACTCCGCCTTCCATTTATACGTCGCCGTACAATTGATCTGTACGGTAACGTACAACTTGGCCGTCATCAATGGAGGAGGACCGATTCCCGCCGTCGCCCGGACCCCGCGATCCCGCTGGATCGAAGCCGGTCTGACCGCACTGGCCCGGGGCGGACCTGACGCCGTCCGCGTCGAGGTACTGGCCGCGGACCTCGGTGTCACCAAGGGCGGTTTCTACGGGTACTTCGACGGCCGGGCCGCGCTGCTCGACGAGATGCTCGACGAGTGGGAGCGCCGCTGCACTCGCGAGGTCCTGCTGCACGTCGAGGCCGAAGGCGGCGATGCGGCCACCCGGATTCGGCGCGCGGGTCAACTGACCTTCTCCGAAGACGTCCACCAGATCGATCTCGCCGTCCGCGCTTGGGCGCGCCACGACGAGGCAGTGGCGGAGCGACTCCGCCGGATCGACACCGAGCGGATGGACTTCCTGCGCACGATGTTCGGCTCGTTCATCAGTGACCCGGACGAGGTCGAGGCTCGCAGCATCCTCGCGTTCACACTGGCCATCGGCCGGCACTTCATCGCGTTCGACCACCCCGGCCGGACGCGCGCCGAGACGGTCAAGCTAGCCGGGGAGTATCTCCTCAGTGCGCCTGGAGACCATCCAGCAGCAACGTGATCAGGCGCCGCGGGTCGTAGGCGGTGTCACCTTCGCGGCCGATGCAGAGATTTCCGATGCCGCGCATCAGCTCGTAGGCCTGAATATCGGAGTCGATCTCGCCGGCCTCGGTAGCGGCCGCGAGTAGCTCGGTGCAGATCGGCAGCAGGCGCTCGAGGAAGTAGACATGCAGGGCTTCGAAGCCACTGCTGTCCGACTGCATTGCGTGCGCGAGGCCGTGCTTCGTGACCAGGAAGTCCACGAAGAGATCGACCCATTGCCGCAGCGCTTCCAACGGCGAGTCCAACTCGGCCAGCAGGCGCGGGCCAGCCTCTGCACACTCCTCGACCTGGTGCCGGTAGACCGCGACCACCAGATCCGCACGGGTCGGGAAGTTCCTGTAGATCGTCCCGGTACCGATGCCGGCCTGGGCCGCGATCTCCCGGATCGGCGCATCGACGCCGGAGACCAGGAACACCTCAGCCGCCGCGGTCAGCAGCTTCTGCTCATTCCGCAGCGCATCGGACCGCCTGCTCCGACCGGCCTCCATCACCCAACTCCCTTCGGCAAACACAACCGGAACGACGTCCCACTTGATAACCGGAACAACGTTCCGTATCGTAAGTGGAACAACGTCCCGGTTCTCACTCTAGTGCACCGAAGGAAGCGATATGAGCACCCCCGTCATCTCCTACAGCCCCGTGATCCTGTCTGTTCCCGGCCGGCCCGTCGACCTGCAGGTCCGCGTGTCCGCACCCGCGACCGGTACCGATCTGCCGGTCATCCTGCTGTCACACGGCCACGGTTTCGCGAACAACCTGTCCTCGCTGAACGGCTACGCCCCGCTGGCCAACGACTGGGCAGCGCGCGGCTTCGTCGTCATCCAGCCGACTCACCTCAGCTCGCGGACGCTGACCAAGGTGGTCGGTGATGCGCCCGGAGCGCCGTACTTCTGGCGCTCACGTGCCGAGGACATGTCTCAGATCCTCGACCAGTTCGATCTCGTCGAGAACGCCGTACCGCAGCTCGCCGGTCGGGTGAACCGCGATCAGGTCGCCGTCGCCGGTCACTCCCTCGGCGGCTTCACCACGACTCAGTTGCTCGGGGCCCGCATCACCGACCCCGACACCCGCGAGATCGCGGACCTGCGCGAGCCGCGGATCAAGCAGGGCATCGTCCTGGCCGCGCCCGGCCGTGGCGACGTACTGAACGGCCCGATGGCGGACGCCATCGACTTCGCGCGGACGATCGACTTCAGCACGATGACGACGCCGGCCCTCGTCGTCATCGGCGACAAGGACGACTCACAACACTTCACCGACCTGGGCCCCGACTGGCACGCCGACCCGTACCACCTCGCCCCGGCACTCAAGAGCCTCCTCACCGTCTTCGGCGCCGAACACCTGCTCGGCGGCATCCAGGGGTACGACGCCGCTGAGACCACCGACGAGGATCCGCAGCGCGTCGCCGCCATCGCCCGCCTCACCGCCGCCTACCTGCACACGCAGTTCAACCCCGGCAACACCGCGTGGCAAGAGGCCTCGGAGGAGCTGGCCGCACTCGCGGGCACCGAGTCCAAGTAGCGAGGACAGGATCGGCACCGGGAGCCGACAATTTCCTGACATTCGGTCGGCATCGTGGCGGGTATGACGACCAGAAGACTGTTGCAGTGGGCACCGATGGTGCTGGTGGTGGCATTGGCGGCCGGGTGTTCGGCGTCGAAGGCGGACACACAGGCGCACACCGCCAACGCGCCGGATGTCGCGACGCTCGTGACGCCGACACCCGGTAAGAGCAGTAGCACCAAGGCGACTCCGAAGGACCCGGACGCCGGCCGCGTCCGCGAGCGGATCGACATGACCGATGCGGATCGCCGACGGTTGCTCGAGCCGTATCTGCAATGCATGAAGGACAACGGGATCGACGTCATGGCGCAGCGGAAGGAGGCCGGCGTACTGGGGAGTGGGCCGACCACGAACCCGCAGAAGGCAAAGACAGCCGGCAAGGTGTGCGAGCCGAAGCTGCCGCTGCCCGCCTGGGAGGTCGACGCCAACAACCCGGATGCGCTGGACTTCGGCCGCAAGGTCGTGCAGTGCCTGAAGGACAAAGGCGTCAAGTACGTCGAGCTGTCCAAGGACACGTCGTCCGGCATCGTCGGCCCGGCGCTCGGCGGCAAGAACAACGACATGCAGTCCATCACCAAGGGCATGGACCTGATGCCGGAATGCCAGCGCGAAGTGGCCGGCAAGTGAGCTCTCGGCGACGCGTGGTACTGCGCCGTTTTCTCTTGGCTGTCGTGGCACTGGCCGTGGTTGGCGGCGGCGGTCTGGCCGGCTTCCGGTACGTCGATCGCCCGGAGAAGGCAGTCGCCGCGAACGGCCCCGATCCGGCGCAGACGGTGGAGATCACCCGGACCGACCTGTCGCAAGCCCGGGAGGTCACCGGGCAGCTCGGGTACGGCGGCAGTTCGACCATCAAGAGTCATGCCACCGGCACGATCACTTGGTTGCCCAAGGCAAACACCGTGGTGGACCGCGGGGACGCGTTGTTCCGGGTGGACAACAAACCGGTGACACTGTTCTTCGGATCCACGCCGCTCTTCCGGACGATCGGCACCGGTGCAGGGAGTCCGCCGCCCACCACGCCACCGACTTCGCCCAGTACACCGCCCAGCGCGCCGCCTTCTGAGCCACTCGAGGGACCCGACATCCGCGTGGTCAAGGAGAACCTCACGGCACTCGGTTTCCTGCCCACGACGACGACCGACAAGCTCACTCCCGCCACCACCAAGGCGATCAAGAAGTGGCAGAAGGCAACGGACCAGGAGCCGACCGGCGTGATCGACGCGACCACGGTCGTCGTGCTGCCCGGCGCCGTACGGGTCGACTCGATCAAGGCCGCACTCGGTGATCCGGCGGCGACCGAGCTGCTCGGCGTTACCGCGACCGACAAGGTCGTTTCGCTACCCTTCGACGCCGACGCGGCCGACGGGATCAAGGCCGGCGTCAAGGTGAAGCTCGCGCTGCCGAACGGCAAGGACACCACCGGGACGATCCGCAGTATCAGCACGGATGCGACCACCCCGCCCGATGACGGCAATCCGTCCGACACCGGCAAGAAGCCGCAGCTGATCGCGACGATCGCGCTCGACCAGCAGGCCGCGAGCAAGGGTGTCGACACCGGCCCGGTTCAGGTCACTGTGCCCGGTCCCAGTCGCAAGGGCGTCCTCGTCGTACCAGTGGCTGCGCTGCTCGCCCTGCGCGAGGGCGGGTACGCCGTCCAGGTGGTGAACGGTACGACGACCTCGCTGGTCGGCGTACAGACCGGGATGTTTGCCGACGGCAACGTCGAGATCACCGGGACGGGTCTGCAGGCGGGTCAGAAGGTCGTGACCACCTCATGACCGCGGTCGTCGAACTCACCCATGCGGTGAAGGAGTACGCCGGTGGAGTCCGCGCCCTGGACGATGTCTCGCTAGCCATCGCCGAGGGCGAACTCATCGCGATCGTCGGCCCATCCGGTTCCGGGAAGTCGACCTTGCTCAACCTGATGGGCACGCTCGACCGTCCCACCGAAGGGACAGTCGCGATCAGCGGTCACGACGTAGCCGGGCTCTCTGACCGCGAGTTGTCTGCCCTGCGCGGTCGCTCGATCGGCTTCGTCTTCCAGCAGTTCCACCTGTCCGACGGGCACACCGCGACCGAGAACGTCGCCACCGGACTCCTGTACGCCGGTACGCCGCGGCGCGCGCGGAAACCACTAGCACTCGATGCACTCGCCAAAGTCGGTCTGTCCCACCGAGCCGACCACCGCCCGCACCAGCTCTCCGGCGGTGAGCGCCAACGAGTCGCCATCGCACGAGCCCTGGTCAACAACCCGTCGATGGTGCTGGCCGACGAACCAACCGGAGCCCTCGACACCGCCAACGGCCTCGCCGTCCTCGACCTGCTGAACCAACTCCACGCAGCCGGTACGACGATCGCCGTCATCACCCACGACCGCGAGATCGCCGCCCAGCTCCCCCGCCAAGTCGAGATGCGCGACGGACAGCTGGTGACCGCATGACCGCAGACCTGCCGCAGGATTCCAGCCCACCCGCCCAGAATCTACGCAGACCCGAGCTCACCCGACCCGTCCGGCTGGCGCTCTCCGACCTGCTGTTGCTGGGCCTCACCCGGGTCCGCACCAGACCGCTGCGCGCCGCCCTGTCCGCACTAGGCATCTCCATCGGCATCGCCACCATGATCGTCGTGACCGGAATCCCAGCCTCCAGCCAGCAAGCGGTACTCGACGAACTGTCCACGCTCGGACCCGACCTGCTCCGCGCGGCCGCCGTACCGGATGCGACCGACAAGAGCGGCGCTCCAGCCGGACTTCCGGCCGAGGCGGTAGGCATGGCCGGCCGGATCGGACCGGTACAGGACGTCAGTGGCGTCGCGAACGTGCACGCGAGCGTACGGCGTTCCGACAAGATCGACGCGACCACCAACAGCAGCGGGATCACCGTGCTGGCCGGCACCCCCAACCTAATAAACCTACTCAGCGCCAAGATGTACTCCGGCAAGTTCCTGTCCCCCGCGACCGACAAGTTCCCCACGGTCGTGCTCGGCGCGAAAGCCGCTACCTGGCTGGGAATCACCAGCCTGCCCGCCGGGCAGCCGCTCCCCCGGATCCTGCTCAACGACACCTGGTTCACCGTGATCGGCGTACTCGCGGACTCACCACTGGCACCAGACGTCGCGCAATCCGTCCTGATCGGCTGGGACGCCGCCAAGACCAACCTCGGTTTCGACGGCCGACCATCAGTCGTCTACGTCCGGTCCACCGACACCGCGGTCGAGGACGTCCGCGCCGTACTCGGCCGCACGCTCAGCCCCGAACAGCCCGGTCTGGTTCAGATCAGCCGGCCATCCGAGGCGCTCGCGGCGAAACGCATCACCCAGAACGCCTTCTCCACACTGTTTCTCGGCCTGGCCGGAGTCGCGCTCCTGGTCGGCGGCATCGGGGTCGCGAACACGATGGTGATCTCCGTGCTCGAACGCCGCCGCGAGATCGGCCTGCGCCGCGCGCTCGGTGCGAACCGCCGGCAGATCCGCGGCCAGTTCCTGACCGAGTCCGTCGTACTGTGCGCGATCGGTGGTCTGATGGGCGCGGTCCTCGGTGTGATCGGCGTGATCGGGTACGCCGAATCGCAGAACTGGCCCGTGGTGATCCCGGCGTCCGCCCTGCTCACCGGCCTGGCCGCATCGATCTCGGTCGGCGTGCTGGCGGGGGTCTATCCGGCCGTCCGCGCATCGTTGCTCACGCCAACAGAAGCGCTGGCGTCGGATTGAGACGGCCTATAGTCGACGGCATGGGTGCGCAGGTCGTGCTGGCCGAGGATGACGAGAAGCAGGCCGAGCTGGTACGGCGCTATCTCGAGCGGGAGAACCACACGGTGATCGTCGTGACCGACGGCCGGTCCGCTCTGGAGGAGGTACGGCGGCGGCAGCCCGACCTCCTGGTTCTCGACGTGATGCTGCCCGGCGTGGACGGCCTCGACGTGTGCCGGATCCTGCGGCGTGAGTCCGATATTCCCGTGCTGATGCTGACCGCGCGGACCGAGGAGGACGACATGCTGCTCGGCCTCGACCTCGGTGCGGACGACTACATGACCAAGCCGTTCAGCCCGCGCGAACTGGCAGCGCGCGTGCGCACCCTGCTCCGCCGTACCAGGGTGCCGGCAGCCGCCGAGCCCAGCACGTTGCTGCGGGTGGGCGAGATCGCTGTCGACCTCGAGCGACACGAACTGTTTGCCGACGGCACCAAAATCACCTGTACGCCAGGTGAGTTTCGCCTGATCGCGACGATGGCCGCGCGGCCGCACCGGGTCTTCACCCGCGCCCAACTACTGGAGAACATGCACGGGATCGACCAGTACATCACCGCCCGCACGATCGACACGCACGTGCTGAACCTGCGGAAGAAGATCGAGCCGGACCCGCGCCGGCCGGTTCGCCTGCTGACGGTCTACGGGGTCGGCTACAAGCTGACCGACGGCTGACATGGCCGCTCGGCGAAGCATCCTGGTCCGGCTGCTGGCCGGCGCCGTACTGATCGCGCTCTGCTCGATCGCCGCGACGGCCTGGCTGGCGGCCCGCAGTACGACGGTCGCGATCCAGGAACAGCAAGGCCAGGCGCTCGCCGATGACGCGAAGATCTACAACACCCTGCTCGAGTACGCCGCGACGCACCGGACCTGGCAAGGTGTCGACGGGTTGCTCACCAAACTCGGCAAGGACACCGGCCGGCAGATCAGCCTGTCCCTCCGCGATCACACACCGATCGCCGGCAAGCCGGTCCCGGACACGAGGAAGCCGTCGGCATTCATCGATCCGCTCCGACTCGACCCCAACCTGGTCGCCGCGGAGGGCGGCGGTGACCTGATCGATCCGCGCGTGGCCGGTCCGTTCGCACTGACGCCGGCGCAGCGGACGGCGTACAACGCGGTGGCGAAGGAGGTCCTGGAGTGCGTTCAGGGACGCACCGGCCAGGGCAGGATCGAGGTGGGATCAACCGGCCGGCCCGAGATCCTGGATGCCCCGGAGGCAACGGTGGCTGGTTGCCAAGGCGACCGCCTCGCCCTCATCGAGCCGCCCCAACTGAAGGCCTACGATCAGTTGCAGAAGGACGTCACCCGCTGCCTGAACGCCCGGGGGCCCAAGGCAACGATCAAGCTCGACGCCTACCTGAACTGGTCGATCCCCAGCGGCCCGGCACAGGAAGCCCCGGCCGTTGCGCCAGTGCCGCCGACGACCGAGGCCGTCGAGAACTGCTTGACGAACGCACGCCGAGACTTACTCAAGCCGTACGTCGCTCCGCTGGCACTGCTGTTCGTGAGCAGTCAGGGCAGTAGCGCGTCGGCCGAGTTCGACCTGTCGGCGGCCAATCAGAAGCGGATCGCCGGTGTCGCCGCGGCGATTCTCGGGATCACCGTGCTGATCGCAGTACTCGGCGGGATCCGGCTGGTGCAACCGCTGCGGGCGTTGACCAAGGCATCGCGGCAGATGACGAGTGGCGACGAGGAGATCCGGGTCCGGGTTCGCGGTAAGGATGAGATCGGCCAGTTGTCGCTCGCGTTCAACGAACTCGCCGACAGCCGGGCCAAGACCGAATCGTTGCGCAGGGCAATGGTCAGCGATATCGCGCACGAGCTGCGCACCCCGCTGAGCAATATCCGCGGCTGGCTCGAAGCCGTCGAGGACGGGGTCGCCCAGCCCGACCAGGCCTTCATCGCCTCGCTGTCCGAGGAGGCCGCGCTGCTCCAGCACATCATCGACGACCTCCGCGACCTTGCCACCGCCGATGCCGGCAACCTCCGCATCCACCCCGAACGCGTCTACCTCGGGCTGCTGCTCGAACAAGTCGTCGCCACTTACCTCAGCCAAGCCGAGCACGCTGAAATCACGTTGTCCTCGGCAACCGATGGCGACATCGAGCTGGACGCCGATCCGGTCCGCCTCCGCCAAGCCATCGGCAACCTGGTCGCCAACGCGCTGCGCTTCACCCCCGCCGGCGGCGCGGTTCGGATCGACGCCCGCCGCGAAGGCACCGACGTACTGATCGACGTCACCGACACCGGCGCCGGCATCGCCGCCGAAGACCTGCCCAAGGTCTTCGACCGCTTCTGGCGCGCCGAGCAGTCCCGCAACCGCCACACCGGCGGCAGCGGCCTGGGCCTCCCCATCGTCCGCAGCCTCATCGAAGCCCACCACGGCACCACCTCAGCCACCAGCACCCCCGACCAAGGCTCCACCTTCACTCTCCGCCTCCCTACCAGCTCCAATTTCCCTGGCTAGGCAGGGAAATTGGGGGTCTGGCACTCATAACCACGGTGCAGAACCCCCAACGGCGGTGGCTAGCCAGGCAAATGGGTCGGGGGTGGGGTGCGGAAGGTTTGGCGGTAGGTCTGAGGGGAGACGCCGACGGTGCGTTTGAATTGGCGGCGGAGGGTGGTGGGGGTGCCCATGCCGGTGGCGGTGGCGATGGCGTCGATCGTGTCGTTGGTTGCTTCTAGCAACTCTTGGGCGCGGCGGACGCGGCGGGTCAGGAGCCATTGGAGTGGGGCCTCGCCGGTCGTAGCGCGGAAGAGGCGGCCGAGGTGGCGAGGGCTGGTGTTGGCTTCGCGGGCGAGGTCGGTGACGGTCAGCGGTTGGTCGAGCCGCTCTTCGGCCCAGTTGAGCAGGCGGGACAGGGCGTGCTCGTCCGCCGGCTGGATCGGCTTGGACACGAACTGGGCCTGCCCACCAGCGCGATGCGGCGGTACGACGAGGCGCCGGGCGACCGCGTTGGCCAGGGCGGCACCGCGATCCAGGTGCACCAAGTGCAGGCATAGGTCAACCGCGGCTGCCTTCCCGGCGGCGGTCAGCACGCGACCGTTGTCGGTGTAGAGCACGTCCGGATCAACCTCGGCGGCCGGGAACGCACGGCTCAGCTGCTCGGCGTGCGCCCAGTGCGTTGTCGCGCGCTGCCCATCCAGCAACCCGGCCGCGCCCAGGACGAACGCGCCCGTGCACAACGACGCCACCCGCGCACCCGCGTCGTACGCGGCCCGCACGGCCTCGACCAACTCCCCCGGCGGCGGTACGTCGACATCGACGCAGGCCGGCACGATCACCGTGTCCGCGGCGGCCAACGCGTCCAGCCCATGATCCGGTTCGACCAGGAACGGCCCGACCCGGATCGGCCCCGGCCCGCACAACCGGACGTCGTACCAGTCAGGTGTGTCGACCGGCGGATTGCCGAAGATCTCGTAGGCGACGCCGAGCTCGAAATGCAGGAGCTGCCCGGCCGCGGCGACCGCAACGGTATGCATGTCCGAAAGTGTACGCATAGTGTCGTTCCGGACGCTCCCGCCAGGGCTTCACACCGGACAGACTCAAGGCATGACGAAGACAATCGCCGTGTACGGCGCAACTGGGCACACTGGCCGTTTCGTGGTGGCGGAGCTGGTCCGGCAGGGATTCACGCCGATCGTGTCCGGCCGGAACGCCGAGACGCTGAAGGCCGAGTGGCCCGACTTCGAGGCCCGCCCGGCCACCGCAGATGACAGCCACGCACTGGACGCGGCCCTGATCGGCGTTGACGCGGTCATCAACACCGCGGGCCCGTTCGCGCTGACCGGCGGGGCGGTCTCGGCCGCCGCCGTCCGCGCCGGCATCCCGTACGTCGACGTGGCCGCCGAGATCGAAGCCAACGTGGACACCTTCGCGGCTCACCGGGACGCGACGACCCCGATCGTGCCGGCGATGGCGTTCTACGGCGGACTCGGCGATCTCCTCGTCAGCGCCGCCCTCGGCGACCGGACCAGCGCCGACGAGGTCATCGTCGCGTACGGGCTGAGCAGCTGGCACCCCACGCCGGGTACGCGGATCGCGGGCCAGATCTCGCACGACCGGCGGAACGGCCGCCGGGTGCGCTTCGCCGATGGCGAGCTGCAGTACCACGACGATCAGCCGAGCCAGGAGGACTGGCCCTTCCCGGAGCCACTGAGCACCCGCCGGGTGGTCAAGGAGTTCACCATGGCCGATGTCGTGACCATCCCGAGCCACGTCACCGTCCCGAAGCTGCGGACCGCGATGACACTCGAGGCGGCCGGCGACCTGGCTGGGGCAGACACCCCCGCCCCGAAGGCCGTCGACGAGCTCGGCCGGTCCGATCAGACCTTCGTGGTCGATGTCCTGATCCGTACCCCCGACGGTGACCTGCGCGCGACCGCCCACGGCCAGGACATCTACGCAATCACAGCCCCACTCGCAGTCGGCGCCGTACGGCGTCTGCTGGCGGGCGAGGGTCGTACGACGGGTGTGGCGTCGGCCGGGGCGATGTTCGACCCGGCCGACTTCCTCGCGGAGCTGGCGCCTTATCTGACGGTCACGATTGCTTCGTCCACCAACGGTTCGTGAGGCTGTCCCGCAGCGTGTTCGTGGCGCAGTGGATCTCGCCCTCGGAGACGTGGGTGCTGGTCAGGTCGTTGACGTAGGTGACCTGGTAGCCGATCTTGCGGAAGGCCTTGGTGATCGCCTCGGCGAACAAGTCCTTCCCGCCGAGGACCGGGCCGAACGGCTTCGGTGCGACGTACTGGCCGGCGTTCAGCACCAGGCCGTTGACCGTCCCGGGCACCTCGGCGACGCCGTCCCGCATCGCGTTCAGCTCGGCCCGCTTCGCTTCCTTGGCCGGCCCTTCCGGCATCGAGCGAACCGTGGTCTCAAGCATGCCCCAGTCCAACGAGCGCGCGGTGTAGAGGGAAGGCACCCGCACCAGATCGGCCTCGGTCAGCCCGGCCTTCGACCGCAGTACGTCGAGGTTGGTCGCGATCCGGTCAGCCGCCCGCTCGTTCGTCTCGACGAACTGCTTGTCGGCGAGGAACTCGTTCGTCGTCCGCTGGTCGATGCGCCCGTCGTACGGCCATTCCAGCGGCGGCAGGTTGCCGTGCAGCTTGTCGCCACCGCGGCCGGCCTTCTGCACCTGGTCGAGCAGCTTCAACCCGGCCGCCGGATCCGCGACCACCGCCTTCCAGCCGAGCCGGCTGCCCGGCACCGGGACGAACTGGATGAACTCGTCGACATGCCCGATCGTCAGCCACGAGGTGTCGAGTGAGATCGGATCCTGCAGCCCCTGGGACTTGAGCAGCGTAAGCATCTCGGGCGCCGGACCGGTCTTCCCAGGCGCGAGCCCGTCACCGCCGATCACCACACGGCCGTTCGGGTACGACGAAGTGGCGGGAATCGTCTCGAGATTTCCCATCGAGTCGTAGCTGTTGTTCTCGGTCGAAGTCGGGACGTGCTCGACGTGGATGCCGCCGACATCCGGACCGGCGAGCTCGGTGAACATCACTCGGGAGGCGACCCGGCGGTCGTCGTTCACCGAACCGATCAGCAGCTTCATCCCCTGCGGGCGACCGTCCGCGCCGGGCATCGAGGTGTAGGCCGGTTCGAAGATGTCCTGGGCCCACTGGTCACCACTCAGATCAAGCTGGCGCAGCCCAGCAGGCTTCTTGATCACCGCGGCAGTGTCCGCACGCCATTGCTTGCCCTCGGCATCGTCATCGGACGGCTTCCCGGTGATGACCTGCTCGAGCCGCTGCGTGTTCAGCTGGGTCAGCACGGGCGCCTCGTGCATCGTCACCGTGCTCGACGCACCACCGGTCACGCTCAACGTGACGTCGATCGAACCGTCCCACTGGGCAGTGTCGCGGATGATGTCGCGACCCTCGATCCCCAGCTCAGCACCCCGCCGCAACTCGTCAGCCGTCAGCCGCGTCTCCGGGGTCACCAGTTCCCACGCCCCACGCTTGATGAACAGATGCACCCGATCTGGCTGCGAAACCCGCAACGAACCAACCGCCGAGTTCGGCACGGTTGGCTGAGGGATCGTGTGGATCCGCGCCAGATCGAGTGCGTCCTTACTGCCGTTCACCACGGTGTCGGCAGCGTCATTACAGGCCGCCAACTCGCGGTCGGCCAGGTTCTGCTTCTTGCGATGAGAGCGGACGAGCTCCTGGTACAGACGCTCGGCCTCCTCCTTGTCGGGCAACTTCTCCAGCTCTTCACGACGTTTGTAGAACGCGTCGTCGTTGGCCGCTTCCCGGTCGACCGCGTCGGCAGCGATCTTCCGCGCCGCGTCATGACAGCGGCCGCCGTCGTCATCGAGGTTGGCCAGGAACAGGCCGCGCGGCGTATCCACGCGCAGCCCGGCGTACGTCGTACCGGCGGTTGCCAGCGGGGCTCCGAGCGCTAGCGCCCCGGATGTGGTCAGGAACAGGAGTGTGCGAGCAAGCATGCGGTCATGCTCTCGGCCGCTTGTCAGGGAATTGTCAGCTCGACGTCCACACTTCGTCCGGTTCTGAGCGCGGCACCTGGCCCGTCGACCTTCCTTGCCGGTTGACGGGCCAGGCTTTAGCTCAGTGCTGCCAGGCAGATTTGCCCTGGGCAACTGCTTCGGCGGCCCGGTCGGCGAGTGAGCCGGGTGACCGCTTCGCAGCTGCCGACGTACCGTCAGCCGGTACGTCGGGCCGTGGCGCGCCGTCGCACGTGGTGCGCGAGCCCGACAGGATGCCGTTGATCAGGTAGTCGTCGATCTTCTGGGTGGCGCACGCGTTACCGCCGTACTGACCGTGCGTGCCCTCGTCCTTCACTGAGATCAGCTGGTTGTTCAGTGCGGACGCCATCGCGGGTGAGCCGTCGTACTGGGTGGCCGGGTCGTACTCGGCGCCGATCACCAGACCGACCGGGTAGCCCTTCCGCTTCAGGTCGACCAACTTCTCCTGCGGGGTCCACTTGGCGTAGGTGCAGTTGGTCGGACCCGCCTGCATCGCGCCCGGACCATACGGGTACCTCTCGCGGAAGATTCGCATCTGCTCCGCGTACCCCTTCGGGTCCTTCGACCAGACTGCCTCGCAGCTCACCGCCGGGAAGACGCCGTTGTAGGTCTCCTTGATCTCGCCGTAGACGATCTTCAGCGCCTTGCCCGCGTCTTCGCTCAGTTTGCGCTTGCCCTCTGGGGCGTTCGCCGCATCACGGATCAAACCGATCAACTCCGCCGCCAGATCCCACATCGGCCGATAGCCCGACCCGCCGAGAATGATGTCG
Organism: Kribbella yunnanensis; assembly: GCF_039529655.1. Taxonomy (NCBI): domain Bacteria; kingdom Bacillati; phylum Actinomycetota; class Actinomycetes; order Propionibacteriales; family Kribbellaceae; genus Kribbella; species Kribbella yunnanensis. The sequence goes on along the minus strand of NZ_BAAANF010000019.1, from coordinate 45,543 downwards.
AAGAAGACGCCGTCGACCGGCGTACCGGCGCCCGGGATCGGCCAGGGTACCGGCCGCACCGCGAGCCTCGCCCGGACCAGGTTCAGGGTCGCCGTCACCTCGGCGAGCGTCTTGCCGAAGTGGTAGCGGCTGTCGCGCTCGGCCAACCAGGTCGCGAGCGCCTCGTAGTTCTCCTTGGCCGCGACCGAGACCTGCTTGGCCTGCTCGTAGTACAGCCAGTCCGGGTGCATCGAGGAGTCGAGCACCGAGCGGTTCAGCTTGCTCGGGAAGAGCGAGCCGTAAACCGCGCCGAGGTAGGTGCCGTAGGAGTAGCCAAGGAAGTTGATCTTCTTCTCGCCGAGAACGCCGCGGATGACGTCCATGTCGCGGGCGGTGTTGGCCGTGCTGATGTACTTGCGGATGCCGCCGCCGGCCGCCTCGCAGCCCTTCTCCATCGCCTCCGCGTCGGCCGCGATCTGCGCGATCTGCGCGTCGGTCGGCCGGGTCTCGAAGATCGGCAGGATCGGCGGAACCTCACACTCCAACGCCGTCGACCGGCCGGTACCGCGCGGGTCGAAGCCGATCAGGTCGAACGGGCCCGCGATCTTCTGCTCCTGCATCCAGTTCGGCATCGTCAGACCGGGACCGCCCGGGCCGCCGGGGTTCAGCAACAGCACGCCTTGCCGTTTGGCCGGGTCGGCGGCCTTCCGGCGGCTGATCGCGATCGACAGGTTGCCGTCGGCGGGCTTCTGGTAGTTCAGCGGTACGACGATGGTCGCGCAATCGAGCCCGGCGAACTCCTTCTCCCACTCGTCCTGCGGGATGCCGGGCGGCGCCGTACCGGCCACGCAGGCCGCCCACTCCACCTTCTGGTTGTAGTACCCCGCGAGCGCCTGATCCGCTGCCCCACTCGCCGGTACCACCGTCAAGGATCCGGTGGCGATCGCCAGACCGGCCGTCAGTCCCACGACTCGCGCCAACCGTGGTCGTCTCTTCATCTGCTGCCTCTCCGATCACTCAACGTCAGAAGGCTGTGACGCTAGTGACACGGCGATGAGGTGATGATCAGCAGAAGATAGGGATCTCGTGAAGATCCAGGAGCCAGTAGCCTGGCCGCATGACCGACCGCGGGATGCAGGAACTGGCGTTGCTGTTGCTGACAGCCCTCGCGAACGAGTCCCGGCACGGCTACGCGATCGCCCAAGAGGTCAAGGCGATCACCGACGGGCGGGTCGCGCCGCGGACCGGTGCCCTGTACGGCGCTCTGGACCGGCTGCTGGCCGACGGCCTGATCGTGGTCGAGCGGGAGGAGGTCGTGGGCGGGCGCGCTCGCCGGATCTTCGCGCTGAGTGTGAACGGTCGTGAGCGCCTCGAGACCGAGGCCGAGCGGCTGGCCGCAACGGCTCGGGAGATGCGCCGGCGACTGGCCGATGGGACTGCGCCCGCCACATGAGGCTGTACCCGGATCGCTATCACGCTGCCGCCGAGATCCTTGACGTCCATCGGGAAATGACCGCTGGCCTGTGGTGGGGCGCACGAGTCCGGGCGGATGCCGACTTGCTCGCGCACGCGCTGCGGGTGCGACTCAGGCTCGACTCCGCCTCCGCCGGTGGGCGATTCTTCGAGCTCGCGGCGCCCTTCGCGCTGGGCGTCACAGCGGCGTACGGCGGGATTCAGTTGATGAGCTGGTACGCCGGGGTCGTGATCTCGCCCGGTTCGACCTGGAGCCACCTCGTGACGACCGATCTTCGCCAGGGACTGAACGTGCTGTTCCTGGTGTTGATGTGCGTCGGCGGAATCGTTGCTCTGCTGGGGCGTTCGCGACTCGCCGCCGTTGTGGGTCTACTGGGTTTCGCCGCGGACTGGACGGTCTCGCCCGGTCTGTACGACTCCCCGTTGCAGGCGGTTGCCGCCGTACTGACTGCCGTGGTCATCGTTGCCTGCCCGCCGGATCGGCGTCGCCGATCGCCAGTTGCCGGGGCGATGGCTGCGGTGGCGTGGTTTCCCTCTGCGTTGGTGCTGACCAGGGGGTTTGTCATCAGCACGGACTACGGCGCTTGGCCGCTGCTGGCCCTCGTGCTCACCGGCGTCGTCTGTTACCTGCGTCCTTCAGGTCTGCGCACGTTGGCTGCGATGGCTGTGGCCTCTCCACTCTTCCTGGTGCATGCCTCGATTTCTCTATAGTCCGTTCAAGTGACTATGCTCCGTTCATGCCCTTCACCTTGGCCCACCCGGCCGCGGTGCTCCCGCTGCTGCGACACCCCTTCGTCCCGGCCGCGCTCATCGCCGGGTCGATGGCGCCGGATGCGCCGTACTTCCTGACCGCGGTCGGCATCAGGTCCACGCATGCCGGCGACTGGTACGGATCGTTCCTGAACGCGACCACGACCCACTCGCTCGGCGGCCTGCCGATCGATCTGTTCTACGCGCTCATCCTGGTCGCGATCTATTGGTTGCTCAGGGCACCCATCACCGCACTCGGTCTGACACTCCCTCCGTTGCAGCGCCCTCCTGTCTTGTGGCTCGTGGTTTCCGCGCTGATCGGCGCCGCCACACACCTCCTCTGGGACTTCCTGACCGATGCCGACTTCGTTCCCGCACCGCGTGCGCTCCAGTACGCGAGTACGGCGTTCGGTCTGATCGTCATCGGCTGGTACCTGTGGAAGCATCGCGGCGCCCTTCGTGCACCCGATGACACGACGCCTCGCCTCGGTTTTGCGACGCGTCGAGTAGTCATCGGCCTGCTGATCGCTGCCCCGCTGCTGGCCGCCGCCGTCCTGGCCCCCGCTGACTACAACGACTACCGGGCCGCGAGCGACACCTGGACGGGTGTCGCCGAAGGTGTGCTGACTGGCGCCGTCAAGCGTGCCGGGGCAGCGTTCACGATCGCCCTCCTTGGCTACGCCGTCGTCAGCTGGACCACCAGGTGGCTTCGGCGATCGTCGTGAAGCCGAGGGACCGGTAGAGGTGTTGCGCGGGTTCCGCGGCGGTCAGGGTGACCGGTAGCGGATCGAGCTGTCTGAGTACGCCGTACATGAGTTGGCGGGCCAGGCCCTGGCCGCGGAACTCGGGCAGGGTGGTGACGAAGTAGATGCCGGCCACGTCGTCCTGGGTGATGGTCGCACCGGCGGCGGCCCATCGGCCTTCGACCGCGATCAGGTAGGCATCGAAGCCCGGTGTGGTGAGCAGACCGGGCGCGATCGCGGCCGCCGTCCCGGACGGCTGGAAGTGTGGGATCGGGAAGCCTTCCACCACGATCCTGTCGACCTCGGCGAGTTGCTCCTCGGTCTGCACGTGGACCACCTCGACGGTGGGCTCCGGGACGGGTGCGGCGGCGCGGATCATCACCGGTAGCCGGGCCGGTATCAGTGGCGGCGAGACCACGCCGTACGGGTCCTCGATCGTCACTCGCGGCCAGCTCCGCGCCTTCAGCAGCTCGGTCAGCTCATCGAGGTCGGCTGTCGGCGGCTCGGGTGACGTGAGCACCACGCGGAGACCGTTGCGCACGGGATCGAGCGCGGCGACGAACCCCGGACGCTCGATCAGCTCGTAGCCACGAGCTCGCCCGAGTGCACGCCAGAACGCGGCACCGTTCTTGTTGGCCAGCAGAAGATCGTTCATGGCAACGAACCTACGAGATGGCTCCGACAATTCTGCGAGGTGGGGTTAACCCCACCTTGAAGACTCCGGCTGGCCGGATGGTCCAGCGGGCGTTGAGTTTCTAGCGTTTGGGGTGTTCACACATTCGCCCATCCCAAGGAGTCCCCGATGTTCACATCACGTCGTCGCCGGTTCGGTCTGCTGGCCGCGTCTGCCGTTGCTGTCACTGCACTCGTCGGAACCACCGCGGTCTCGGAGGCCGCCCCTCGGAGCGAGGTGCAGCACAGTCTCGACGCGCTGGTTAAGGGACCGAGTTTCCCTGGTGCGATCGAAACCGTGCGCGATCGCGCCGGCAAGGTTCGGACGTATACCGCGGGACCGGTGCCGCGGGCGAGCCGGGTGCGGATCGGCAGTAATACCAAGACATTCACGTCGGTCGTCGTCCTGCAACTGGTTGGCGAAGGCAAGGTCGGTCTCGATCTGCCGGTGGAGAAGTACCTGCCGGGACTCGTTCGGGGCGATGGCATCGACGGCCGCAACATCACCGTCCGCCAGCTCCTGCAGCACACCAGCGGCATCCCGGACTACGACGAGATCTTCGGTACCGACTACCTACCCTTCCAGCACACGTACTGGGAGCCGCGGCAGATGGTCGACGAAGGCCTGCGGAAGAAGGCGTTGTTCCCGCCCGGCACGAGCTGGGAGTACAGCAACACCAACTACATCCTCGCCGGGCTGATCATTCAGAAGGTCACCGGTCGTCCGGTCGGCGAGGAGATCACCCGCCGGGTGATCGAGCCCCTCGACCTGCGCGACACGTACTGGCCGGCCGTCGGCGACCAGCGGATCCTCGGCCCGCACCCGAAGGCGTACTACAAGACCACACCCGACGGTCAGGCGACTGATGTCACCGAGCTGGACCCATCGATGGGCTGGGCCGCGGGTGCGATGATCGCCACACCGGGCGACCTGAACCGCTTCTTCAGCGCGGTGATCAGCGGCAAGCTGCTGAAACCTGCCCAGCTGCGGGAGATGCTGCGGACCGTGCACGCCCCCGACATGGACGTCAACGGCGACGGTGAGTACGGGCTGGGGATCGCCAAACTCCCCTTGTCCTGCGGTGGATTCGCCTGGACACACGGCGGTGACATCCCCGGCTTCGAGACGCGGAACGCCGTCACTCCGGACGGGCGCGAGGCCGCCCTCGCGGTCACCGCGATGCCGACCACGCTGGACGATGCACGGAGGGTGTCCAAGACTCTGGACACCGCGCTCTGCAGTTGACGCCGGACGCTACAGCGAGGCGATCAGCGGTACGAGGGTCAGCCAGTTGGTTCGGGCGGCTTCGGCAGCAGCCTCCGCGTCACCGGCTTCACAGAGTTCGACGATGAGGTTGTGCTGGGCAACCGATTCGCGACCGCTGAGGGAGCCGAAGCGGAGGCGTTCGATCCGGCGCAGCGACGGGGTGTACTGATCGAGCACCGCAGCGACAGCCTGGTTGGCACTGACTCGGACCGGAACGGCGTGGAAGTCGTCGTCGCCCTGCAGGGCGGCGTCGACATCTGCGGCGTGCAACGCGGCAGCGAAGCGGTCGTTGGCGGCGCGCATCTCGGCAAGGTCGGTCGCGGTCAGGAGCGGGACGGCTTCCCGGACGGCCAGCTCGTGCATGGCAGCGGTGACCAGCTGGGCCTCGCGCAGCGCGCGGGCGTCGAGCGGGCTGACCATCGTGTAGCGGCCGGGCTTGGTCTGCACCAGGCCGGCCTGTTCGAGTCGGGCGAGCGCCTCGCGGACCGGCGTCCGGCTGACGCCGAGCCAGTCCGAGAGGTCGGCGTCGTTCAGGCGTTCGCCGGGCGCGAGCTCACCGGTGACGATCGCATCGCGGATCGCCCGGTAGGCGTCCTCGCGCAGCAGTGAGCGCGGGACGACCGCACGTTCCTTCGGCACCGGCATGCGACCACAACTTACCGGAAGAGACCGCTGTAGGCGTTCAGGGCAGGCTGACCACCGAGGTGCGCGTACAACACATTCGAGGCTTTGCCGATCTCCCCGTCCCGGACGAGATCGATCAGAGCGGCCATCGACTTCCCCTCGTACACCGGGTCGATGATCATCCCCTCGAGCTGCCCGGTGAGCCGGATCGCATCCAGAGTCGATTCGACCGGTACGCCGTACAGGTCGCCGGCCCAGCCTTCGAGCACGGTGATCTCGTCGTCGCGCAGGTCGCGGCCGAGGCCGATCAGCTCGGCGGTCGACCGGGCGATCTTCTCCACCTGAGCCTGAGTCTCGGCGAGTTTGGCCGACGCGTCGATCCCGAGCACCCGCCGCGGCCGATCCTGACCGGCGAACCCAGCGATCATTCCGGCGTGCGTGCTGCCGGTGACGCTGCAGACGATGATCGTGTCGAAGAAGACCCCGAGCTCGCGCTCCTGCTGCTCCACCTCGTAGGCCCAGTTCGCGAACCCGAGACCGCCGAGACGATGGTCCGAAGCACCGGCCGGGATCGCGTACGGCGTGCCGCCAGCTGCTCGTACTTCGTCGAGCGCCCGGTGCCAGCTGTCCTTGAACCCGATCCCGAACTCGGCATCAACCAGCTTCACCTGCGCACCCATGATCCGGCTCAGCAGGATGTTGCCGACCTTGTCGTTCACGGGGTCCGGCCAGTCCACCCAGCTCTCCTGCAGCAGCACGGCCTTCAGCCCGAGCTTCGCTGCGACCGCCGCGACCTGCCGGGTGTGGTTCGACTGCACGCCGCCGATGGTCACCAGGGTGTCGGCGCCCTGCGCCAACGCCTCGGGGATCAGGTACTCCAGCTTGCGCGTCTTGTTGCCGCCGTACGCGAGACCGCTGTTGCAGTCCTCACGCTTGGCCCAGACCCGCGCGCCACCCAGGTGGGCAGTCAGCCGATCCAGCGGGTGGATCGGGCTCGGGCCGAACAGCAGCGGGAACCGCTCGAAGGAATCCAGGGCCATCTCTCTCACTCCTTCGCGATGTGCAATATATCGCATATTGGAGCGCAGATGACCGCCTTTGTCCAGTGCTCAGTAGCGAGCGAGCTCCTCGAGCGGCTGCAGCTCCGCCCGCGAACTGCGGAGGGTTACGGTCTCGTCGGCGATTTCGGCAACATCGCGCCACGGCAGGTACCAGACGCCGCCGAGGTGCCGATGAACCAGCCAGCGGAGCAACGCCGGGCCGACATGACGCTCGTAGCCGAAGAGTTGGGTGGCATGGCGTTCGACGATGATCAGGCCGTCGATCCGGAGACCGTCCTCGATCACCCGGACGTCGGCGACGCGACCGACCGCCGTACCGGTGGCGTCGGTGACTCGGTAGCCGAGCAAGTCAGTCAGTCGCATCGCCGGCTCCAGGGATCTTGTCGATGATGTGCCGCTCGACCCAGACATCGTGGGGATCCAGGACCAGGTCGCGCGGGTCGATCTTGATCGCCGTGTCGATGCCGGTGATCTGCTCGGCAGGGACGTGATTGCGGCCGGAGATCAAGGCGGTGACGACCGGCGGGTCGGCGTCGAGGTCCAGCTCGACGTCGTCGACCTTGCCGAGCAGGTGACCACTGCCCTTGTCGATCAACTGGCGGTCGAGGAGGTGCAGCTGGGCGTGGAGGATCTTCATTGGCCCGCCTTCGTGATGATCATCAGGGGAATCGCTGCGGCCGATGCGACGATCAGCAGGATCAGGTAGCCGATACCGAGGAAGTTCCGCACCCGGCCGTTGGTCTGGCGGCCGACGTAGTCCGGGTCGTTGGCGATGATCAGGATCGGCAGATAGGTCAGCGGCAACGCCATCGCGGCGAAGACGACGGAGTACTCGGTGACCTTCACCGGATCGACCGCGGTCAGCAGCGTCATGATCGACAACAGCAGGCAGACGATCATCACCACATGGAACCGCGACGCCTCCCGTGGCCGAACGAACTTGCCCCACTGCCAGCCGCGGTACTGCGCGATCGTGTACCCGCACGACAGCACGGTCTCCAGCGCCGCACCGAAGGTCGCCGCGAAGATGCCGATCAGCACGATCGCCAGCCCAAGCTTGCCGAAGGCAACGGCCACCGGCAGCGCGACCTGACCGAGCGTCCCAACCTCGATCCCGGCCGGCAGGAACACGACGGCCGTGCACGCCGCGATCGCCAGCGAGAGCAGACCGCCCAGCGGGAATCCGATGAAGACATTCGACCGGACCGTGCCCAGACTCCGACGGTTCCACTTCTCCTCGACCCCACCGGACGAGAAGAAGAACACCTCGTACGGCGTCATTGCCGCCCCGAACAAGGCAATTGCGTAATACGTGTAGGTGCCCCAGGATTCATGCCCGACCGGATGCGGATTCGTTGCCTGGTGCACCAACTGACCCCAGTCCGGCCCGAGCTTGAAGACGGCGACCGCGAAGACGATCAGCAGCAATCCCATCAACCCGAACACCGACTCCAGCTTGGAGAACTTCACCCGCCACACCACCAGCCAAACCGCCACCGCAGCCAGCGGTACCCACAGCAGGTAGTTCACTCCGCTGGCCAGCTCGAAGGCGAGTGCCACACCACCAATCTCCGCGATCAGCGTCAGCAACGTGACCAGGAACGACGCCACCAGGGTCACCAGTCCGGTACGACGACCAAGGCGCTCCCGAATCAGGTCGAACACCGGACGGCCGGACATCGCCACCACGCGACCCGACATCTCGGCGTACAAACAGATCCCGACGACCCCGACCACCACGACCCACGCCAGCCGCATCCCGAACCGGGCTCCGACGAGTGCGTTGGTGACCAGGTCCCCGATGTCGACGAACCCGCCGATCGCGGTGAGGATCCCGAGCGTGACAGCGAGCAGCCTCTTCACTTGGCCAGCTCCCCGATCCGGTCCAGCTCCTCGCCCGACTCCCGCAGTACGGCGAGCTCCCGGACCGCGGCCGCGAGATCTTGCTCGCCCAGCGCGATCCGCGTCGCCGTCACGGCCTTCTGCGCGTCGTCGAGGACGTCACCGACCTGCTCGTAGAGCCGACGAGACTCGGCCGTCGACGGCTGCTGCGCAGTGAACGAACTCGCTGCCGTCTCGAGCGCCTTCTCGGCGTCGGCCACCATCTGCCTCGCGGTCTGCTGCCACAACCGATGTGTCTGCAGCTGCTCAACCACGAGCCGCGTCATCTCAACCTCGGACGCCGCCTCTCGCGCGGACTGCGCGGCCGCATCCCGCAGCTTCTGATCGGGGTCACCACACCCGGCCAGCAGCACCGCCAGACAGCAACCTGCTGCCACCCAACGCCACACCCGGCACCTCGAATCTCCATCGGCATCCGATCGATCGTCTGCCCGGTACCCGGCGCCATACATGTCCTGGCAAAGCAGGCCGACAGCCCTTCAAACACTTGAATTTCGTGAGCAATCGGGTGCTTTCGGCCACATTTACGAGCCCCTGGCGACTCGGTATCGCTTCGTTATTGCCTGGGGTGGTTACCCCCTGGTAGGAACGTCCATCAGCTTCGTACTGAACGGTAGTTCAAGTACGTGAATCTTGGATTTTCCGGAGGGGGTCCCGGAGTCCGACAGTGAGGTGGAGGACTCAATGCAGCGCAGTACCTTGCTATGCGGTGCTCTGCTGGCCGTGGTTGCGGGTCTGTTGTGTCTGGTCGGGGAAGCGCTCGGTCTGGACACGCAGCATGTGGCACTGGTCGGCGGCGCCCTGGGGGGTGTGGTGGGGCTGGTACAGGAACGGACCCCGGCCCAGCGAGCGACCGGATTCCTGATCGGGCTCTTCGTGGCCTGGCTCGGATTCGCCGTCCGGGCGCTCTACCTGCCCGACTCGGCCTCCGGGCGCGCGGTCGCGGCGGTCGTCGTGGTGGCGGTCTGTGTCGCGTTCACTGCAGGCTCGGGCAACCGGCTTCCGTTGTGGACATTGCTGATCGGCGCGGCCGCGATGGTGGCCGTGTACGAGGAGAGCTACACGGCCGACAGCCCCGCGTTCCTGGCGCAATCGCCGTCGGCGGCGACCGGCGTACTGCTCGCGGCTGGGATCGGGTTCCTGGCGACCTCGCTCCAATGGCCCGGCCGAGCACCCGCCGCCGCCCAGACCGAGGCTCCCCCTGCGGATGATGAGCCGGCCTCCTCCGAAGAGGCGCCCACCCGCGAATTCGCCACCACCGAAGGAGAACGTCCGTGACCGCCCGCCGGATCACCCAAGGACTGGCCGCTGTCATCGCCGTCCCGACCGTCTTCGTCCTGACCACCTCACCGGCCCTGGCAAGCGCGACCGCCGACCCGGTGACCATCACCAACACCGAGACCGTGCAGGCCCGCCTCGACCCGAGCGGCAAGGTCGATACCGCCCGCATCTACGAACAACTGGCCCTCACCGGCAACGGCAAGGTCAAGCTCACCAACCCCGTCTCCACCAAGGGCCTCCGCAACCTCGACAGCTGGGGCGGCTACTCGGTCAAGGACGGCAAGATGACCGTCGACACCACAGTCGACGGCGAACAACGCCTCCGCACCGTCAGCGACTTCGACAAGAAGAAGCTCCCGATCAAGGTAGCCGTCACCTATACGTTGAACGGCAAGCAACTCAAGAAGCCCGGAGACGTCGTAGGCAAGAAGGGCCGCCTGGAAGCCCACTACGTAGTAGAAAACACCTCAGCCCGCTCCGAGCCAGTAACCGTCACCGACGGCTACGGCAAACAGGTCACCGAACAGGCTGACGTAGTAATCCCCATGGTCGGCCAACTGACCACAGTCCTACCCCCCGAATTCGGCAACGTCTCCTCCAACGAGGCCAACAAGGCCGGCGACGGCAAGGGTGGCACCAAACTCAGCTTCACGGTCACCCTCTTCCCACCCGTAGGCGCAGCGACTGCAGAGTTCGGCTGGTCAGCCCAGGTCAAAGACGCCATAGTCCCCGAAGCCGAACTAACCGCCCTCCCCGTAAGCCCCCTAGACAGCCCCACCTTCAAAACAGCAGTAACCGGCTACGAGTCCGGCGCCGAAAAAGGCACCGACCTGGTCGAGGGCGGCACCGAACTAGACACCAACCTCATCAAACTCCGAGACGGCTCCCAAAAACTCCTCAGCGGCCTCCTGCAGCTGAACGCCGGCGCCAAAACCCTCAACGAGGGCATGGCCAACAAGATCGCCCCCGGCGCCAACAAAGTCTCCTCCAGCCTCGCCCAACTAGCCGGCGGCCTCAGCAAACTAGACACCGGAGCATCGTTGCTCCGCACCAAGATGGGTGAAGCCGCCACAGGCGCAGACCAACTGAACACCGGCGCAGGCAAACTCGCCGACGGCTCCAAGGAGCTGAACACCGGCGCAAACAAGCTCGCGAAGGGCGCAGGCGACCTGAACACCGGTGCAGGCAAGCTGGCCAAGGGCACCAAAGACGTAAACGCCGGCGCGGGCAAGCTGAAGACCGGCACCGGCAAGCTCGCCTCCGGCCTGACCCAGGCCACCGGCAAGGCACCGCAACTGATCGACGGATTGAATAGAGTCAGCGGGGGTCTGAAAGACGTCCAGGACGGCCTGACGCTGATGTATGGCCAGATCGGCACGCTGCCCAAGGAGGCCGAGCCACTCCACGCGGGTATTTCACAGCTTCGCGCTGGGATCGGTTCGGTCGACAATCCGGCGACACTACTCGGCGGACTGCAGCGTTTGAAGAGTCAGCTCAACGCAGCCGGCCCGGGCATCGACAAGATGCGCGGCGGCGTGCACTGTGTGTCGGACGCTCTGGATGCCGTCAGCAACGGCAGGTCCAAGGAGAGGGGCTACAGCGAGGCCTGCTACGGCGCCGCGGCAGCCATTCTGAACGGACCAGCGGGCGAAGGGAACCGCACCGCCGAGTCGAACCTGGTCAAGAAGATGATCCTGGACTCGGTCGCCGGCCGGCTGGGTGAGATTGGCGACGGTCCGGGTGATCTGGACGAGCCGTTGCCGGATTCCGCCAAGCTTCAAGTGGCGCTCGCGTACCTGAAGGGTCGGCTGACAGAGAGGGCCGTACCGGGACTCACCCAACTCCAGTGCGGGTTGGACAATCAGGTGGCCGGCTGCGCACCCGGCGCGAAGCCCGGACTGGACCAGGGGCTTCAGCTGGTAGACACGTCGGTCAGCAAGCTCGTCTCCACGGTCGTGGCGAAGGTGCAGGGTGGTATCGGGACTCCGAAGGACGATCCCACCAACAAGACGCTGCGGGGCGGCATCAACGGACTGCAGGCAGGCGTCGGTCAGATCCAGGCCGGCGGCAAGACCCTTCTTGCCGGACTCACCCAACTGTCAGACGGTGCGGATCAGGTCGACAGCGGCATGGGCTCGCTGGTCACTGGCAGCGGGCAGCTCAAAGCCGGAGCCGGGGCGCTGGCTGATGGGACCGGGAAGTTGAAGACCGGGGCCGGGACGCTCGCTAGCGGGACGGGGCGGCTCAGTGCTGGTGTTGGCGTGTTGGTTGCTGGGACCAAGCGGTTGGACAACGGGCTGTTCCTACTCTCCGGTGGGACCGGGCAGCTGGCCAATGGCCTGGGGACGGCGAAGGACGGGACTGATCAGTTGGCTGCTGGATCCAAGGAGTTGGCCACGGGGATCGGGACGGCTACTGACGGTTCGGAGAAGTTGGCCGCAGGATTGACAACCGCTGCGGACAAGGCGACGGGGATCCCGGATGGGGCCAAGCGGCTTTCGGCTGAGGGTGCGCAGGTGTTGCAGAAGAAGGGTGCTGATACTGCGCTCGACTTCGGACGCCGGTATGGGATGTTGTCGGCGGCGGCTCATCGGGCCAAGGCTGAGGGGATGCCTTATGGGGCTCCGGAGGGGGCTGCTAGTGCTACTGCTTACTCGTTGAAGTTGGCGGGGGCTACTGGTGAGGGCGGGCGTAGCTGGGTTCGGCTGTTCGCTGGGCTCGCGTTGTTTGCGGTGGCGGTCGGGGCGACGGGGTTGATCCGTCGGCGCGCTCGGCACTGACCTTTGCTGGGGACCAGGTCGCGGTACCGGCCACGACCTGGTCCTCGATCATTCGCTCCCATCGCTGCGCGAAATCACATCGAACGGGTCCCACCAGTTGCGCGTATCAGGCAGAGGTCGACTGGCACCTCTGTGCGCAGACCTCAAACACCACTCATCTATCGGCCAGCCGCCAGCGAGCACGCCGTCCACCGGTGGCGCCGCTCAGTCAGTCCGCGCAGATGTCAAAAGGTGCAACTACTCGGCGACACCTTGCTGTCACGAGCAGTGCGGTGATAGCAACAGGCTCTTGGCAGGCAGCCCTAACTCGGGGTGCGGGCTGACGAGGGGTGGGGCAGATGAGAAACTCAAGGCTAGTTGCACTGGCCGTCGCAGCGTCCATGATGCTGACCGCGCTATGCGCGCCCGGGCATGGGGTAGCTTCAGTCGAGCAAGCCAGGTCGGGCTCGCCTTCGACGACGAGCACGAAGGTCGCCGCGCCCACCAAGGCAGAGACCACGCCTCCATCCCCGGACCAGCGAGGACTCAGACCTGGTTCGATGGCCGCCGCAAAAGCAACACCATTGCTGCCTCCCACCAGGACTCCTATCACGCCGCCACGTGTGGCGCCGCCGGTCTCGGAAGCCTCAAGTCGTACCGTCATGGCTGGTGAAAGCGTCGTCCTAGTCAGCCCGGCAGACAACGCAGTCCTCGAAAGTGTGCAACCAACCCTGCAAGGGAGAATTGCAAACCCAACCGCCGGAGTAAAATACACATACCAGTTCTCGATATGCAAGAAGCAAGCATACAACTTCTGGTGCACCCCGGACCAGAGCGATTTGATTGTCTCTTCGCCAAATCTAACATCTCCACAATGGACAGTGCCCGACAATATCCTGTATTGGAACACTGGCTACGTCTGGTCAATGCGCTATCTCGCGAGTAATTCGTGCTGCTGGTCCAGTTCCGATCCGATTCGCACACTATGGACGGTCGTCCCGCTAGGAAACGGAAGCCAATACGGCCGCGCTCCATACGCCACCCATATCAATGGTGTCAATCTCGCGACAGGACACCTACTGCTCTCTACGACCGACTTGTCAGTTCCTGCGACCGGCACAGCGCTCCAATTAGTTCGTCACTATTCAAGCGGCGACAGTCGCCTCGGAGCATTCGGCACCGGATGGTCATCCACTGTAGACATGAGGATCGTGACTGTCGCCGGCCCCAGCGGTCCAGTGGTCCGATACGCCGATGGGCGTGAGGAACGATTTGGTCGGAACCCTGACGGGACGTTCTCCGCAGGCCCCGGAAACAGTGGCATAAGATTGACTAAATGCCCCACCTGCACCGAATACACTCTAATAGACGGAGATTCGGCCGAGTACGACATATCAAGCGCTGGCCTATCTAAGATCAGAGATCAAAACGGCCGCTTAACGACCATCGGTCGAGACACTTCCGGCAGACTGGCGACGCTCACCGACGCAGTCAGCGGCAGGGGGCTGAAGTTCACGTGGACCACGAATCACATCATCAGCGCCGAGCCGACGCCAACCTCGCCTGGGGAATCCGAAAAATGGACATATAACTACACTGGCGATCTCTTGACGAGCGTGTGCGACCCACGCGGAGCTGGCGGTTGCACGACATACAGTTCCGCACAATCGACGTTCCCATCGAAGATCACCTCGGTCAAGTCACCCATGGGCCGCGTCACTTTCGACGCAATATATGCCGCAACGGGCAGCATTCAGTCAATTCGGGCGAACGCGGCAACGACCCAGAGATGGAACTATGCGTGGCAGGATGTCGCAGGCGGCAAGACCGCCACTGTCACGAATCCGAGGGGGGCAATCACCAAGTACGGACTGGATACTTATGGCCGCACCACCAAGGTGACTGACCCCGCGGGCGGAGTGCAGACATGGGAGTTTGATCCTCAGGGGCAAATGCGCAGATACATTAACGCCGTCGGCTCATTACTCGAACTCGAGTACCGCAATGGAAATATAATCACGCGTAAATCTTGGCGTGATGGCTCAAATTATACAACCCAGTCGTTCTACTACTATGAAGGCACCGACAAGCGAGCTGGGAAGCTGAAGGACGTAGGAGACCCTCGCCGACCAGCCAATCCTGATGCGTCAATCCTGAGTTTCACGTATGACGACAGCGGCCGCTTGACCGAGAGAGTTGGCGGCGCGATCGGAGTCGATCACCCAACTCAGAAATACTCCTATACGACGGGCATCGAGGCAGCATTCGGTGGAATCGGCAAGATGCCGGCCGGATTACTGAAGGCAACGACGGTCGAAAATGGAGCATCTTCGACGATCGACTACGACAGCCAAGGTAGTGTCAGGCAGACGACCGACGCTGCGGGACTACGAACCACTTATGATTACTCCCCACTTGGCAAGTTGATTAGCCGCACTGAGTATTCAGCCGAGTATCCAGCTGGCGTGAAATATTCAATGACGTACGACGCGCTCGGCCGCCTCCAATCTATACTGGAGCCCGCGATCGTTGATGCAACATCGGGCCTGACGCGGCAACTAAAGCATAGCCGCGTCTACAACCTGGACGGCAATCTCACTGCCGAGATCACAGTCGACCTCAACAGTTCTGCTACCGAGCGGCGTAGCTTCGAGGTTGACGCGGCGGGGCAGACAATCGCCGTCCGTGGAAACGACGGGGAACTCCAGGAACAGTCGACCTACGATGCAGTCGGAAACTTGATCGGCAAGAGCGACAGCGCAGGCACTCAGACAGTCTTTGAGTACACGCAACAAGACCAGCTGGCTCTTGTAAAACTTGTCGGTCATGTCGATTCAGACGCCCCGGCCACACCCCGCGATATCGTGGTCGCCACCAACTCGTATGACCCCGCTGGTCGGTTGACACGTACGAAGGATTCCGCCGGCCAGGTCAGAGAGCACCGCTACACACCAGATGGCTTGCTTTTGCGAGTGACAGCCTTGGATGCGCCCGCAGCCGGAGGCCGGACCGAAAACATTATCGCCGCGAGTTATGTATACGATTCGGCTGGAAATCTTGTACGGCAAGAACTCGCAAACGGTCAGGTCGTCCGAGCGTACAGCTTCGATGATGGAATGAACCTCACGCGAACTGATCTTGGCGGACCTGGCGAGTCAGGCACTGCTAGGTACTTCAAGTACAACAAGTTTGGACAGCTGACCGAGGTATCTGATGGCTATCGACCACTGTCGATCTATTCATACGACCAGGCCGGCAGAACGATTCGCTCTGAATCATGGGGAATTGATGCTAACTATAGAAGCGAGCTGCAATCCGTAAGCCGAAACCGATGGGATAGCAAAGGCCTTCTCCGCGCATCGATCGATCCTCGGTCGACTTCGACGGACGACAGCAGCAAAGCAACATTGTATGACTACGACGCCGTAGGCAGACCAATATCAGTGTCATCACCCGTGGTTTCGACTGTCACCGACGGCCAGACCACCTCAGGACGTCTTGTCTCCCGAAAGGGATACGACTCACTAGGAAGGCTCGCCGTCGAGGTCGGGACAGACAATGCCACCCGTAAAAGGAGCTACGACCAGCGCGGGCGGCTGATCAGCCTGGCACTACCCTCAGGAACCACTCCTGCGGGACCAGTTGTGCCCACCTACCGTTACGCGTACGACACCGCGGATCGACTCGTTCGCGTCACGTCGCCAGACGGGGTCAGCCGGACGACCTCTTATGACGACCTTGGTCGAGCAGTGGCTTCGAGTGCTCCCAGCTTGCAACCCGACGGAGCTACCCGTACTTGGACGACGAGCTATGACGACACCGGAAGAATCACGCGGCAAACCGATCCGGTCGGCGGGGTGACCGAGTTCGAGTACGACACGCTGAATCGCAATACTGCGGCATCGAGGATTGCAGGCACTGTTCGCCACCAATACCAATTCGAGTATGACGCGGCGGGCAACCGCATCGCTGAAATTACCCCTAAAGGTAACCGGACGACGTACACCTTTAGGGCAGATGGACAGATCGCGAGCAGCAAAGACGCCGACGGCATCGAAACGCACTATTACTACGATAATAGAGGTTATCTCAATACCCGGGTGAACGGCACCGGATTAGACGAAGCCCGCATGACCAACGCAATGGGTCAAACCGTCGCGACACTTTGGAGAACACGACCGGACGAATTGTATACCAAGCTCACCGAAATGCATTACGATCTCGCAGGGAACGAAATCGAACGCATTGACCCCCTGGGGAATACCACTAAGAGGAACTACGACAACCTTTCTCGCGTCAGCAGGACTGTCGCTCCGAATGGCGACACTGAAGAGTGGAAATATGACGCAGGCGGGAAGATCGCGTCATTCCGAGATGGCCGGGGGCATGAGACCACGGCCAGTCATAACAGTTGGGGTCTCCTAGAATCGCGCACCGAGCCGGCTACTGCATCGCATCAGGCCAAGGGCGACAGAACCTGGTCGTACCAGTACGACCAAATGGGTCGAGCGGTCAAATCCACCGAGCCAGGGGGCATCTCCAGCGAACTGGAGTTCGATATTGATGGCAATGCCGTCAAACGTACCGCTGCTGGTCCGAGTGTGTCTGCAGCTAGCAGTGCGATGAACTTTGACGCCGCGGGACGCCCGACCTCATTCAGTCACCCGGCCGGCACACAGACCCTGACCTACGACGGCTTCGGCCAACTAGTGAACTCCGCCGGGCCAGCAGGCGACGCCAACTTGACCTACGACGCAGATGGCATGCTGACCTCCCGCACCGACGCCGCGGGCACCACCACGACCGAGTGGACTGCGGCGGGACGCATCGCAAAGATGACGCCACCTGCAGCACCGGCCTCAACTTACTCCTACGATGCCGCTGGTATGCCATCGGCTCAGAGTTGGTCGGATGGTGTCGCCCGATCGTTCGTATACGACCCACGCGGCAGGCTCGTTTCAGACGAGCTCACGAGGTCCGGTGGGGCATCGCTGGCAAAGCGCACTTATGCATACGACGCTGCTGATCAGCGGGTTTCCGTCGTCGTGGCTCCCGCCGCCACTGCCGGCGGCGGCCAGACCATTTACGAGTACGACTCCAGTCATCGTCTGGCCGGGTGGACCGGACCAGATTCGACGAAGCACACGCTCAGCTGGGATGCCGCAAACAACCTTGTCAGGCAGGACGGCCACAATCGCACCTATGACGAACGCAACCGCTTAACCCAAGACGGGGGCACGCTTTACGAATACCTTCCCAATGGAGCACGCTCAGCAGTGGTCGACGGTGTGAACCGTATCGAGACCCATTATGACGGCTTCGGTAGGACGGTCGACGACGGCGGTGATTCATACACCTACGATGGCCTCGACCGCCTCGCGACCGCCGGCAGCACGACATTCAAGTACGCGGGCACAGAACCCGACGCTGTCGGTTTTGGAGCTTCGAAATTTTCTCGTGATCCCGCAGGGGACCTGGTCTCGAATCAAGACGTCAGATTAGTCACAGACATGCATGGCGACAATGTCGTTGGCATAAAACCTGACAAATCAATAGCGAGTCAAGCGTTCGATCCCTTTGGAAAGCCATTGCCAGAGTTTGGCCTCGCCCTACAACCGTTTGGATTCCAGAGTGATTGGACCGCTGAAAAGGGTACAGTAAATATGCACGCCCGCTGGTACGATCCCGCGACTGCGACCTTCACAACCCGCGATGCGGCGACGGTCAATGTGGACGAGATGAATCGGTACACCTACGGCGCAGGCAACCCAATAAATGCTTCAGATCCGTCGGGGAACTATTGCGCCTCGGTCTACACGGCGCCGATCTGTCTGGGTGCTGCTATCGGCGGAACCGTGACGGCACCAACCGGGCCTGGCGCCATAGGTGGCGCCGTCATCGGCGGCGCGATCGGCGCGGCTGTAGGAGCCGGCATCGCAATCTGTGCATGGAAATGTGGTTCGTCTGGCGCCTCACCTGCGAGCATCGACACTTCCTTCTTGCCAGACGTGAGCGCAACTCAACATGACGCTGCATTGGCAGGCGAATTGGCCTCACTGGACCAGCAATTAGCGATGCTCGACCGCGTGAACACCGCGGTTGGCGCAGCTCCCGGCGGCGTATCTCAGGCGCTCGCCGGGGTGAGCGGGATGTCGGCGGGCCTATCCCAAGCGAACGCCAGCGTCAACGGCGCACTAGCCGGCCTATCCCAAGCGAACGCCGGGGTCAGCGGTGCGCTAGCTGGCCTATCCCAAGCCAACGCCGGCATCAACGGCGCACTGAGCGGCATATCCCAGATGAACGCCGGCATCGGCGGCGCGCTAGCTGGCCTATCCCAAGCCAACGCCGGCATCAACGGCGCACTGAGCGGCATATCCCAGATGAACGCCGGCATCGGCGGAATGTCAACCGGCATATCCCAGATCAACGCCGGCATCAGCGGAATGTCAACCGGCATATCCCAGATCAACGCCGGCATCAGCGGAATGTCAACCGGCATATCCCAGATCAACGCCGGCATCAGCGGAATGCTAGCCGGCATATCGCAGATGAACGCCGGCATCGGCGGAATGTCGAGCGGAGTCTCCAAGATGCTCGGCGGGATCGCTCTGCTCAATCTCGCATTCGATACTTTTGCTTCTGTCTCGGTGACATACGACAAGTTCGATCCAGGTTTCATCAGGCTTGGCCCGATGTCGCTGCCACCCAAGACGCCCGCCGGGATCCTTGACGCGGCTATCGTCTGTGAGACCGGCCGAGCCGCGATCTGCCAGGCAGCGACAACCCGCGCTGGGCCAGCTTGCGCCGCGATAGCAGCGGACCTAACGACGGCGTGCATGCCGAATGCTCCACAACCGGACACCACGCTCACCGAACCGCAGCTCAGCACCGGAGGTGGTGGACGCTTCGTCGATCCGCCTCCCCAGGTGGGCGCCGATGATCCCTGCGACCCGGCGAATGGACCACCGCCGACAATTCAGTTCGGCAACGGACGGAACTATTCAGTGGCATTTCAGATGGAACTGAGCGCCTCGTCTTATCCTGGCACAGATCGTCCTTATCATTTTCAGGAGGGCAATCGGGCGCTGTACGACGCTATGGAGAGTGATCCCAGGTACGAAGCATTGCTAGAATGCATGACTCCTGGCATCAAGAGTCAACTGAAGGGCCCGAGAGGTGGATGGTCCTCGGCATCTCCGAAGTCTTGGACCTGGCACCATCATCAGGAACCTGGCATCATGCAGTTGGTCCCTCGCATCCAGCACGGAGGAAAGGGAATCTGGAAAGTGTTTCATCCTGGCGGAGTCGGCGGGTTCAAAATTTGGGGTTGACAATGACACTGGGACAGGTCATCGAGCGGCTCGAGGAATTCGATCGAGCGCATACGATCTACGCTGTGAAACCGTGGACTCTCGATTCGGAGGCGCTAGTTCAGGACGCTCATCATTCGACGGCGTCGTCGGGCAGATTTGATTATCTTCTGGACATCTACACCGCTTTAGAGGTCATCGAGGTGTGGAGTGAGCAGCGCGATGGCGCGGTTCCTAGCATCGCCGAGCGGTGTGCGGCACTGGTGTACTACGAGGACCACGATGCCTATTTGATCCCGGACGACTGAGCAGTCCGTGGAGCCAGTACTCGACACATGACCAACCTTGGGGTTGGCGGCACGGATGTGTGAGATGCGAGCCGCGTGGAGTGGTCTGGTTGTCGACGTCAATGTGTTAGGTGACTGTGTTGCCGGGCATTCCGAAGTTGCGGAATGTTTTGGGACGACTGCTGCCTGGGTTGGCGCCTGGTGCGGCTTGGATGAATCTGACTAGTGCTCCGCCGGAAATCGTCGGGAGGTAGCGGCGGCCGTGGAGAGGCACGGCGGCGGGCATTTGGAGACGGGCCGTAGGCGGCGGAGGGGGCGGTGACCGTGTACGCCCGTAGAACGACAGACGTTTGAGCGATGCGGCCTTTGTTGGGCGTTTGAGCGATGCGGCCTTTGTTGGGGACGTTCGCGCGGAAGCTGAAGTACGTGGCACCGCGCGGGAGTGGGGATCTGAGCAAGCTGCTGATCACCCTGTTGTGGTTCAACCAGGCGGGTGCGATGTGCGAGACGCCGCGCCTTGGACGACGGGCGCGATCGACCCGGCCGATCTGAATGGGACGTTGCTCGACGGCCGGCGGCTGGCGACCTCAGTCCTCCTCGTGTGGGACGTCGTACCGAGGTATCTCACTGGTGGCGTCATGGTCACGTTCGGAATGGAGCGGATCGTCGAGGAGTTGGAGTCGATAGAGCAGTTCGCCCGGGCGAACGAGGTACCGGCGGCGGTCACCGGATCGACGGCGGCGCTGTACCGGGAAGCCCTTGAGCACTTCGGGCCGATCGCTGGGGAACTACTGGGTATGAAGTACACAGGAGGAGAGCGATGAGTACCGAGCTGAAGCTTGAGGCGGTTGTGGTTCCGGTTGCGGAGGTGGATCGGGCCAAGGAGTTTTACGCCGGGCTGGGGTGGCGGCTGGATGCGGACTTTGCCTTTGACAACGGGTTTCGGATCGTGCAGTTCACGCCGCCGGGGTCGCCGGCTTCGGTGCAGTTCGGTACGGCGGTGACTACGGCTGAGCCTGGTTCCGCGCAGGGGCTTTATCTGGTGGTGGATGACATCGAGGCGGCTCGGGGTGAGTTGAACGAGCTGGGTGTCGAGGTGAGTGAGGTGTTCCATCCGGGTGCACCGGGCGCGCAGTTCGAGCCGGGCACAAAGAACCGCGCCACGGGGCGGGATGGGAACGGCGGGAGTTATGGCTCGTTCGCGACGTTCCAGGATCCTGACGGGAACACGTGGTTGCTTCAGGAGGTCACCACCAGGTTGCCGGGTCGCGTCACTGAGGCGACCTACGCCTCGGCTGACGATCTTGCCGAGGCGCTGAAGCGAGCTGCCGCCGCGCATGGGGAGCATGAGAAGCGGCATGGCGGGGAGTACGACGAGCAGTGGCCGGCCTGGTACGCGTCGTACATGGTTGCGGACCGGACCGGCCAGGAACTGCCGGAGTAGCGGCTACTCCGAAGTCGCCGCGCGGAGCATGTCTTCGCGCGGGACGACCTTGATGCGCTCGCGTCCATGCGGTTCGCCGAGGGCGATCTCGTGGGCGTCCAGGCGGGCCCAGCCGGCCGCGTCGACGATGACAGCGCCGTTCGCACGAAGGTGTTCGAGGATCGCGTCCGGGTCGGACTCCTCGGGGCTCGGCAGGGTGTCGATGTCGGCGAGCAAGCTGGTGATCGTCTCGGCCGCGTCGGACTTCGTGTGGCCGATCAGGCCGATGGGGCCGCGCTTGATCCAGCCGGTGACATACATGCCTTCGAGCGGTACGCCGTCCAGGTCGAGCACCCGACCGCGGTCATTCGTGATGACGCCGGCCTGGTGGTCGAACGGGAGCTCCGGCAGGTGCGACGACAGGTACCCGACAGCGCGATAGACCGCCTGCACCGGCGTATCGACGTACACGCCGGTCCCCCGCGCGGTGCCGTCACCCTGGAGCTCGGTCTTCTCAGTCCGCAGGGCCTCGACGCGGTCGGTGCCGAGCACCTCGACCGGCGCGTGGCACAGGTGGATGTGGATGCGGTGCGGTGCACCGGTCGGCTCGGCATCGAGGTGCTTGAGCAGGGTATCGACAACCAGTCGGGTGCTCTTGCTGGAGCTGATCGCGGCCTGGCTCGCCTCGTCGATCTCGAAGCCCTCCGGGTGCACGATCACGTCCACCGACGGCGAGTGCGACAACTCCCGCAACTCCATCGGCGTGAACTTGATCTGCGCCGGGCCGCGCCGCGCGAACACGTGGATATCCGTTGCCTGGTTGAGCTTCAGGCCCTGATACACGTTGTCGGCGATCTCGGTGCTGAGCTGCTCGTCGGCCGGCTTGGCCAGCATCCGCGCGACGTCGAGAGCCACGTTCCCCGCCCCCAGTACGGCGACCTCACGCGCCTCGAGCGGCCAATCCCGCGGTACGTCGGGATGTCCGGCGTACCAGGAGACGAAGTCGGCGGCACCGTGGTTGCCGCGCAGGTCGATCCCCGGGATGTCGAGCGGCCGGTCGGTGATCGCGCCGGTGGCGAAGATGACCGCGTCGTAGTGCCGCCGCAGGTCGTCCAGCTTCAGGTCGACGCCGTACGTGACGTTTCCGATGAACCGGATCCGCTCGTTCTTGAGCACCCGGTGCAGCGCCTTGATGATCTCTTTGATCCGCGGGTGGTCCGGCGCGACGCCGTACCGGACGAGTCCGAACGGCGCGGGCAGCCGTTCGATCAGGTCCACCTGGGCCCCAGGGTGCTCCTTGGTCACGATGTCGGCGGCGTAGATACCGGCTGGCCCGGCACCGATGACGGCGATGCGGAGATCCTTCACAACGAGCGCTCCAATGAGTTAGGTAGCCCTAACTTTAACGAGCGAATCGCCGGATCCCAGGCCGGTTCCAGCCCTTGAGATTTAATTCACAAGGAGTTGAGGTGTGCTAATCGAGGTCGAAGCCGAGGGCTTCCGCCGCGCGGGTGGGGACGGGGTCGGCCCAGTTGGCGCTGTAGTTGGCGGTCGTGCAGAGGGAACGGGTCTCGAGCTTGTCCACGTAGACCGTGCCCCGGAGGTGGTCGGTTTCGTGCTGGACGATTCGGGCCTGCCAACCCTCGAAGGTTTTGCGGTGGGATTCGCCGGCCGGGTCGAGGTACTTGGCGTGGACGGCGAAGTAGCGGTTCACCACGCCGGTGTAGCCGGGCATGCTCAGGCAGCCCTCGTAGAAGCCGCGACGTTTGTGCCCGGCTGAGCGGTACGTGGGGTTGATCGCCGCGAAGAACTCCAGCTTGTAGCGGTGCCGCGCTTCGGCGATCTCCGGTGGGACGGTGGCTGGATCTTCCAGTACGGCGATCTGCACCGGTACGCCGATCTGCGGCGCGGCCACGCCGACACCGGGAGCCGCTCGCATCGTCCGCTGCATGAGCGCGATGAACTCGGTCAGGACGTTGTCGTCCACCTGTCCGTCGAACGGTTCCGCGACCTGGCGCAGTACCGCGTCGCCGAGCGACACGATCGGGGCCACGCCACCGTCGCCATACTTGTCGACGAGTTCCTCGATCAGGTCCTTCACGGCACGCGCATCGGTCATCGTGTGGTTGCCAACTCCTGAGGCTGTCTGGACGGAACCGGCCAGCGGCAACGCCGCGGCACCGGTGAGCAAGGTACGCCGGGTCAAGGCCATGCCCACCATTCTGCCCGGTGTCCTCCGACGGACAGGACGTATAGACCTACTGCGCGCCGCCGGCACGCTCAACGGCGGCCGGTGTTGGCGCCGGGAGGGCGTATACGTCCTGTCGTTAGGAGGATGGGGCGAGCGGGAGGTGGAGGTTGAAGGAGGCACCGCCCTGGGGGGAGGTGGTGACGGTGAGGGTGCCGCCGTGGGCCTGGGCGAGGTCGCGGGCGATCGCGAGGCCGAGGCCGGCGCCGCCTTCGTCGCGGCTGCGGGCGTCGTCGAGGCGGACGAAGCGCTCGAAGATCCGGTCGCGATCGGCCTCCGGTACGCCGGGGCCGTCGTCCTGAACCTGGATCACGGCCTGGCCGCCGGTGGAACTGACGACGACTCGGACCTCTTGCCGGGTATGGCGTTCGGCGTTGTCGAGGAGGTTGCCGAGGATCCGGGACAGGCGGGTTTTGTTGCCTAGGACAACTGGTTCGGCGGTGAGGTCGAGGCGGGCGGTGCGGCCTTCGACGGCGTCGCGGACGAGGTCGGTGACCTGGATGCGTTCCGGGTCGGGGTGGTCGCCGGCGTCGAGGCGGGCGAGCAGGAGCAGGTCGGCGGCGAGGTGCTGCAGGCGGACTGTATCGGCCAGCAGTTCGTCGAGTTCGAGGAGTTCGGGGTGCGCGGCGGCTACCTCGAGTTGGGTGCGGAGGGAGGCGATCGGGCTGCGGAGTTCGTGGGAGGCATCCGCGACGAAACCGCGTTGCTGGGCTACCGAGGTTTCGAGTGCGGTCAGCGTGTCGTTTGTCGTTCGGGCTAGGCGAGCTACCTCGTCGCGGGAGTCGGGGACTGGGACGCGTCGGCGGAGGTCGCGGGCGGCGGTGATTCCGGCGAGCTCGGTGCGGATCGCTTCGACCGGGGCCAGTGCGCGGCGGGTGACCATCCAGGTGACCAAGGCAACGACCGCGAGCAGGAGCGGTAGTCCGATGAGCATCGTGCGGCTGACACTCGAAACCGCATCCCGTGCTGTCGCGAGCTCTGCGCCGGCCTGCACAGTTACGTCGCCACCACCGGCCGGGAGGGTCACCTTCAGCGCGGCAAACCGGTACTCCGCCGTCCGCCCGTCAACAGTCGCCGTACCCGTCGAGTACTCCGCATCCCCCTCAGCCACCCGACCGGGCTGAGGCTGCGGGGTGGACGTTTCATCGTCGTCGGGTTCGTCTCCTCCGCGCCCCCGCTCATCATCACCCTCGTTATCGTCATTCGTAACTGTTGACGAGGGGGTGGGCCGCGTCGCCGAGGAGGTGGCCGACGTGGTTGCGGGCTTGGGGTTGGCGGTGGGTGGTTGGACGGGTTGGCCGTTTAGCGCGGTTAGCTTTTCGCTGGCCGCTAGGACTTTGCCGGTGGCGTTGGTGATGCGGACTGGGCGTTCGTCGTCCAGGTCTAGCTTGGTGATGGGGGTGCCGCCTGCCAGTTGGCTGGCTAGTTGCTGGGCGGTTACTTCCGCCTGCAACTGGGCTTGGCTGGCTAGGTTGGCTCGGAGGAGGAGTACGACGGCCAGGCCGGCGATGACTAGGGCCACGGCGACCACTGCCGTTGCGGCGACTGTGGTTCGGGTTCGGAGGGAGCCGCGCATGTCAGCCGCCGTCCCGGGCTAGGCGGTAGCCGGAGCCTCGGACTGTGGTGATGGCCTTGCGGCCGAAGGGGGTGTCGAGCTTGCGGCGGAGGGCGCTGACGTAGACCTCGATGATGTTCGGGTCGCCGTCGTACGCCGCGTCCCAGACGTGATCGAGAATCTGCGTCTTCGAGACCACCTGGCCGGCGTTCGTGGCGAGATGCTCCAGTACGGCGTACTCCTTCGCGGTCAACTCCACTTCGTCGTCCCCGCGGAAGACTCGGTGCGCGGCCGGTTCGAGGCGGAGGTCGCCCAGCTCGATCACCGGAGCGGCACCGCGGGTTCGGCGGCGGAGGAGGGCGCGGATCCGGGCCAGCAGGACGACGTACGAGAACGGTTTGGTCAGGTAGTCGTCGGCGCCGGTGTCGAGTCCCTCGGCCTCGTCGTACTCGCCGTCCTTCGCGGTCAGCATCAGGACCGGGACCTCGGAGCCGGCCGCGCGCAGGTCGGCGCAGACGCGGTAGCCGTTCCGGCCGGGGAGCATGATGTCGAGCAGGATCAGGTCGTGTTCGCCGCTCAGCGCACGGTCCAGCCCGGTCAGGCCGTCGTACGCGACGTCCACCACGAATCCCTCGGCGACCAGGCCCTTCGCGAGCGAATTGGCCAGCCGTTTCTCGTCCTCGACGATCAGCAACCGCATGCCCCCAGCCTGACAGACCCACCTGAAGCCCGCTTCAGGTTCCTTCAGGACCGCTTCAGACAGGGTCGGCACTGTGGTGGTCGTCAAGGAGTTCCCCGACCGAAAGGCTGCCTGATGAAGCGCCTCGTACTGACCCTGACCGCCGCTGCCGTCATCGCCACCGGAGGCGTCGCCACCGCGTACGCCGTCCAGTCCGACGACAAGCCGGCCACCAGCCCGACGACCGGCGTACCGACCGGTTCGCTGACCGCCGCCAAGGCGGCCGAGCAGGCGGTGAAGGACGTCCCGGGTGGTGTCGTCACCGACGTCGACTGGGACGACAGCAAGTGGGAGCTGGACGTGCACACCACGGCCGGCTGGCGTGAGCTGAGCTACGACGCCAACGGCAAGCTCCTCTCCAACCGCCCCGACACCCACTCCGACGACCGCGGCGATGACCGGGGCAACGACAGCACCGACGACCACCACGACGACAAGGGCGGCGACGACAACTGACGTAACACCCCTCCCACGAGCCGGCCGAGCCCCTCGGCCGGCTCGTCGGCGCTCGGAAGGGGCTCGGAAGAGTTCGTACGGCGAGACGCCGCCGCACCATCCACCGCGAACGGATAACGTTTGCACCGTGTTCGACCGGCCCGAATCTGCACTGCGTGTCGTCGCCCGGTCGCCTTTCTACCGCGCGGCCTTCCTGTCATTGCTGATCGCCGGCATCGGGATGTCCGCCGCGACCCCACAGCTGACCCTGTTCCTGGTCCGTGACCTCGGTACGCCGCTCCCCGTGGCCGGCCTCTACTACGTCACCAACCTCGCCGCCCCGATCGCCGGCTACCTCCTCGGCCGCCTCTCCGACCGCAGTCACGACCGCCTCCGCCTACTCCGGATCTGCGCGCTCGTCGGCACCGCCGGCTGGCTGGCGATGGCATCGACGAACGCCGTCTGGCAGCCGTTCGTGATCAGCGTGGTCGTCCTCAGCATCGGCGGCGGCTCGATGGCGCAGCTCTTCGCCGCCTGCCGCGACGAACTCAGCCGTACGCCGACCCGCGCCGACAACCGCGTCGTCGCCACCGTCCGGATGGGCTTCACGATCGGCTGGATCCTCGGCCCGGTCCTCGGCAGCTGGTACGGCGGTGTGTTCGGCCTCCGCTCGTTGCTCGTGGCAACCGCGGTCTGTGTGTTCGCGCAGATCATCCCGTTCGGTCGCCAAACCGTCGAGCGCTTCCAGGCCGCACCGACCCGACGAGCCCCGGGCAAGCGCGAGATCACCCACATGCTGCCGCTGCTCGCGTTCACCACGGTCTGCGTGCTGGCGATGACCGGCGACACCATCAAGTTCGGCTACCTCCCGATCTACATGGCCGACGAGCTGCATCTCTCCGACGAGGTCCGCGGCGCGGTGATCGGGATCCAGCCGTTGATCGAGCTCCTGCTGCTCCCCGTCGTCGCCCGGCTCGCCGACCGGTTCGGCGGACTCCCGGTGATGACGGGCGGCGTCGTACTGGGTCTGTGCGGCAACCTCGCCTTCGCCACCAGCACCGGCGTCGGCATGCTCTTCCTCGGCCAAGCCCTGACCGCAGGTCTGTGGGCGTGTGTCGCGGCGATCGGCGTCTCGATCGCCCAGGACCTCTACCCCGAAGGCGTCGGTACGGCGTCAGGTGTCTTCCTCGGCGCGATCCCGGTCGGCTCCGCGATCGGTGGCGCGATCGGTGGTATCGGCGTCGCCGCGATCGGTCTTCCCCAGGTCTTCTTCGTACCGGCCGCCCTCACCACCCTGGCCGTGGCCGGCTTCGTTGCCCTCAGCATCCACACGACCCGGAGCAGCGCAACGCCGGCGTAAAGTCATCCGGTCAGTGAGTCGAGTAGTTCGTCGGCCAGTGCGGTCAGGGAGTCGTCCCGGCTCGCGGCGATCACCGCGTCCGCGTCGGCTCCCAGGGCCGACCGGGCGGTCTCCTCGACCAGGTCCCGCGCCTCCAGTTCATCGGCGATGATCAGCGGCACGCCCAACCGGATCCGTTGGGTACCGGCCACAGTCAGGAGTCGGAGCGCGGACCAATGCCGCCCGGCCGCCACCTCGAGACCTGCGACGAGCTCGACGATGTCGATGATCCCTTCGGCCAGATCGATCTCGCGATACAGGTGCAGCGCGTCTCGCAGGCGCTCGCGCGACCGGTCAAGGTCGCCGGTGCGTTGATAGACCAGACCGAGGTTGCCCAGCGTGCCGGCCAGGGCGCGGCGGTCGTCGGTCCGCTCCCAGAGGTCGACGGCTGTCTGGAGTCGTTCCTCCGCCTCCGCGAGCCGGCCCAAGCCACGCAGCGCACCACCGGTGACGTTGATCGCCGTCCCCACCAACCTGGGTTCGTCGAGGAACTCGGCCAGCTCGGTGGCGTTGTACGCCAACTCCAGCGCAGTCTCGAACTTGGCCAGGACCAGGTTCGAGATGCACAGCCCAACCAGCGTCGAGACACATCCCCGGTCGTCGCCGAGTGACCGGAAGATCGCGAGAGCCCGCTCACCGAGCGCCAGCGCACCGACCGCGTCGCCACTGTTCCGGGTCAGCGAAGCCGTCGCCCGGAGCGCGACCGCGCGGTCCCGCGGCGGCGCCTCCTCTTCGATCTCGAGGGCTCGATGCAGCCAGTCCCGCGCCTCCACGACCAAGCGGCCGTGGCCCCACCAGTACCACCAGGCCGGCGCCACGATGCCCAGCACCCGGTACGCCTCCCCCGGGGTTTCGAGCGACCACTGGACGGCCGACCGAAGATTCGCCTCTTCCTGGCTCAGTTCGCCGACCAGGAGTTCGTGGTCGCCGCCGCCGTACCGCTCGGTCCGGGCCGCGAGCGCCGCACACCAATCCGCATGCCGCCGGCGAATGTCCATTTCGTTGCCGTCCGCCACTAATCCTTCGAGGGCGTAGTCCCGGATACTCTGCAGCAGGCCGAAGCGATGACCATCGGGTTCGACGGTGATCGTGACCAGGCTACGGTCGTACAGGTCCGCCAGCAGCGGCGCGACGTCCGCGGCCTCGAGCTGCGGTTCGTTGCCGCAGACAACCTCTTCGGCAGCCTCCAGGGTAAACCCGCCGGCGAAGACCGCGACCCGATGCAGCAGCGCCTGCCCGAGTGGGTCGAGCAGTGCGCAGCTCCAGTCGATCGCTGTCCGCAGGCTGCTGTGCCGACCACCGGCCGACCGCGCGCCGCCGACCAGCAGCCGCAGCCGGTACTCGATCCGCTGCGCGATCTGCTGGACGGTCAGCGTCCGCGTCAGACCGGCGGCGAGCTCGATCGCGAGCGGGTACCGATCGACCGCCGTACAGATCGTGTCGACGAGCTCGGCGTCATCGTCCGATCCCACCTCGCAGCGCTCCTGGAAGAGCCGGATCGCATCGGCCCGGCTGAGAGGACCAACCGGCCGAACCTCCTCGGCCGAGACCCGGACCGGACGCTGCGACGTGACCAGCACCGAGACCCGATCCCCCTGCTCGGCAATGGCCGCGAGCAAGTCGGCGACCGGATCCAGAACATGCTCAGCACCATCGAGCACCAGCAGCGCGCCGGCCAGCCGGGAGACACAAAGTGCGAGCAGATCAGCCCCAGCACCGTCGCTTCGGGTTGCCGCCGCAAGACTCGGCAGTACGGCGTCGCCCCGCGCCAGGCGGCTGAGATCCAGCCAAACGACCGGGCGCCCCGGATGCGCGACCAGGTTCGCGACCTCCCGGGCCAACCGCGTCTTGCCTACTCCCGGACCACCGGTCAGTGTGACAACCGCCGGTTGGCGCAACCGATCCAGCAGCGCGGTAACCTCCGCGCCCCGGCCGATCATCGAGGTCCCCGTGTCCTCGGCAGGCCGGACATCCCGCGCGAGCAAGGACGGATCCTGGCGGAGCAGACGCAATTCGAGCTCGAGCGACGCCGGCGACGGGTCGATACCAAGCTGGTCAGCCAGCTCACGACGGAGATCGGCGACTCGCGCCAACGCCTCCGCCTGCCGACCCGCGCGGTACAGCGCGACGACGGACAACCCGACCAGCCGTTCGTTCAACGGATTGCGGCGCGCGAGCTGATCCACCTCGCTGACAGCAATGGTCCCAAGAGCCAGCTCCGCCTCAAGCCGATCGGTCAGCAGATCGAGGTGCAGACTCTCCAACCGCGCCGCCTCGGCAGCGCCGTACGGCGTCTCCCGAACGTCAGCGAATGCCGGCCCGCGCCACTGCGCCAACGCCGCAGCCGCGGCCCTCGCGATCCCGCCGGACTCCCCACTCCGCCGAGCGGCCCGGATCGCCAGCAACTCGTTCTCGACGGCCAACAGATCAGCCAACCGACCGCGCAGCGCATATCCATTCGGAGCGCGATGCACAGCGCCTGCGTGTGCCCCAAGCGCCTTACGCAGCCGATAGATCAGCACTCGAAGCCGTTCCGTCGGCTTGTCGACCTGACCCTCACCCCACAGATCGGCAGCCAGGGTCTCATCCGGTACGCCGTGACCACGCGCCAACGCCAACCGAACCAGCAACGCCCGCTCCAACGGCCGCTCGACGCAGAACGTCTCATCGCGGACTCGGACCTCGGTCGGCCCCAGCACCCTGATCTCGAACTCGCCATCCCCCGATGGACTCATGCTCAGCACTCCCCCCAGCTCAGCCTGGCGCTCTCGCATCTGAGCATGGCAGCGAGCGTGGTGTCCAGCACCCCAGTAAATCCCCCAGCAATCTGGGATAGGCCTAGACCTGCACCATCGGGCAGACTGGCACAGTGGGGACACGCGACCAGCTTCTCGAGCGTGATCTCGAGCAAGCGGCCATCGACGACGCACGGGTGGCATCAACCAACGGCCACGGCCAGATGCTCGTCGTACAAGGCGAACCGGGGATCGGGAAGTCGCGTCTACTGGCTCAGGTACGGCGACCAGGCCAGCGGCTGTTCACTGCCCGGGGCACCGAATTCGAGCAGAACGTGCCCTTCGGCCTGATCGGGCAATTGTTCGACCATGTCGTGCGCGACGCCGATGCGGAAGCACTCTCCGGGCCGGCTGCTCAGGCCGCAAGGGTCTTCGATCCGGCGGCCGGCGAGCATGCGGCGGCAAATTCGGAGCTGGCCGTATTGCACGGTCTCTACTGGTTGACGGCGAATCTCTGTGACGGTCCGACGGTGATCGTCATCGACGACCTGCAGTGGGCCGACCCGCCGTCGCTGCGCTATCTCACCTACCTGCTACCCCGCCTGCCCGCTCTGCCGTTGCTCGTCCTCGCGGCTGCCCGGAGCGGCCGGGACGCCGACAGGCCGGAGGTACTGCGGCTTCTGGCGGACTCTGGTGTTCGGGTCATCCGGCCCGGTCGGCTGTCGTCCGACGCGACGACCGCGTTGCTGGACAGCACATTCGGTCAGCCGTGTCAGCCGCGCTTCGCCCGGGACGCGTACGAGGCGACCCGCGGCAATCCCTTGCTGGTGCGGGCGCTGGCCGGCGCTCTGCTCGACAAGAAGGTTGCGCCCGTCGATCAGAACGCGCAGCTCATCCTCGCGCACGGACACCGAACGGTCGCGCACCTCGTCACCGCTCGGCTGGCAGCCGCCGGACCGGAGGCCACCGAGGTCGCGCGCTGTCTCGCCGTCCTCGGCCAGCGGGCCGCCGTACCGATCCTCCAGCAGCTGGCCGCTCCCGCCGCGGATGGTCTGGCCAGGCTGCAAGCGGCCGCGCTTGTCGAGGTCGACGCCGACCAGGTCACCTTCACTCACCCCTTGGTCGGCGCTGCCGTCGAAGCAACGATCGAGCCGAGCGAGCTTGGTCGACGGCAAGCGGCCGCCGCCAACGCGCTGCAGGCTGGGCGAGCGCCCGCGGAACATGTCGGCGCGCATCTCGTGAAAGCGCCACGCGGTCTGGAACCGGCAGCGATCGACTGGCTGCAGCGGGCGGCTTCATCGGCGTTGGCGCGTGGTTCGGTGGAAGGCGCGTTCGTGTTTCTGCGCCGTGCCCTGGACGAATCGCTGCCGGCCGATCAACGGCGCAAGTTGCTGATGACCGCTTCCGACCTTGCACTGCAGGTCGACCTCCAGACCGCCGCGGATCTGACGGCCGAGGCTCGGAGCCTGACTGCCGATCCAATCCAGAGAGCCCGGCTCGGACTGCAGCTCGGGCGAGCCCGCGGGTACCTGCTGGATCCCGCCGAGGCGTTCGCGGCGCTCGAGGAGGCGCGGGACGAGACACCCGATTCGGCCGAGGACTTGCGTCGGCAGATCGACGCGACGCTGCTAGTCGGAGTGTTCGTCGTACCGGGCCGGTTGCACCTGCAGGATCGCGTGCCTGAGCTGGCTGCACTGCCGAGCAGTGACGGCATCGGCGCCAAACTGTTGGCGGCCGTGATCGGTGCGCACGAAGCGGCTCAGTGTCTGCCGATCGGCGTCGAGCGGGCTGCGGCAGCGCTGGCCGACGGCGAGCTGATCCGTACGTCGAACGGCGAGGGACCGCTGGTCTGCGGCTGGTTCACACTGCTCGCAGCCGACGAGCGACTCGCACTGACCAGCCTGAACGAGGCGGTCGCACAGGCACATCAGAACGGCTCAGTGCGATCGCTGGCCGCGGCGTACTGCTTCCGGGCAGCGGGCCACCTCTGGTCCGGTCAGCTGAGCGATGCAGAACAGGATGCCCGCGAGGCACTGGAGTTGGCGCGCACCGGTCGGGTCGATATGGATCCCAGCTTCGCCGGTGCGTACCTCGCCTGGTCACTCGCTCATCGCGGCGACCTCCCGGCTGCCGAGGCGGCTCTGCGCCAGGTCGGCGTCCCGTACGGCGGTGTGCCCGACCGGCCGGTGTACTACGCGCTGACGGCGTGGGCCGAGGTCCTGCTGCTCAACGGTCGACACAACGAGGCACTGGCCACGGCCAAGCGGGCTCGCGAGATCTGGCAGACATTCGGCTTCGCTAACCCGGCCCTGGCGTCATGGCGTTCGGTGGCCGGGCTCGCGGCTCATGCGCTCGGCGATCGGGCGACAGCGATCGCCGTACTGACTGAGGAGCTTGAGCTCGCCGAGCGATGGCAGGGTGCTCGCGCGTTAGGACGTGTACGGCGCAACCTCGGGCTGGTGCTCGGGGATGGCGAACTGCTCGCAGCATCGGTGGCCGGGCTGACGGATAGTGCGGCCAAGCTCGAGCTGGCGGCATCACTTCTCGAGTACGGCGCCCACCTGCGCCGTACCGGCCAACGGATGGAGGCGCGCGATCTCCTGAGCCGCGCGCTCGATCAGGCCGAGGCGTGTGGGGCCGTGCCCCTCGCCGAGCGGGCCCGCGCGGAGCTCACCGCGGCCGGCTTCCGACCGCGACGCAACCGGCTGACCGGGCGGGCCGCCCTGACTGCGAGCGAACTGCGCGTCGCCGAGCTGGCCGCGGCCGGGGCAACGAACCGGGAGATCGCGCAGGACCTCTTCCTGACCGTGAAGACAATCGAGCTGCACCTGTCCAGCACCTACCGCAAACTCGGCATCTCCAGCCGCGGAGCGCTCAAGGGCGGCCTAGTAGCGAGCTAGCGACTGCCCTTTCGGACCTGGGATCACGGCCTCGGGTCTCGTAGGTTTGCGCTCATGATCGGGTTGGCGATTGCCGTCGCGTGGTTGGGGTTCGTGTTGCACAACGTGGCGGATTTGCCTGGGCAGACGTTGCTCAGTGCGGAGACGCTGTTCCCATCACTCGTGTACGTCGCCCTGATCGGCGTACTGCGCTGGTCGGCGTGGCCGTTGTTCGGCTGGGCGGTGCTGAACGGGGTCGGCGGCGGCCTGCTGAGCGTGCTGCCGTTCCCGTTCCTGCCGTTCGATCCGGTGCAGAGCTTCAGCCACTACTCGTTCCACGTCATTTATGCAGCGACTCAGATTCCGCTTGCTGTGCTGACGTTTCGGAGAGCAAGGCAGCCTCAGGCGTTGTAGCCGCCGTGGGCGTCGAGAACGGCGCCGGTGATGTAGGAGGCGGCCGGGCCGGCCAGGAAGCCGATGGCGGCAGCGATTTCGTCGGGCTCGCCGAAGCGCTGGATGGCCAGCATGCCGAGCAGCGGCTTCAGTGCCTCGGGGTCCGGGTTCATGTCGGTCAGCATCAGGCCGGCCTCGACGATGTTCGCGGTGATGCCACGAGGGCCGAGGTCGCGGGCGACGCCGAGTGTGTAGCGCTCGATACCCGACTTGGTCGCACCGTAGTCGGCCACGCCGGGGACACCGACGCGGCTGCCGAGTCCGGAGCTGATGGTGACGATCCGGCCGTTGTCGCGGAGCACCTTGACCGCGGCCCGGATGACGGCGATCACGCCGAGGTAGTTGACCGCATGCATCCGGTCGAGGGCCGCGGTGTCCACGTCCGGGTCGTCGACCGTGCGGCCCTGCTCGACCCCGATGGCCGCATTGTTCACCAGGATGTCGAGCCCGCCGTACGCGGCGACGACCTGGTCGATCAGTACCGGCGCCTGACTCGCGTCGGCGTGATCGACCTGGAACGCGACCGCCTTCGCCCCGAGCCCCTGGACCTCGTCGACCACCGCCTGCGCCCGAGCCGCGGAACTCACATAGGTGAACGCGACATCCGCGCCCTGCCCAGCCAGCAACCGCACCGTCGCGGCGCCCAGCCCACGCGACCCTCCGGTGACCAGCGCGACCTTGCCCGCCAATGCCTTGCTCATATCCAGCTCCTCTGTCGTAACAAATGTGGTTACTTCAACCTCAAGGTAACATACTTAGTTACGACAGCAAGGGAGGACCATGAGCGCGAACAGCAGGCTGACCATCGCGGCCCACGCACTGGCCTGGATCGGCCTGTACCAGCGCCAGGGCCACGAGGTCGCCACCTCGGAACAGATCGCCGGCAGCGCGAACACGAACCCGGTCGTGATCCGCCGCCTGCTCGGCGAACTCCGCACGGCCGGCCTGGTCGAGTCGCGCCGCGGCCTCGGCGCCGGCTGGTCACTGACCCGCGACCTCAAGGCCATGACACTGCTCGACGTGTACGACGCGATCGAACCCGGCCCGCTGTTCGCCCTACACCGCGCCGACCCCGACCAGGGATGCGTCATCGGCCACGGCATCCAACCCGCCCTGCAAGACATCTACGCCGGCATCAACACCACCGTACGCACCGAACTAAGCAAGACCACCCTCGAACACGTCCTCCAGGCAGTCCTAGCAGTCCCCCGCTAGCCGGCCGAACCGGAGCCGTGGATGCCGACGCGGCCCCCGCCCCCACCGCATTTGACCGGATATCCGCTTGAACGCACCCTTCTCCGCTCAAATTTTCAGGGGAGAAGGGACCACATGCGGGGAGATCCCCTCAAATGCGCCACCGCGGGAGCCACTGCACGAGCCGGTACGACGTTGGGCACGGGTCAACCACGTGCGCGCCCGGAAGGTGGTTGATCGGTGCTCAAGGTGCGGTGGTCGGGCGACTTTGAGCACGGTTCAACCGCTTCGGCGGAGCTCGTGTGGTTGATCGGTGCTCAAGGTGGCGCTCGACGGCGCGATCGCCGTGACGTCCGGAGGCGGGCTCTCCGATCGTCCGGAGGCGGGCTCTCCGATCGTTCGGACGTTGGCTCGGGGCGGTGGTTAACGTCCGAACGCCCGGAGACCAGCCCTCCGATCCTTCGGACGTTAGGCGGGTGGGGCCGCGGTGAGGCGGCGGCGGCGTCGGCTGAGGAGGAGGAGTGTGGCTACGGTTAGGAGGAGTGTGGCTAGGCCGGCGGCGCCGACTAGGAGGCCTAGGCGGAGGCCGGCTGGGTGGTAGACGCAGGAGACCTTGGTGGCGGAGGTGCCTACTGGCATGGCCATTAGGCCGGCCATCTGGGTTGGCTTGCGCCAGGGCTGGTTGTCGATCTGGCAGCGCCAGCCTGGGGTTCGGACTACGCCCATCACGACGAGGCCGCGGGTGCCGGGGTTGAGCTTGGTGTCGATGCTGTGGCCGCCGACGTGTACCTCGGCGGGCTGGCTCTGCCGAAGGGCGTTGACGGCGGCATCGAGTTTGGTCCGGTCCAGGCAGCCGATCGGGCGGGCCGGCAGGTTCGTTGGCTCCGGCACGCGGAGTTTCACGTCGACCAGACCGCTGGGTCCCGCCGTACTGACTCGACGGATCGGTGCACCGCGGAAGATACCGGGTCGCTTCGCGCCCGTGGTCAGGCTGATCGTCCACTTGCGTCCGTCGACGAGGACATCGCCGACGAACTCGGGCCCGAACAGGTACACCTCGTCACCCGGTCGGCAGCGTGCGGTGAGGCGGAACTCGCCCGCCTTCTCCAGACCCGTTGGGTGGTTGATCGTTAGCACGCCCGGCCGCTTGTCGCTGACGGTGACCGGCGAGCCCTCGTCGACGTACGCACGCAGCTTCGGGGTGGTGTAGACGCCCGCGCCGAGCGCAGTCTCCTGCAGACCGTACGGCGCTCCGAGCTGTGAGACCCACGGTTTCAGCGGGCGGACCGTGACGAACGGCGCGACCTGGCTCCGCGCCAGCTGCAGGTCCCCCGTGGGGCTGAGCGTCAGCCGCGCACCGACCGAGAAGACCGCGTCGACCACCGGGTTGACCGGGTCGACGATGGATCGCCCGAATGCCGAGTACCCGAAGCCGAGGTTGAGCAGCTCCTGGGTGAGCTCGTCCGGAATCGTCGAGCTGTAGTACTCCGGTCCCTCACCGCCGATCAGCATCGGATCGTTGACGGTGGTGAACGCCCCGGGCGCGACGCGCTGCCGCGGCCAGTCGTTGTCCCCCATCACCAGCGCGCGGCTGGTCTCCTGCCGGGCAGCCCAAGCACGTCCGGTGTGGTACTTCTCGCCGCGATGCGCCTCGATCGCGTACGACGACGCGCCCGTCTCGACCAGCACCGCGGTGACGAGCACCGCCGCGGCAATCCGCCGTACCGGCAGTTTCGGCTTCCGCCGGAGGACGATCCACACCAGGATCGCCAGCACCCCGACCACCGGTACGGCGAACGCTGTGACCGCGGTCGACGTCCAGTTGTTCCACGCGAAGGCGTACAGAGCCGCGACGAAAACGGCCGGTATGACGACTGTCGAGACCTGCTTGATCCCGGTCGCGACCGACATCCAGCCCGCGATCACGATCAGCCCGGCGATCACGAACGCCTGCCGGAACGGGTTGCCGTTCGGCGCGTCGAAGCCGTGCCAGACCTCGTGGGTGATGGTGATCTGCATACTGCCGATCGCCAGCAGGATGGCCAGCGACCAGACGATCCGCTCGCGGAGTGCAATCTTCCAGTTGAAGGGGAAGCTCAGCGCGAGGAGCAGCATCAGGGTGCCGACGGCCAGCCCCGGGGTCTTCCCGACTCCCTCGGTTCCCGGCAGCAGCCGGCCGAAGAAGTACAGCCAGCCGATCGGGTGGAAGGTCTCGTCCGGACTTGGCCGCGCGTACCCGACCGATTTGAAGGTCGGCACCAGCAGCGGCGCCGACAGCGCGATCCCGATCACGACCACGATCAGGCAGCGCACCGCGCCACCGATCCGGCGCAGCCAGGCACCGCCCTCGGGATCACCCAGGACCCGCGCGATCACCACGATCGCCGCACCGAGCGAGGCCATGTAGACGGTGTAGAAGTGCGAGTACCAGAACAACGCGATGACGAACGGCGAGACGATCATCGACGGCAGCGATCGCGATTGCCAGACCCATTCGCAGAGCAGGCAGATCACCGGGAACGCAATCAGGCCGTACAGCCAGCCGGTCATGTAGCCGCCGTCGTCGAACGCCCACCCGCAGGTGGCGTACGAGATTCCGGCCAGCGCCGCCAGCCAGGCCGGGCCACTCGGGCGCAGCTTGCGCAGGTACGCCGTCATCGCTGCCGCCGCGCAGGCGATCGCGGTCGCGGAGATCACGTACAGCGCGAGGTCGATCTTGTCCCGCGGGAACAGCAGCACGATCCACGACAGCGCGGCCCCGTTGTAGGCCATGAAGTCGCCGATGTACGGGACGCCGTACCCACTCGACCAGTTGAAGAAGAAGTCGCCCGGCCCGGTGCCGGTCAGGATGTCGCGCAGGTGGGCGTGCATCGGGATGAACTGCTGCCCGAGGTCCAGGATGTTGCGCGGGATCGACCCGAACGGGTAGCTGCCGCGGACGATCCCGCCGGCGATGTACGCCGCCGCCGCGGCCAGTGCCGCCAGCGGTACCGCCAACCACTCGCGCCCTCGCCCCCGGGCTGCCGCCATCAGTTCATTCCCTCGCTCGTGACCCCGCAACGCCGTCCGACCTTATCTGAGAGCCCGGGCGAGGGATGAAAGTTGCCCTGTACAAGCAGGTTGTTCCTTTTCGGGAACCCGCGGTAGACCGGTTCAGATCCAGTAGAACCCTGGATGCGGATGCATCAGGAACTCGTGATGCGAGATGTTCCAGGCATACGCACCCGCCATAGCAAACACCACCCGGTCCCCGGCCCGGAGCACCGGGACCGGAATTCCCTGTGCCAGCAGGTCTTTCGGCGTACACAGCTGACCGGTCAACGACACCGGTCCGGACACCTCCGGCCGCGGCCAGGGATGCGACCACTCATCGACTGGTACGACGGCGAACGGCTGATCGTGGCCTTTCGTCGCCGGTGTCCGAAGGTGATGTGTACCACCCCGGACGACACCGAACGGTTCCCCTTGACTGAGTTTCACGTCCAGGACCTCGGTCGCGTAGAACCCGCAGTACGCCGTAAGTGCGCGCCCGGGCTCGATCCGAAGCCGCAACTCCGGTCGTCGGTCGAGCAGCTTGCGCAAACCGTCGCCGAACTCGGCCCAGTCGAAGCGCGCCGCCGGGTCGGCATAGTCGACCGCCATCCCGCCACCGACGTTCACCTCGTCGAACCGCAGACCGTGCCGCCCCGCTAGTGCGGCCGACCAGTTCACGATCTGCTCGGCCACCGCCAGGTGCTCGGCCGCACTCAGCCCACTGCCGAGGTGCGCGTGGATCCCGCGCAGCCGGAGCTGCCGGCCCATCGGTCCACCCAGCAACTCCAGAGCCTGCGGTACGGCGGCCGGGTCGAGCCCGAACGGACTGGGCTTGCCGCCCATCGCCAGCGCGACCGACTCCAGCGAGCCCTCCACCACCGGCACGTTCACCCGCAGCAGTACGTCGAGCTGCTGCTCCGGCGTACTGCTCAGTGCTGACGCCAACTGGTAGAGCTCCTGCACGCTCTCCAGATGCCACCGGTGGACGCCGGCCTCGACCGCGGCAGCGATCTCGGCCGGCGTCTTGCCCGGTCCACCGAAGGCGAGCGGCGCGCCGGGCGCCATCTGACGCACGTGAGCCAACTCACCCGCACTGGACACCTCGAAGCCGTCGACCGCATCCCGCAACGCCTCCAGTACGGCGGCGTCCGGGTTGGCCTTGGCTGCGTAGTACAGCTCGACCTCTGTCGGCAGCGCTGCTCGAACCATCGCCGCGTGCGTTCGCAGCGCACCGAGGTCGTAGACGTAAGCCGGCAGCGCATCGGCCGGCAGACCGGCCACGAACTCGCGGACGTTCGGAGTTACGGTCACCGCTCACCAGCCGCCGCCGCCAGCACGGACTCGGCAAGCGGCGACGGCAGCCGAACGTAGCCGGCGCTCCGGTCCGGCAGCCGGCCCCAACGAGTCAGCATGTTGGTTTTCGCGGGCAGCGGTACGCCGGCCAGTAGTGCGGCCAGCAGCGGCGGGCAGCCGTTCTGGTCGGCGTACTCGGCGATCACGGTCCGCACCTCGGCCCACAACCGGCTCTCGAGCGCAGGGCTCAGGTCGGCGACCGCAGCGAGCAGGTCCGACACATGGTTCACCAGCAGGCAGTAGACAACCCGGTCCCAGCCACGCTGAGCGTCGTACGTCATCGGACCGGCGACATCCGCCGGCAGACCCGCGAGCGTCTCGGTGTGCAGCTCGTCGACGAGCTTGGTGCCTTCCAGATCGCGGAAGAGCACCTGCACCGGCTGGTTGTTCGCGTCGACTCCGATCAGCACGTTCTGGAGGTGCGGCTCCAGAACCACACCATGATCGAAGTACGCCGCCAGCACCGGCGGAATCAGCAGCCGTAGGTACGCCGCCCACCAGGACACGATCTCGGCGTCGTCGGCTCCGTCGAGCAGGTGCGAGATGTGCGCAGAG
The DNA here is from genome assembly GCF_039529655.1 of Kribbella yunnanensis. NCBI lineage: Bacteria > Bacillati > Actinomycetota > Actinomycetes > Propionibacteriales > Kribbellaceae > Kribbella > Kribbella yunnanensis. Next base: position 5,434 of record NZ_BAAANF010000019.1, on the reverse strand, counting down.
CTGGTCGCGTACTCATCCGCAACCGCACCTGCCATCAACGGCGTCACACCAGGACGCAGTACGTCGTTCAGCCCGGTGCGCACGATCAGCCCGAACCCCTCGTAGACCGCAACATCGGCAGCACCGTCCGCACCCGGCAGAGCGAGCGTGCGGAACGCGGGCTCCCGCAGTACGGCGGCACCTGGGAAACGAGCCGCGAGATCCGCCAGCACGGGTGCGAGCAGCCGAGTGAGCGCGACCGCACCGGTCATCTCGTACGCCGCGTTCTTGCGCAGGCAGTTGGTGATCCGGATGTTCAGGCTGAACTTGAGGAACGCATCCGGACCGGACAGCGTGCGGACCGAGGAGGTCGCCGTGAACGGAACACCGCCGGTCCCGAGGTCGATGACGTCGCCGCGTTCGACCGCGGCCTGGAACAACGGGTTGTCCCGCATCATCGAGAACTGCCACGGGTGGGCCGGCAGCAACCGATAACCGGCCGGAACCTCACGCAGGTTGTCGACCAGCGCGGTGATCTCCGGGTCGAGGCTCTCCTCGGCGAGCAGCTCCGCGCGGACCGCGAGGTAGCGCAACTGGAACGCGGCCCGCGACTCCGGCCCGTACGCGGCCCAGTCGTCGCGGTTCTCGGTCCGGGCCTTCGGTGCGGGGTGGAAGCGGTGCCCGAACAGCATCGCCTGCTCGGACTCGAGGAACCGGTCCGCACCAGCAGGCCGGGTCCGGGTCAGCGCGCGGGTGACACCTTCGTGGCTGGACTCGATCTGCGGCAGAAACTCCTCGTTTTCAAAACCACTGCGCAGGGCGAGCTCACGTCGTACAAGGTCGGCGAGCTCGTGCCAGGTCAGCTCGGCGCCACTCTCGTCGTACACGGGCCCTCTGAAGCGATGCGCTCCGATCAACGCCGTACGGCGAAGCTCCACGCGCAGGACGACTCCCGCGCGTGGCAGGCGCAGCAGCAGCCAGCCGTCGTCGACAGCGCTCTGATGCTCCGGACCGGAGAGCTCGCGCAGCAGGCAGTTCAGCAGGGTGTGCGCGACCACATGGTCGGCGCGCGGTACAGCGGTCGCAGCCGGGGGAAGGGACTGCATGACTGACATATGTGACTCCGAAGTCGTACGGGGACGAATGAGCAACGTGGCGGAAACGGCTGTGACCAAGGCGGCAACGGTTCCGATCAGCACCGGCGCGGCTGCGCCGAACGCACTGTTCGAGACAGCAGCGACGGCGCCGGCGGCGACCGCTCCGCCCTTGGAGAAGAATTCGACGGTACCGAACATCCGGCCGGGCGCGCGCCCTCGCGCCGCGTCGGCGGCCAGAATCGACAGACACACCAGACCGAGCGTCAACCCGATACCGAGCAGTACTCGCGCGATGACGAAACCAGGCAGGGTCCGGACCACTGCGTGCGCAGCCAAACCGACGGCGACGAAGCCGAATCCGGCCGCGAGCCCACCGCGCGGATGATCCCGGAAACGTCTGTGCACACCACTCGCCAGCACGAGATAGCACAGGTGCGGCAACGCGAACAGCACGCCGGCGACCGCGCCTGAGGTATCAGGCATCCGCTGCTCGATCAGCGCGATCAGGTACGGGAACGAGATGATCGTCGCGAACACGAAGCCGAACTCGAAGAAGTAGAGCAAGCGCAGGGTCCGCGGCGAGGGCGGCGGCTGTTGCGGCACTACCTGCTTTGACGCGGCCGGGTGGTCGGGCTCGGGCAGGAACACGAGCAGTACGGCGGCGGCCAGCGGCAGCACGGCCATGAGCAGGTACTGGCGATGCGGCGACACCCATGGGCTGAGCGAACCGACCAGGATCGGCGCGACGACCAGTGCCGCCCGGGCACTCCCCTGCATCAAGGTGAGTGCCTTCGACAACCGATCGCCGGTCAGCGCCGCGGCCAGATAACCGTTGCTGGCGGCAAACGTTCCCCCGAGGAAGCCCTGGAGGACGAGCGCCAACGTGAAGGCCGGCAGACTGTTCGCGAACCCGGCCACGAGGAAGGCGATCGACAGCCCGAGCTGCGCGCGGAGCAGCAGCCGCTTCCGCCCGTAGCGGTCAGCGAGCCGACCCCAGAACGGCGCACCAAGCGCGCTGAAGACGGTCGGAACGACGTACAGGAGACCCGCCCAGCTGCCGGTCGGGTCGCCGAGCGACGGCAGGATCTCGGTCAGGTACGGCGGCAGTCCGAGCGCGGCGAACGAGGCCACGAAGTAGCAACCGGCAATCGCCGGGACGTGGGCTCGACGCGGTGGTGCAGTCGGTGGCGTTGCAGTCAGTACGCTCACTGCGCGAGTCGCAAGTAGTTGGGCCCGGTCGTGTAGTGCTTGTTGATATCGGCGGCGCCGGAACGCTGCTTGCTCAGCAGAGTGCCCGCGGTGACCATCGCCTTCACCGGCAACCGGTCGGCGTCCAGCAGGTCGGCTCGCAGCGAAGCGCCGTCCGGACCGAGCCGGTCGATGGCCTCGGTCAGGCGGGTTCGCAAGATGCCGAGCATGTCCTTGTCGGCCAGCGCGAAGGCGAGCGAGGCCGTGCACAGGTGAACGGTGATGGTGGTGAAGAGGTCGGTCAAGGCCCGATCGTCATCCCCGAACATCCGCGGATCGGTGAACTCCCCGCGATCCGCACAGCGCTGTCGGTTGATGCGAAGACCATCATTGTCCTTGTACAGCAGGCGAATCCGCGTCACGCCATCCACCCGGTCGAAGATCACCGAGGTGTTCTGCTGATGCGATTCGAGTGCGATCCCGTAGCCGAAGAGCGTCGTCTGCCAATCCAGCAGCAACGTGACGAAGGCGTCGTACAGGTCGAGAACGTTGCCTTCGTAGAAGCGGTCGGCGAGGTGGTCGATGACCCGACGCCCGCTCGGCGCCTGCGCGGCGAAGGCGGCCAATGGGACGACGAGCGCGTCATCCAGATCCTCGGGATAACGACGGAGCAGTACGGCGAACAGTTCGTGACCGCTCTCGTAGTACATCTGCTCGTCCGCGTTCAAGATCGTGGTCAGGAACCGGGGTTCGTGCGCGATCACCTCGTGCATCAACCGCTCCCCCGCGGCGCCGTCGACGAGCACCCCGGCCTTGATCGTCCGCCGGTTCCGGGCACCGAGCGTGGCGGTTGCCAGAGGCAACTTCAGGTGGAAGCGCGGGTCCTGGACGACCGCCACGGTCCGGGTCGACAGCGTCGGTACGACGTCGAGGTACGGAATCGGACCGAGGATGCCGTCGACCACTTCGGTCAGCGGATGGATCGGAAGGGTCGTGTGGTCGGTCAACTCCGGCAACCCGATGTCGGCGGTCGTCGGCCACCACTCCGGCCAGTCGGCCTTCGCGGGCCCCGGTACGGCGACCCACCGGAGCTGGAAGGTCGGGTGGAACTCGGGGGTGTACGCCCTGACCTGCGCCGACGTCAGCCCGATCCGCCCACGCGCGGTCGGATAGACCGGGTGATCGAGGAAGGCGGCCAACGTGTCGAACGCGAGCGAGCCGCCGAGACCAGTCCAGTCGGTCGGATCATCGCCGTACCGCTCCGCAAGACCGGCCAGGACATCCCCCTGGACCTCGTCATGCAACTCCATCGTGGCGAGCGTCTGCCGGCACTCGTCCGCGAACGTGTCGTACCCGCCGCGATCCTCGGGATCGGCCAACTCCCGCAGTACGGCGAGGATGTCGTCGAGCGTGGTCAGCTCCGTGCCGTTGACCTCGAGCAGCGGCCGGCGAGCGCCGTACTCGGCCTGGAAGTTGTCCGCGGCAACTGCTACGGCCAGCAAGCGACCGCCGAGTTCCAGCTGGATCCAGGGCCCGTCATCCATCGCGACCAACAGGCCGCGAGTGCGCAGACCGAGCACGTCTTCCCGGATCAGCGTCGAGAGAACCCGAAGTGCCAACGTCGAAGCCGCGCTCACGGCTCGATCGTCCAGACGTTTTCGGCCACGAACTCCTGCGCGATCCGCTGCAGCGCTGCCTGATCCGGGCCAATGCCCTGGATGACGCCGAGGTAGTCGCGATTGGTGCGGTAGTACGGATGCTCCGCGCCGACCTCGCGGAAGGTCCGGTACGAGAGCGCGATGCCGTCGACGGTCCGATCGAACGGCTCCGGCGCCGCGGTCAGCGTCCCGGCCCGGTCCGCGCAGATGTAGAGGCTGTACGACGTCTGCCCGGTGCGGGCGCCGAGATCCGCGGGAAGCGGTTCGCCGAGGTGGACCCGCAGCACGTGCTCGAAGTACGGGACCCCGAGGATCTGTTCGAGCGCGAGGTCCATCCGGTCCCCGATCGCGCGGTAGTTGACCTCGATCAACCGGGCTCGCCCGTCGGCCTGCACGACAAACTCGGTATGACAGGCACCGAACCCGACCCCGAGCGCGTCGAGCTGGGCAAGCACCTGATCCGTGATCGCACGCGGATGCTCGACGAACTCCAGCGACAACTCGATGAACGCCGGCGGCTCGGAGATCGCCGTACGGAAGCCGCCGATCACCTGACGACTCGCGCCGTCGCCGAGCGTCTCGAGAGTGCGCAGCTCACCGGCCAGAAACTCCTCGACCAGCAGTACGGCGCCCCGCCGGCGCTCTTGAACCTCCGCGGCGAACCGGGTCAGACCGTCGAGGTCCTCGACCAGCACGACGTCCTCACTCGCAACGCCCTCCCGGGGCTTGACCACACACGGGTACGGGACGTCCGCCAGCGTGGCCGGGTCCTGCCCCGGCGCGAGCTCGGCCGCCCACACCGTGTCGAGACCGGCGGCACGCAGACAGCGCCGAGCCTCCGCCTTGTTCTTCGCGCGGTACGCGGCCTGCCAGTCCTTGCCCGGCAGACCGAAGTACTGAGCAGCCAGCGCGGCCTGCGCCTGCAGGTGATCGCTGTTGGTGAAGACCGCGACCGGCGCAGGCCCTCGCGAGAGCTCACTGATCACCTCCCGGAAGTCCCGCACCGCACACTGCCGAAACTCAGGTGGACACGGAAGGCCCTTGTAGGCCTCGCGATGCGCGACGACGTCGTCGGTCAGCACGGTCACCTCGAGACCGAGCCGCGCAGCCGCCGGCAAGAACCCTTCGGTGACGGAGTCGGTCGGATTGAGGGCGAGCAGGTACAGCCGCATACCCCCGATCTTCTTCGGTAAGGCTACCCTTAGTCAATCCGACCGACGAGACCTCCGTCACGCCCCTTGCTCAGCGCAACGTGCTCAGCGCACCTTCGGGAAGTGGCGGCGTCGAATGTGACGCCCGTGCCGCCCTCCATCGTTTACCGGCGACAATCTCCCCCCACTCGCACGATGGCTTCAGTCGCGGCCGCACGGTGGCTTCGGTGGTGGGCGCACGGTGGCTTCGGTCGCCGCTGACCTGGCCGAGTCCCGACTGTGACAAGCGGGTCGCCGGAAAGCGGGCGGATTCAGGTGGTTGTCGCAACACTGCGGTTCGGATAGGGATTTGAGAGTAGCT
>NZ_BAAANF010000018.1:128489-286406 GCF_039529655.1 Kribbella yunnanensis | reverse complement strand
CCGCTCTTTGTGCACGAAGCACAACTTTGGGAACCCACCAACCATTTTTCTCCCGCCGAAACGACTGGTGGGTACTCAAAGTCGCCCCTCGTGCCCAAAGAGCAGCCCCCTTCTCTTTGGGCACCACATCCAACTTTGGGAACCCACCGACCACGTTGTGCCTGTCAGAACGGTTGGTGGGTACTCAAAGTCGCGGTTTGTGCTCAAAGAACGGTCGGCTGCTCTTTGGGCGCGGGGTGGATGGTCGGTGGTGAAGGTGGCGTGGGCCGATAGGTTGGTGGTGTGGGTAGGCGGTTGGTGACGCGGAAGCGGGTCCAGGCGGTGGCGCCGTGGGCCGGGCTGGTCATGCTGTGGGCGGCGACCACGATGCTGGTCGGGGCGCTGGGGTTCTCGAACGACTCCGAGCGGGTCACGATCGGGGCGCACGCGGCAACGATCTCGCCGACGTTCGACGGTCATGCGACGCTCGATCTCGGGGCGGTGTTACCGCGGTTGCGGATCGCGACCGACACACCGGGCGGGGTCGGTGTGAACGTCGACATACAGGAGACTGACGCCGACAACCTCACCGAGCTGCTCAACCGTGACGCCCTGATCGCCTCGCAGCCCGACGGTGAGATCGCCCGGATCCAGCAGGTCATCCAGGAGATGGCCGTCGACAACCTCGTCGCCGGAGCTGGTTCGGGGTTGCTGGTGGTTGTGGTGGTGGCGACGCTGTGGACCTCACTCGGTCGTCGGCGGCGCCGCGAGTTGTGGGACTACGTGCACACGCACGAACGGCGGTTCGAGCACCGGGCCCTCGTCGTACTGGTCGCGATGCTGATCACGATCGCGTCGATCTTCGGCCCCGGACGGATGCGTACGGCGGAGGTCCCGCCGACCGAGTGGCGGCCGCTGTCGGAGTTGCTGCCGCAGTTGTCGCTCGACCCGCGGTTGAAGCGGGTCGAGGTCGCGTCTGGATTCTCCACCACCGGTGGTGTCGGCGTGATCAAGACGGCGGTCGAGACGTACGAGCGTTCGACCGAGTTCTACGGGCGGTTGCGGGATCAGGTCCCGCGGGTCGGCGGGCGGATCCACCAGGCGACCGAGAACGAGACGGTCGCGCTGCTGGTCTCGGACCGGCACGACAACATCGGGATGGACCCGGTCGCGGCCGAGGTCGCGAAGGTGGCCGGCGCGAAGGTGCTGATCGACGCCGGCGACGACTCGTCGTCGGGGCAGTCGTGGGAGGTGTTCAGCATCCACTCGCTGCGGGAGCACTTCAAGGACCTCAAAGTGGTCGCCGTCGCCGGGAACCACGACGCCGGCGGACACATCGAGGACGCGATGCGGAAGAACGGCTTCACCGTCCTCGACAGCAAGCCGGTCGAGGTCGAGGGGATCCGGTTCCTGGGCGACAGCGACCCGACCAAGACCGGGCTCGGCAGCGCGGACAGCCCCGGCGACGAGACGATCGCCGACCAGTCCAAGCGGCTCGCCGACGTTGCCTGCGAGCAGCCCGACGACAAGCGGATCTCGACAATGGTCGTCCACGACCCCTCGTCGTACGCCGAAACGGCCGCCCGCGGCTGCGCGATACTCCTGTTGTCCGGACATCTGCACCGGCAGGTCGGCCCCGAGACGAAGGTCGTCGACGATCGGCCGGTCACGACGTACACGAACGGGACGACCGGGGGAGCGGCGTACGCGTTCGCGCTCGGCTACACGCTGCGGCGGCCGGGGGAGATGACGCTGGTCACCTATACCGACGGCAAGCCGATCGGCCTGCAGACCGTCACCGCCGGGCTGGCCGGCGAAATCACCGTCGGGCCCTACACCCCCTTGCCTTCCTGACGTTTCAGGCTTCGCGGCCGCTTGTCACGGGGTGTTAACCCACCAGTAACGGGGGTGGACCAGCGGCGCAGTGGTCTTGTAGGAGTAGGGTTTTGTGACGTGCGTCGCGCAAAGATCGTTTGTACGCTCGGCCCGGCTACGGCCGCCCCCGAGCGCATCCTGGAACTCGTCCAAGCCGGTATGGACGTGGCTCGTCTCAACCTGAGCCACGGTGCCCATGCCGAGCACGAGCGGATCTATCAGCGGATCCGTACCGCCGCCGCGGAGACCGGCAAGAACGTCGGCATCCTGGTCGACCTGCAGGGTCCGAAGATCCGGCTGGCCGAGTTCGCCGAAGGCAAGGTCACGCTGACCTACGGCGAGCGCTTCACCATCACCACCCGGGAGGTGCCGGGTGACGTGACCATCTGCGGAACGACGTACGACGGTCTGCCCGGTGACGTGAAACCCGGCGACCAGCTGCTCATCGACGACGGCCGGATCGGGCTCGTCGCCGAGGAGGTGACCGCGACCGACGTGATCTGCCGCGTCACCGTGGGTGGCCCGGTGTCGAACCACAAGGGCATCAACCTGCCCGGCGTCGCGGTCAGCGTGCCGGCGCTGTCCGAGAAGGACGTCGAGGACCTGCGGTGGGCCCTGCACCTGCCCGCCGACATGATCGCGCTGTCCTTCGTCCGGGACGCCGCCGACATCGCCCTCGTGCACAAGATCATGGACGAGGAGGGCCTCCGGGTCCCCGTCATCGCCAAGATCGAGAAGCCGCAGGCGGTCGCGAACCTCGACGAGATCATCGAGGCCTTCGACGGTTTCATGGTCGCCCGCGGTGACCTCGGCGTCGAGCTCCCGCTCGAAGAGGTCCCGCTGGTCCAGAAGCTGATCATCGACCAGGCCCGCCTGAACGCCAAGCCGGTGATCGTCGCCACCCAGATGCTCGAATCGATGATCTCCGCCCCCCGCCCGACCCGCGCCGAGGCCTCCGACGTCGCCAACGCCGTCCTCGACGGCGCCGACGCCGTCATGCTCTCCGGCGAAACCAGCGTCGGCCGCTTCCCGATCGAGACCGTCAACACGATGGCCCGTATCGTCGAGTCCACCGAGGAACACGGCCTCTCCCGCGTCAAGGAAATCGAGTGGGAACCCCGCACCAAGGGCGGAGTCATCGCCCGCGCCGCGGCGGACGTCGCCGAGCGCCTCGACGCCAAACTCCTGGTCGCCTTCACCCAGTCCGGTGACACGGCCCTGCGCCTGGCCCGCTACCGCACCGAAATCCCCGTCCTGGCCTTCACCCCCGTCCCCTCGGTCAGCTCCTGGCTCTCCGTCGTCTGGGGCATCGAGACCCACATCGTCCCCACCGTCGACCACACCGACGAAATGGTCCGCCAGGTAGACCAGCGCCTGCTGGAACTGGGCAAACTCAAAAAGGGCGACCTGGTAGTAATCGTCGCCGGCTCCCCACCCTCCATCCCCGGCTCCACCAACGCCCTCCGAGTCCACCGAATGGGCGACGCCATCGAAGGCATCGCCCCGGCGTATCGGACTCCGAACCCGTAAACAGAGCGCTGTGACAGAGGCGGACGGCCAGGTGGTCGTCCGCCTCACTCATGTCTTAGGCCCGATGAACTCGTCGAGCCGAGCAACGCCTGCTTTTTGAGCCACCGACAGGGCATTTCGCCGAGGCATGCGCCAGGGGATGTCGAGCAGGCTGAGGGTCTCCTGACACAACCGCATGATGTCGGCCGACTCGTTGGAGAACTGGTACCGCGGGTACTCGTACCGCTTGGTCACACCACCGACCATCCGCGTCGCCCAGTTCGCTGCCCGGCAGCCGTCGGAGTTGAACAGCCCGCGCAGGAGCAGTTCCGGGTGCTCGGCAACGATCTCGCGCTGCCAATCCACCAACTCGATCCGCCGCCCGTGCTTCGGTCCGGCGCCATGCTGCGGAAACAGACACGGCCAGTGCTTCCAGTACGAGACAACGGACGTATACCCGACCGCCTGCACCCGATGGACCGGGCGGCTCGGGTGTATGGCGATCACAACCGCCGCGACCTCGTCGATCAGCCGCGGATACTTGTCGTCACAGGCGATCCGCAGCGCGTACACCTTCCGGCGATGCTCTGACAGACAGCCGTCGCCCAGATACCACCCCAATAGATGCGCGTACGACGCGCGGTCGAGCGCCCCACTCGAACACCGAGGGCAACTGCCGGACCGCGGCTCCGGATCGTCACGCCACTCACGCAACGCCGACCGGCTGACCCCGAGCCGCTTGCTGATCGCGTTGAGGCTCGCCCCGGAAGCCATCGCTTCCCGAGCCACAGCCCGCATCTTCTCGTCGTACATGAAGCGAGAATCGCAGGCCCTACAGACAAAAACTGTGCCCTGAGTGGGATTCGAACCCACACTGAATCGCGTTTGAGGCGACGCCCTCTGCCGTTGGGGTATCAGGGCTTTCTACCTACTGTGCAGGATTCAGATCCTAACCCATCGAGGTAGCTGGACCGCAAATTGTCGGTGGTCTTCGAGAGCATGTGGCATGGGGCACTTCAGGTCGCAGGAGACGGTTGACTCCGCGTTGCGGATGTCGGACAACGGGGTCAGCGATCGGGCCAACGCAGAGATACATGGCGTTGCGATCAAGACGATCAAGCGGTGGCGCCGGCTGTACCAAGAGCTGGGTCTGCCGCGGGGGACGGGTTTTCCGCCGACTCCTTGTCCTCGGTGTGATGGAGCGGAGCTGGATGAGAAGGCGTACGCGTTGCTGCTGGGGTGGTATCTGGGGGATGGGTGCATCGCCAAGGCGCGGCGGGGTGTGTTCACGCTGCAGATCGTGAATGACGTCAGGTACGTCGAGCTGAATCGCGAGATCGCCGAGACGATGATTCGGGTGAAGCCGACTGCTGGTCCGGTTCCTCGGCAAGGTATCGGGTGCGTCCGGACGGAGGTTAGGTGGAAGCATTGGCCGTGCTTGTTTCCGCAGCATGGGGCGGGGCGGAAGCATCTGCGGAAGATCGAGTTGGTCGAGTGGCAGTTGGAGATTGTTGCCAAGTACCCCGAGCAACTGGTGCGTGGGTTGTTCCACTCGGACGGGTGCCGGTTCGAGAATTGGGTGAGCAAGCCGGGGTCGGAGAAGCGGTACTTCTACTCGCGGTACATCTTCAGTAACAAGTCGGACGACATCCGCAACATCCTCACGCAGGCCCTCGACCTGCTCGGCATTCCTTGGCGAAGCCCGCGCTGGGATCACATCGCGGTGAGTCGGCGGGAAGGGGTGGAGAGGCTCGACACGTTTGTGGGGCCTAAGTCGTAGGTGGCGGGTCGATACAGTGGCCCTTGTGACTGCTAAGCGTGTGGTGATCGCTGAGGACGAGGCGTTGATCCGGATGGATCTGGCCGAGATGCTGGCCGAGGAGGGGTACGACGTCGTCGGGCAGGCGGGGGACGGCGAGGAGGCCATTCGGCTGGCTGCTGAGCATCGGCCGGATCTGGTGATTCTGGATGTGAAGATGCCGAAGCTGGACGGGTTGAGTGCGGCGGAGAAGATCGCGGGGGAGCGGATCGCGCCGGTGCTGATGCTGACGGCGTTCTCGCAGCGGGAGCTGGTGGAGCGGGCCCGGGACGCGGGGGCGATGGCTTATCTGGTGAAACCGTTCTCCAAGGCTGATCTGTTGCCGGCGATCGAGATCGCGGCGTCGCGGTACGTCGAGCTGGCGGAGCTGGAGCGGGAGGTCGCGGATCTGGCGGAGCGGCTGGAGACGCGGAAGCTGGTGGACCGGGCGAAGTCGGTGCTGCAGACGAAGTTCGGGTTGTCGGAGCCGGATTCGTTCCGGTGGATCCAGAAGACGGCGATGGACAAGCGGGTGTCGATGCGGCAGGTGGCCGAGCTCGTGGTGGACGAGGCCGGCGGCAACTGAGCGGGCGAGCGGCCAACCAGACAACCGGATCCGGTACTCCGGGGCTGGTTGCCGAGGGCATCCACCCGGCGGATGCCCGTCCGGGCGGGCGCCGGCGGGGGCGGACGGGCGGCGTACCGGGGGTTCGGTGCGCCGGACGGGCACGGATTGTCACCCGAAGGTGATGACTGGTGAAGATTTGTCACGGACCGTGCCGGAGGTGGCCTGTCGAAACCGGCCAGTCTTCACGCAAACGGGATGAAGAACTGACGCTGTGTCATCATCCTGCCGCTGGGACAGTTCTCAGATTGCAAGATGGTACTTACAGCTGTAACGACCTCACAACACAGCCAGTGCGCTGTTCGCTTGGGAGCATTCGGCGGTCTAACCTGCGGATGCTCGCGGCAAACGCGGGAGTCCGGGGATCGGCCGGACTATCCAGACATGGGAGGAACAGTGCACCAGCGTTCCGTAGTAAGGGTCGGCGCGTCGCTGATCGTTGCGTCGTTGGCCCTGACTGCCTGCGGTTCTCGCAGTGGCGGTGACAATGGCGGGGGGACTGGCGGCAGCACCAAGACCGCCAAGATCGGCATCATCGCGCCGCTGTCGGGTGACCTGTCGGCGCTGGGCCTCGGTATCCAGCACTCCGTCGAGCTGGCCATCAAGCAGGCCAACGACACCAACGCGATCCCGGGCTGGAAGCTCGAGGCCGTGCCGAAGGACGACGAGGGCAAGACCGAGCCGGGCAAGAACGCGGCCACCGCGCTGGCCGGCGACAAGGACGTCATCGGCGTCGTCGGCACGCTGAACACCAGCGTCGCCCAGCAGGTCCAGCCGGTGCTCGACCCGAAGCACATCGTCCAGGTCTCGCCGGCCAACACCGGCCCCGGCCTGACCCAGGGTGCGGCGTGGCAGACGGCGCCGAAGCGGCCGTACACCAACTACTTCCGCACCTGCACGACCGACGCGGTTCAGGGCCCGTTCGCGGCCCGGTACCTGTTCGAGACCGCGAAGATCACCAAGGTCGCCACGATCCACGACAAGAAGGCCTACGGCCAGGGTCTGGTCGGCACCTTCACCGACGAGTTCAAGAAGCTCGGCGGCCAGATCGTCGCGGCCCAGACGGTGAACCCGGACGACACCAACTACAGCGCGGTCATCTCGGCGATCAAGCCGTCCGGCCCGCAGGCCGTCTACTACGGCGGCGAGTACCCGCAGGCCGGGCCGCTCTCGCAGCAGATGAAGGCCGCCGGCCTGAACGTCCCGCTGATGGGCGGCGACGGCATCAAGGACCCGAAGTACATCACCCTGGCCGGTAAGAACGCCACCAACGACCTCTCGACGTCCGTCGGTGCGCCGACCGACTCGACCGAGGCCGGCAAGAAGTTCCTGGCCGACTACAAGACGGCCGGCTACAAGGAGGACTCCGCTGCGTACGGCGGTTACTCCTACGACGCGGCCAACGCGATCATCAACGCCCTGAAGACGTCGCTGGCCGGCGCTTCGGACGTCGAGTCGGCGCGTCAGAAGACTGTCGATGCCCTCGGCAAGGTTTCGTTCGACGGTGTGACCGGCAAGGTCGCGTTCGACCAGTACGGCGACAGCACCTCCAAGGTGCTGACCGTCTACAAGGTCGACGCGGGCGCGTGGGCGACCGTGGAGACGAAGGCTTTCGAGACCAAGTAAGCAAGGTCGACCTCATGTTCTCGGGGGTGGGAGAAGATCCTCCCGCCCCCGAGGCATGTCGTAACTGAGGTAGTTGGGAGGTCGACGTGGACCAGTTCTTCCAGCAGCTCGTCAATGGGCTGACCCTGGGATCGCTGTACGCCCTGATCGCCGTCGGGTACACCGTCGTCTACGGCATCGTGCAGCTCATCAACTTCGCCCACGGCGAGGTGTTCATGATCGGTGCGTTCGGCGCACTGACCACTTATCTGTTGTTCTTCGACGGCAAGACCTCGGTCTGGATCCTGCCGGTGATGATGCTCGGCGCGATCATCGCGTCGGTCGGCACCGCGGTGCTGATGGAACGTGTCGCGTACCGTCCCCTGCGGAACGCGCCACGACTGGCACCACTGATCACCGCGATCGGTATCTCGGTGTTCCTGCAGGAGTTCATCCGGCTGATGTACGACCAGCCCGCGTGGACCGTCGTCGTGTTCGCCGGCGGCGCGCTGGCACTCGGGTACGTCGTGGGTGGGCGGCCCGGCCGTCCGAACCTGAACCACCCGGTGACGAAGTGGCTCGACCGGGCCCCGTTGCTCGGTGCCGCGACCGGCGCCGTCGTACTGTGGATCGTCGCCCGGCTCGTCGAGCGGGAGCTGAGCGTTCTGCTCGTCCCCGGTGTCGTCATCGTCGGCGCCGCGGTCGGTACCGTCGTCGGTTGGTTGCTGTCGATCGCGGTCCGGAACAAGGCCCGGGTCGAGACCGGTATCCAGCCGATCGTGCTGGCTGCGGTCACCGCGGTGGCGGCGGCCGAGATCGGCTGGGTGCTGTGGCGCACGCTCATCACTCACGTCGAGTGGCCGAGTGCCAAGCAGAGCATCCCGTTCCCGCAGATCGACGTGGTCTCCGGTACGGCGCTCTCTGTCGGCGGAGTCACGATCCAGCGCTCGGCGATCTTCACGGTCGCCGCACTCGCGATCTGTGCGATCGTGCTGTGGTTCTTCATCAACCGGACCCGCGTCGGCCGCGGTATGCAGGCCGTCTCGCAGGACCCGGACACCGCTCGCCTGATGGGTATCAACGTCGACCGGATCATCGTGGTCGCGTTCGCCCTCGGTGCTGTGCTCGCTGCGATCGCAGGTGTATCGCAGGGACTGCAGAACAGCAACATCCAGTACCGGATGGGCTTCCTGGCCGGTCTGAAGGCGTTCACCGCCGCCGTACTGGGTGGTATCGGCAACATCTACGGCGCGGTCGTCGGTGGCCTCGTCCTCGGTGTGGTCGAGGCGATGGCGACGCAGTACATCCCGGGCCAGTTCGGTGGTAGTACCTGGAAGGACGTCTGGGCGTTCGTGATCCTGATTCTGGTTCTGGTGTTCAGGCCGCAGGGCCTGCTGGGCGCGAGGGTGGTGGACCGCGCATGACCGACGTACAGACACAGCCTCCGGCAGCGCCGGAGGTTGCGGGCGCGCCCAAGGGCCGTCCGTTCGCGTGGCCGCTCGGCCTGGCCGGCGCCGTTCTGGTGATCTTCGGATCGTGCCTGTCCTGGAGCTACGACGGCTCGATCCTGAACGATCTGTCGATCGACCTCTATCCCGGTGGCCTGCAGATCCTGGCGATCATCGTCGCCGTGGTGGCGCTGGTGCTGCTGGTGGCCGACAAGGGCAAGCTCGGTTGGTGGCTGGACACGACCGCCGGTCTGCGCGCGCTCGGGTCCGGGCTGGCACTGTTCATGGTGCTGACCCTGGCGGCGATCAGCGTCGAGTCCGACGGTCTGATCAACGTCAACCCCGGCGGGTACATCTCGCTGGTGGGCGCGCTGCTGCTCGCGGTGGCGGCCTGGCTGATGCCGTTGCGGCACGGGCTGCGCGACATGAGCAAGGCGAAGTCGCCGGCCTGGGCCGAGATCCTCGCGATCGCGCTGCTGATGGCGGCGCTGCTGTTCACGGCGGCGTACGCGCTCGGCCTGGACGACGCCTGGTTGTTCATCCTCTGCCTGGTCTTCATCGCGACGATCGCGGTCGCGCTGTTCCGGGTCGGAGCGATGAGCTGGATCAGTCATGCCGGGCAGCGGCACCGCAAGGTGCTGACGCTGGCGTCGTTCGCGGTGGCGTTCCTGTTCCCGTTCACCCAGAACGGGTCGGACGCGAACATGTCGATCGCGACCTCGGTGCTGGTCTTCGCGGCCACCGCGATGGGTCTGAACATCGTGGTCGGTCTGGCCGGTCTGCTCGACCTCGGGTACATCGCGTTCCTGGGTTCGGGTGCGTACGTCGCGGCGACGCTCTCGGAGTCGGCGTTCGCGACGATCGGCTGGAAGCCGCCGTTCCTGGTGGTCGTTCTGGTCGGTGCCTGTGTCGCGGCCCTGCTGGGTCTGGTGATCGGTTCGCCGACACTGCGCGTCTCGGGTGACTACCTGGCCATCGTGACGCTGGGCTTCGGTGAGATCTTCCGGTTCGCGATGTTCAACCTGGACGGCAACAACGGCCCGAACCTGACCAACGGGCCGAACGGTATCCCCGGGATCCCGGACCTGGTGCTGTTCGGCTGGGACTTCGGCGCCACCCGGCACCCGTTCGGGTTCGAGATCACCCGCTTCTCGAACTACTACTTCCTGCTGCTGATCCTGACCGGCGGCGTCATCCTGGTCTTCTCCCGGCTGAACAGCAGCCGGATCGGACGCGGCTGGGTGGCGATCCGGGAGGACGAGAAGGCCGCTGAGGCGATGGGTGTGAACGTCTTCGGCCTGAAGCTGCTGGCGTTCGCGGTCGGTGCGTTCCTGGCCGGTCTGGCCGGCACCATCAAGGCGCATCAGGACGGCGCGGTCAGCCCCGACCAGTACATCTTCCTGGAGTCGGCGTTCCTGCTCGCCGCGATCGTGCTCGGCGGTATGGGCACCATCGCCGGTGTGTTGCTGGGAGCAACGATCCTGAAGCTGCTGCCGGAGAAGCTGCGGTTCTTCTCGGAGTACCGGCTGTTGCTGTTCGGCATCACGCTGGTGCTGATGATGCGCTTCCGGCCCGAGGGTCTGGTAGCGAGCAGGCGGCGGCAGCTCGAGTTCCATGAAGAGGACGAGCAGCTCGCCGATGAGGTCGAGCACCAGCTCGTCGAGGAGGCCAAATGACCGTCACGGAATCCCGTCCGGCCGCTCCGGCGGTCGGCGGGCCGGTACTCGAAGCCTCCGGCGTCACCATGCGGTTCGGTGGTCTGCTGGCGGTCAACAACGTGAACCTGACCGTTCGCGAGGGCGAGATCGTCGGTCTGATCGGCCCGAACGGCGCCGGCAAGACGACGTTCTTCAACTGCCTGACCGGCCTCTACAAGCCGACCAGCGGGCAGGTCCGGTTCGCCGGCGTACCGCGGAAGGCCCCGGTGGCGCCGAAGCGGAAGAAGGTCAAGCCCGGACAGCCGGTGCCGCCGGAGGCCGCCGTACAGGTGCCGGTGTTGCCGCAGTTGTCGCCGTTGCCGCCCAAGCCGCGCGCCGTGGTGCGCGCGGGGATGGCCCGGACGTTCCAGAACATCCGGCTGTTCGCGAACATGACCGCGCTGGAGAACGTGATGGTCGGCCGCTACAGCCGGACCAGCGCGGGCGCGCTCACCTCGGTCCTGCACGGGCCGAAGTTCCGTCGCGAGGAGGCAGCCACCCGGGCCCGGGCCCAGGAGCTGCTCGACTTCGTCGGTCTCGGCCGGTCGACCGAGCACCTGGCCCGCAACATGCCGTACGGCGATCAGCGGCGGCTCGAGATCGCGCGGGCGCTGGCCACCGACCCGAAGCTCATCCTGCTGGACGAGCCGACGGCCGGTATGAACCCGCAGGAGACCCGGCAGGCGATGGACCTGATCTTCAAGATCCGGGACTCGGGCCTGTCGGTCGTGGTGATCGAGCACGACATGCGGTTCATCTTCAACCTCTGCGACCGGGTGCTCTGCCTGGTCCGGGGCGAGACCCTGATCGAGGGCACCCCGGGTGAGGTGCAGTCCGACCCGCGCGTCATCGAGGCCTATATCGGCACCGGTGAGGACGACGACGAGGACGACGACGACCGTCCGCAGGACGACGTCACCGAGGAGGCGAAGCCATGACGGATTCCACAGAGGAGAAGCCGCTCTCGGCGATGCTCGAGGTGCGGAACCTGGAAGTTGCCTACGGCAAGATCGTGGCCGTGAAGCAGATCAGCTTCAGTGTCGAGCAGGGGCAGGTGGTGTCGCTGATCGGCACCAACGGCGCCGGTAAGACGACCACGCTGCGGACGATCTCGGGTCTGCTCCGGCCGACCCAGGGTGAGATCTGGTTCCAGGGCGAGCGGATCGACAATGTCGCGGCGCATGACATCGTCACCCGCGGGCTGGCGCACTCGCCGGAGGGCCGGCGGATCTTCCCGCGGCTGACCGTCGAGGAGAACCTGCTGCTCGGTGCGTTCGCGCGCCGCGACCCGGCCGGTGTCCGCACCGACCTGGACTCGGCGTACGACCTGTTCCCGATCCTGGGGGAGCGGCGTAAGCAGCCGGCCGGGACGTTCTCCGGTGGTGAGCAGCAGATGCTGGCGATGGGCCGGGCGATGATGAGCCGGCCGAAGCTGATGATGCTGGACGAGCCGTCGATGGGTCTGTCGCCGATCATGATGAAGCGGATCATGTCGACGGTGACCGAGCTGCAGCGGCAGGGCACCACGATCCTGCTGGTGGAGCAGAACGCCCAGGCCGCCCTGAAGCGGGCGGACTACGGCTACGTGCTGGAGGTCGGTCAGATCAAACTGTCCGGCACCGGGCGCGAGCTGCTGGTCAACGACGATGTACGTAAGGCGTACCTCGGGGAAGACTGATCGCTTGTCCTCTCCTCGTTCAGTTGCGGATTACTACCAGCAGCTGAACGAGGAGAGGCGCGACGATCAGTGCCGGCAGCATGTCGGCGACGGCGATCTGCTTGATCTTCAGCAGCCTTAAGGCAACGCCGATCAGCATCACGCCGCCGGTCGCGCCGAGGGCGGTCACGTGGGCCTCCGGCAGGATGTCGCCCAGTACGGCGCCCACCGCGGTCATCAGCCCTTGAATGACCAGTACGACGAGGGCGGACACCATCACGCCCCAGCCGAGTGACGCCGCGAAGGCGATCGAGGCGAACCCGTCCAGCACGGCCTTGAGGAACAACTGGTCCGCGCCACGACCGAGCCCGTCGGACAACGCACCGAGGAACGTCAGCGGCCCGACGCAGAAGACCATTGACGCGGTAACAAAGCCTTCCACGAAAGTGCTTTCCCCGTCGCTGCGACGGAACCGGTGCTGCAGCCACGCGCCGAAACCCTCCAGCCGCTGCTCGATCCGGAGTACCGACCCCGTAATGCCGCCGATCAGCATCGCGCCGAGCACGATCAGGACCGGCGCACTGCTGCCGACCGCGTCGCTGAGCGCCTTGGCGCCCACGGTGAGTGCCGAGGTGATCGCGATCAGCAGCGTGACCAGACCGAGTGCGTCGGTGACCAGATCGCGGGTCCGGTGACTGAGTCGATGCCCGACGAGTACGCCGAGTGTCGACCCGGCCAGAACCGTTGCAACGTTGACGACTGTGCCGATTCCGACGAACAAAGCAGCTCTCCGCTCACTCTCCCGGGCGCAGCTTTGCAAGTGACCCTGGAGGGCCTACTGTTGCGCGAGGACGAGCGTATCGGGCCCGTCCCGTTCACCTCGGGGGTGGACCAGACCAGGAGGTCGCTGTGGCCGCTGCCATTGCGGTGCGGGACGCCCAGCCGGGGGATGCTGCCGCGCTCGTCGCGCTGTGGCGCGAGCTGACCACGACCGGTGCGCACCGCCTTCCCGGCGTGCCCACGGTCCCCGCGGTAGAGGTTGCCGTCAGCAAGCATCTGGCCGACCCGTGGGGCCGCCTGATCGTCGGTGAGCTGGACGGCCAGGTGCACGCGATGGCCTACCTGCGCCGGGCCGCGGTCAGCCCGCTGCACGACGACACCACGCTCACGGTGGAGTACCTGCACGTCAGTGATGCCGCCCGTCGGCACGGTGTCGGCAAGGCGATGATCGCCGAGGCGGTCGCCTGGGCCGAACACGAGAGCTGCCCGCACCTGGCCGTGGTCGCCCCGGCGATCGCCCGCGAGGCGAACCGGTTCCTGGCCAGGCTCGGGCTCGGACAGGCCGGCGTACTGCGTTTTGCGAACACGCACACGGTCGCCCGCCGGCTGGCCGCAGAGCACGCGCCGAACCTGCTGGCCCTGCTCTCCTCGCGACGCTCGGTGATCGCCCGCCGGGCTCAGTTGGCCCGGCCGTTGGCGACCGATCCGCTCAGCTACCCGCCGGAGCCTGAATCAGCTGGCAGGTGATTCGCGCCGTACAGACCCGCTTGTCGCGGTCGTCGGTGATCACGACCTCGTACGTCGTAGTCGTCCGGCCGAGGTAGACCGGAGTGGCGACGCCGGTGACCGTGCCCTCGCGGACGGCCCGGTGGTGGGTCGCGTTGATGTCGACCCCGACCGCGACCTTCCCGTACGCCGCGGCGTGCAGCGCGGAACCGATCGAGCCGAGGCTCTCGGCGAGCACGCAGGACGCGCCGCCGTGCAGGAGCCCGTACGGCTGGGTGTTGCCCTTGACGGGCATGGTCGCGACGACCCGATCCGGTGCGGCCTCGCTGACCGCGATCCCCATGAGTTGCAGCAGGCTGCCCTCGACGTCCATGCCTGGCGGGAGGTCGTTGTTAACTGTCACCGCAGCAGCCTAACTGCCGTGTTCGGAAACTGTCCCAGGGAAGCACTAGAGTCGGTGTGTGGCTCCAGATACTGACACTTCTACGCTGACCAAGGATCCAATGGCAGGCACAGCGACGGCAGGCAACGGCCGACCGCGCGTCCTGCTCCTTGATGGGCACTCGCTGGCCTACCGCGCGTTCTACGCCTTGCCGGTGGAGAACTTCTCCACCTCGACCGGGCAGCACACCAACGCGGTGTACGGGTTCACCTCGATGCTGATCAACATGCTGCGTGACGAGCAGCCGACGCACATCTGTGTCGCGTTCGACGTGTCCCGCAAGACCTTCCGCTCCGAGCAGTACACGGAGTACAAGGCCGGCCGGTCGAAGTCCCCGGACGAGTTCAAGGGCCAGGTGTCGCTGGTCAAGGAGGTGCTGGACGCGCTCCGCATCCCGACCACGGAGATCGACGGCTGGGAGGCCGACGACATCATCGCCACGCTCGCCACCCAGGCCTCCGAGCAGGGGTTCGAGGTGCTGATCAGCTCCGGCGACCGGGACTCCTTCCAGCTCGTCAACGAGAACGTGACGGTTCTCTACCCCAAGCGCGGCGTCTCCGAGATCGCCCGGATGGACCCGGCCGCGGTCGAGGCGAAGTACGGCGTACCGCCGCGGCTGTATCCCGACCTGGCCGCGCTGGTGGGGGAGAAGAGCGACAACCTGCCCGGCGTACCGGGTGTCGGTGACAAGACCGCGGCCAAGTGGCTCAACCAGTTCGGCTCGCTGAACGATGTGATCGACCGGGTCAACGAGATCAAGGGCAAGGCCGGTGAGTCGCTGCGCGAGCACCTGTCCGACGTGATCCGGAACCGGCAGATCAACGAGCTGATCCGCGACCTGACCCTGGATGTCACCGTCGACGACCTGCTCCGGGTGCCGTGGGACCGCGAGCAGGTGCACACGCTGTTCGACAGCCTTGAGTTCCGGGTGCTGCGTGAGCGGCTGGTCGCGGAGCACGAAGAGGTCGATGCCACCGTCGAGCACGGCTTCGAGCTGGACGGCGTGCAGCTGAAGCCGGGCGAGGTCGCGGCCTGGCTGACCAAGCACGTGAGCGCCGGTGAGCGGGTCGGCGTTGCGGTGCAGGGCAACTGGGGGCGTGGCACCGGTGAGATCACCGGACTGGCGCTGGCCAACACAGCGGGTGCGGCGGCCTGGTTCGACCCGACTGCGCTGACTCCCGAAGACGAGTCTGCCTGGCAGGCGTGGCTCGCGGACCCGAAGCAGCCGAAGGCGCTGCACGATGCGAAGGGCCCGCTGCTCGGTTTCCTGGAGCGCGGCTGGACGCTGGCCGGTCTGAGCTCGGACACCCAGCTGAGTGCGTACCTGGCGCGTCCGGATCAGCGTTCCTACGACTTGGCTGACCTGACCGTGCGCTATCTGAAGCGTGAGCTCCGGACCGAAGAGGTCGAGAACGGTCAGCTCAGCTTCGACGACATCGAGGGCGGCCCGGCCGCCGACCACACGATGCTGCGCGCCCGCGCGATCGCCGACCTCGCCGACACCCTGGACGCCGAGCTCGAGAAGCAGGCCGGTACGGCGCTCTTGGCGGATGTCGAGTTGCCGCTGATCGACGTGATCGCCGGGATGGAGCGCGACGGGATCGCGGTCGACCGCCCGTATCTCGAGGAGCTGGAAGAGCGGTTCGCGACCGGCGTCCGCGAGGCCGCCACGGCGGCGTACGAGGTGATCGGCAAGGAGATCAACCTCGGTTCGCCCAAGCAGTTGCAGGTGGTGCTGTTCGACGAGCTGCAGATGCCGAAGACGAAGCGGACCAAGACTGGCTACACCACGGACGCGGATTCGCTGCAGGCGCTGTTCGAGAAGACCGAGCACCCGTTCCTGGCGTACCTGCTGGCACACCGCGACGCGACCCGGCTGCGGCAGACCGTCGAGGGCCTGCTGAAGACGATCAGCCCTCGCGATGCGCGGATCCACACGACGTTCAACCAGACCATCGCGGCGACCGGCCGACTCAGCTCCACCGACCCGAACCTGCAGAACATCCCGATCCGCACCGAGGAGGGCCGCCGGATCCGGCAGGCCTTCGTCGTCGGCGAAGGCCACGAGTCGCTGATGTCGGCCGACTACAGCCAGATCGAGATGCGCATCATGGCGCACGTCTCCAAGGACGAGGGCCTGATCGCGGCGTTCAACTCCGGCATGGACTTCCACTCGGTGACCGCGTCGCGGGTGTTCTCGGTCGAGCCGTCCGAGGTGACCCAGGAGCAGCGCGCCAAGATCAAGGCGATGAACTACGGCCTCGCGTACGGCCTGTCGGCGTACGGGTTGAGTCAGCAGCTGAAGATCGGCGTCGACGAGGCCAAGGGCCTGATGGACGAGTACTTCGAAGGCTTCGGCGGAGTCCGCGACTACCTGCGCAGCATCGTCCTCGAAGCCGGCAAGAGCGGCTACACCGAAACCATCCTCGGCCGCCGCCGCTACCTCCCCGACCTCACCAGCGACAACCGCCAGCGCCGCGAGATGGCCGAGCGGATGGCCCTGAACGCCCCCATCCAGGGCTCCGCCGCCGACGTCATCAAGATGGCCATGCTCAAGGTCGACACCTCCCTCAAGGCTTCCAGCCTCCAGTCCCGGATGCTCCTCCAGGTCCACGACGAACTGGTCTTCGAAGTAGCCCCCGGCGAACGCGAAGCCCTCGAAGAACTGGTCCGCCGAGACATGGGCGCCGCCGTCGAGATGGACGTCCCCCTCGACGTCTCCGTAGGCGTAGGCCGAACCTGGCACGAAGCCGCCCACTAGTTCGCCGCAGGTTTCTGCACTGCATGGTCGAGGGCGGCTTTGCAGTGCAGGGTTGTGGTGGGGAAGACGGGGACGGGTAGGTCGGAGGCGGTGAGGGTGAGTTCTAGTTCGGTGCAGCCTAGGACGATTCCTTGTGCGCCTTGGGTGATTAGGTCGTTTGCGATGTGGATGAGGGACTCTCGGGACGGCTGGGAGACGAGGCCTACGCAGAGTTCGGTGTAGATGATGCGTTGGATCTCGGTGCGGGCGGGGGCGTCGGGGACGAGGGTTTGGATGCCGTGGTGGGTCAGGCGGTTGGTGTAGAAGGTTTGTTCCATCGTGTAGCGGGTGGCTAGGAGGCCGATGTGGGTGAGGCCTTGGGCGTGTACGGCGTTGGCTGTTACGTCGCCTAGGTGGATGACGGGGACGGTGACGGCTGCGGCGATGGTGTCGTAGACCTTGTGCATGGTGTTGGTGGCGATCAGGATCAGGGTCGCGCCTGCGGCTTCGAGGTCGGCGGCTCCGCGGGCCAGGATTCGGCCGGCGGCCGGCCAGTTGTTGGTGGCCTGGAGGTGTTCGATCTGGGCGAAGTCGACGGTGGCGACTCGGAGACGGGCAGAGTGCAGGCCGCCTAGGCGCTCTCGGACTCCTTGGTTCAGGAGTCGCAAGTACTCCGCGGTGGACTCCCAGCTCATTCCGCCCAGTACGCCGATGATCTCCATGCGGTCGATGATGCGTCGGCACGAGGTGGTAGCAGAAGAGCGATCTCGTGACCGGATCTGTCAGCATTGGTGACATGTCTGAGCTGGAACCCGATCCGCGCAGCCTGCTGGTGTTCAACGTGGTGGTCGAGGAAGGGTCGATGTCGGCGGCGGCCCGGCGGCTCGGGTGGACCCATCCTGCTATCAGTCAGCACATGCAGCGGTTGGAGCGAGCAGCCGGTACGGCGCTCCTGATCCGCTACGGCCGTGGAGTCCGGCCGACGGCGGCCGGTGTGGAGTTGGCCGCGGCGACCGCGGTTCTCGCCGGGGCGCAGTCGGCGGCTGCGGTGACGCTGCGACGACTCGGTGAGGCGGGCAGCGCCGTCGTACGGGTGGTGGCTTTTCCGACGGCTTGTGCGACGTTTCTCGTCGACACTGTGTCGGCGGTGGCGCCCGTGCGGGTGCAGCTACAGCAGGCCGAGCCTGAGGCTGCGATGGCGATGCTGGCTGAGCAGAAGGCCGATCTGGCCGTCGTGTTCGACGACGAGCCGTCAGCCGTGCAGCTGGAGCGGATCCCACTCTTCGACGACGAGTTGGTGCTCGTCGTACCTGAGGTTCATGTGCTGGCCGCAATGCCCAAGGTGTCCCCGACCCAGCTGAGCGAGTACACGGTGGTCGCGGGATGCGTACCGCTGGATCCGCCGCTGATCCGGCGGATCTCGGTGTGTCGCCGCGCAGGGCGGTCGGCGACCGAAGACGTGGCGCGGGTGCTGCAGGAGATCTGCGCTCAGGTGACGTAGTAGGGCGTGACGTCGGGGGAGAGGGCGCGCTCGATGAAGCGGAGCTCTTCTTCGCGCAGGTCTGGGAGTTTGTCGAGGGGCCACCAGCGGACATCGAGTGACTCGTCGTCGTTGACGCGGGCTTCGCCGGCGATCGGGCGGCAGCGGAAGCAGAGATCCAAGAACTGGACCTGGTCGCCGTTCGGATACATCGCCGGTGGGAACGACTCGACGTTGACCAGGCGTTCCACCGATGCCTCGACGCCGGTCTCCTCGTAGATTTCGCGGAGCAGGGCGGCCGCGGGTTGTTCGCCGGGTTCGAGGATGCCGGCCACGAGCGACCAGCGGCCGTTGTCGGCGCGCTGGACGAGCAGGACCTGGTCGTGGTCGTCGAGGACGACGGCGGTCAGGCCGGTGAGCCAGAGCAGGTCGTGACCGATCTTCGCGCGCAGCTCGAGGATGAACTTCGGGGTCGCCATGAAAACGACCCTATCCGGCACCGGGAGCAACTTTCTTTCCTGAGGAAAGTTGCGGACGGCGCTCGCTCACCCCTTTCGGACAGATCCGATCTCTGCCATTCTGCGGGACAGTCGATCGTAGATCCTATCGGATATCTCACAGACCGTATCGGGAGGCAGGATGCGCAAAGTGGTGAAACGACGGTCGTTCGTCGCCGGCGCCATGGGAATCGCCGCTGCAGGCAGCAGTGGCCTGCTGAGCGGGTGCGGCTCCAGTACGGCGGATGCGGGTGCCGCCCCGGAGAGCCTGACCCAGCCGCCCGTGGAGCTCGCGCCGCTGAAGTCCGGGATCAACTACCCAGCGGGGTATGTCGGTCCCAAGGCGCGCAAGCAGCAGACGATCGTGAAAGAGCCGGTGACGTTCACGGTCGTGGTCCCGCAGAGCCTCACCGTCGGTGACTGGTCGACGAACGAGTTCACCAAGTGGATGGAGCAGCAGACCGGGATCCGGATCCAGTGGCGGCAGGTGGCCGGCAAGGGCAACGACCCGGAGACCATGACGAAGGTCAACGCCATGATGGCGGCCGGCGACGTACCGGACGCGTTTCTCGGCATCACGTTCACCCGCTCGCAGCTCTACCTGTACGGCGCGCAGAACCTCTTCGTCGACCTGAACCCGTACCTCGAGCGCTACGCGCCCAACCTGCAGCAGGCGATGAAGGACTACCCCGAGGCGGGCAAGCTGATCGTGTCGCCGGACGACGGCGTCTACAGCTTCCCCGACTTCAACGACTGCTACCACTGCCGTGCCTCGGGCGGCCGGGCCCTGATCAACACCGAGTGGGTCCGCAAGGTCGGTCTGGCGGTGCCGACGACGACCGACGAGTTCCGCGAGGTGCTGACCGCGTTCAAGAAGGACGACCTCGGTGGCGGCGGGAAGACGATCCCGTTCGGCGGCTACAAGGACGCGCCGCTGGACACCTTCTTCATGAACTCGTTCCTCTACAACCCGAGCTACAGCGTCAACGGCGGTGACCGGCCATGGCTGGCCGTCTACGACGGCAAGGTCGAGGCGAACTTCGTCAAGGACGAATGGCGCGAGGGCCTGAAGTACCTGCACGGCCTGTACGCCGACGGGCTGCTGGCGAAGGACATCTTCACGGCGACCGAGGACCAGATCAAGCGGTACGGCGACAACCCGACCGGGCCGATCATGGGCGGTGCCCGGGTCTACTACTGGGGCACGTTCATGACGCTGGACCTGGACGACCCGAACGCGCGGTGGCGCCAGTACGAGACGATGACGCCGCTCAAGGGGCCGAACGGCGTACAGGTCGCTCCGTGGAACTACCTCAGCGTCGGCGTCGAGGTCTCGACGCTCGTGGTCACGCGCAAGTGCAAGCGTCCCGACCTGCTGGTGCGGTGGGCCGACTTCCAGATGGACCTCGAGGCCATCCTGCGCTCGTACGCCGGGCCGGACTTCCGCTGGTCGGCGAAGGGTGACAAGGGCATCAACGGTGAGCAGTCCGTGTTCGGCATGGAGTCCTGGAACACCGATGAGACCAAGGGCAAGACCTGGGATCAGTACGCCGTGATGTACCGGTCCGGCGATTTCCGGCTGGCCGAGCGGGTCAATCCGAAGAAGCCGACGTTCGAGTCGCCGCTGTACGAGCAGACCCGGGACCACTTGTTCCCGTACAAGCAGCCGATGGAGCAGCAGTTCCCGCCGGTCACCCTCGAGGCCGATCAGGCCGCGCTCGACGCCGAGATCGGGCTCAACCTCAAGAGCGAAGTGACCACCTCGCTGGCCAAGTTCGTCACCGGCCGGCTCGATCCGAACGACGACGCGCAGTGGAACGACTTCACCGGCCGCGTGCAATCGATCGGGCTGAAGCCCTACCTGGAGATCCAGCAGGCCGCCTACGAGACCTACCAGGGGTGATGGCGATGGCCACCACAACACCGACCGTGAACTCGGCGGGCTCGCCGGCTCCGGTGCAGGAAACCCGGTCCGACCGGATCGTGATGATCTGCAACTACACCGCACTCGGCCTGTTCACACTGGCTGTTCTCTACCCGCTCGTCTATGTGCTCAGCGCCTCGCTGAGTGATCCGAAGAATGTTGTCTCCGGCAAGGTCTGGCTCTGGCCGGTCGGGCTGAGCATCGAGTCGTTCAAGGCGGTCTTCGACTACGACTCGATCGTCAGCGGCTTCTCGAACTCCGTCGTGTACGCCGTCGGCGGGTCGGTGCTCGCGACCGTCCTGACCCTGTTCGCGGCGTACCCGTTGTCGCGGAAGGGGCTGCCGGGCAAGGGCCTGATCATGGCGCTGTTCGTGTTCACGATGATGTTCTCCGGCGGCCTGATCCCGTCGTACCTGGTGGCCGACCGGCTCGGCATCCTGAACACCCGCTGGGCGATCATCCTGCCGGCCGCGCTCGCGGTCTGGAACATGATCATCACCCGGACCTTCTTCCAGTCCACGATCCCCGAGGAGCTGGTCGAGGCCGCGAAGGTCGACGGCTGTACGGACTTCGGCTTCTTCTGGCGGATCGTGCTGCCGCTGAGCAAGCCGATCATCGCGGTCAACCTGCTCTTCTACGCCGTCGCCCAGTGGAACTCGTGGTTCAGCGCACTGATCTACCTGACCAACGAGCACCTGTTCCCACTGCAGCTGGTGCTGCGTCAGATCCTGCTGCAGAACCAGTTCGACCCGTCCCAGGTCCGCGACACCGCCGAGCTGATCCGGATGAAGGAACTCCAGGAGCAGCTGAAGTACTCGCTGATCGTGATCGCCACCATTCCACCCCTGCTCGTCTACCCCTTTGTCCAGAAGCACTTCGTCAAGGGAGCCATGGTCGGCTCCTTGAAGGGTTAGAAGATGGCCATCGACACTTTGGTACGACGTACTCCCGCGCGCAGCGGGGCTCAGCCGCGGCCGCGGAAGCAGGCTGTGTCGCTGGGGACGCGGATGCGGCGGAACTGGCAGTTGTACGCGATGCTGGCGGTCCCGCTGATCTGGCTGGCGATCTTCGCCTACTGGCCGATGTACGGCGCGATCATCGCGTTCAAGGACTACAACGTGATCGACGGGATCCTGGGCAGTCGCTGGGTCGGGTTCAAACACTTCGAGCGGTTCGTCGAGTCGTACCAGTTCGGGCGGCTGATCAAGAACACGCTGGTACTGCAGGTCTACGAACTCTTCGCGACGTTCTGGCCGCCGATCCTGCTGGCCCTCGGTCTGAACATGGCCCGCCGCAAGTGGTACCGCCGGTCGGTGCAGCTCATCACCTACGCACCGCACTTCATCTCCACGGTGGTCGTGGTCGGCATCATCGTCGTCCTCGTCGACCCGAACACCGGCGTACTGAACCAGCTGCTCGGGATCTTCGGGGCCGGGCCGATCGACGTACTCAACAACCCGGACTACTTCCGGCACCTCTATGTCTGGTCCAGCTCCTGGCAGACGATGGGCTTCTCGGCGATCATCTACCTGGCCGCGCTGACCAGCGTCTCCCCGGAGCTGCACGAAGCAGCGATCGTCGACGGCGCCTCCCGACTCCGCCGCGTCTGGCACATCGACCTCCCGGCGATCCGCCCGGTCGCGGTGATCCTGCTGATCCTCAACATCGGCACGATCATGACCGCCGGCTTCGAGAAGGTCCTGCTGCTGCAGAACACCCTGAACCTGCAGACGTCCGAAGTACTCGACACCTACGTCTACAAACTCGGCTTCGCCTCCGAGGTCCCGCAGTTCAGCTACGCGGCCGCGATCGGGCTCTTCCGCTCGGTCATCGGCCTGGTGCTACTGGTCATCGCCAACACCCTGGCCCGCAAGTTCGCGAAATCAAGCCTCTGGTGACGGCTGCTCACGGCCGGCCTGTCGATGCAGGCCGGCCGCGAGCGCCACAGCCAGTAGCAGGGCGCAGCCACTGGTGAGGGCGACCAGGGTCTTGACGCCGGTCATGCCGTTCGACAGGACGATGGCGGCGGTGACGGCGAGCACGATCAGGCCGGCCCAGATCAGCAGGGCGGCGCGCTTCTCCTGTTGCGCGATGGCGGCGTACACGACCATCTGCAGTACGGCGTACGCCGAGCCCGCGATCGCGAACATCCAGGTGAACGGGCCGAGTGTCGCGTACTTCTCCGGCCCACCGATCACCGCGACCACCAGGTCCGGCAGGACGAGCGTTCCGACGACTGTGCACACGCCGAGACCGGCGACCGCGAGGATCGCGCGGCGGAGCTTGACCGTGTCACCGGGGGAGTTGGCCAGGGACGGGAACACGATGACGATCACGAACTGCGGGAGGAACAGGCAGGCCTTGGCCACGATCACTCCGGCCGCGTAGTACCCGCTGTGCTGTCCGTCGAGCAGACCGCGGGCCAGCAGCACGTCGGCATTCGCGATCACGAAGAACGCGAGCAGAACGTGGGTGCCGTGCGCGGTCTCCCGCAGTACCTCCTTGACCAGCGGACGTGTCCCACCGGCCGCACCACGCAGCAGAACGCTGCCCAGCACAGCCGGTACGGCGGCGCCGAGCGCGAGCCCGATCATCGCCGAGTCCAGCGACGGGTGGATCAGCAGCGCACCACCGCCGAGCACCAGCCGGCCGATCCCGACCGAGGTGTACACCGCGGCCAGTTCGGTCCAGCGCTGGCTGCCCTGGAGGACGCCGAGCTGGGAGCCCATCAGAGTCAGCCCAGCGAGCGTTGGCGCGAGCAGGACGACCGCGACGATCGAGTCGATGTGCAGCAGCCACATGAACAGCGGTGTGGCGAGCAGACAGACCACGGTGAGGCCGACCGCCGTACGGCGACCTGCCTGCAGCATGGCGTGTGCCAGCGAGCCGTCGTCGGCGTGCGTGGCGAGCCGGCGCGCACCGGTGGCCTGCAGGCCGAGCGAGGCCACGTTGCCGATCAGCAGCAGCCCGAGCAGCGCAGTGATCGCACCGAACTGCTCCGGCACGAGCCGGTGCGTTCCGATCAGCGTGAAGCCGTAGGCGGCGACGTTCATGATCGCCATGCCGACCGCGACGACGGTGGCACTGCGCAGGAAGCTGAGCCTCGGCTCTGTGACGGAATTCATCGCCCCCAACCGTACGGGCCTGGGAGTTCCATATCACTATGGCCACGCCCAGCGATTGAGCGCCTCTGATCCGTTAGGGTCCGCCTGTGCTGAAGGCAGGAACGTCCGAGCAGGTGGTCTGGCGAGCGAGGCTCGTGCTGGGCTGTCTGTTGCTGTCGGCACTCTGTTTCCACCACGCACCGGGACCAGTTGCACCTGGTTCCAGAGTCAACGACCCGACTGCGCTGCTGCGGGGCGCACTGCACCTCTGGGACCCGGACAGTGCGCTGGGACAGCTGCAGAGTCAGTCCTTCGGCTACCTGCTGCCGATCGGCCCGTTTCAGTGGCTGATGCATGCGGTGTCGATGCCGGACTGGGTCGGGCAACGGCTCTGGTGGTGCGTGGTGCTGTGCGTCGCATTCCTCGGCGTGTGGAAGCTGGCCAACGCCTGGCGGTATGGCGTGCCCTGGACGCGGTTCGCCGTCGCACTGCTCTACGCCCTGAGCCCACTCCTCCTCAGCGGCATGTCGATCAGCTCAGCGGAAGTGTGGCCGCTGGCCATGGCTCCCTGGGTGCTGTTGCCGTTGGTGACGCCCCGGGCGCGGTCAGGCTGGTGGCGGGTCGGCTGGTCGGCCATGGCGTTCGCACTGATCGGTGGAGCGGACCCGGTCGCGGCCGGGCTGACACTGGTCCTCCCGATCGTCTGGTTGCTCACCCGGCGCCGCGACCGCTGGACACTCAAGGTCGCCGCGGGCTGGCTTGGCTGCGTCGTCGCCGTCTCGGTCTGGTGGCTCGTCCCGCTGCTGCTGGTCGTGCAGTACGGCACCCCAGCCGACCGCTCGGCCGCGTTCGTCCAGCCGCGCGGTGAAGTCGATGACCTGGACGCCGACCAGTGGCGACCATGGATCGAGAAGCAGAACACGAGCGGCAACGTGCTCGTCGTACCGACCGGTCAGCCGCAGTGGCTCGATGACGAGGTGGAGCGCCGTCTCGCCTCAGGCATCGGCGACCGTACGTTCCAGCAGGCCCTGACCCACGCCGGCGTCCGGTACGTCGTCATCCGCAACGACCGTGCTGCCGGAGTACCTCCTGCTGCGGTCGTTCACGAGACGCTGGACGAGGCGGGTCTGAAGCGAGTCGCGCATTTCGGTCCGGCGGTCGGGGACTACCCGAGTGTGGAGATCTACGACGTCGGTGGGGTGAATGTCGCCCGGCTGATCCCGGAGTCGCGATTCGTCGAGGTGCGTGGCGCCACGAGCGACGTACCGGCGGTGTTGTCGGCGCTGGGCGGCGACCGGGAGGCGATCACCGGCTCTGACGTGAGTGAGGCGCTCGGGCAGCTGCCGCTGATCCAGACCGACGGACTGCAGCGTCGAGCGCTCGGTGTGGACCAGCCGGCGGGCAGTCGGGCCGAGCGGGTCGAGTTGCCCGCGGCCGATCGGCAGCCGAGCGCACTGGTGCTCAGGAACCCGCAGATCGGACGCTCCGCTTGCGCGCATGTAGCCGGCCGGTCGGTGTGTCAGCCGAGTACGGCGCGTGACGCGGATGAGCCAGGTGGTTTGCTGCGAACCGTCGATCTGCCGCAGACCGCGTCGTACGAGCTGAAAGGTACGGCGCTGCCGCAGGACGGGCCTGCGCTCGATCGACTGCTGTCGGGGCCGATCGGAGTCAAGGCGTCGTCCCGTGCGGTCGCTGCACCGGAAGGGCGGCCGGGTGCCGTCGTCGACCAGGACATCACCACCACTTGGGTTGCGGACGCCGCAGACCGCGATCCGATCCTGACGCTGACCTTGCCGACCGCGAGGAAGTTGAGTGGGCTGCAGTTCCGGACCGAAGCAGCGCCTGCACCCGCCGAAGTCTCGCTCAGCTTCGACGGTGGTCCGGCCACGGTCAGCAAGCTGGATGCGGACGGCTACGTGCGCTTCGGGGAGCGGCTGGCTCGCACGGTCGAGATGCGTTTCGCCCGGACCGACAAGCCGGTAGCGATCTCGGAGATTCGCGTCGTCGGTGCCGACGAGCTGCGGCAGGCGCTACGGCTCGACAACCGGGTCGGGGAGTCCTGCGGGTCCGGGCCGGTGGTCAAGGTGGACGGCAAGCCGACCATGACGCGAGTGACCGGCTCGATGCGGGACCTCCTGCAGCGGCGTCCGGTCGCGTTCACCAGTTGCGATGCGGGACCCGTCGTACTGCAGGCCGGGCGGCACGAGGTCGATGTGCTGACGAACGGCGGTCTGGTCCCGACTGAGGTCACGCTGACCAAGGCAGGCTTCGGCGACGTGTCCGTGACGCCGGTGCACGGTGTGAACGTGTGGCGGCCGAACCCGGCCGCGCTGACCCTCGAGGTACCGGCATCGAGTAAGCCGTCGGTCTTGACCGTCGCACAGAACTACAACAAGGGCTGGGTCGCGTACGACGGCAGTGGGCGCAAGCTGACGCCGATCCGAGTCGCGGGCTGGCAGCAGGGCTGGGTACTGCCCGCAGGTGAGGAGCAGCTGGTCAACGCACGGTTCATGCCGGACCGGGCGTATCGGGCCGGTCTCCTGGTCGGCTCGCTTGGAGTGCTCGCCGTGATGGCGATGGCGGTGTTCTACCGGCGCCGGACCCGTCGGTCCGGACACCAGCTAAAGGCCGCTCCATGGTGTAGTAGCTGGCTGCAGCGAGCCCGATGGACGCGAGCAGAGTCGTAACGAACAGGAACACGAACTGCGTGCTGATGCGCTCGAGCAGCGTCAGCGCGATCACCTGGTACGCGAACACGCCGTACGTGAGGTTGCCGGCCAGACGAGCCGGTCTGCCGCCCAGGTAGTGCGCAGTACGAGCGCTCGGGGCCAAGGCCGGGAACAGCGCACAGGCCGCGATGCCGGTGTAGAGCAGGCTCTTCACTGCGGTCTGGCCGGGGGTGGCGGGCGATTGATCGTATGGACCGGCCAGCGGAGTCGCGGCAAGCAGGAGGAGCGCGGCTGCGACACCCCAGACGGTCCCGGGGATCGTGGTGAGGATGTCGAGGGCCGACGAGCCGAGCCGGCCGGTGCTGCGAGCGACCTGCCACAGCGCGAAGCCCATGCCGACCGCGAACCAGCCGAGGTACCCGGGCAGCCAGAGCCCGGCGTTCGGGTGATGTGTCGCGGCCATCACGGTCATCCACACCGGGCCGAGCACAGTGAGCCCCGCGAGCACGGTCAGCCGCCAACGGACACTGCGCCGGGTCGGACGCTCGTACCCGGTCAGGAGCTTGGCCAGCGCCGGGAGGATCACGTAGAACGCTGCGATCGCAGCCAGACTCCACAGCTGCGTGAGACCGGGCGCTGGCGAACCCTCGAAGTACACCTGCGTGAGCGTCGCGTGCTGCAGGTACGTCGACCAGTCAGCCGAGTGCAGCAGCACCGCAGCGAGCAGTACGGCGACCCACAGCACGGGCAGGATTCGCACGGCCCGCTTCCGCAGGTAGGGCAGTGTCAGCGGCGGCAGGGTGCCCTCGAACCACGCCACCACGTGCGGCCGGTAGAGCAGGAAGCCGGAGATCGCGCAGAAGACCGCAGCGCCGACGTCAAGCCGCGACAGCAGACCAGCGAGCGCTCCGGCATCGCTGTGCAGAGCGACCTGTGCAGTCAGCACCGCCAGCGCGGCCATAACCCTCAGACCGTCGAGTGCCGGGAACCTGTGGCGCGTCATCCCCAGTCCTCTCATGCACAGGCCTCCTTGCGGGCCGACCAGATCGCCGTACCGGGGACGTAGCGGCCGCGATGCGGACCCCAGCCACCCCAGACCAGCGTGTGACCGGCAGGCCACTCCGGTTCGAGCAGATCGTCGACCACGAAGCCGGACTCGGTCAGCGCACGAATCCAGTCACCGATCGTCCGGTGATGCTCCACGTAGACCGGCGTACCGGCGTCGTCGACCTCGACGTACGGCGTCCGGTCGAAGTACGGCTTGTCGATCCGCAGACCGCCGGCGTACGGGTCGTCGGGCATCGTCCAGCGGAACGGATGGGTCACCGAGAAGACCAGCAGGCCCTCAGGTTTGAGAGTGCGGGCGATCTCGCGCAGTGCGGTCCCCGCGTCGGCCACGAACGGCAGCGCACCGAACGCCGAGCACACGATGTCGAACGTGGCGTTGGCGTAGGGGAGTGCCGTCGCATCGGCAGCGACCGTCCGGACCGCGGTACCGGTCCGGACGTCCAGCTCCCGCGCGAGCCGCAGTTGCTCCAGCGAGATGTCGAAGGCAACGACATCGGCGCCTTGGCCCACCAGCCAGCGCGCACACTGGGCTGCGCCGCAGCCGACCTCGAGGATGCGCTTGCCACGCACCGGTCCGAGCAGCTGCGCGGACTCCTCGTCGACACCCTCGGGACCCCAGATGAACCGGTCGTCGCCGAGGAAGTCGCCGTGGTCCTCGAGGTACTGGGCGGCGGCGGAGTTCCAGTAGGTTCGGCTGGCCTGAGAGCTCTCGGCTTCGGTCAGCTCGATACGTTGCGGCTCGACCACGCGGTGACTCTAGCGAGCTTCGGCCGCCCGCGTCGCGATCGCCTGGTTCATCGCGCGGAACTGTGGCTCGATCGTGTCGCGCAGCATGCCGGCCGTGAACGGTACGGCGGCGCCGCGGAAGATCTCCTCCTGGATCAGCTTCGACCGCCCGTCGGGCAGCGCCTCGATCCGGAACGCGTGCTCACCGTCGAAGATCCCGCCGAATCCGATCCGGCCGATCCAGCGCAGTTCGCGGCCGGGCTGGACCGCCAGCAGCTTGGGCGTGAACGTCGTCTCCGCGCCCTTGGTGTCGCGCAGCACGTTGGTGATCGTGCCGCCGACGGCGAGCGGACCGGTCGAGGAGACGATGAACGGGTTCCAGGCCGGGTAGTGCTCGCGGTCGGTCAGCACTGTCCAGACCTGGTCGGGGGAGGCGTTGATCTCGACCTCGGTGCGCAGAACCGTCGGGCGGACGATCGTGTAGGTGGTGTAGCCGGCCAGCAGCAGAACAAAGACGCCAAGGCCTACCAGCAGGCGACGTTTCACGGGGACTCCTCAGGTCCAAGGACGCTGAGCACCAGCGTCCGAGCGTATTCAGGGGTGAGCGGCTCTTGCGTGACCAGGAGCCGGTAGTACAGCGGGCCGACCAGTTGGTCGACCAGTAGGGCGGGCGCGACATGGTCGAGCACGAGCCCGGCCTCCTGCGCCTTCGCCACGACAGCGGTGACGGCTCCGTGCCGCTCCGCCCAGAGGGCGCGGACGCTCTCGCCGACGCGCGGCTCACGGGCGGCTGCGGCCGCGAGATCGGCGATCAAAGTGGTCGGCGTCTCGGACAGACCTGCGGCGATCGCGGTGACCAGTGCGGTCAGATCGGCCCGCGGATCATCGGACGGCTCGAACGGGATCTCCTCGCGCATCATCGCGATCAGTGCGACGACGAGCTCGGCCTTGGACGCCCAACGCCGGTACAGCGTGGTCTTGGCGACCCCGGCCCGCTCGGCGACCCGGTCGATCGACAAACCGTCGTACCCGCCGTGCCGCAGCTCTTCGGCCGCGGCTGCGAGCAGCCTGCCCTCGATCGCGGTGTCTCGCGGCCGTCCCCGTGTCATGGCCTTTACGCTACGGCGGTAGCGTAAATAAAGCAAACGCCGCCGAGGTCTTGCCGAAAAGCTGAAAGCTCCTCATCGTGGTCTGTTACTGGTTGGTCACTTAACGTCAAAGGCGGCGGCATGAAGAGAACCTTGATAGCGGTGGCGGTAGCGACCGGACTGCTCGCCAGTGGGCTGACGCCGCTGCCGGCGATGGCGGCTCCGCCGCTGGTCTATGTGGCGATGGGCGACTCGTTCGCCGCGGGTTCGCTCGTGTTGCCGGCCAAGGAGCCGCTGACCTGTGCGCGCTCGGCGGTCAACTACGCGTCCCTGATCGCCGCGCAGGTGCAGCCCGCCAAGTTCCGCGACGTCACCTGTGGCGCGGCGACGACCGCGCACTTCGCGAATCCACAGCCGGGCATCATCCTCGGCACGGCAGCACCGCAGTACGACGCTCTGAGCGCGGACACCACGCTGGTCTCGGTCGGGATCGGCGGCAACGACATCGGGCTGGTCGGGCTCGCGTTCTCCTGCGTGAACCTGCTGCCGCAGCCGGTCGGGACCTCGTGCAAGGCGACCAACACCACAGGTGGTGTGGACAAGTTGGCGCAGAAGATCGACGCGTTCGCGCCGACGTACGGGACTGTGATCGAGCAGATCCGGCAGCGGGCGCCACAGGCAAAGATCCTGATGGTCGGCTACCCGACCGGGATCCGGAAGGGCGGCTGCTGGCCGGTCGTGCCGGTGTGGGCCGCGGATGCCGACTACCTCCAGTCGGCGCTGACCCGGCTCAACCGCCGGATGGCGGAACAGGCGAGCGCGCACGGAGCGACGTACGTCGATCTGGCCACGCCGAGCGTTGGACACGACATGTGCAAGCCGGCCGGGACACGGTGGATCGAAGGGCTGATCCCGAGTGTGACGACCAACGGCCTCGTGCCGCTGCATCCGAACGCGGCCGGGCTGCGCAACGCAGTACCGACGGTTTTGGCGGCGATGGCAGGATCGGGCGGGTGGATGGACTAGCGGCAAGTGCAGTTCCGCTGACCGGCGGTTACCAGGGGCAGACCTACGCGGTAACCGCCGGCGGCGAGGAAGCGGTGCTGAAGCTGTACGTGAAGGATCCGGATCGGGCGGTCGTCGATGCGGCTCTGCTGCAGCTCGTGCGCGGGTTGCTGCCGGTACCGCGGATCCTCGATCTGAAGCGCGAAGGGTCGCTGGAGGACCCGCCGTACTTGCTGATGGAGCGCCTGCCAGGCGTGAACCTGCAGGTCTATCTGGAGACGGCCGGTCCGGACGAACGGCGGAAGGTCGGCGCTCAGCTGGGGGAGTTGCTGGCCCGGCTGAGCGGGATGCCGTTCCTGACCGCGGGCATGTTCCGGGGCGGCGAGCTGACCGTCGAGCCGTTCGGTCCGGGTGACCTGGAGGAGTACGCCGCCGGCCTCGGTGTCGCGTACGGCGGTCTCGCGGAGGTGTTCGCGGAGGCCGAAGACCTCCTGGATGGCGCCCAGAATCGGTTCTGTCTGGTTCACAGCGACTTCAACCCGAAGAACCTGCTGGTGGACCCGGACACCGCCCGCATCACCGGCCTGATCGACTGGGAGTTCTCGTTCGCAGGTTCGCCGTACGCCGATCTTGGCAACCTGCTGCGGTTCGAGACGGACCCGGTGTTCGCCGGCGCGGTCCTGAGCGGGCTACGGGGGAGTGGAGTCGAGCTTCCGGAGCCGCTCGTGGACCTCGGCCGGGCCGCCGATCTGTGGGCTCTGCTCGAGCTCGCCTCGCGGGCGGCGGACAACCCGGTCGCGGCCGCTGCGGCGGCTCTGGTGTACCGGATGGCGGACACGCGGACCCTGTCCGGAGACCGTCCTGACCTGGAGGTCGTACATTGAGCTGAGTGGTACGTCGGGAGACCTCGGCGGGTGCCCGGTGCCGACCGGGTGCCCCAGGTTGTGTTGCCTCCGTCAAGACCGGTATTCTGTGAGATGCGCTATGGGCCTGCGCGACCTCGGACGGAGCAGGCTCGTGCTCGCAGCTTGTCGGTGGTGAATCTGTGCTCTCCAGGCAGTCCAGCGGTGTGGTGCGATCCAACGGCTCATACGCAACCTGACGAGACCACCAGTCCACGGAGCAACCCACCACATGACGGCCAGCATCGAGGCACCTCTCGACCCCGCAGTTCGCACCACCCCGCAGGTAGCGGTCAATGACATCGGGTCGGAGGAAGACTTCCTCGCGGCGATCGATCAGACCATCAAGTACTTCAACGACGGCGACATCGTTGAGGGCACCATCGTCAAGGTCGACCGGGACGAGGTTCTCCTCGACATCGGTTACAAGACCGAAGGCGTGATCCCCTCCCGCGAGCTGTCGATCAAGCACGACGTCGACCCGAACGAGGTCGTCAACGTCGGCGATCACGTCGAGGCCCTGGTTCTCCAGAAGGAGGACAAAGAAGGCCGCCTGATCCTCTCGAAGAAGCGCGCCCAGTACGAGAAGGCCTGGGGCACGATCGAGAAGATCAAGGAAGAGGACGGCGTCGTCACCGGTACCGTCATCGAGGTCGTCAAGGGTGGTCTCATCCTGGACATCGGCCTCCGTGGCTTCCTGCCGGCCTCGCTCGTCGAGATGCGTCGCGTCCGCGACCTCCAGC
Organism: Kribbella yunnanensis; assembly: GCF_039529655.1. NCBI lineage: Bacteria > Bacillati > Actinomycetota > Actinomycetes > Propionibacteriales > Kribbellaceae > Kribbella > Kribbella yunnanensis. Next base: position 254,319 of record NZ_BAAANF010000018.1, on the reverse strand, counting down.
CGTACGTCGGCCAGGAGATCGAGGCCAAGATCATCGAGCTCGACAAGAACCGCAACAACGTGGTCCTGTCGCGCCGGGCGTGGCTGGAGCAGACGCAGTCCGAGGTGCGGATGAACTTCCTCACCCAGCTGCAGAAGGGCCAGATCCGCAAGGGTGTCGTCTCCTCGATCGTCAACTTCGGTGCGTTCGTGGACCTCGGCGGCGTCGACGGTCTGGTGCACGTCTCGGAGCTGTCCTGGAAGCACATCGACCACCCGACCGAGGTTGTCGAGGTCGGCCAGGAGGTCACCGTCGAGGTGCTGGACGTCGACATGGACCGCGAGCGCGTCTCGCTGTCGCTGAAGGCGACCCAGGAAGACCCGTGGCAGCAGTTCGCCCGGACCCACCAGATGGGCCAGATCGTCCCGGGTAAGGTCACCAAGCTGGTGCCCTTCGGTGCGTTCGTCCGCGTGGAGGAGGGCATCGAGGGTCTGGTGCACATCTCCGAGCTGGCCGAGCGTCACGTCGAGATCCCGGAGCAGGTCGTCCAGGTGAACGACGACGTGATGGTCAAGATCATCGACATCGACCTCGAGCGGCGCCGGATCTCGCTGTCGCTGAAGCAGGCCAACGAGGGTGTCGACCCGGTCTCCGACGACTTCGACCCCACGCTGTACGGCATGGCGGCGACGTACGACGAGCAGGGCAACTACATCTACCCCGACGGCTTCGACCCGGAGACGGGCGAGTGGCTCGAGGGCTTCGATGCTCAGCGTGAGGAGTGGGAGCGGCAGTACGCCGAGGCCCACCTGCGCTGGGAGGCCCACAAGAAGCAGATCGAGGACGCCAAGACGGCGGACGTCGAGGCCGGCGAGGCCTCCACGTACTCCTCGGCCACCGGTGGCGGCAGCGCTGCTCCGAAGGACGACGCTCCCGCCGAGGGCGCGCTCGCTTCCGACGAGGCACTGCAGGCACTGCGTGAGAAGCTGACCGGCCAGGGCTGATCAGTTAGCTGACTGCCAGGACCCTCGCATCCTTCGGGTTGCGGGGGTCCTGCACGTCTACGGGCCGCGGTGGGTGGGCTTGCGGAAGCCGTTGCCCCAGGTGCCGCCGCCCTCACCCTTCATCCGGGTCTTCAGCTCGATCACCGTGGCCCGCGCGGTACTGGAGGTGAAGAACCCGATTCGGTACGGCTCGTTCGGCGTGCCCGCTTCCCAGGCCGGCACCTGCTGTTCGCCGTACCGGACCATGCGGACCGGCGGGTCCTCACCGGCCTTGATCCGCGCCGCGTCCTGCGCACATGCCGGTACCCGTCGTGTCGCGCCGCTGCGCGGCGTCCACACCACGTCCAGGCTCGCCGGTCCGTGCTGCGGGTTGAAGAAGCACGGCGTACGGCGCTCTGGCAGCGGAAGGCCGTCGACTCGGGCTCGAGCGCAGGCGAGGGCGTACCGACCGGCGGTGAGGGTGTCGATCACCGCACTGATCGCCTCGACGGACTTCAGCTTGTCGACGAGCCGTTTCGCGCTTTCATAGGCGTCCAACGCGGTCTGGTAGTCGTGCCGGGCGTCCGCATCGAGCTCATGCGCGTCACCGAATCGCGTCAGCTCCTCGCCGAATACGATCGCGTCCTCTTCTGCCATCAACTGGACGTGCTCTAGCTCGCGCAGGTCCCGGCGCCGCCGTCTCCACCCCATAAGTCATAGTAGGTCGCGTGCTACGAGTTGGACTGACTGGAGGAATCGGCGCCGGCAAGAGTGCGGTGTCGTCGCGGCTGGCGGCGCGGGGTGCGATCGTGATCGATTCCGACGTGCTGGCGCGCGAGGTGGTGGCTTCCGGGACCGATGGACTGGCCGAGGTGGTGGCCGCGTTCGGGCCCGAGGTGCTGACTGCTGACGGGGAGATGGATCGACCGGCGGTCGGGCGGATCGTCTTCGGCGACGCCGAGGCGCGACGCCGGCTCGAGGCGATCATTCATCCGCGGGTGCGGGCCCGGGCCGCTGAGATCGAGGCGGCCGCGTCCGACGACGCGATCGTGGTGCACGACATTCCGTTGCTGGTCGAGACTGGCCAGGCCGACCGCTTCGACGTGGTGCTCGTGGTCGACGTACCGGCTGCTGTTCAGCTGGAAAGGCTGACGCAGCAACGAGGTATGGCGGAATCCGAGGCCGAGCAGCGGATCGCCAGCCAGGCAACGCGGGAGCAGCGACTGGCCGTCGCCGACGTGGTCGTCGAGAACGCCGGAACGCTGGCCGAGCTGGACACCCGGCTCGATGAGGTGTGGACCACGTTGCGGGAGCGCGCAGGGCACGGTCCGGACACGAAAGCGTGACCCCTGCGCGGTAAATGATGTTTCCGGGATCGGTTGTACGAGAATCTGTCCGGTCCGAAAGCCCTGAAGTCCCGAAGTAGGGAGGATGGCGTGGTGTGTCCGCGCTGCAACTCTGACGTCCCCGAGGTCTCGCGGTACTGCCACCACTGTGGCAACGACCTGCGGTCCGGGGACACGGAGCGGAAGAACGCGTACGCGGCGAGGCCCGATGAGTCGGTCGCGTCGTTCAAGTTGGTCTCCACGATCATGCCGCAGGGCTCGGGTAAGCAGCCCTACACGTACAAGGTCGCACTCGGCATCGCGCTGCTGCTGACCGTCGTGACGGCCGCCCTCGGTGCGCTGCCGGTGGCGATCATGGTGGCGGCCTTCTCGGTGCCGATCGTCTACATCCTCTATCTGTACGACGTGAACCTGTGGGAGGACGAGCCGATCCCGGTCGTCGCGGCGGCCTTCGTGCTGACCGGCGTACTCGCGGCCGTCTTCACCTGGCTGTGGTCGGACAACATCGCGCTGTCCACCGACACCATCGGGTCGAACGACATCGGCCCGTCGGGGCGCGATCTGCTGATCCTGCTTCTGCTTGTGCCGGTCGTGTCGGAGCTCATCCGCCAGGTCGGCCCGCTCTACCTGGCCTCGCGGCCGCGGTACGACGACCTGATGGACGGCTTCACCTTCGGTGTCGTGGCCGGCGTCGGGTACGCGTGTTTCGAGACGCTCGTCCTGCACTGGGGCTGGATCAGCGGCGGCTTCGCCGGTCCGGGCAGCAGCGCCGGGACGTGGATCTCGATCGTGGTGCTGCACGGATTCATCAAGCCGCTGATCTACGGTTCGGCGACCGGCCTGGCCGGTGCGGAGTTCTCCGGCCTCGGCGCCGGGTACGACGGCTTCACGCCGCGCTGGGTGAGCGGTCTGCTCCAGGCCATCGTGGTGAACGCGCTGTTCCAGGGCGGTGTCTACCTGCTCGGTTTCGTCGGCGGCCACGGTTCGACGATCGGCGCCGTACTCGGTGTCGTCTGGGGCCTGTTGCTGCTGGGCGCGCTGATCATCCGGGTCCGGACCGTGCTGCACAAGGGCCTGCTCGAGGCCGCACTGGAGTCCGCCGCACGCGGTGGCTCCAACCACGCCTCCGGCGACCAGGCCTTCTGCTCGCGCTGTGAGATGCCGCTCCTGCCGCACTCGGACTTCTGCTCCGCCTGTGGCAACTCCGTCCGCTCGGTGCCGAAGTCGGCCCGTGGTGTGACCGCACCGGCGACAGCGAGTGGGTACGACGTGACGACTGGGGAGACGCAGGCATGAGCAACCAGCAACCTCCGTACGGACAGGGCCAGCCTCCGCAGGGTCCGCCGCCTGGCTACGGGCCGCAGGGCCAGCCGCCGCAAGGACCGCCGCCCGGGTACGGACCGCCTCCGCAGGGTCCGCCTCCCGGATACGGCCAGCCGCCGCAGGGGCAGCCCCCGCAGGGGCCGCCGCCCGGTTACGGTCCGCCTCCGCAGGGTCCGCCGCCTGGCTATGGCCAGCCGCCGCAGGGTCAGCCTGGCTACGGCCAGCAGCCCCAGGGGCAGCCGGGATACGGGCAGCAGCCGGGGCAATCGCCGTACGGGCAGCAGCCCTATCCGGGCCAGCAGCAGGGGTTCCCCGGGCAGCAGCAGGGGTACCCGGGACAGCCGCAGTACGGCGGCGGGGCTCCGCGGGGTAAGGGCAACAGCAAGATCCTGTACCTGGCCGGTGGCGGTCTGGTTGTCGTCGCGGTGATCGGCATCGTGCTCGCGCTGATCTTCGGTGGTGGCGACGACAAGAAGCAGGTCCAGCCGACCCCGACGGAAAATGGCGGCGGCGACAACGGCAACAGCCAGCCGGTCGACGAGGGCATCGAGGTCGGTGAAGGCGTCTTCGTGAAGCCGGCCACGGGCTACGTGCGCAAGGAACTGAAGGACTTCAAGGGCGTCTACCTGCTCAAGTCGGGTGAGGCCTACTTCATGGTCCAGGTGTTCAAGGCCGAAGGCGAGACGGCCGACACCGTCCTGCCGAAGCTGCTGACCGCCGAGACCAAGGCGCACACCTCGGTGAAGACCAAGGAGCCGGTCCGGATCACCCCGGGTGCGAACGACAAGACCCCGGTCAAGGTCGCCATCACGCAGTCCTACTCCGGTCTGTCGGCCGGTCAGCAGGGCAGCACCGAGGTCGTCGGCTTCGTCGGTGTGATCGAGCGCAACGACGGCGTCATCACGCTGGTCCGGGTGCTCGCCCGCAAGGACAAGGTCTCGACCGCGCAGCCGGACAGCACCGCGATGCTGCAGTCGGTGCTCAAGAGCCAGTGACCGGAAAACGCGACAAAGGGGCCGGGGACAGCAACCCGTGGGTGAGCAAACCCGGCCCCGACGAGGACCCAGCGGCAGCGCCGGCACCGGCGCTGCCGCCGTCCCCGTGGAACCTCGAGGTCCCACCAGGACCTCAGCAGCCTGACGGTCCGGCGACCGAGACGTCGTCCGCGTGGGGTGACAAGGTCGGTCCGCCGTCTCTGCGTCGTCCACCGCCTGTGAAGAAGGGCCCCCGGATCCCCCCGGTGCTGCTGCCGATCGGCGCCGGTCTGGTGGTCGTCGCGCTGGTCGCGGTGGCATTGGTGCTGCTGTCCGGCGGTGACAAGAAGGGCGCTGACCCGGTGCCCAGTACGACGCCGACGCCGACCACGCCGAGTACGTCGTACACGCCGCCGGCCGGTGCGATCCCGGTCGCGTTCGGAGTGTCCGTCGTACCGGTCCCGGGCTGGAGTGTGCTGGAGACCGAGAAGCAGGGCAAGGAGCTCGTCACCTACGCACCGAACGGTGAGGCGCGGGCGTTCTTCTGGGTCCGCCAGAAGGAGAACGTGACCGCGAAGGCGTACCTGCTCGCGATCATCGAGGGCGAGACCGAGAACGAGATCGCCAAACTCGGTGACGAACGGAACCTGCCGTGCCCCAAGGACGTCCTGGAGGAGTGCATCGCGATGAGCTACACCTCCACGGCCAAGGACAAGGCCGGGCAGGACGTCGCCGTACAGGGCTATGTGGAGGTCTACCTGCGCAAGGACAAGGTGGCCACCGCACTGGACTTCCGGACCCGCACCGACTTCGCGCCGAAGGCCGAGGCGGACGCCGCCCAGATGAAGACGTCGGTTCTCGACAGTTTCTGATACCTTCCCCGCCCCACCACCCCGGTCTTGTGCCGAACCCCCGACACCACGAGGAACAGCTATGAGTCAGCAGTACGGACCACCTCCGGGCCCGCCGCCGGCCGCCGCACCCGGTGGCTGGGGCAGCGGCCCCGGTGGCGCGGGACCCGCGGGTCCCGGCGGCTGGGGGCCGGGTCCTGGCCGCCCGCAAGGCCGGCCGGCCAAGTCGAACCGGTCGCAGTTCATCATCATCGGCTGCGCGGTGCTCGCGATCGTCCTGGTCGCGGTCGGCGTCGTCCTGCTGGTGACCGGCGGTGGCGACGACAAACCGGTCGCGGAGCAGACCCCGGACGCGCCCGGCACCATGTACACGCCGCCGGCGGACTCGAAGCCGGACGACTCCAAGGGGCCGAACGACGTCGGTGTCGAGGTCGGCCGCGGGATCTGGTTCACGCCGGCCAAGGGCTGGCTGCCGGACCCGAAGTCGAAGACGCAGTCCGGGAAGAACTACATTCTGCAGCAGTTCAACGTCCGCGGCCTGATCGACGGGTACTACTGGGTCCGCCAGACCGAGCTGTACGACGCGAAGGGGTTCGCCGAGCACCTGGTCGACGTCGAGTCGAACGGGATGCAGAACGTGGTGATCGGCAAGGGTGAGGTCTGCAAGCCGGCCAACGAGGCGATCAAGACCTGCTACGCGCTGAACTACACCGCCAAGATCAAGACCAGCAAGAACGGCCTGATCGACTACAAGGGCTTCGTGACGGCGTACGCGGACAAGTTCGACCGGGTCACCGCCACCGACGCGGGTCTCGAGGCGCGGGTCTACGAGCGGCGCTTCAACCAGCTGCAGTCGATGAACGCGAGCGTTGAAAAGAGCTTCTGACCAGGGCTTTCAGTTTTTGTCGGCGGCGCCACGTACGGTTGGACCCATGAGACAGGTCTCGGATCTCCAGCGTATGGTGGCGCCGCTCAAGGTGGTGTCCGACTTCGATCCGGCCGGTGACCAGCCGGCCGCGATCGCGGAGCTCGAGCGGCGGATCAACGCCGGCGAGCAGAACGTCGTACTGCTGGGCGCCACTGGTACGGGTAAGACGGCGACGGTCGCCTGGCTGGCGGAGAAGATCCAGCGGCCGATGCTGATCCTGCAGCCGAACAAGACGCTGGCCGCGCAGTTCGCGACCGAGCTGCGGCACTTCTTCCCGGAGAACGCGGTCGAGTACTTCGTCTCGTACTACGACTACTACCAGCCCGAGGCGTATGTCCCGCAGACGGACACCTACATCGAGAAGGACTCCTCGATCAACGAGGAGGTCGAGCGGCTGCGGCACTCGGCGACTTGGTCGCTGCTGACCCGGCGGGACGTGGTCGTGGTGGCGACCGTCTCCTGTATCTACGGCCTGGGCTCCGCCGACGAGTACCTGAACCGGATGATCCACGTGAAGGTCGGCGCCGAGATGGACCGCGACGGTCTGCTCCGCAAGCTGGTCGGCGTGCAGTACGCGCGCAACGACCTGGCCGGCACTCGCGGCACGTTCCGGGTCCGCGGCGACACGCTCGAGGTCTTCCCGGTCTACCAGGAGCTCGCGGTCCGGGTGGAGTTCTTCGGTGACGAGATCGAGCGGCTGATGACGCTGCACCCGCTCACCGGTGAGGTCCTGAGCGAGGAGAACGAGCTCTATATCGGCGCCGCGACGCACTACGTGACGGCGCCGGAGAAGATGGAGCGCGCGATCACCTCGATCGAGGCCGAGCTGGCCGAGCGGCTGGCTGAGCTCGAGCGCGGGGGCCAGTTGCTGGAAGCCCAGCGGCTGCGGATGCGGACGACGTACGACATCGAGATGATGCGCCAGATCGGCACGTGTTCCGGCATCGAGAACTACTCCCGGCACACCGACGGCCGCGAGGCCGGCACCGCGCCGCACTGCCTGCTGGACTACTTCCCCGAGGACTACCTGCTCGTCATCGACGAGTCGCACGTGACGGTCCCGCAGATCGGCGGGATGTACGAGGGCGACATGTCCCGCAAGCGCACCCTGGTCGAGCACGGCTTCCGGCTGCCGTCGGCGATGGACAACCGCCCGCTGCGCTGGGAGGAGTTCCTGGAGCGGATCGGCCAGACCGTCTACCTGTCCGCGACCCCGGGGCAATACGAGCAGGACAAGTCCGACGGCTTCGTCGAGCAGCTGATCCGCCCGACCGGCCTGATCGACCCCGAGGTCATCGTCAAGCCGACCAAGGGCCAGATCGACGACCTGATCCACGAGATCCGCCTGCGCGTCGAGCGCGACGAGCGGGTCCTGGTCACCACCCTGACCAAGAAGATGTCCGAGGACCTCACCGACTACCTGCTGGAGATGGGCATCCGGACCAGGTACCTGCACAGCGAGGTCGACACCCTCCGCCGCGTCGAGCTGCTCCGCGAGCTCCGAATGGGCGAGTACGACGTCCTCGTCGGCATCAACCTGCTCCGCGAAGGCCTCGACCTCCCCGAGGTCTCCCTGGTCGCCATCCTCGACGCCGACAAGGAAGGCTTCCTCCGCTCCGGCCGCTCCCTGATCCAGACCATCGGCCGCGCCGCCCGCAACGTCTCCGGCCAAGTCTTCATGTACGCCGACAAGATCACCCCGTCCATGGAACAAGCCATCGACGAAACCAACCGCCGCCGCGCGAAACAGATCGCCTACAACACCGAGATGGGCGTAGACCCGCAGCCCCTCCGCAAGAAGATCGCCGACATCACCGACATGCTCGCCCGCGAAGACGCCGACACCGCCGAACTCCTCGGCTCCGGCCGAACCCAGTCCCGCGGCAAAGCCCCCGTCCCCGGCGCCGGCAAAGGCCGAGCCGGCGAAAAGGCAAGGGAGCTGGCCGGCGGCCTCCCTTCCTCCGACCTAGCCGACCTAATCCAGCAACTAACCGACCAAATGCACAACGCCGCCGCCGAACTCCAGTTCGAAGTAGCCGCCCGCTACCGAGACGAAATCTCCGAACTCAAAAAGGAACTCCGCCAAATGACCAACGCCGGCGCCAAGTAGCGCCATGGCACCGGCAGAATCAGCTGTGTAGGCCCGGCCAGGTGTTGGAGTACTCAGCTGGCATTGCCCGGAGTCTCGCAGGCCCCGGCCGACATCTTCGGGCCGGCCGGGGGGAGCGGGGCGACTAGACCGAGTTCAGGCAGATCGGGATCGCGATCGTACTGGCAGGCTTGGTGCGATCGGGCTGGTGGAAGAACTGACCGCAGTACTGGGTACCGGCCGGGGCGTTCTGAGGCGCCTGGAGACCTTCGTTGAACCCTTGCTGCCCGTGCCAGACACCCGTGTAGAACGAGCCATCGCTGCCCGTGACCCGGGTGTACCCGGCCAGCGGCTGGGCGGCATCGTTCTCCTTTGTCCCGACCACGACCTCCCACCAGTTCGCGTCGTACGGGCAGACGGTGATCTTGATGACCCCGTTCAAACCGAACCCGAGAGGCTGCTCCCGACTCTGGCACTCAGCCGCCGGCGCCGCAGCGGTGCGCTGTGACCCGACAGCGACCCCACCGGACGCAGCAGCCAACCCGACCGCGGCGACCGCGGTGACGAGACGACGTGACATCGCCCTCAACTTCATATTCCCTCCAACACTCGTGGTCCCAGAAGTCCACCCGGAGCCGGCCTGGCCCGCAACAGATTCGACCCTGTTGCAAACCGCACATGTTGCAGTTCTACGCAGAGAACCACGAGGAGTTCACCGGCAACCGAGACCTCGCCAGCATCCGCGCGCTGCACCCGGAACTGCAGTCCTTCGACACCTGGCTTGACCTGCACAAAGATGCCCTCAAGGCCGCCCTGAAGGGGCCGTTGGCTGCTTCGAAGCCGTCGCGGCCGCCGAGGATAGCGCCGGTGGTGCTGGTGTACTCGTCGGTGATGTTCGGCCGCGGGTTCGTGATGCCGCCCATCCAGTCCATGGCGTGATTCGGGCCGGCCACGAATCCGTCGAGCGATATCGTGAAGTGCCAAAGCACCTTGCCCGCGGCGGTCTGCGGCTCGGTGTCCGGAAGTGCAGTCATCAGAATCTCCTGCCGTCTTGGTGTTAGGTACGGCGGGTCTCGTCGACCGTTAGCGTGAAGATGTCGGGGCGGCTGTAGTGGCCGACCGGGTCGAAGTCGAAGACGGCTCGATCGCGGTCGCCTAGGTCCAGTTCGGCGAGGAGGACGGTTTCGCCGGTGCGGGCTGGGCCGGCGAGGATTTCGCCGAGGGGGTTGATGATGGTGCTGCCGCCGTTGATGAGGCCTTCGACGTACTGGTTGGCGCTGATCACGAAGCAGCGGCCTTCGAGGGCGACGTGGCGCATCGTCGCCTGCCACTGGTCGCGGTCGTCGACGGTCGGGGCACACCAGATCTCGACGCCCTTCGCGTACATGCTCTGCCGGAACAGCGGCATGTAGTTCTCCCAACAGATCGCCGCACCCAGTACGCCGTACTGAGTCGGTACGGCGGCCATCGTCGAGCCGTCGCCCTGTCCCCAGAGGTACCGCTCGGCCGCGGTCGGCATCAGCTTGCGGTGTTTGGCGACGAGACCGGGGGTGAAGAACAACGCGGTGCAGTACAGCGTCCCGCCGTCCCGCTCGATCACTCCAGCCACCAGGTCCACCTTCAGCTCGGCGGCCAACTCCGCCAGCCGCGCAGTATCCGGTCCCGGTACGGCGATCGCCGCCTCCCGATAGCGCAGGAACTGCTGACGCCCTTCCGCCGACCGCGATCCCACCGTCACCCCGAAGTCCATCCCCTTCGGATATCCACCCAGGAACGCCTCCGGCAACACCACGAGTCGCGCGCCGCCCGCCGCGGCCTCACGCACGTAGTGCTCCGCCTTCACCAGCGTCGCCGCCGTATCGAACAACACCGACCCCGCCTGCACCGCCGCCACCACGACTGAGTTCATGCTGAGGAGCGTAGATCGAGAGAGGATGGCGGGATGAGCCAATTGAGCCGGAACGACGTGCTGGAGTACTGCCTGGGTAAGCCGGGCGCCTGGCAGGACGAGCCGTGGGACGGCGACGTGGTGGCGAAGGTGGCCGAGAAGATCTTCGTGTTCATGGGGACAGACAGCGTCGGCCTGAAATGTGGCGCCAACCGCGATGAGGCCGACGAGTTGGTGGCGGCTTATCCCGAGGATGTTTCGAAGATGCCTTATATCGGGCGGTCGGGGTGGAACACGGTTCGGTTCGGTGGCGGCGTACCGGATGACGAGGTGTTCGAGCTGATCGATGCGTCGTACGACACCGTGGTGTCCAAGCTTCCCAAGAGTCGGCGGCCGGTCTGATCTGAGCAATTTCGGGGGAGTGGTCGGCGAGTCGAGGCAGGCGTTGAGGGGCGAATTTAGCCTCGGGGAATGACTGAGTTGTGGGGGAAGAAAGCACTTGTGACCGGGGCTACGTCGGGGATCGGGCGGGCCATTGCGCAGAGTTTCGCGAAGGCCGGGGCCGAGGTGGTGGTCACCGGTCGGCGGGCTGAGCAGGGCGCCGAGACGGTGGAGCTGATCACCGCGGCCGGGGGACAGGCGACGTACGTGCAGGCTGATTTCAGTGACATGGCCGAGGTCGAGCGGTTGGCGCAGCTGGTCGGTGACGTGGACATCCTGGCCAACAACGCCGGGTATTACCCGATGGTCCCGACCACCGCGCTCACCCCCGACGAATATCAACGCATCTACGACGTCAACCTGCGCAGCGCCTACTTCCTGACCGCCGCGCTCGCACCGCGGATGGCCGCCACAGGCGGCGGGACGATCGTCAACACGTCCTCGATCGGCGCCCGGATCGGCCTGCCGGTCGCGGCCGCGTACAGCGGGACCAAGGCAGCGCTGGAGTCGATGACCCGGTCGTGGGCGGTCGAGTTCGGACCGTCCGGCGTGCGGGTCAACGCCGTCTGCGCGGGTGGGGTCCGGACCGAAGCGCTGCTGTCGATCATGCCGGAGGAGGCGCTCGCCCAGAGCAGCGCGCCGGCGCCGCTGGGACGGATCGGTACGCCGGAGGAGATCGCCGAGGTGGTGTTGTTCCTCGCGTCCCCGCGGTCGAGTTTCGTCACCGGTGCGGTGATTGTCGCGGATGGTGGGTACAGCGTTCCGTAACAGTTCGTGACTATTCCCGGAGCGCCGTGTGATGATTTCGACAGGCGGACACGGTGTCCTGGATTTGGAGTCTGGGTCGGCGACCCGTCAGACTAGGGGTGAAGAAGGGGAGTATTCCTTCGCGGCGGCATCGTCATCACGGCCGTGGGTCCGTCCCACGCCCGGTGCCCCCGGTCGGCCACGTGGTCGGCGGAAGAGACCTTCGGAGTCCTGTCTCAGCTGCACTCCGGAGGTTACGCATGCACGTTGCTGACTACGTTTGGTACATCACGGTCGGTCTACTGCTCGCTCTGCTGGCTTTCGACGTGTTCGTGATCGGCCGCCGCCCGCATGAACCCACCACCCGTGAGTCCGCGATCGCGATCGCGTTCTACGTCGGTCTGGCCGTCGTCTTCGGGCTCGGTGTCTGGGTCTTCTCCGGCGGTCAGTACGCCGGTGAGTTCTTCGCCGGGTGGCTGACCGAGTACAGCCTCAGCGTCGACAACCTCTTCATCTTCCTGATCATCATGTCCAGGTTCGCGGTGCCGAGGAAGTATCAGCAGACCGCGTTGCTGGTCGGCATCATCCTGGCGCTGGTCTTCCGCGGCGTCTTCATCGCCGTCGGAGCCGCGGCGATCAACGAGTTCTCCTGGGTCTTCTACCTGTTCGGCGCGTTCCTGGTCTACACCGCGGTCCACCTGGCCAAGCAGGGTGAGAACGACGATGACGACTACAAGGAGAACGCGGTCATCCGGTTCGCGAAGAAGCGGCTGAAGGCGACCGACGAGTACAACGGCGTCAAGCTGACAGTGGTCCAGAACGGCAAGCGCCTGGTCACCCCGATGGCGATCGTCATCATCGCGCTCGGTACCACCGACCTGCTGTTCGCGCTGGACTCGATCCCCGCGATCTACGGCCTCACCCAGGAGCCCTTCCTGGTCTTCACCGCCAACGTCTTCGCCCTGATGGGTCTGCGGCAGCTGTACTTCCTGCTCGGCGACCTGCTGCGCCGCCTGGTCTACCTGTCGATCGGCCTGTCGGTGGTGCTCGCGTTCATCGGTGTGAAGCTGGTCCTGCACGCGATGCACGTGAACGAGTTGCCGTTCATCAACGGCGGTCACCACATCGAGTGGGCTCCGGAGATCCCGATCTGGTTCTCGCTCGGCTTCATCATCGTCACGCTGGGCATCACCACGGTCCTGAGCCTGCGCAAGTCCCGCAATCAGCCGGCCGCGGTCGAGGCCAAGGACGACTCCGCTCAGGACGAGGTCCCGGCCCCGGACGCGCACAAGGCCTGAGTCAGAAGCACCCAGCAGTCAGAAACGCGCCGCGGCGACCAACGTCGTACGGCGCTCGTCGGGAAGCGGTTCGTCCTCGAGCCGCTTCCCGGTCTCTGACGCGTGCAGCATCCCGGTGGGGGAGACGAACCCGACGTGATGCACGACCTGGCCCGGGCGGGCGAAGAAGTACAGGTCGCCGGGCTGCGCGTCGTCGATCGGCACGTTCTCCAGCGTGTCCGCCTGATCATGCGCATCCCGCGGGATCCGCAACCCGAGCACCCGGCTGACGGTGTGCGTCAGCCCGGAGCAGTCCAGCCCGTACGCCGACGTGCCGCCCCACAGGTATTCCAGCCCAAGGAACTGACCGCCGAGCCGCAGCCGATCCTCCGCGGTCGAGGGCTCGGCCACTGAGCGCAGTACGTCGTTCGCCAGCCAGCCTGACCCACCATCCGGAGTGGCAACCCGCGTGTACCCGCCCGCCTGCTCAACCGAGGCCAGCACGGTGCCGAACGACAGCGTCATGACCGGTGCACCAACCGCCGGCTCCGCGAGCAGCGGTGCAGTCGGCACGGTCACGGCGACCGGATCGGTCGCACTGCTCGGCAGCTCACCCAGATGGCTCGACGGCACCCAGCCCGGGTACCCGAGCTCGTCCTTGGACGACGGCTGCCACGGCGCAACGATCTCCGACCAGCCATCGCGCTCGGTGCGGACCAGCACCGGCTCTGCGAAGAGCAGCTGGGACAGCGTCCGGCCGTGCAGGCCGAGGCGGCTCTCGCGGTCCATCGACTTCGCCCACGCAGCCACATCGGGCTGCGCGGCAGTGGCGGGCGCGTCGATCTCGCGGGGCGCGTCCGGTTCGGTCCACACCGTGCTGATCGGGACCTTGGCGGCGACAAGCTTCATACCGACAAGCCTGTCACGCCGAGACCAGGCTCAAACGGAAGTCGGATCAGCGCGCCGTTGTACCGGATCCCGCCGGTCACCGGTGCGTCACGCAGCCACCACGCCGCGTCGAGATCGTTGACCGCGGAGGTCGGGTAGGCCGCGACCAGAGCGGCTGCCGCACCAACCCCGACGTGGCTCTCCATCATCGAGCCGACGATCGTCCGGATGCCGTGCTCCCGGGCGAGTTCGAGCAGGGTCCGGGCCGGCGCGAGTCCGCCACATTTGGCCAGCTTCACGTTGACCATGTCGGCGGCGCCATGCCGAATCACCGCCACGAGATCGCGGACGCCGTACACGGACTCGTCGGCGAGGATCGGCGTACCGACTCGGTCGGTGACCCACGCCATCCCCTCGAGGTCAGCGGCGACGACCGGCTGCTCGACCAACTCCAGGTCGCAGTCCTCCAGTGCGTTGATGGCGTTCACCGCGTCGCGGCGCGACCAGCCTTGGTTCGCGTCCAGCCGCAACCGCGGTCCCGGTCCGATCGCGTCCCGCACCCGGCGGACGCGCTCCACATCGGCGGCCGCGTCAGTCCCGACCTTCACTTTCAGTACGTCGAACCCGTCAGCGACCCGTGCCTTCGCGGCGGTCGCAAGTGCGTCGGCGTCGCCGACCGAGAGCGTCACGTCGGTTTGGACCGTGTCGACGGTCGAGCCGAGGAAGCCGTGCAGGCTGACGCCAAGTCGTCGGGCAGCGAGGTCGTGCAGGGCGGTATCGACCGCGCCTTTCGCGCCGAAATTCCCGGCGACCGCGTTCTGCACGCGACGCAGGGCCTCGGTGAGGTCATCCGGGCCGAGGCCGTCCAGCGCGGCGGTGATCGGTCCCTCGACACAGGCCTGCGCGCCGGCGAGCGATTCGCCGGTCACCTTCCAGACCTGCGGAGCCTCGCCCCAACCGCTCAGCGAACCGTCGCTGAGCTCGACCAGGAGTGAGTCGGCGTGCGTCGCAGTCCGGAGTGCGGTGATGAAGGGAGTGTGCAGCGGCGCGGAGATCAGATGGGTGGTGAGTTTCATCGGATCGCTCCCAGGTCGTGCCGGTGGTTCCACGCCTCCAGCGCAATCTCCGCGATCAGTTGCTGGGCGCGGGCGTCCGGCAGGTCGGACGTCGTACAGACGACGAGGACGAACGGGTCCGCGTCCGAGGGCCGGACGATCCCACCATCGTGCCGGATCCGGGTGTCCCAGCCGTTCTTGTGCTCGACGCGCGTGCCGGGTGGGAGCAGTGCCGGGATCTCGCCCTTCCACTGGTTGGCCGCGAGCAGGTCGCGAAGGTATTCGTTGCTCACCGCAACGAGTACGCCGGCCAGCCCGGCCGGGCTCATCTCGTTGCTGATCCCGGCCGCCTGGGCCGCGCGGTCGTCGATCCCGCGCCGGATCGCGCTGGCGCCGTCGCCGTACTCGGCCAGCACGGCGTGGGCCGCGTCGATGCCGACCTGTTCGAGCACGAGGTTGGTGGCCAGGTTGCTGGACACCGTGATCATCTCGGTGGCGAGCCAGCCGAGCGGCACCTTCGTGCCGAGCTTGGTCCAGGTGGCCGGCGCCTCGTCCTCATCCGGATTCACGCCGAACCGCCCGCCCGCCTGCGAGGCGAAGTCGTTGTGCACCAAGACCGGCTGATCGAGCGTGAGCTCACCGGCCGCGATCTTGCGCTGCATCGCCATCGCCACCGGCAGCTTCATCGTGCTGGCCGAGTAGTGCGTCCGCCCCGCTTCGTGCTCGAACACCGGCGTCCCGTCGGCCCGCCCCAACCACACCCCGAACTCGCCGCTCCCGTCGACCGCCGCGAGCAGTTCCGCAATCGCCATAGCACTCACCTTCGCACATATCTTTCCAGGCCCATATTCGACCCCGCACATTTGTTTCCTGGCAGACTTCTGCGGGTGTCCACCAGTTTCGGCTTGCTGCTCGGCTTCGTCGCCGACCGGGTCCTTGGCGATCCTCGGCGGTTCCACCCGGTCGCGGGTTTCGGGCAAACCGCGACCCGGCTGGAGTCACGCCTGTACGCCGACTCGCGGGCGGCCGGTACGGCGTACACGACTGTCCTGGTCGGTACGACGGCGCTGGCGGGAGTCGCGGTCGAGCGGCTGACCCGGGAACGGCCCGTCGTACACACGCTCGTCACGGCCGCCGCCACGTGGACCGTGTTGGGCGCTCGGAGTCTGGACCGCGAGGCCGAGACGATGGCCGGGTTCCTGGAGGCGAAGGACATCCCGGCCGCGCGGGATCGGCTCAGCTACCTGTGTGCCCGGGACGCGACCACCCTCGAGTCGGATGAGCTGGCGCGTGCGACGGTCGAGTCGATCGCGGAGAACACCTCGGATGCGTGTGTGGCACCACTCGTGTGGGGTGGTGTGTTCGGTGTGCCCGGCCTGCTGGCCTACCGCGCCGCCAACACGCTCGACGCGATGGTCGGGTACCGGTCCCCGAAGTACGCGAACTTCGGGTGGGCTTCGGCACGACTGGACGATCTTGTGAACCTCCTGCCGGCGCGGGTGTGCGCCGTACTGACTGGAGTGGTGGCTGAGCGGTGGAGCGAGGCACGGCGGGTGTGGAAACGCGATGCGGCGCAGCACCCGAGTCCCAACGCCGGTCCGGTCGAGGCGGCCTTCGCTGGTGCACTTGGGCTGTCACTGGGTGGGACGAACAGCTACGGGTCCTATAGCGAAGACCGTGGCACGCTGGGGGACGGGCCGACGCCGACGGTCGCGGATGTTCGCCGTACGGCGGCTCTGGCGCGGCGAGTCGGTATCGCCGCGGCGGGTGCGGCCGCGATCCTGGCAGTTGCGAGAGGACGGTTATGGGACTGAGCCGACGGCCGATGCGGATCGCGCTGATCCGGCACGGCGAGTCCGAGGCGAACCTGGACAAGTCGATCTACGAGCGGGTCCCGGACCACTCCGTCGCGCTGACCGCGCACGGCTGGGAGCAGGCGGCCAAGGCCGGGCGTGAGCTGCGGGAGCTGTTCGACAACGAGCCGATCCGGGTTTACGTGTCGCCGTACCTGCGCACACTGCAGACACTCAAAGGACTCGAGCTCGACGACCTGATCGGGATCGCACGGGAGGAGCCGCGGCTGCGGGAGCAGGACTGGGCGAACTTCCAGGACACCGAGGACATCGAGCGGCAGGAACGGTTGCGCGACTCGTACGGGCACTTCTTCTACCGGTTCACGCATGGTGAGTCGGGGTCGGACGTGTACGACCGGGTGTCGAGTTTCCTGGAGACCATGCACCGTGACTTCGAGCAGGCGGATGCGCCACGCAACGTGCTGCTGGTGTCACACGGGCTGACCATGCGGCTGTTCTGCATGCGGTGGTTCCACTGGTCGGTCAAGTACTTCGAGACGCTGCGGAACCCGGCCAACGCAGAAACCCGGGTGCTGCTGCGTCAGCCCGACTACCGTTACAAGCTGGACCGGCCGTTCGAGCGCTGGACGACCGCACATGAGCCCACTGACTTGGAGCGAGCAGCGTGGTTGTAGAGCAGACCCGGGAAGCGGCCATCGACCTGCTGCGGAGTCTGAGCCCGGAGCAGCGGGCGTTGGCTCAGGCGGCGTTCGACACACCGGATCACCAGGAGTGGACCTATCTGCCGGGGGACCGGCCGGGACTGCCGTTGTCGTCGCTGACACCCGCACAACAGCAGTTGGCGCTCCGGCTGATCGCACTGGGCTGCAGTGAACGCGGTCTGGCCGATTCACTCGCCGTACTGGACGCAGAGGTGCTCCTGCGCGGTATCCCGGCGCTGCCGGAGTCAGGGGACTGGGAGGGCACTGTCCTGGGCGGCCGCTACTACCTGCGGATCCTGGGTGACCCCGCCGGCTTCGAACCGTGGGCCTGGCGACTGAACGGTCACCACCTGGCAATCCACCTGACTCTGGTCGACGGTGCGATCTCTTTCACACCCTCGTTCATCGGCTCTAACCCGGCCACCGCCCCATCGGGCCGCCGCTTCCTGGCCGGCGAGAGCGACCTGGGCTTCCAACTCCTGCACGCCCTAGACGACAGCCAGCGCGCAGTCGCAGTCGTCTCACCCGATGCTCCCGACGACATCCTCACCCGTCACGACCCGGTAGCCGACCCGTCCCTGCTACACCGCGGCCTGGCGTACGGCGACATGACCGCCGACCAGCGTCAGATCCTCAGCCTCCTCGTCGGCCAGTACGTCGGCCGCGCAGCCGGCCCCATCGGCCTCCAGACCTGGCAAGACCTGACCGAACAAGGCATCGAGAACCTCACCTTCGCCTGGGCCGGCGAAACCACCCCCGGCCCCGGCCGGCGCCACTACTACTCCCTGGCCGCCCCCACCTTCCTGGCCGAGTACGACAACACCCAGGACAACGCCAACCACATCCACTCCGTCTGGCGCTCCCACCGCTCCGACTGGGGCACCGACCTCCTAGCCGCCCACTACGCCGCCCACGGCTGAGGTCACCAAACCCGGCGCTCACCCTTGCTCAGCCCGAACTGGCCCAGCTCGACCCTGCGCCGCAGCCGCTTTCGCCGGTACGGCGCCACGACGGCCAACGCGATCCCGTCCCGGTGCTCGGCCTCGACGCGGATCCCGTCGGTCCAGCCGTCCTCGTCGATCTGGACGTCCGCGACCACCGCTACCGCGACGAGGTCGTCACGCTGCGCGCGTAGCCCGGCCCACAGCACCTCGAAGACCTTGGCGGTGTCCGGTTCGTCGGCCATCTCGATCGATCCCTCGCCGGCCGCGTCCATGCTGAGCGAGAACGGGGCGAACCCGCCCTGTTTGCCGACCTGCTGCTCGGCTAGCTCGAGCGCCGTACCGAAGAGGCCGTCGAGAGCTTCCTGAGCCCGCTGCGAGGCTGCGTCGCGCCAGGATTCCATGGGTGGTGCCGCCTTCTGGTCGAAGTGATGTGTTCCGCATCCTGCCAATCGACGGGGTCGGATAGGGTGCAGGCGTCAAGCGACAGCTGTGCAGGAACCCGGTGTGAGTCCGGGGCGGTCCCGCCACTGTGACCTACCGGCGATGAACAACGCCGCGGGGAGTCAGGAACTGCTGCTGTCGCACCTCCGGCCGGGGCGTGGATACCCCCAGGAAGGACCGGTTCAGCGTGCCCGCGAACCTGTTGCTGTTGTCGACTGCCGACACCGATCTCTTGGCCGCGGCGGAGGCGGAGGCCGGCTGGAAGGTCGCGAACCCGGCCCGCCTGGAGCTGTCTGAACTCGCTCCGTTGCTGAATACCGCTCAGATCGTGGTGGTGCGGCTGCTGGGTGGCAAACGCGCCTGGGAGGAGGGGCTGGACGCCGTACTGGCCTCCGGGAAGCCAGCCGTGGTGGTCAGCGGTGAGGCGGCTCCTGATGCGGAGCTGATGTCGCTGTCGACTGTGCCTGCGGGTGCGGTGACCGAAGCGCTGGCTTACCTGCGGGAGGGCGGCGCGGACAACCTCCGGAACCTGGCCGGCTTCTTGAGCGACACCATCCTGCTCACCGGCGACGAATTCGACCCGCCTGCTGCACTCCCGGCGTACGGGGTGCGGGGGACGTTTGTCGAGGACGACCGGCCGGTGGTCGGGATCGTGTACTACCGCGCGCATGAGATCGCGGGGAACACGGCGTTCGTCGACGCGCTCGCGGCTGCGGTCTCTAAGGCCGGTGCGCAACCGCTGCCCGTCTACTGTGGGACGCTGCGCGGGCTGGACCCGACAAGCGCTGAGAACGCCGGACTGTTCGAGCTGCTGCGCAAATGCGACGTGCTGGTCACCACGCTGCTCGCAGCCGGTGGATCGGTCGCAGCGAACGCCAGCGCCGGTGGTGCGGACGACGCCTGGGACGCTGGAGCGCTCGCGTCACTCGACATCCCGCTGATCCAGGGGCTGGCGCTGACCTCGACGCGTGAGCAGTGGCTGGCCAGCGACGCGGCGATCAGTCCGCTCGACGCCGCCACGCAGGTCGCGATCCCCGAGTTCGACGGCCGGATCATCACCATCCCGTTCTCCTTCAAGGCGTATGACGCCGACGGGCTGGCCCGCTACGCGCCGGACCCCGAGCGGTGCACCCGGCTGGCCGGGATCGCGGTCGCGCACGCCCGCCTGCGGCACGTCCCGGTGGCCGAGAAGAAGCTCGCGCTGGTGCTCTCGTCGTACCCGACCAAGCACGCCCGGATCGGCAACGCGGTCGGTCTCGACACCCCGGCTTCGGCGGTCCAACTGCTCGGCAAGCTCGAGGAGGCCGGGTACGACCTCGGCGGGCTCGACCTTAGTGAGTTGCAAGGGGCTGATGGTGCGGACGGGCTGATCCACCGGCTGATCGCGGCCGGCGGTCACGATGTCGACTGGCTGACCGACGAGCAGCTGGCGTCCGCGGTCGCGACGATCCCACTGTCGACGTACTCGACCTGGTTCGCGCGCGTTCCCGAAACGTTGCAGGAGGCAATGACCGAGGCCTGGGGCTCAGCGCCGGGATCTTTGTACGTCGACAACTCCGGCCCCGAACCCGCGATTGCGCTGGCCGCGCTCCGATTCGGCAACGTCGTACTGATGATCCAGCCACCGCGTGGCTTCGGCGAGAACCCGGTCGCGATCTACCACGACCCCGACATGGCGCCGTCGCACCACTACCTGGCGGCGTACCGGTGGTTGGAGAACGCTCCGGCCGATGGCGGCTTCGGGGCGCATGCGGTCGTGCACCTCGGTAAGCACGGGACGCTGGAATGGCTGCCTGGCAAGGGAATCGGGATGGCCGCCGACTGCGCGCCGGACGCCGTGCTCGGCAACCTGCCGATGGTCTACCCGTTCATTGTCAACGACCCGGGCGAGGGCACGCAGGCGAAGCGGCGGGCGCATGCGGTCGTCGTCGACCACCTGGTGCCGCCGATGGCGCGGGCCGAGACGTACGGCGACATGGCCAAGCTGGAGTACTTGCTCGACGAGTACGCGACCGTCCAGGCGCTCGACCCCGAGAAGGTGCCGACGCTGCGGGCGCAGATCTGGACGCTGATCCAGGCGGCCCAGTTGCACCACGATCTGCACACTGACGAGAAGCCGGAGGACGACGACTTCGACGAGTTCGTCCTGCACCTCGACGGCTACCTGTGCGAGATCAAGGACGTGCAGATCCGCGACGGACTGCACATCCTCGGCGGTGTCCCGGCCGATGAAGCGCGGATCAACCTGGTCCTCGCCGTACTGCGGGCGCGGCAGCTGTGGGGCGGTTCGTACTCGATCCCCGGTCTGCGGACCGCGCTGGGGGAGACCTTCGGTGTCGACGAGGCCGAGCTGCTCGCGAACCCGGGTCTCGCCGCCGAGCTGTCCTCGTTGGCGACGCTGGCCGATCTTCCCGCAGTGAGTGGTGCGGATGGCGTCGACATCCTGGAGGCGGTCGCGCGCAAGCTGGTCGTCGCGATGGAGACTCTGAGCTGGGATGCGTCGAAGGTCCCGGTCGTCGTGACCGAGGTGATCGGCCGGTCGTCGGCCGGGGTCGAGTCCTCGCTGACCTTCGCAGCAACTGAGGTGGTTCCGCGCCTGAACCGCACGGATGACGAGCTGACGAACGTACTGCGCGCGCTGGACGGTCGCTTCGTCGAAGCCGGCCCGTCGGGTTCGCCGACCCGCGGTCTGGTGAACGTGCTGCCGACCGGCCGGAACTTCTACGCCGTCGACCCGAAGGCGATCCCGAGCCGGAACGCCTGGGATGTCGGTGTCGCGCTGGCCGACTCATTGCTGGCCCGGCACAAGTCCGAGACAGGGGAGTGGCCGCGTTCGGTCGGCCTTACCGTCTGGGGTACGTCGGCGATGCGGACCCAGGGCGATGACCTGGCCGAGGTGTTGTGGCTGCTCGGCTGCCGCCCGGTCTGGGACGAGGCGTCCCGTCGCGTCACCGGGTTCTCGGTGGTCCCGCTGGAAGAGCTGGGGCGGCCGCGGATCGACGTGACGATCCGCATCTCCGGGTTCTTCCGGGATGCGTTCCCGCACGTGGTGTCGCTGCTCGACGAAGCGGTCCGGACGGTTGCGGCGCTGGACGAAGATGCCGCCGACAACTATCTGCGGGCCCATGTCGACGATGACGTTGCCGCGGGCAACGACGTACGGTCGGCCACGGCTCGGGTCTTCGGATCCAAGCCGGGCTCGTACGGTGCCGGGTTGCTGCCGCTCGTGGATGCGCGGAACTGGCGGACCGACGCCGAACTGGCCGAGGTGTACGCGGTCTGGGGTGGGTACGCGTACGGCAAGGATCTCGACGGCGCCGAGGCGCGCGGGTCGATGGAGCGTGCGTACGCGCGGATCCAGGTCGCGGCGAAGAACGCGGATACCCGTGAGCACGACATCATGGATTCCGACGACTACTTCCAGTACCACGGCGGCATGATCGCGATGGTGCGGCACCTGACCGGTACGAATCCGAAGGCCTATGTCGGCGACTCCGCCGTACCGGCGCAGGTCAAGACGCGGACGCTGGAAGAGGAGACCAAGCGAGTCTTCCGGGCGCGCGTGGTGAACCCGCGGTGGATGGCCGCGATGCGGCGGCACGGGTACAAGGGCGCCTTCGAGATGGCGGCGACCGTGGACTACCTCTTCGGGTACGACGCGACCGCGGGCGTGGTCGACGACTGGATGTACGAGACGCTCACCACCGAGTACGTCGCCGACCCGGAGATGGCCGAGTTCTTCCGCAAGTCCAACCCGTGGGCACGGCACGGGATCGCCGAGCGGCTGCTCGAAGCCGCTCAGCGTGGACTCTGGTCCTCTCCGAGTGATGAGGCGTTGGAGACCCTGCGGAACGCAGTCCTTGAGACGGAGGGTGACATCGAGGACCGCGGCTGATTGGGTGGACGTATGGCGCGGATCCTGATCACCAACGATGACGGTTTCCAGGCACCCGGGATCCGCGCACTCGCGCCGGTGATCGCCTCACTCGGGCACGAGGTCTCGGTGATCGCGCCGCTGGACGACCAGAGCGGTTTCGGTTCGGCCCGGGTCGGGACTGTCAACCGCCCGATCCAGACCGTCGTCGAGGAAGAGGGCGGCATCAGCTACCGCGGGGTCGCCGGGACACCGGCCCTCGCGGTGACGCTCGCCACGGTCGGCGCGTTCGGGCCGGCGCCGGACTTGGTGTTGTCGGGAATCAACCGCGGGCACAACATCGGCGTACCGATCTTCCACTCGGGGACCGTGGCTGCGGCGTTGACCGCGGCGGGTCAGGGGATCTCCGGGGTCGCGGTCAGCATCGAAGGCGCGGCCCCGACGAACTGGATAACCGCGGCGACGATGGCCGGTGAAGCCCTCGCCTGGATCGCCGCCGAGCCGGTGGGAACCGTGCTCAGTCTGAATGTTCCGGACCGCCCGATCGACGAACTGGCCGGCGTACGGCACGCGACGCTGACCCCGATCACGCGCGAGCGTCTGGTTGCGACCACTGCCCCGACCGGCGAGCCGATGATCACGGTCGCGCCGCCGCGCCCCGACCCGCCGGCCGGGACCGACGAGGCGCTGCTGCGCGCCGGCTACGTCACCGTCAGCCCGCTGATCGGCATCCGCGTGCTGCCGGATGACGACGCCGCGATCGCGCTGGCGAAGCGGCTGTCGTCGTACCGATGAAGGTCAACGGCACCAACCTGTACGTCTCGGAGTACGGGTCGGCTGATTCGCCGCCGCTGCTGTTCATTCACGGTCATGGCGGTGGCTACCACTGGACGCAGTGTCAGGGCTCGCGACTCGGCACTGCGTTGCACGTGATCGCGCCGGATCAGCGCGGTGTCCTGCGGTCGGATCCGACCGAGCTCGAGATCCGGATGGACATCCTGATCGACGACTTCGAGGCACTCCGCCTTGCGTTAGGTATCGACCGGTGGGCGATCCTCGGCCACTCGGCAGGCGGCAACTACGCTGTCGAATACGCGATCCGGCACCCCGACTCCGTCACCGCCGTCGTCTTCGACTGCCCCTGCTGGGACTTCGACGCCAACGACCGCCACCGCCTCCCCATCTTCGCCGCCCTCTACGACCAGGCCGGCGACCCAGCCAGCGCAGCCCGCTGCCGCGAACTAGCCGCCCTCCCACGCCGCCTGACCCCGGCCGACAAAACCTACGAACTCGCCTTCGGCCTAGGCGAAGCCTTCCAGGACTTCTCCTGGTACGACCCCACCAACCGCCCCGCCTTCGAACAACTAGGCCGCAACGCAGGCTTCACCGACGAAATGTGGTCCCGCGCCTACAGCCACCTCCCAACCCTCACCGACCTCTACACCTCCAAACTCGACCGCCTAGCCGACATCCCCCACCCCACCCTCCTCATCAGAGGCACCAAAGACCCAGCCGACCCCCACTCAGTCCACACCTACCGCAACACCGGCCGCCCAGCCGTCACCTTCGCCCACTCCGGCCACTTCCCCCACTTCGAACAGCCAGCCCTGTATGCCGAGACTGTTCTGACCTTCCTAACGACAGGAGGTGTCGCCTCAGGCTGACCGCAGGAAGGTGCGCCCCCGGTTCCGGGCGGTGGGTGCTAGGTCTATATGTCCTGTTCTTAGAGCGATTGCCTGCCTGATGACGTCGATCACCCACACCGGATCCCGCAGAACCTGGTGATAGGTGAAGCGCAGCACCAGCCAGCCGGCGGCGACGAGATTGTCGTAGCGGCGGCAGTCTGCCGCGTAGTCCGGTGCCGACCCATGGAACTCGTAGCCCTCGGCCTCGAGCGCGATCCGAAGCACTCGGTGACCGAGGTCGACTCGCATCCGGATCCCGTCGTGCTCGATCTGTACCTGAAGCTCGAAGCCTTCGATGCCGGCCTCGATGAGCAGGCTCCGCAGGACGGATTCCAGGAAGCTCTCGGCCAGTGCACTGGCGGCTGTCGCGACCCGAAGTGCCATCGGGCACCCCGCGCCGCGCATAGCGGCGATCGCTGAGTTCAGCTCGCTCGAGTTGAGGTTGCCGGATCGCAGCGCGGCATCGGCGATGGCGAGGGCCTGTCCGAACGGCAGGATCCGGCAGCAGTCGACGACGGTACGGTCCAGCCCGGTGACCCGGTGCCGCCGCTCGTCAGCGGAGACTTCCGCCCAGTGCAGGACAGCCGGCCGACCGGCTCGTGGCCGGCGCTTCGCGGGAACGATGATGTGCGGCTTGTCCGGTAGAACCAGGAGAGGCAACCGCCAGAGGGCCGCGGCGCTCAGATAGGCGACCACGCCGTCGTAGGCGAGGGCAGCCAGCTTTGCCGGCTCAAGGGTTGGCAAGGCATAGACGCCGCGAGCGATCCGCTCGACCTCGCCAAGGCGGACGGCAGCGTTCAGGTGATGCCGGGTGGTCACGCGGATCAGCTCAGCAGTTGTCGCTGAGCCACCCGACCGGGCGAGGAAATCGGATACGGAGTGCACCTATCGATGGTGACGGAAAGTCAACCGCCGGGGCTGAAGTTATCCACAGGCCTCCGTGCGACAGGACGTATACGTCCACTGCGGGCGGCCGAGGGGAAGCGGCAGGCTGGGGTGGCTGGGTAGTAGGTCTATACGTCCTGTTCTTCGGCGGATCAAAGCAAGCTGAGGAGGTGGGCGGTCGAGGTGGCTGGTTCGCCGGTGGGGGTGGTGAGGGTGTCTTCTAGGCCTAGGCGGAGGTGGTGGGCTTGGGAGCGGGCCCAGTGGAGGGTTGGCCAGGTCCAGTGGGATTCGCCGTGGACGAGGATGGGGGTGTTGGTGGCGGGGAGGGCGGCGAGGATGGATTGGGCGGCGGTGGGGCCGTCGGGGCCGGGGGAGATACCGGGGATGGCTTCGATCAGGATGCGGTGGGTGGGGCCGGACCACGCCAGGTAGGTGGCGGCGGCTTGGGCGGTGAAGAGGCCGGCCTCTACGGCGATTCCTCGGGACAGGAGGAGGTCGGCGACCTGGGCGGCGCCGGGTTCGTGGAAGTTGACGCTCGCGAAGTCGGGGCCGGGGTACCACTCGGCGATCAGGCGGAGGCGTTCGGTGAGGTCGGGGACGATCGGTTCGCGGGTCGAGACGCCGAGGGGGACGCCTGGGCAGGCGGTCTGGACTGCTTCGACGGCGGCGCGGAGGTCGGGCCAGTGCAGGCTTTCCCGTTCGTCGGCGCCGCGGGGGTGGATGTGCAGGGCGTCGGCTCCGGCTTGTACGGCGGCCGCGGCGGCTTCGGCGAGTTCGGCCGGGGTGATGGGGACACCGGGGTGCTCGGCGCGGGTGCGGTCACCGTTCAGGCAGGCCTTGATCATGCGGTCAGGGTAGGTGTGAACCTGGTCGCTGAGCGGCGGGGCGGGGTGTGCCATGATCGAGCGGACAGGTGTGGAGGAACACCGGTGACCGGGTGCAGACCCGGAAGTCCGGGGCGGTCCCGCCACTGTGACCGGGAGACCGGAAGCCAGGACATCCACACCCTGTCCGCCGCGGTCCCCGTGGCGTACCAGCTGCCGAAGCGGGCGTGGACACCCGCTGACGAAGGGATTCCCCGCTGATGCGGCCTGCGCCACCCTCGACCGGCTTCCCGTTCACCGCGGTGGTCGGGATGGAAGACCTTCAGCTCGCGCTGATCCTCGCGACGATCTCACCGGCGATCGGCGGGGTGCTGATCCGCGGCGAGAAGGGTACGGCGAAGTCGACCGCCGTCCGCGCGCTGACCGAGATCCTGCCGCCGGTGGACGTCGTACCGGGGTGCCGGTTCTCGTGTGACCCCGCGGCTCCGGCGGCGGACTGTCCGGACGGGCCGCATGTCGCGCCCGAGGCGGTGAGCCGGGCGGCTCGGTTGGTCGAGCTGCCGGTCGGCGCGACCGAGGACCGAGTGCTGGGGTCGTTGCACCTCGAGAAGGCGCTGGCGGAGGGCGTCACGGCGTACGAGCCTGGGTTGCTGGCGGCCGCGCACCGCGGACTGCTGTACGTCGACGAGGTCAACCTCCTGCACGACCACCTGGTCGACGTGTTGCTCGACGCCGCCGCGATGGGCCGGGCGACGGTCGAACGCGACGGGGTGTCGGTCACGCACCCGGCGCGGTTCGTGCTCGTCGGCACGATGAACCCGGAGGAGGGCGAACTGCGGCCGCAGCTGCTCGACCGGTTCGGCCTGACCGTCGATGTGGTCGCGAGCCGCGATCCCGCCGTGCGCGTCGAGGTGATGCGCGCGCGACTCTCCTACGAGGCCGACCCGGCCGCGTTCGTCATCCGGTACGACGGTCCGCAGCGTGAGCTCGCGGAACGGATCGTGAAGGCGCGCGACCTGCTGAGCGAAGTCATCCTGACCGACTCGGCCTTGCGTCAGATCGCCGAGATCTGCGCGTCGTTCGACGTCGACGGTATGCGCGCCGACCTGGTCACCGCCCGCACCGCCGTCGCCCACGCGGCATGGTCCGGCCGAACCGTCGTCGAGGTCGAAGACGTGCGTGCGGCCGCCAAACTAGCCCTTCCACACCGTCGCCGCCGAAACCCGTTCGACGCCCCCGGCATGGACGAAGACCAACTAGAACAAGCAATCCAAGACAGCACGCCGCCGCCGCCCGACCCCGACGACGACCCCGATGGTGGACCGGACGACGGTGGACCCGGCGGCGGCGTGGACCCGGAGCCGACGGACTCGACCGACGGGCCGGATGCGGATCGGGAGCCGGACGCCGGTCAGCCCGAGAAGCAGATCCCCGGTCCTGCACCGGCTGGTGATGTCGCGGGAAGCTCCGAGCCGTACAAAGCGCGACTGCTGAGTGTGCAGGCTGCGGGTGCCGGGGTTGCTGGTAGGCGGTCCCGGGCGATCACCGAGGTCGGGCGCGTGGTGGGCGACCGCGCACGCGTGGGACGAGAGTCGGGCCGGCCGCACCTGCTGGCGACGATCCGGGCAGCAGCACCACACCAGCACACCCGCGGTCGGATCGGTGCCGGGCTGGCGGTTCGGGCTGGGGATGTGCGGCTTTCCGTTCGGGAGGGGCGCGAGGGGAACCTTGTGTTGTTCTGTGTGGATGCTTCTGGGTCGATGGGGACGAAGCGGCGCATGGGTGAAGTGAAGACGGCGATCGTCTCGTTGCTGCTTGACGCGTACCAGCGGCGCGACACGGTCGGGCTTGTCACCTTTGCGGGTGCGGAGGCGACTGTTGCGTTGCCGCCGACCGGGAGCGTGGAGACCGCCGTACGGCGGCTTGAGTCGCTGCCGACTGGGGGTCGGACACCGCTGGCCGAGGGGTTGTTGCAGGCAGCCGAAGTACTGCGGATTGCGGCGATCCGGGATCCGCGGAGAAGGCCGTTGCTGGTGCTCGTGACGGATGGGCGCGCGACGCATGGCGAGAAGGCGTTTGCGCGGGCGAAGCAGGCGGCTGGTTGGCTGGCGCAGCGCGGGATCGCGACTGTGGTGGTCGACTGTGAGCCGCGGCGCGGGGTTCGGCTCGGGCTGGCTGGTGAGCTTGCGGCTGACCTGGGTGCGGAGTATCTCGACCTCGGGGATGTTGCCGCTGGCAACCTTGTTCGTGCGGTCACCGAAAGGAAGGCGGCCTGATGCCGAAGGGACAGCCGGAGGTCGTACCGCAGGACGGCCTGACCACGCGGCAGCGTCGCAATCGCCCGTTGCTGATGGTGCACACGGGTGAGATGAAGGGGAAGTCGACCGCCGCCTTCGGGATGGCGTTGCGCGGCTGGAACCAGGGCTGGAACATCGGGGTCTTCCAGTTCGTGAAGAGCGCGAAATGGAAGGTCGGCGAAGAGGGTGCCTTCAAGGCGCTCGGTCAGTTGCACGAGGCAACTGGTCAGGGTGGGCCGGTCGAGTGGCACAAGATGGGTGAGGGCTGGAGCTGGTCGCGCAAGGCCGGTACCGAGGAGGACCACGCCGCCGATGCCGTGGAGGGCTGGCGCGAGATCCAGCGCCGGATCGCCGCCGAGACCCACGATCTCTACGTGCTGGACGAATTCACCTATCCGATGAAGTGGGGCTGGGTCGACGTCGACGAGGTCGTCGAGACGCTCGTCAACCGGCCCGGTCACCAGTACGTCGTCATCACCGGCCGCAACGCCGACCAGCGCCTGATCGACGCGGCGGACCTGGTCACCGAGATGACCAAGGTCAAGCACCCGATGGACGCCGGGCAAAAAGGCCAGCGAGGTATCGAGTGGTAGCCGCTGGGGCGGGATCGAACGGCTGCCCGAGGAGCCGGGCGTGGTGATTCCACGGATCGTCGTGGCGGCGCCCTCGTCGGGTGCCGGGAAGACGACGGTCGCGGTCGGCCTGATGGCGGCGTTGCGCCGGGCCGGGCACGTGGTGGCCGGGTTCAAGGTTGGTCCGGACTACATCGACCCGGGGTTCCACGCTGTGGCCACTGGTCGGCCCGGTCGCAATCTTGACCCGATGCTGTCCGGTGAGGAGCGCGTGGCGCCGCTGCTCGCGCATGGCGCGCAGGGTGTAGACATTGCGGTGATCGAGGGCGTGATGGGCCTGTACGACGGCGCGCTGGGGACCGAAGGTTTCTCGTCGACCGCGCATGTGGCGAAGTTGCTCAAGGCACCGGTTGTCCTCGTGGTGGATGCTTCCGCCGCAGGGCGGAGTGTCGGGGCGGTTGTGCAGGGGTTCG
This sequence comes from Kribbella yunnanensis, assembly GCF_039529655.1. NCBI lineage: Bacteria > Bacillati > Actinomycetota > Actinomycetes > Propionibacteriales > Kribbellaceae > Kribbella > Kribbella yunnanensis. The sequence goes on along the minus strand of NZ_BAAANF010000018.1, from coordinate 225,040 downwards.
TTGCCTTTGACACCGAGGTGCGGATCGTCGGGGTGATCCTGAACAAGGTCGGTTCAGATCGGCATGAGGCCGAAGTGCGGGCTGGAGTGGCGCCGACCGGCGTACCGGTGCTGGGGGTATTGCGGCGGGACACCCGGTTGACGGTGCCGAGTCGGCATCTGGGGTTGGTGCCGGCCGATGAGCAGCGGGAGCAGGCGGAGAACGCGGTCGAGGCTGCGGCTGAGCTGGTCCGTGCTGGGGTTGACCTGGAGGCGTTCGTTGCGGCGGCTCGGGCGGCCTCCGAGCTGGAGACGTCAGCGTGGGATCCGGCGGCGGAGGTGACGCCGGCGGAGGGAGGTCGACCGGTTGTGGCGGTGGCTGGTGGGCCGGTGTTCTCGTTCCACTACACCGAGACGACGGAGTTGCTGACGGCTGCTGGGGCTGAGGTGGTCCGGTTCGATCCGCTGCACGACCCGTTGCCTGAGGCAACTGCTGCGTTGTATCTCGGTGGTGGGTTTCCGGAGTTGCATGCGGAGGCGTTGTCGGCCAATGAGCAGTTGCGTCGGCAGGTCGCGACCGAGATCGCGGCTGGGCTGCCGGTGATCGCGGAATGCGCCGGGCTGCTGTACCTGTGCCGCGAACTCGACGGTCACCCGATGACCGGCGTACTCCCGGCGACCGCGCGGATGACGGGCAGTCTGACGCTGGGCTACCGGACCGCGATCGCGGCGACGACGACGGCGTTCTTCGACGAGGGTCGCCGGGTTCGGGGGCACGAGTTCCACCGGACTGCGGTTGAGCTCGACGGTGAGGTCGACGCGGCTTGGTACCTGCCCGGCGGGGTCGAGGGGATTACGCGGCCGCGCGTGCATGCGTCGTACCTGCATCTGCATTGGACGGCGAGTCCGGACGTGCCCGCGCGGTTGGTGGCGGCGGCACGCGTGCATGCTGGGTTGGAGAAATGAACCTGGTCGTCGGCGTCGGCCTCCGCGCCGGTACGTCGTACCGCGAGCTCCGAACGCTGGTAGACGAAGCCGTCGCTGAGGCAGGCGGCGAGGTGCGGATCCTGATCACGGTCGAGGGGCGTGAGTCCGAGCCGGGTGTCCAACGGCTCGCTGCCCACCTAGGTGCGGAGCTACAAACAGTCGCCCCAGCCGAACTGCGTCGCCAGAACGCGCCAAGCCCAAGCCAGCAGGTCGACCACCTCGCCGGCACCCCAAGCGTCGCCGAAGCCGCCGTCCTCACCACAGGCGCCAATCTGATAATCCCCAAACGAACTTCGGCGCAAGCGACTGTTGCGGTGGGGCGGCTTGCCTCCGCTCCGGGGTATGCGCCGGGGGAGCGGGCGGTGGTGCATCGGGTGCTGGCTGAGCGGCGGGATGTACGGCGGGGGTTCGTGGACCTGCCGATTCCGGATGACGTGCTGACGCGGGTGCTGGAGTCTGCGCACCGGGCGCCGAGTGTCGGACTCAGCCAGCCGTGGGACTTCCTGCTGATTCGGGAGATCGCGACTCGGCGGAAGATTCATGATTTGGCGGCTGCGCAGCGGGATGCGTTCGCGGCTTCGTTGCCGGAGGAACGGCGTCAGCAGTTCGACGGGTTGAAGATCGAGGCGATCCTCGACACCCCACTGAACATCGCAGTCACGTGCGACGCCGGCCGCGGTGGACGACACGTCCTCGGCCGGCACGCGGATCCGCGCACCACGTGGTTCTCGGTCGCGATCGCCATCCAGAACCTGTGGCTGGCCGCGCGCGCCGAAGGACTCGGGGTCGGCTGGGTCTCGTTCTTCGAGCCCGGCGAGGTCGCCGCGGTACTCGACCTACCCGCCCACATCGAGCTCGTCGGCTACCTCTGCATCGGGTACGTCGACCAGTTCGCCCCCGCACCGGAGCTGGTCCGGTCGGGCTGGGCGTCGCGCCGCCCGCTGAGCTGGGCCGTGCACCAGGAGTCGTGGGGAAGGCGAGGCCTCCCAGGCGCCGAGCCAACCTCGATCGCCGAAGACGCCGAACAAGCGGTGCTGAGCACCCGCACCCCCGTGGCTGATGGCGGAGCGCCTCAGAATGTGGCGCAGCGGGAGTCTTCCTCGGGTGGTTGGGCTCCGACTCACGTAGCTGGGGGTGGTGTGGCGCCGGGAGACTCCACCCCGGGACCTCCGGCTCGGGAGATGGCGCCGGGAGCGTCCCTCGGGTGTCCTGCGCCGGGGCTTGGTTCCGGTGGGTCGACGCTGGGTGATGCTGGTTCGCGGGCGCAGGTGGTTCGGGTGGTGGTTGGTGGGGATCCTGCCGACTACCTCGGGCGGGCGGACACTCTCGTGGTACAGGTGGGGGCGAAGCCTGCGGCTGACTTCGGGGTGTTGTGGCGGCCGGTGCGGGATGTGGTGGAGGGGGTCGAGACCGGCGTGGAGATCGTGCGGGATCTGGCGATGCAGGGGGCTGGGGAGATCGTCGTACGGGTGGTTGCTGACGGCGAGGTGGCGGTTGCGGTGGGGCGAGGACTGCGGGTGGGGGCTGGTGCTTGTGGGGTTGGGTTTCGGGATGAACCGGGGGAGCTGCGAGACTCCTCCGCATGACTGTGCCACCCAGTGGGGGATCCATGTACGTGCCCGCCTTCTCGATGAAGCAGCGGATCACGCTGATGGCCAACAAGTACGAGCTGATCACGACCAACCCGGACGGGTCCGACGGGCCGTTGCTGGCGTTCGCGCAGCAGAAACGGATGGCGTTCAAGGAAGAGGTCACGTTCTACACCGACGACACCAAGTCGCAGGTGGTGTTCTCGTTCAAGGCGCGGAAGCGGATCGACCTCGGGTCGGGGTACGACGTTTTCGACGCGAACGGGCAGCAGATCGGCTGGTTCAAGAAGGAGTTCGGGAAGAGCCTGCTGCGGTCCAGCTGGCAGCTGACCGGGGCCGGCTTCGAGTCGTCGGGGACGGAGCGGAGCGCGGGGATCGCGATTCTGCGCCGGGTGTGGGACTTCGTGCCGTTCGTCGGTGAGATCCCGCTGCCGTTCATTTTCCACTTCGACTTCACCGACAACGCGAACCAGCAGCCGATCCTGTCGGTCGAGCGGAAGATGTCGATCCGGGACCGGTACCGCATCACGGTGCAGGACCAGCGCGTCGACTTCCGGGTCGCCGCTGCCATGACAGTCGCCCTGGACGCCCTCCAGAGCCGCTGATCAAAGCATAAAAACGCCCGTCGTACGGCTCGTGTACTACTGGGGTCGTACGGCGGGCTCACTCTTTCGGGTGAACTGACCCTGAGCCCCCTTGGCTGGGCTTGCCGCCGGTGCGAGTCTTGAAGACATGGGTGCAGCGCAGCGCAGTCGACGGTGGTTGGTTCCGGTTTCAGCGGTGGCCGTGGTGGCCGGAGTGGGGACGCTCGGGCCGGTGGTTGCCGATGCCTCGCCGAAGTTGCCCGATATCTCCGCACAGCAGCTGCTGGCGAACGTGCAGACCGCGAAGGTCGACGGGCTGAGCGGCACGGTGCACTCGTCCGCGGATCTCGGACTGCCGGCGCTACCCGGTGTGACCGGTGGTAGCGATTCCGCGAGCGGTCAGGTGACTGAGTTCCTGAGCGGTGAGCACACCGCCCGGGTCGCCTTCGCGGCGCCGGACAAGGCGCGGGTTTCGGTGCTCGACAACATGGCCGAGCGGGTCTGGACGACGGACGGCAAGTCCGCCTGGGCCTACGACTCGGGTAAGCGCGAGGCCGTCAAGCTCCAGGTTCCGGAGCACAAGGCCGGCAAGCCGGAGAAGGCGCCGCAGTCGTACAACCCGCAGGACGTGGCCAAGCAGTTCCTGGACGCGATCGACCCGAGCACGAAGGTCGACGTCAGCGGTACCGAGAAGGTCGCCGGGCGGGACGCCTACAAGCTGCGGCTGACCCCGAAGACGGATAAGACGACGGTCGGCTCCGTGACGCTCGCGGTGGATTCCAAGACCTGGGTCCCGCTGCAGGTGAGCGTGCTGCCGAGGACCGGCAAGGACCCGGCGGTCGAGATCGGCTTCACCCAGGTCTCCTTCGCCGTACCGTCCGCGAGCACCTTCACCTTCACTCCGCCGAAGGGCGTCGAGGTCACTCAGCCGAAGGTGCCGACCACGCGGCCGGACGTCCCGAAGAGCATCCCGAGCAAGCCGGACGCCAAGCCGGAGAAGAAGCCCGGTACGGCGGATGGGCCGACCGTGCTCGGGGAGGGCTGGGCCTCCGTGGTGATGGTCAAGGGTGTGAAGCTCACCGGCGACGGTGGTCCGGTCGACCAGTTCCTGGCGAGTGCGCAGACGGTCGAGGGTTCGTGGGGCAAGGGCAAGATCGTGACCAGCAAGATGGTCAACGCCCTCATCACCGACGACGGCCGCGTCTTCGCCGGCCTGGTCACCCCCCAAACCCTCCAGGACGCCGCAGCCAAGGCACCCCGCTGACCGTGACAGAGACTCAGGTGTCCGAGGGGTCTTCAACAGCCTCCTCGGACCACAAACCCCCACCTGCCACTCCGACCGGCGGCTCTCCGCTCATCACGAGAGGGCTCACGAAGCGGTTTCGGGGTGGGCAGGTGGCGGTGGACTCGGTGGATCTCGAGGTGCCGGCGGGGAGTGTTTTCGGCTTCCTCGGGCCTAACGGGTCCGGCAAGACCACCACGATCCGGATGGTGCTCGGGCTGATCGCGCCGACTTCGGGCGCGGTCGAGTTGCTCGGGCAGCCGATGCCTAAGGCGCAGTTGCGGGTGTTGCCGCGGGTGGGGGCGTTGGTGGAGGGGCCGGCGTTCTATCCGTTCTGGAGTGGGCAGGCGAACCTGCTGCGCTTCGACGCCGCCGACCGGACGGCGGACCCACGCACTCGCAAGGCCCGGGCTGGTGAGGCGCTCGAGCGGGTCGGTCTCTCGAACGCGGCCGGCAAGAAGGTGCGGGCGTACTCGCTCGGCATGAAGCAGCGGCTGGCGATCGCGGTCGCGCTCATGCAGCGCCGTGAGCTGCTGGTGCTCGACGAGCCGACGAACGGCCTCGACCCGCAGGGCACTCGCGAGGTGCGGCACCTGATCCGCGAGCTGGCCAACGACGGTACGACGATCTTCACCTCGACCCACCTGTTGGCCGAGGTTGAGCAGGTCTGCACGCATGCCGCGGTGATGAGCCGTGGCCGGCTGATCCGCCAGTCGAGCATGGCCGAGTTGCGCTCCGAGTTGCGTCCGCGCCTGGTCGTGAAGACACCGGATGTCGCCGCAGCCGCCGAGACCCTGAAGAGCCTCGGCGTGACCGACCTGCGAACCGCCGGCGACACCGTCGAGGGTGACGCGGGGGAGTTGCCGCTCGAGAAGTTCGCCGCGGGGCTGGTTGCCGCGGATGTCCGGATCCACGGGTTCGGCCTGGAGCGTCCCAGCCTCGAAGAAGCCTTCGTCGCGCTCACCGGGGAGGGTTTCGATGTCGCCGAGTAGCGCAGTCGCCGGGGTCGCGATCGCGAGGCCGAGCGCCGGCCGCCATACGCTGGCGTTGTTCAAATCCGAGCTGCAACTCGTCTTCGGCCGCGCCCGGACCTGGGTGCTGCTGGCCGTGCTTGCCGCCGTCCCGGTGATGATCGGCGTCGCGATCAAGCTCTCCGGTGCCGAAGGCGGCGCCGAGGGATTCCTCGGCCAGGTCGCAGGAAACGGGCTGTTCCTGATCGTGGCCAGCCTCGGGCTCTCGCTGCCGTTCTTCCTGCCGACCGCAGTGACTGTGATCTCGGGCGAATCCCTGGCCGGTGAATCCAGCCTCGGCACCCTGCGAAACCTGCTCACCGCACCGGCCGGGCGCTCCCGGCTGCTGGCCGCGAAGATGGTCGCGCTGGCGATCTTCTGCCTGGCCGCGACCTTCACGATCTGGGTCGCCGGCCTGATCGTCGGTTTCGTACTCTTCCCAGTCGGCGACGTCCTGCTGCTCTCCGGTACGACGATCTCCCTCGGCGAAGGCCTACTCCGGGCCCTGGCGATCGCCGTGGTGATCGCACTCTCCCTGATGGGTCTCGCCGGCATCGGCCTCTTCGTCTCATCGCTCACCTCGACCCCGCTCGCGGCGATGGCAGCCACCTTCGGCACGTTCATCGTGCTCGGCATCCTCTCGGCGATTCCGCAGATCGACGTGATCCACCCCTGGCTGCTGATGTACGGCTGGACGTCGTTCGCCGACCTCCTCCGCGACCCGCCGTACTGGGATGCGATCGTCCGCAACCTGCTCCTGCAAGCCGGCTACCTGGCCGTCTTCTACTGTGCGGCGTGGGCCCGGATCACCAGTCGCGACATCGTCTGACCGTTTCGTGGGTGTGGAGATCGCGTGGTGGCGCCGCAGTCCGAGCCACCGCGGCGGGTCAGGCGACTGGACTCGCCCTCGCTGGCGGCAACCACAGCCCGGAAGTCCAGGCAACCTTTCACCTCTGGCCGCCGACCTCGCCAAGCAGCCCAGCCACAGGCCGCCCCAGCCACACCTCCTCTGTAAACCGGCCGCAGCGGCGAGCAACCGGCGCCGTACGTTGCCGGCCGCATCTGAGCGACCGCAGCAGCAGGTGACAATAGGTGGGTGGATCCCGACCTGGTCGCCGTACTGCGTTGTCCGGTCTGTGCCGAGGCATTGGCGCTGACCGACCGGACAGCGCGCTGCGCGCAGGGGCATGCGTACGATCTCGCGAAGCAGGGCTACCTCAATCTGTTGCCCTCGGCATCGAATGGGATCGAGGGTGATTCGGCCGGGATGATCGGCGCCCGGACGGTGTTCCTCGGCGGCGGTCACTACGCTCCGATCCGGGACGCGTTGATCCTGCGCGCGGCCGAATATCTGCAGCCGGACAGCGACGAGCTCGTCGTCGAGGTCGGCGCCGGCACCGGCTACTACCTCGCCGGCGTCACCGGCAGATCGCGACCGGGGCTCGCTCTCGACGTCTCCCGGTACGCCGCTCGTCGCGCCGCGAAGGTGGATCCGCTGATCGGGTCGGTGGTGTGTGATGCCTGGCGCGAACTGCCCGTGGTGGACGGCGCGGCCCAGGTCGTACTGAATGTGTTCGCCCCGCGGAACGCGACCGAGATGGCTCGGATCTTGCGACCGGGTGGCGCGCTGCTGGTGGTGACTCCGAATCCGGAGCACCTCGCCGAACTGGTCGGCGTACTGGGGATGGTGTCGGTCGACGAGGACAAGGAGCGGCGCCTGCAGGACGCGCTCGGTGGGACCTTCGTCGAGACCGGCCGCGAGGTGATCGCAGAACCGATGCGGCTCGATCGAACCGCGGTGGAGCAGTTGGTGCTGATGACGCCGAGTGCGCGGCACATCTCGCCACACGAACTCGCGGACCGGATCGCGGTCTTGCCGGAACCAGCGCTGGTGACCCTGTCGGTCACGCTAACCACCTGGCAGCTCAGCTGATCCGACGCCGGCTAGCACGGCATCGCATCAGGAGCGCTGTTGGTCAGGCAGCCTTGGCGACCAGTTCCTTCGCGACCACGGCCCCGAGTTCCTCGGCCGTGACGTGGGCCTCGGCCTCGGAGGCCTTGGACAGGTCGATGAGCGACTCCATGCCTGGGGTGACCGGGGCGAGGGTGAGCTCGGCGGCCGCGATCCGGACGTTCATCTTGAACACGTCACCGAAGATGCGCTCCAGGTACGCCGTCGCGTGGTCCCAGCCGTGCTTCGGCGAACCGGGCTGGTAGCCGCCACCGCGGGCGAGGGTGAAGATCGCCGGGCGGCCTTCCACCGGGTTCTCGACGTGGTAGGCCATGTCCAGCAGGAGGACGTCGATCCAGGCCTTCACATGCTGGGCGATGCCGTAGTTGTACAGCGGGACGGCGAGCAGGACCGCGTCGGCGTTCTTGAGTTCGTTCGTCACTTCCTCGGCCAGTGCGCGGGCTTCGGTGAGCAGCTGCTGCTCTTCGTCGGTGGCCGGCTCCTCGCCGACCTGGGCCTTGGCCAGCGCCGGCCAGACCGTCGCCGGCAGCGGGTTGCGGCCGAGGTCCCGGCGGACGACGACGCCGTCCGGGTGTTCGGCCCGCCAGGCCGCTTCGGCGCTGTCGGCGAGCGCCCGGCTGACCGATCCGTTCAGGCGCACGCTGGCGTCGACGCGTAGCAAGGTCGTCATAGTCGTTCTTCTCCTTGGGGGCTGTAGAGGCTCATTCGAGCTGCTACGAAGATAATCTGTTGAGCAGAACATATTCAAGTCAGATCGTATTCCGGGTGGTGTAGACCACGTAGACTGGGCGCGTGACCAGTACTTCGCCGGATGTCGGCGCGCGAACGGCCCACGGCGTCTCGCCGCGGGTGGCCAGTGGTGCGCCGGTCGAGGCCGATCTGGGCTGGGCGCTCGGGGTCGTGTTCCGCCGGTACGCGAAGGCCTCCGGGGCCGCGCTCGACGACGTACCGGGTGGGCCGCGCGGCTACCAGGTGCTGGCCACGGTGACGTCGGACGGGCCGAAGCGGCAGCTCGATCTGGCCGCTCAGCTGGGCGTCGACCGGACCGTGATGACGTATCTGCTCGACGACCTCGAGAAGGCCGGGCTGGTGCAGCGCCAGCCCGATCCGGCGGATCGGCGCGCGCGGCTGATCGTGCCGACCGAGCAGGCGACCGAGACCCTCTGCGACCTGGAGCGCCGGCTCGCGGCCACCGAGGACGAGGTGCTCGGCAGCCTGGATGAGGCGGAGCGCGCCAGCTTCCGCACACTCCTCCAGCGGGTCGCGCTGAAGGCGGATGCAATCGATCCGCTGCACAACGCCTGTGTGCTGGCGGACGAGAGCGTCGACCCGGCCACCACCTAGTGCAGCGGCACGAAGCCTGACTCGTAGGCCTTGATGACGGCCTGCGTGCGGTCCCGGGCGTTCAGCTTGGACAGTACGTTCGCGACGTGGGTCTTGACCGTCTGCAGCCCGAGGATCAACTCGGCCGCGATCTCCGCGTTCGACAGGCCACGAGCCATCAGCCGCAGAACCTCCTGCTCGCGGTCAGTCAGCTGGAATTCGTCGAGCCCGGTCGGCCGCTGCGCCTGCGCTCCGACATGGGCCAGCGCCAGCGCTCGGATCGCCTCCGGGAACAGCAATGACTCGCTGCCGGCGACTGTGCGGATCGCCGCGATGATGTCGTCCGGCGGGGTCCGCTTCAGCAGGAACCCAGATGCGCCGGCGCGAAGGGCGTCGTACACGTAGTCGTCGTTCTCGAAGGTGGTCACCACCAGGACGCGCGGTGCCGGGTCGAGGCTGTCGAGCAGCAACCGGGTCGCCTGGATGCCGTCGACCGCGGGCATCCGGACGTCCATCAGAACAACATCGGGACTGGTACGGCGGACGACCGGCAGCACCTCGGCGCCGTCACCGGCCTCGCCGACGACGGTCAGATCCGGCTCGGCGTTGATGATCGCGCGGAGTCCGCTGCGGATCAGCGGCTCGTCGTCGACCACCACCACGGACAGCGTCATGCCTGTCATCCCTTCGTCGTCACTGCGACCGGCAGCGATACGGTCAGCCGCCAGTCCTCGTCGTCCCGGCCGGCCGTGACTGCACCACGCAGTACGGCGACTCTTTCACGGATGCCGGCCAGTCCCCGCCCGCCACCGGAGTTGGCGGAGTCGCCACTGACCGGGTTGGTCACGGTCAGCCGCAGCCCGGAGGTGTCGAGCCGGATCTCCAGGGCCACGGTCAGCTGGTCGTCCGGGTGACCGGCATGCCGGATCGCGTTGGTGAGCCCTTCCTGGAGGATCCGGTAGGCCTCCCGCGACACTGCTGCGGGCAACTTGTCGAGGGCCCCGATGCGCTCGATCGTGACGGTGATCCCGCCGGCCCGGGTGGACTCCACGAGTCGGTCGAGATCGTCGAGAGTCGCCTGTGGGGCGGTCGCCGAACCCGGCCGGCGGTCATCGCGCAGGAGCCCGAGAACGTGGTCGAGATCGGCCAGCGCCGACCGGGCCGAGGTCTCGATTGCACCCAGAGCGGTCTCGGCGAACTCCGGGTCGCTGGCCAGAACCCGGCGGGCGGCGGCGGCCTGAATCGTCACCAGGCTGAGCGCATGGCCGACGCTGTCGTGCAGTTCGCGGGCCAAACGGTTGCGCTCGGCAAGTGTCGCCGTACGGCGCTCGAGGAGTTCGATGCGCTCGGCCGCTGTCGGGCCGAGGATGCGAGGTGCGAGATGGGCGAGCAGTGCGCCGACGGCCGACGAGATCAGGAACAACACCGCCAGTGCGACCAGGACCACGAGTGGCATCCACAGATCGGTCCAGCTGCCAGTGACGTCGTACGAGATGCCAGGTACGAGCTCTTGCGAACCCGTCGAGCGGAAGGGGGCGACGAGCAGTACCGGCCCCGCGCCGACGACGGCGGTGCTGAGGATGCCGACGATGCCGCCCGCCAGCAGATGCAGGGTCAGCCAGAAGGCAGTACGGCGGCGCTGGGCCCACGTCTTCGCCGGGCCGAGCGGCCGCTCGTCGAACTTCACCCCGAGCAGCGACGAGACCGCGATGCCCTCCACCTCACGTACAGCGGGCAGCAGGCCGATCGCGAGCGGCGGCGCGACGCCGAGCAGGATCAGGATCACGGCACTCGCCGGACCCGGCAGCCGCAGGTCGTGCGTGAGCGCGCCGACCGCACTGCCGACCAGGAGAACGGCCAGGACCAGTGCGGCGCCGATCAGGAGATAGATCCAGCGCAGGTACGTCGACGCCCGGCCGAGGGACCTGAGTGCGTTCACCACGCCCCCATGGTGTCAAACCCGGGCCGTCCCAACCTCCCTCGGCGGAGTGAACGGGCTGAACGGAGTGCTCGGAATCACAAGAGGTTGAGGGTTTACGCAAATTTGATGCCGAAGTCCCCGATCGGCGCTCCGGGGGCGTCGCGATCTGCTGTTCATGCGGGTACGGTCTGTGGTCGGGGCGGGTGGCCGGGCCGGGAAGGGCCAGGTCAGGGGGAACGGCTCCAGGACAGGTGGCACAGCGCGAACTGCGGGAAGCACAGTGCACTAAGGGCAGGTAAAGTCACTGTGAAGTCCCGGGGGGCCGATTGACCACCTTTCCATATTTGATGTTTGATCAAATATCGGATGAGAGAGGTCGATATGAGGTTGAGGCGTTCCGTCGTCGCGCTGACGGCGGTCCTGGGGCTCGCCCTGGTCAGCGCGTGCAACAGCGGGAACGACAAGGGCAGCGACAGCGGTTTGCAGAAGGTCAGCTACCTGACCTCGTTCGGCCAGTTCGGCCGCGAAGCATATGCGTACGTCGCGCTGGAGAAGGGCTACTTCAAGGACGCCGGTTTCGACGTCAAGATCAGCCCCGGGTCCGGCACCGTGGACGTGATGAAGCAGGTAGCCGGTGGTCAGGCCGACTACGGCATCGGTGACTTCACCGCGATCACGATCACCCTGGGCAAGCAGAAGCTGCCGGTGACCACGGTGGGGATGATCCACCAGAAGTCGCTGGCCGCGATCGTCTCCCTCGAGGGGATGGGCATCAAGGAGCCGAAGGACCTGGTCGGCAAGAACATCGGCGACCAGCCTGGTTCGACCAACCAGGTGACGTTCCCGGTCTATGCCCAGCGGGTCAAGATCGACGACAAGTTGGTCAACTTCGTCCCGGCGCCGCCGCCGGCGCTGCCGCAGTTGCTGTCGACCGGCAAGGTGCAGGGCATCGGCCAGTTCGTGGTCGGCGTCCCGCTGGTCGAGAAGGCCGACAAGGACGGCCGCAAGGCTGTCGTGCTGCCGTACGGCGATGTGCTGCCGGAGCTCTACGGCAACGCGATCCTGACCCGGTCCGATCTGGCCAAGGAGCACCCGGACCAGGTGAAGAAGTTCACCGGTGCGCTGCTCAAGGGGCTGCAGGACGCGATCAACGATCCGGCCGCCGCGGCCGAGATCCTGAAGAAGTACGTGCCGACGACCGATGTCGGCGTGGCCAAGCAGGAGCTCGAGCGGATGAAGCCGTACACGGTGCCGGCCAACTCGGGTGATCCGCTCGGCGCGGTCGACACCGAGCGCGTCCAGAAGATCCTGGACATCCTCGGCGGCGCGAAGGCGATCACTCCGGGCACGCTCAAGCCTGCTGACCTGGTCACGGTCGACCTGGCCCCCAAGGGCTAGGCCGCATGATCCGGCTGGACGGTGTGGGTCAGGTCTTCGACGGACGCGAGGGCTCGATCACGGCCCTCGAGAAGATCGACCTGCACGTCCGCGCCGGTGAGTTCGTCACGCTGATCGGCCGGTCCGGGTGTGGCAAGTCCACCCTGCTCCGGCTGATCGCGGGACTGTTGTCGCCGACCTCGGGCACGGTCAAGGTGGCGGGGGAGCCCGTCACCGGACCGCGTCCGGATGTCGCGTTCATGTTCCAGCGTCCGGCGCTGCTGGCCTGGCGGTCGGTGCTGTCCAACGTGCTGCTGCCGGTGGAACTGGACCGCACGATCCGCGACCGGACGGCGTACAAGAACCGGGCGCATGAGCTGCTCGAGCTGGTCGGGTTACAAGGGTTCGAACGGCGGTTGCCGCACGAGCTGTCCGGTGGGATGCAGCAGCGGGTGTCGCTGTGCCGGTCGCTGATCCGCGACCCGCAGGTGATGCTCATGGACGAACCGTTCTCCGCGCTCGACGCGCTCACCCGGACCGAGCTGTCCGAGGAACTGCAGCGGATCAAGATGGAGCTGTCCACCACGATCGTGTTCGTCACGCACTCGATCGACGAAGCCGTCGTACTGGCCGACCGGGCCGTTGTCCTCTCTCCCCGGCCGGGTCGCCTGCGCGACGTCGTCGACATCGACATCCCGAGGCCGCGAAGCCTCGGTCAGAACAGTCATCTGGAGGATGTGGCTCGGATCAGCGCCAGGCTGCACGCGCTGCTGGCCGACAAGACGCCGCCGATCGCCGAGCGGCTGGTCGACGAGGTGTGGCCGCGATGACGAAGCGTTCCTGGTGGACCGAGTCCCGGGCCGCCGCCATCCTGCTTCCGATCGTCGGCCTGGTCGCGGTGATCGCGCTCTGGTGGCTGGCCACGATCGTCTTCTCGGTGCCGGACTACCTGGTGCCGAGCCCGGGCGACGTACTGGTCAGGTTCAGCCAGGACCCGGTGATGATGCTGCAGAACGCCGGGGTCTCGCTGCTGGAGACACTCGAGGGGTTCCTGCTCGCGATCGTGGTCGGGATCCCGATCGCGTTGCTGATCGTCCGGTCGGCGATTCTCGAGCGGCTGGTCTACCCGCTGCTGCTGATGGTGAACGCGATCCCGAAGGTCGCGATCGCGCCGCTGCTGGTGGTGTGGATGGGCTTCGGTCAGGGGCCGAAGGTCCTGATGGTGCTGCTGATGTGCTTCTTCCCGATCGTCATCTCGACCGCCCAGGGGATGAAGTCCACCCCGGTCGAGCTGGTCGAGCTGCTCCGGTCGCTGAACGCGAGCCGGACCCAGGAGTTCTTCAAGCTCCGGCTCTGGCACGCGCTGCCGCAGATCTTCACCGGGCTCAAGGTCGCGATCTCGCTGGCCGTGATCGGTTCGGTGATCGGTGAGTTCGTCGGCGCCACCCAGGGGCTGGGCTATCTGATCTACACGTCCGGTGCGAGTGCCGACACCGCGCTGGCGTTCGCGTCGATCACGTTGCTCAGCATCATGAGCATCATCTTGTTCTACGGGCTGGTCTGGCTCGAACACGTGTTGCTGCCCTGGGCCCAGGAGAGCCGGTGACAACTCAGGCATCCGACGCCGACCGCCGCGTCCTGGTCCGGCCGTCGTGGCTGGAGGCAACCGTCTCGGCCGTCTTCAGCGCGGTCGGCTTCGAGCCGGACGACGCCGTCTCGATCGCCATCGCGCTCGTCGAGGCGGACCTGCGCGGGGTCAGCTCGCACGGCATCATGCTTGTCCCGATGTACGTCGATCGCCTGAATGCCGGCGGGGTCACCCGTGAGCGCGAGCTGGACATCGTGTCGGACGCCGGTGCCGCGCTGGTCGCGGATGCCCGAGGCGGGATGGGCCAGCTGTCCAGCCCGCAGGCGATGGGTCAGGCGATCGAGCGCGCGGGGCGGTACGGCATCGGCCTGGTGTCGGTCCGCAACGCGCATCACTTCGGTGCGGCCAGTCGCTGGGCCATGCAGGCCGCGCAGGCCGGCTGTATCGGGATCGCGATGTCGAACACGACACCGTTGATGCCGGCCCCGGGTGGCGCCGAGCGACTGGTCGGCAACAATCCGCTGGCGATCGCCGTACCGACTGCTTCCGGTGTGGAGATCGTGCTCGACATGGCACTGTCGGCTGTTGCCCTGGGCAAGATTCGGTTGGCGGCCTCGGCCGGTCAGCCGATCCCCGACACCTGGGCCACCGACCCGTCCGGCATCCCGACGACGGACCCGGAGGAGGCCGTGCTCGGCATGCTGCTGCCGGCCGCAGGGCACAAGGGATTCGGGCTGGCGCTGATGATCGACGTACTGACTGGGGTTCTGAGCGGTGGCGGCTGGGGCGATCAGGTACGCCCCCTGTACCGCGAGCCGGGTCGGCCGAACGACTGCGCGCATCTGTTCCTGGCGATCGACCCGGAGCTGCTCGGTGGTGCCGACAGCTTCCGCCGCCGCTCGTCCGGGCTGGCGGACCGGGTCCGCGGCAGCGCGACCGCACCAGGGGTGGACCGGCTGTACCTGCCGGGTGAGATCGAGGCGGAACGCGCGGCTCACCAACGGCGGCACGGCGTACTGATCGAGAGGTCGGGTTTGGACGGACTGCTGGCGACTGCTCGCGCGGTCGGCGCCGTCATCCCGGCCGGAGGGGTGCTGAACTGATGGCGAAGAGTCAGGTCACGACGAGCGAGCTGCACAGCCCGAACGGCGTGTTCTCGCAGGCGACCACGGTCGCGGCGACCGGGCGGTTCGTGTTCGTCTCCGGGATGACCGCACGCCGTCCGGACGGCAGCATCGCCGGCGTCGGCGACATCCGGGAGCAGACTCGGCAGGTGTGCGAGAACGTCTCCGCCGCGGTTCGTGCCGCGGGTGGCACTTTGGCGGATGTCTGCCGGGTGGATGTGTACGTGCGCAACATGGAGGACTTCGCGAAGATCCACGAGGTGCGCGCGCAGTACTTCGTCGAACCGCTGCCCGCGTCCACGATGGTCGAGGTCAGCAAACTCGCGCATCCGGACTACTTGATCGAGATCAATGCAATTGCCGTGATTGCACCTACCGGGGGTGATTCCATGCGTGGCGTCGAGTGGACCTGAGATGAAGTACGTGATGGTGTCGTACGACGGTATGGAACGGCCCGGCGTACTCTCCGACGACTCGGTTCTGTTGCTCTCAGCAACGGATCTGACCGACGTGGTTGTCGCCGGTGCCTCGCTGTCGGGGGAGAAGATCCCTTATTCTGCTGGCATTCTGCGGCCGCCGTTGCGGCGGTTCCGGCGGGACATCCTGTGTACCGGGTGGAACTACTGGGACCACTTCGAGGAGAGCAAGGGCAAGCGCGAGGGGCAGGACGTCGACCGTCCGCTGCACCCGACGTTCTTCACCAAGGGGCCGGATGTGGTGATCGGCCCGTACGACGACATCGCGTGGGACCCTGCCATCTCTTCGAAATGGGATTACGAGGCCGAGGTGGCGCTGGTGATCGGCAAGACCGGACGGAACATCCCGGTGGCCGACGCACTCTCGTATGTCTGGGGCTACACGTTGGCCAACGACGTGTCGCAACGGGACCTGCAGCGTGCGCATGGCGGTCAGTGGCTGAAGGGCAAGAGCATCGACAACACCATGCCGCTCGGGCCGTGGATCGTGACGGCTGACGAGCTGGGCGACCCGCAGGATGTACAGCTGCAGTGCCTGGTGAACGGTGAGGTACGGCAGGACGCGTCGACGCGGCAGATGGCGTTCGACGTGGCCACGCTGATCAGTGAACTGTCGTTCGGGATGACACTGCGGCCGGGTGACCTGCTGCTGACCGGGACGCCGGCGGGGATCGGGAACGCGCGGGAGCCGCAGGTGTTCCTGCAGGACGGCGATGTGGTGGTCACACGCTCGGACAAGCTCGGTGAACTGCGGAATCGGGTGGTGGCCGTATGAATGGTCCGTTGGAGCTGCTGCCGGGCGGCGGCCGTGGTGGACGCCGGACGCTGGCGGAGCATGCGGCCGCAGAGCTGCACCAGCTGATCCTGTCCGGCGAGCTGCCGAGCGGTACGCCGCTGCGACTCGTGGAGCTGGCCAATCGGCTCGAGATGAGTCAGATGCCGGTGCGGGAAGGACTGCGGCGGCTGGAGGCGCTCGGACTGGTCGAGATCATCCCGCACCGCGGTGCCTGGGTGCGCGACCTGTCGCTGGAGGACCTGCGGGACACCCACGAGACCCGGCTGGCGCTGGAGTCACTCGCGGTGCGGGCTGCTGCTGAGCGGTTCACCGAAGCTGATGTTGAGAAGGCTGCGGCCGCGCTGGCGGATCACCTGCGGCTGTCACAGGCGCAGGACCTGGCTGGTGCTCGGGACGCGCATGCGGACTTCCACTTCGCCGTGTACCGGGCCAGCGGGTCGCAGTGGCTGCCTCGGGCTATTGAACCGGTGTGGCAGAACAGCGAGCGCTACCGGTTCGGTAGCCCGCTCACCGCGGCCATGATCGAGCAGAACCGGTCTGAGCACCAGGCGATCCTCGACGCGTGTGCGGCACGAGACATTGACGGTGCTGAGACCGCATTGCGCAGTCATCTGGCTGGTGCGTTCCAGCGGATCACCGAGACGATGACTTCGAGACAGAAGGAGTCGTCGTGAAGGTGACCTTTGACGCGACCGGAGTGGTCGTCGTGATCACGGGTGGCGCTCAGGGCATCGGTGCGGCGCTGGCGAGCGCGATCACGTCGTACGGCGGGACTGCTGTGGTGTTCGACGTGGTGAAGCCGTCGGACCCGGCTGTCTCGTTTGTCGAGGTCGACGTGGCGGATCGGGCGGCGGTGGACTCGGCGGTCGCCGGAGTGGTCGCGAAGTACGGGCGGATCGACGGACTGGTCGCCGGTGCGGCGGTGCAGCCGCGGTCCGCCGTACTGGACCTGGATCCGGCGGAGTGGAGTCGCACGCTCCAGGTGAACCTGGACGGCGTGGTGTGGGCGTGTCAGGCCGTCGTACCGCACATGGTGGCGCAGCGGTCCGGTTCGGTCGTGGTGTTCACCTCTGGGATGGCGTTGACGGGCTATCCGGGTGCGGCGGCGTACGCGACGAGCAAGGCCGGGCTGGTCGCGTTCGCGAAGTCGCTCGCGGCTGAGGTGGCCGCGGACCGGGTGCGGGTGAACGTGGTCGCGCCCGGGGTAATCGACACCGAACAGTTCCGAAATGCGAACCACGGGGTGGACCGGGAGCACTGGCGGGAGACGATAGGGATCGGCGACCCCGAGGACGTGGTCGGCCCGTTGCTGTTCCTGCTGTCCGATGCGGCCACGATGACCGGTTCGACGCTGACCCGGGAGCGGGCCTTCTCTTCTGAAGGGGGTGTCCGGTGACTGCTGACCAGCTGCCGGTCGTCGTCGTGGGTGCCGGTCCGATCGGTCTGACCACGGCACTCGGTCTCGCGCACTACGGCGTACCGTTCGTGCTCCTCGAGGAGGACGCGACACTGTCCTCGGACACCAAGGCCGGTACGACGCTCAGCCGGACCCTGGAGATCTGGAACCGGTACGGCGCGGTCGAGGAGATCCTGAACGCCGCGGTCCGGATCGACGAGATCGGTGACATCGACCGGGCCACCAACACGCCACGGGCGTCGGTGCGGCTGGCCGAGCTGGTGAACGACACCCAGTTCCCGTTTGTGATCAACCTGCCGCAGCAGCGGATGGAACCGATCCTGGCGGCCGCACTGGAGCGCGCTGGGCACACCGTCCGGTTGCAACACCGGGTGACGTCGTTCGAGGTGCTGGACGACCGCGTGGTGTTACAGGTGGAGACACCGGACGGTCCGCAGAGGCTGGAGGCCGCGCAGCTGCTGGCCTGCGACGGCGGCCGCAGCAAGATCCGCGACGCGCTCGGTGTGCCGGTGGTGGGGGAGACGCTGCCCGAGCGGTACATGCTGATCGACGTGGACGTCGACCTGGACGTCGATAACGCGCGCGACTACCCGTACCTCGCGTACTTCGCGGACAAGACCGAGTGGATGGTGCTGATCCGGCAGCCGGACAACTGGCGGTTCCTGTTCCCGCTGGCACCCGGGGCCGAGACGCCGGGTGACGTGGACCTGCTGGTGAAGGTGAAGCAGTTCATCGGCGAGGTGGACCGCATCGAGCTGCTGGGCACCGTCATCTACAACGTGCACCACCGGGTCGCGGACAAGTGGACCGTCGACCGCAAGGTGTTCCTGATGGGTGACGCCGCGCATCTGATCACCCCGATGTGGGCGCTGGGTCTGAACACCGGTGCGCTCGACGCCTCCAACCTGCCGTGGCGGCTGGCCTGGGTACTGCGCGGCTGGGCCGATCCGGCGTTGCTGGACGGTTACGAGCAGGAGCAGCGGCCGGTCGCGGTCAACGGGTCCGGCGAGATGGCCGAGGCGGCCCGGAAGTACATGTCCCACCAACGTGGTGCGGTGACTGCCGACACGAGTGACTGGGCGACGGCGTACACGAGGACTTTGCTCGGGGTGCGATTGGACGTGGACGGAGTGGGGGACTGGTCGATGGTGGCCACGACCGCCGAGCCGCCCGCCGTACGGGCAGGCGACCGGGCACCTGACCTCGCCTTGCAGGGACCGGCTGGGCGAGTGACGGTTCACGACCTCGTGCGGGAGTCGTTCGTCGCGCTGTACTTCACCGATGTGCGGCGGCGACCGGAGATCCCGCTCAACGACTCACCTGCGCTGCGCCACTACGCGGTGTCCCGCTGGGACGCGCCGCACGACTCCGGGCTGCGCGACAGGTCGCTGTTCGATCCGGGCAGCGTTGCCACGAACCGGTACGGCGTACCGGCGGAGAGCGTCGTACTGCTGCGGCCGGACGGGCATGTGGCTGCGGTGGCGCCGCTGTCGGCCGGTGTGGCCTTTGAGCTGTACTCGCGCGTTACTGGCCGGCCGGTGCCGCGGGAGGAGAGCTAGATGGCTTCTTTCGATGAGCCGCTGCGTGAGTTGTTGCTGCAGACGGATGACCTGGAGTGGGTCGAGAAGTCCTTGGACGGGCTGTCGCACAAGATGTTGTGGCGAGACCCGGAAACCGAGGCGTCGATCGCGCTGGTGCGTTTCGAGAAGGGCAGTGGGATTCCGTCGACGCACAAGCACGCGTCGAACCAGTTTATGTTCTGTCTGAGCGGGCGGTACGTGTATGTGCCGACCGGTGTCACGCTCGTGAAGGGCAGCTTCTACTGGAACCCCAAGGGCCTCGTGCACGGGCCGACGCTGGCCGAGGAGACCTCGGTGCTGCTGGAGGTGTACGACGGTCCGCACTATCCGGAGCGGCCGGCGTTCTACGACAACGACGAGGATGCGCGCTGACATGGCGGGCTGGGACGTCCATACGCACCTGATACCGCCGACCGTGCTCACGGCGGCGTACCGGGGTGAGTACGGGCTGTCCGTTGACAGCGGCATGTTGGTGATCGACGGGCAGCGGCTGCCGCTCAAGCGGCTGGCGGACCCGGCAGCTTTGCTGCAGTGGATCGCTAAACAAGAGCTGGACGGCGCTGTGGTCTCGGTGCCGCCGGCTCTGTTCAGGTACGACGCAGGTGTCGAGTGGGCCGAGTTGGTGAACCAGGGGCTCCGCGAGCTCGCCACACCACAGCTGCGGGTGCTCGGCCAGCTACCGCTGCTGGATCCGGCCGCACCGGCGGTGGCTGCGGCTCTTGCTCGGGAGGGCGTTTTCAGCGGGTTCGCTCTCGGTACGCCGGACTATGCGGGCCTCGATCCGGTGTGGCAGGTGCTGCACGAACTGGAAGCTTTCACCCTCATTCATCCAGGACACAGTGACGACAAGCGGCTCCGATCGTTCTACTTGTCGAACCTGTTGGGGAATCCGTACGAGACCGGGGTCGCCGCGGCGTCACTGGTCTTCGCGGATGTGCCGGGCCGGTTCCCGGGGATCCGGTTCTGTTTGTGTCATGGGGGAGGGGTGACGGCGGCGGTGGCGGGACGATGGCAGCGCGGAGTGGAGACGGGCCGGCCGGGGATCGAGGAGCTCTCGATGCCGGTGATCGAGGCGGTCCGCAGTTTCTACGTCGATGACCTCGTGCATGACGAGGCGATGCTGCAGCTGCTCACCAAGACCTTCGGTGCGGCCCATGTGCTGGCCGGTAGCGACTGGCCGTTCCCGATGGGCAGCGATGCGCTCGCGAGCGAGCGCGCGGTGACAGCCGGCGAGCTGACCGCGCCCCTGGCCAAGGAGGTCTCCGACCGGTGAGGTGGCGGTTTCCGTCGAGGGGTGTCGTGATCACATATCAAATGGGGGACAGATGAGGTCGCAGGAGGGGACCGTGCTGCGCAGGCACGGACCTGGCCCGGAGCTGGCGGTCGAAGAGATCGAGCAGACTGCCGGACCGGGGGAGACGCTGGTCGAGATGCGGCTGGCCTCGGTGACAGCCCAGGACCGGACCGCGCTGAGCGGCAAGCAACCGGCAGCGTCATTCACACCGGGCTCCGAGGGGTTCGGTGTGGTCGTGAGCTCGGCAGTCGCCGAGACCGGCGCTGGCGTGGTGCTGCGCGGCGAAGGGGTCGGCGTGACCAGGCCTGGGCTGTGGGGCCGGTACGCCGTCGTACCCGATGCGGCTGTCCATCCGGTACCGGCGTCGCTGGACCCGGCGACCGCGCTGGCGTTGCTGACACCGGCGTTGACCGCACACACCGCCGTACGGCGAGTTGGCCAGGTGCGCGGTGGTGAGACGGTCGTCGTCACCGGCATCACCGGACTGGTCGCGCGGCTGTGCGCAGCGGTCGCTCGGTCGGCCGGCGCGGCGCGGGTGATCGGGTTGGCTGGAGTCGTCGAGCCTGTCGACCTGGTTGGTGATCTGGTCGACCAGATCGTCCGCGTGGACGAGTTGGGCCAGGTCGGTCGCGACCTGCCGTGGTGCGACCTCGCGGTCGACACTCTGGGCGGTCCGGTGACCAGTGGGGTGCTGGGACACATCACACCGGGAGGGCGAATCGCCCTGCTGGGTTACAAGGCCGGTGAGTTCACCACACTCGACCTGCACCAGCTGATCGGTCGCGACCTCCGCGTGCTGCCGGTGAACGTGCAGCGGACGACACTCGAACCCGGTGCGGTCGGTCAGGCTTTGGCCGACATTGCACCGGCCCGGCTGCGGCCGGAAGTCGAGCTGTTGCCGGCTGCCCAGGTCAGTGAGGTTCTGGACCGATCCGCTTCCGGTGCACGGTTTTTGCTGGATCTAACGGCCCTCAGCTGAACTTTTGTGGTGAGCAATCTGTCGGCGAAAGCGCGCACTCGGCCCAGCCTGCCGTACGGTTACCTCCCAGAGCTGTTCTGTGTGGAGGAGAGAGGCAGCCCGCGCCCAATGACCCGACGACTCGAGCTCACGCCTGGGGGACCGACCGGCCGTCGTACTCTCGCCGAGGAGGCCGCCGCCGAGCTGCACGAGCTCATCCTGTCCGGCGAACTCCCCAGCGGTACGGCGCTCCGTCTCGAGGAGCTCGCCAAACGCCTGGACATGAGCCAGATGCCCATCCGCGAAGGCCTCCGCCGGATGGCCGCCCTCGGCCTGGTGGAAATCGTGCCCCACAAGGGCGCCTGGGTCCGCGAGCTCTCCCTCGAAGACCTCCGCGACACCCACCAGACCCGCCTCTCGCTGGAGTCCCTGGCCGTCCGAGCCGCCGCCACCCGCTTCACCGAAGCCGACGCCGCAGCCGCCCGCACTGCCCTGGCCGAGCACGTCCGCCTCTCCAAACTCGGCGACAACATCGCCTCCCGCCAGGCCCACACCGAGTTCCACTTCGCCATCTACCGAGCCGGCGGCTCCCGCTGGCTCCCCCGAGCCATCGAACCCGTCTGGCAGAACAGCGAGCGCTACCGCTTCGGCTCCCGCCAAACCAAAGCCCGCATCGAACAAACCCGCCGCGAACACCAAGCCATCCTCGACGCCTGCATGGCCCACAACGAGACCCAAGCCGAAACCGCCCTCCGAGACCACCTGGAAGGCGCCATGAAACGCATCACCGAAACCATGGAACGCCGTACCACCCGAGCCTGAAAATCTCAGATCCACGAAAGGTAGTCGTCGTTCACTTCGGGCAGATTCTGCGAGTCGTGAGCCGGGCGCTCTTCGGCGAACGCACTCGCGACAGCGTCGAGCATCTCTTCGACACCGCTCCAGTACGGCGCCGACGCCATACCGCCCTCGGGATGCCACTCCACGACGCACCCGACCTGGTCTCCGTCCCGCAGGTCGACGTACAGGCCCGCAGCACCTGCCGCGTCGACAGCATTCCCATCGCCGGTAAGAGGTTGTACAGGGGAGGGATGAGCGAACCCCGGATGTACCGGTGCTCGGTTCCGTTGGCGATCTGCAGGTACTCGACCAGGTCCGCCGGTAGTGGCCGGTTCATCGCGGCCTGCAGGTAGCGGAGGTCGACGGCCGTCGCCGGTGGGTTGATGTGCGGCACCGTGGACGGGTGGTTGGTTGCGAGCCAGTCGACGATGCGGGACCAGGACTTGCTGACGGTCACGCGAGGTGCGCCGGGAAGCCTCCGGTGGCCAACGGGCTCCAGCGAGTGGGGGTGATGCGGATGAGGCATTTGCCTTGGGCTTGCATGGCTTCGCGGTACTCGTCCCAGTCGGGGTGCTCGCCGGCGATGGAACGGTAGTAGTCGACCAGCGGCTCCACCGCCTCGGGGAGCTGGATGACCTCACCCTCACCGTCCACCTGCACCCACGCGCCGTTCCAGTCGTCCGACAGCACCACCACGCTGGTCTGCGGATTCCGCTCGACGTTCGTGCTCTTGGCACGCTGCGGGTACGACGAGATGACGATGCGCCCCGCGGGGTCGACACCACCGGACACAGGCGACGCCTGCGGCGTACCGTCCGCTCGAGTGGTGATCAGCAGCATGTGATGACGCGGCCGCACAAACTCCAGCAGCCCCTCAAGATCAACCTTGGTGTTGGTGGCAATAGTCCTCGGCATGCCACCACCCTATGCGCGCCTCCACCCGCCACCCCACCCCGTGCCCCCGCGACCGAAGCCACCGTGCCCCGCGACCGAAGCCACCGTGCGAATGTGATGAGTCGCCCGGTGAGTGCGGGAACCGTGTCGCCGAAAATCGATTTCCAGCGACACGGTTCTCACAGTCGACGTGCGGCTGAGGGGAACTTATGGGGGTGTCAGGCGGCGTGGGGGTGGTGAAGCCATCGGCGAGAAGCGATGGGAGTGGCTAGGCAGGCGCGGTGTGCCTCTTGGATGCGAGTGATCAGGGCGGGCGGGTTCCGCAGGTCCAGAGCTGTGACTCGAAGGACTGTCAGACCAGTGCGTTCGAGACCCTCTTCGCGGTAGTTGTCGCGGGTCTGCTGGCCGAGATCCCAGTGGTACTCGCCGTCGTACTCGAGGGCAAGACCGCCAAATGACTCCAGCAGGTCGACGATGCCGAGGAATCTCCCGTCGAGGTCGTAAACCGGTGCGTTGACAAGGAGTTGGGTCAGGCCTGCTGCGCGGCAGATCATCCGCAGCCTCGACTCAGGCGGCGACGCCGCTCGCCCGTTGAGCAGCGGTAGCGCGTCGCGCAGTTGGCGAACACCACGACGCCGGGAGTGGGCGGCTTCGTACGCCGCGATCGCCGTTGCATCCACAAGTCCGGCATGGACAAGGCCGTCGCCCGCAACGACGGCCTCGGTCAAGTCCGGCGCGAACCTCATCAAGTCGTACGCCGTCCGGGCGCCGGCCGTGCACGGTACGCCGGCTACCTGCACCACGTCTTCAGGTTCCAGCGCTGCACGCAAGGACCGGATGCCGGGACGATTCACCACGGTGTTCGGCGGGATCGCCACCAGTACAGGTTCACCGAGCCGGCCCTGCGCGGCGATGGCCGATCCCCAGCCACCGTCCAGCACCGTGACTCCTTGCAGATATGCGGAAGCCCAGCCGCCGACAACGCCGCCGTACGGCATGACCGCGACCGCATCCAGGATGCGCTGCCTGACGGGATCTCTGACCTGCGCCGACCGGTGATAGCCGAAATGCGGCGAGCTCCAGGAACCCGACTCCAACTGTGCCCGCGTAACTCCGGTAGCGAGCAGATCCATCCTGCGACGAGGCATGAACCCGCGACCGATGTATTCCATCCCCCAACGATGCCCTGAATCACCACTCGCCCCAGCAAGTTATCCACAGACACCCCCGCCACTGAAGCCACCGTGCGTCGCGCCGGCCACCCCGCCACCACCCGCCATCGAAGCCACCGTGCTTTGCGCCCGCGACTGAAGCCACCGTGTCAGGGCGGGTGATGTCAGCGAGTGTGAGGAGTTAGTCGTTGGAAACCCCTTACCGGCGACCAAGTCCTCACAGTCGATGGTCGACTCCCCACATTCGCACGGTGGCTTCGGTCGCGGGGTGGTCTGATTTGCAGGGTGGCTTCGGTCGCGGGGTGGGGGTGGGGGATCGCGGGGTGGGTTAGAGGACGGCTGTCTCGTGGACGGTTAGCCACTGGGTGCCTGCTAGTACGGCGGTGGTCCAGCGGGCGGTGCCGATCGAGTGTTGTTCCAGGAAGCGGCAGACTGTGGTGTCGGCGGACTGGGCGAGTACCTCGAAGTGGTCGATGGTGATCTTCAGTCCTGGTACGGCGTTGTGGGCTGTGCTCAGTCCGGTCATCAGCTCGTCCTGGCCGACCTTCACGCCGTCGATCGTGATCAGGGTGAAGTCTGGTCGGTGGGCGGCGCGGAAACGCTCTAGCACCTCCGGACCCGCCGTACCGCCTAGCCAGGCGGCCAGGTTGTCGTGGTGGGTGACCACTGCGTCGTACAGGGTGTTCATGAGAGGTCTCCGTAGAGGGGCAGCGGGTCGATCAGCTGCTCCAGTTCGTGGTCGGTGAGTTGGTTGATGCGGTCCTTGGCGCGCTGGGCCTGTGGGGTGGTGGGGATCTTGCCTGCCAGCAGGCTGGGCAGGGCGATCTCGTAGCCGGCCCGGACGCGTGGGGCGTAGCGGTGGCGGGTGCGGGCGACGGCTGAGGACACCCGGAGCGCGTGTTCGTTCAGGTACTGCGCACCGGGCCGGTCGGTCTCCCGGGCGGCGAAGCGGTAGCCGTTCGCACGGTCGCAGGCGGTGCAGCCGAGTGGGCCGGCGCCGAGGCCGGATCCGCACTCGGAGCAGGTCAGCTGCTTGAGTGCGCCGTCCACGACTCGCCAGTCGAACTCGGAAGTGTCTTGGAGGACGACCTCGGCCAGGTCGCGGGCTTCCGGCGTACCGGGGGTGACGCCGGACTCTGCGCAGAGCGCCTGCCAGGCGGTGTCGATGCTGTCCTCGACCTCCTCCAGCGCGCGCCGGAAGGAGGGGTGGTCGACACGGAGCATGGTCGGACGATAACCGTTCGGAGGGTTGTGGACGACCGGATTGACACAGTCGAACAGGTGTTCGAACATGGGATCATGACGGGGATCACGGCGCTTGACGAGGCTCGTGCCTTCCTGTCCACGACGAAGGCGCGGGGCGCCAAGGCCCGGGTGCAGCAGGCGCTGGACACGGCGACGGTGGACAGGGCGCTGCCGACGTCACCGGTGGTCTCCGAGCTGCTGGCCGGGGCTCCGCTGCGCGGCGGCGCGGTGTACTCCGTGCAGGGGTCGACGGCGCTGGTGATGGCGCTGATGGCGGGACCGTCCGCGGAGGGCGCCTGGTGTGGCGTGGTCGGCATGCCGTCGTTCGGTGCGGAGGCGGCGCAGGCGCTGGGGGTCGACCTGGAGCGCCTCGTGCTGGTGCCGGAGCCGGGTCCCGAGTGGCTCAGCGTGGTCGCCGCACTGGTCGATGCACTGAGTGTCGTCGTGGTCCGGCCGCCCGGTGAGGTCACGCCAGGTGAGGCGTCCCGTCTGGCCGCCCGGTTGCGGACCCGTGGTGCGTTGCTGATCGCCTCCGGTTCCTGGCCGGGCAGCGAAGCCCGACTGGAGATCGAGAGCAACACCTGGACCGGCCTGGGCGACGGCGAAGGACTCCTCGCCGCCCGCCAAGCCACCGTCGCCGTCACCACCCGCCGAGCCGGCACCACCCCACGCCGCCACCACCTCTGGCTCCCCGCCCCCGACGGCACCCTCCACACCATCACCCCACCTGCTTTGAGCGCAGCCCCCACCTGGCAAGAAGAGGCGGTCGGCTGATGCGCGGGGTGGCACTTGCCTGGGCGGGGAGGGGGAGAGGCGCCACCCTCCCCGCCCCCACACCCGCTGGGGGCTTGTGGTGAGGGGGCGGGAGGTTAGTCGGGTGATGGTGGTTTGGGTGCCGGACTGGCCTGTGGTGGCGGCGGGGGTGGGGGACGGGGCTGTTGCGGTGCTGGAGAAGGGGCGGGTGCTGGCTACTTCGGCGGCTGCTCGGCGGGAGGGGGTGCGGCGCGGGCAGCGGGCTCGGGAGGCGCAGGCTCGGTGTCCGGAGCTGGTGGTGGTGAAGTACGACGAGGTGGCGGATGCGCGGGCGTTCGAGCCGGTGGTGGAGTGTCTGGAGGTGTTGACGCCGGGGGTGCAGGTGATCCGGCCGGGGATGTGCGCGGTGAAGGCGCGCGGGCCGGCCCGGTTCTACGGGAGTGAGTCGGCGGCGGCGGAGAAGTTGCTGGACCGGCTCGAGACGTTCGAGGTGCCGGGTGGGCGGGTCGGGGTTGCGGATGGTCCGTTCGCGGCCGAGCAGGCGGCTCGGGTGAGCTCGGAGCAGACTCGGGTGCTGGTGGTGCCGCCGGGCGAGTCGTCGAAGTTCCTCGCGCCGCTCAGCGTCGACGTACTCGAGCAGCCAACGCTCACCGGCCTGCTGCGTCGCCTCGGGTTGCGGTCGCTGGGTGCGTTCGCGCAGTTGGCTGCCGCCGAGGTGCTGACCAGGTTCGGCCCGGACGGTGCGTTCGCACATCAGCTGGCCCGCGGGGCGGACGACCGGCCGGTGGTGGCGCGGGAGGTGCCGCCAGAGCTCACCCGCACGCTCGAGTTCGAGCCGCCGGTGGACCGGGTCGACCAGGTGGCGTTCGCGGTCCGGTCGGTGGCCGACGAGCTGGTCGACCGGCTGACCGAGCTCGGCGGGGTGTGCACGACACTGCGGGTAGAGGTCGGTACCGAGTCCGGCCGGATCCACGAGCGCGAGTGGCTGCACCCCCGCTGGTTCACCGCGGCCGACGTGGTCGACCGGGTCCGCTGGCAACTCCAAGGCAGCGGTACGGCGACCAGTGGGCTGACCTCACCGGTCACCCGGATCCGGCTAGTCCCCGAGCAGGTGGACCCGGTCGGTGCCCAAGCCGACGGCCTGTGGGGCGGCGGACCGGACGAGCGGATCCACCGCGCACTGTCCCGAGTCCAGAGCATGCTCGGCCACGGCGCTGTCGTGTCCGTGGTGGTCGGCGGCGGCCGCGGCTTCGCAGAGCGCCAAACCCTGGTCCCCTGGGGCGACCGCCCGGTCCCCGCCCATTCACCCGACCAGCCCTGGCCGGGCGCGATCACCGCACTAGCCCCTACCACCGTCTTCTCCGAACCGCTCCCGGCCCAGGTCTACGCCGCCGACGGCACCCAGGTCTCGGTCACCGCCCGCGGCGACCTCACCGCCGTACCCACCGCCTTCCGCCTAGCCCCCGGCCGCCACGTCGCCGACAGCAACAAACTCCACCCCATCACCGCCTGGGCCGGCCCCTGGACCACCGAAGAACGCTGGTGGGACCCCGCCACCACCACCCGCCAAGCCCGCTTCCAGTTCGTCACCGCCGACACCCGAGCCTGGCTCTTCACCCTCCACCAAGCCACCTGGCACCTCCAGGCCACCTACGACTGAAGCGCGCCCCGGCCCGATCGGATGGACCTCAAGCCAGGGTCGCCTGCTCTTTGTGCACGAGATCCATCTTTGTGTACCCACCAGTCATTATGAGGAGCTCCGCGTGGTTGGTGGGTTCCCAAAGATGAGCGGGGAGGGGAGGGGAGGGGAGGGTTAGGGGGTGGTGGGTGGAGCCAAGGCTTCGGCTCGGGTTTGGAGGTAGTGCTGTTCGGGGGTGCTTTGGGTTTGGCGGGCGGCGGTCAGGTAGGCGGCTCGGGCGGCGGCTGTGTCGCCGGCTAGTTCGTGGAGGTGGGCTCGGACGGCGGCGACGCGGTGGTGGTTGGTGAGGGTGGGGTCGATGTCGTCGAGGAGGGTGAGGCCGGCGGCTGGGCCGTGGACCATGGCTACGGCGACTATGCGGTTGAGGGTGACCATGGGGCCGGGGGCGGTGGACTCGAGGAGTTCGTAGAGCATCAGGATCTGGCGCCAGTCGGTGTCGTCGGCGACTGAGGCCTCATCGTGTACGGCGGCTATGGCGGCCTGGAGTTGGTAGGGGCCGACGGGGGCGGACTTCAGGGTGGCTGCGATCAGGTCGGTGCCCTCGGCAATGGCTGATGCATCCCAGAGAGAGCGGTCCTGGTCGGGGAGGGGGACTAGGTGGCCCTCGGGGGTGGTGCGGGCGGGGCGGCGGGCGTCGGTGAGGAGCATCAGCGCCAGCAGGCCGGCGACCTCACCTTCCGACGGCAGTTGCTCACGCAGTTGCCGGGTTAGGCGGATGGCTTCGGTGCTGAGCTCTACTCGGTGCAGGGAGTCGCCGGAGGACGCGGTGTAGCCCTCGTTGAAGATCAGGTAGAGGACGTGCAGTACGGCGGTCAGTCGGGCCGGCAGTTCGTCGGGTGGTGGCAGGGCGAACCGGGCGTCCTGCAGTTTGGCTTTAGCGCGGCTGATTCGCTGGCCGATAGTTGCCTCGGGCACCAGAAAGGCCCGGGCGATCTCGCCGGTGGTCAGGCCGCCGACCGCGCGCAGGGTGAGTGCGACCTGCGACTGGGTGGTCAGCTCGGGGTGGCAGCACAGCATCAGCAAGGTCAGCGAGTCGTCGACGGACGGCGCCGGTTCGGGCTCGGGCTGTACGCCGACCGCCTCCTCCCGCCGCTGTCGGGCCGCCTCACTGCGCAGTACCTCGATCCGCCGTCGCGACGCGACCGTGATCAGCCAACTGCGCGGATTCTCCGGTACGCCGTCAGTCGGCCACTGCATCGATGCCGCGAGCAACGCCTCCTGAACCGCGTCCTCGCAGGCGTCGAAATCGCCGTACCGGCGCACGAGTGCGCTCAGCACCGACGGCGCCTGCGACCGCAGTACCTCCTCGAGCTGCATCACATGTACGCCGACAAGTCGCGTACCGGGCGCACTTCGACCACGCTGTACGGCGCCTCCGGGATCAGCGCGACGATCTCGGCCGCACGCTCCATCGACTCGCAGTCGAGCAGGTAGAAACCGGCCAGCTGTTCCTTCACCTCGGCGAACGGGCCGTCGGTGGTCAGCGGCTTGCCGTCGCGGACCAGCACCTGTTTGGTCGCCGACGGTTCGGCCAGCGACTCCGAGGCGAGCAGCTCGTTGCGCTCGGCCAAAGCTTCGTGCAGAGCCGCGTAACCGGCCATGCCCTCACGCTTCTGTTCGTCGGTCAGACCGTCCCACACTGCACGGGACTCCGGATTGCCATAGATCAGTACCAGGAACTTAGACACGGTCCAGTATCGATCGGATTACCGGTTTGCAGCAGCCATAGCGGGGGACTCGCCGAGGCGTTCAGGTGTAGAGGGCGTCCGGGGCATGCCCCGCCGCGTGGCCGGGCATGGCCCTGTCGGTGGGTCCAAGTACAGTTACAGCGACATTCAGGGGTGAGAGAGGAGGGGGCGCGTGCCGGACTTGGAAGTGTCCGACCGGGTGCTCACGATCCCGAACGCGCTCAGCTTCCTCAGGTTGCTGGGTGTGCCGCTGTTCCTGTGGCTGATCCTCGGACCGCACGAGGACGGCTGGGCGCTGCTCGTGCTGGCGATCTCCGGGTTCACGGACTGGGCCGACGGCCAGATCGCGCGGCGGATGAACCAGACCACTCGGCTCGGGCAGATGCTCGACCCGGTGGCCGACCGGCTGTACATCTTCGCCACCGTGCTCGGTCTGGCGTTGCGCGACATCATCCCGTGGTGGCTGGCGATCGCCTTGCCGCTGCGCGACCTGTTGCTCACGTTCACCCTGCCGGCGCTGCACCGCCGCGGTTTCAACGCGCTGCCGGTGCACTTCCTCGGCAAGTCGGCGACCTTCTGCCTGCTCTACGCGTTCCCACTGCTGCTGCTCGGTGACGGCGACAGCACGCTGAACCTGCTGGCCCGCGTCTTCGGGTGGGCGTTCGCGATCTGGGGGACGGCGCTCTACTACTGGGCCGGCGTGCTCTACTTCGAGCAGCTGCGGCACCTGATCCAAACAGTGAAACCGATCAGCGACACGGCTAGGTAGCCAGTGACCCAGCCCGCAACCAAGCCTCCTCCGCAGCGCCGCGTCGATGCCTCGATGTCGCTGCTGAACAACCTGATGGCGCACCCGATCGACGAGGGGTACGCCGTTGCCGCGCGGACCCAGCAGGACGGCAAGCCCGTCCGGTCGCGGCACCGGGTGATGCTCGCGGTGGCGGCGCTGGTGCTCGGCTTCCTGCTCGCGGTCGCGGCCTCGCAGAACTACCGCAGTGCGCCGGAGGCGGAGAAGCAGCGCAAGGAGCTGATCGCCCGGATCAACCAGGCCGACACCCGGCTGACTGGGCTGCGCACTGACCAGTCCCGGCTGGCCGACGAGGTCCGTCGGCTGCAGGCCGGGGGACTGACCAACGCGGACAACGGTGTAGCGCTGCAGCAGAAGCTCGACGACCTAGAGCTGCAGACCGGAGCGATCGCGGTCACCGGTCCCGGCCTCAAGGTCGTCGTCAACGACGCCAAGGACGCGGACAAGGAGGGCCGACTGCTTGACGTCGACCTCCAGCAGCTCGTCAACGGGTTGTGGACGGCCGGCGCGGAGGCGGTTTCGGTGAACGGTCACCGGCTCACGTCGATGACCGCGATCCGCGGTGCGGGCAGTGCGATCACTGTCGACTACAGCTCGCTGACCCCGCCGTACACGGTGCTGGCGATCGGCGACACCGGGACGCTGCCGGCCCGGTTCGCGCAGAGCTCGGGCGGCCAGTGGGTGCAGTACCTGGTCAGCAACTTCGATGTCCGGATGACGATCACGACGGAGGATTCCTTGCTGGTGCCGGCGGATGCGACCATCGCGCTGCGATACGCGAAGGTCGGTGGCTCGAAATGATCGCCGTACTCGGACTGGTCATCGGCGTGGTGATCGGGCTGCTGGTCGCCCCGGACGTCCCGGAGTGGGCGCAGCCGTACCTGCCGATCGCGGTGGTCGCGGCGCTGGACGCGGTGTTCGGCGCACTGCGCGCGTTCCTGGACGGGATCTTCGACGACAAGGTGTTCGTCGTGTCGTTCGTCTCCAACGTGCTGATCGCGGCGCTGATCGTCTACCTGGGTGATCAGCTCGGCGTCGGCTCACAGCTGTCGACCGGCGTGGTCGTCGTCCTGGGCATCCGCATCTTCACCAACATGGCCGCGATCCGCCGCCACATCTTCCGGGCCTGACATGAGTGACGACAAACCGAACACGCCGGACCCGGAGAACCCCACTCCCGACGACCAGCCCACGGTCATCGCCAGCTGGTGGAGCCAAGACGGCACCCCCGCCAAACCTGGTGAGCCGACCAAGGCTGGTGAGCCGGGCAAGGACGGTACGCCGGATGAGAAGCCGGCGAGTGAGCGAACGGTCGAGGAGCAGTCGGCAGCCGAGCGCAAGCCGGATGAGCGCGCCGCAAATGAGCGTACGGCGGATGAGCGTACGGCGGATGAGCGTACGGCGGGTGAGCGGAAGGCGGATGCGTGGCAGGCTGCCGACCCGGCACCGCGGCCGCGGGCTGAGCATGCGAAGCCGCCGCGGTTCGATCCGCCGGTTACGCCCAAACCACCCGTCGAGGCGGAGCCGGAGCATCCGGTCGAGCCGACGCCGATGCCGAAGAAGCCTCGGACGCCGAACCTCGCCGTACGGCGATTGAAGGCCGGGTTCAAACCGTCGCGCGGTCAGGCGATCGTCGCGGTCGTCCTCGCGCTGGTGGCCTGTACGGCGGTCGTCCAGGTGCGCGTCAATCGCGCCGACGACGGGTACCAGAACGCGCGCCGTGAGGACCTGATCGCGATCCTCGACGGCCTCGGGCAGAACACCCGGCGGCTCGAGGGTGAGATCGCCGAGCTGGAGGAGCGGAAGAACACGCTGTCGTCCAGTGCCGACAAGGCGGAGACGGCCAAGCAGCAGGCGGAGGCGCAGATCCGCGCGCTCGGGATCCTCGCGGGGACGGTGCCCGCGCACGGGCCCGGGGTGCGGATCACCCTGAACGACCCGCAGGGCAAGATGACGTCCAGCAACCTGCTGGACGCGATCGAGGAGCTGCGCGACGCCGGTGCCGAGGCGATCCAGATCAACGGGACGGTGCGGGTGGTGGCCAGTACCGACTTCGTCGACGACGCCCCCGGGATCAAGATCGACGGGATCAAGGTGAACTCGCCGTACGTGATCGAGGCGATCGGCGACTCGCACAGCCTGGCCGAGGCCTCCAACTTTCCCGGTGGGCTGGTCAGTGAGGTGACCGGTCCCCAGGTGGGCGGTACGGCGGACGTGAACGAGGAGACCAACGTCGCCATCACTGCCTTGCACGCGCAAGAAGAGCATCGCTACGCTCGCCCGGCGCCCAGCCCATCCAAATAGGCACAGTCAAGTAGTCAAAGCCCGTCAAAGTAACGTCCAGTCCGGCTTCGAGAAAGAGGAACGACGGTGTACCCCGAAGACCTGAAGTACACGGCCGAGCACGAGTGGGTGAAGGCCGGCGAGGGCCCGGTGCGGGTCGGTATCACCGACTTCGCGCAGGACGCGCTCGGTGACATCGTGTACGTCCAGCTCCCCGAGGTCGGCAGCGTGGTGCGCGCCGGCGACTCCTGTGGCGAGCTCGAGTCGACCAAGAGCGTCAGCGACCTGTTCGCCCCGGTGAACGGGACCGTGCGGGCCGTCAACGAGGCCCTGGCCGACCAGCCCGACCTGGTCAACACCGACCCGTACGGCGAGGGCTGGCTGCTCGACATCGAGGTCGACGACGACGCCGAGGTCGACGCCCTGATGGACGCCGAGACCTACCAGGGCCAGCTCGACCCGAGCTAGGGCGTCACTGATAGGTTTACCGGACCTCAACCGCTGATCGAGGGTTGGGGTCCGGGTCCACACTGTAACCACGGGGTCTACGACACAACGTCGCCTAACGGCGATCGGGAGGATCACAGCATGCCGTTCTGCAACCAGTGCGGGCACGAGAACTCCGAGGGCAGCCGCTTCTGCTCGCAGTGCGGAGCCATGCTCCCTGGGGCGGACCGGCCGGCCGCCGCGACGCCGACGCCGGGTGTCACCGACACCGCGATGCTGACGCCGATCAGCGCCGAGCCGGAGACCGAGCGCTTCGACCAGGGCGAGCCGCTGTCGGCCGACGACCAGGCCGCGGTCGGTGCACTGCCGGCCGGATCGGCGCTGCTGATCGTGCAGCGCGGCCCGAACGCGGGGTCGCGGTTCCTGCTCGACGTCGACGTGGTGACCGCGGGCCGGCACCCGGACAGCGACATCTTCCTGGACGACGTGACGGTGTCCCGCCGGCACGCCGAGTTCCGCCGCGACGCGTACGGCGTCAAGGTCCGCGACGTCGGCAGCCTGAACGGGACCTACGTGAACCGGGACCGGATCGACGAGGTCCAGCTGAACAACGGTGACGAGGTCCAGATCGGCAAGTACCGGCTGGTCTACTACGCCAGTGGCCAAGCCTGAGCTCTCGATCGGCGAGGTCCTGCAGATCCTGCAGGCCGAGTTCACCGATGTCACCATCTCCAAGATCAGGTTCCTCGAGGCCGAGGGGCTGGTGACACCGGCGCGCACCGCGTCGGGCTACCGCAAGTTCAGCGCGGGTGATGTGGAGCGGCTGCGCTACGTGCTGACCGCGCAACGTGACCAGTACCTGCCGCTGAAGGTCATCAAGGAGCACCTCGGTGCGATCGACCGCGGTCTGCGCCCGGCGGCCGGTGGACCGCCGATCGCCCCCAGTACGCCGGCCTCCGGGCCGGCCGCCGACGACTTCGGTGCCACCGGCACCGACCTGCGGCTGACCAAGGCGGAGCTCTGCGCAGCCGCCGGAGTCAGTACGGCGTTGCTCGCCGAGCTGGAGAGTCACGGCCTGATCGTGGCCGAGGGCAAGCATTACGGCGGCGACGCGATCGTCGTCGCCCAAGTCGCCGCCGAACTGGCGACGTACGGCATCGAACCCCGTCACCTGCGCCCGTTCCGCACCGCGGCCGACCGCGAGGTAGGACTGATCGAGCAGGTCACCGGCCCCCGCCGTACCGACCAAACCCAAGAGTTGGCAGCCCTCACTGTGCGGTTGCACACGGCACTGGTGAGATCCCGGCTGCCGCACTGACCACCGCGGAGTAGGCTGAAGGTGTGCGCGAAGTCGACGTAGTCGGAGTCCGGGTCGAGATGCCCTCGAGTCAGCCCATCGTGCTGCTCCGGGAGGTCGGCGGCGAGCGGTACCTGCCGATCTGGATCGGTGCGGCCGAGGCGAGTGCGATCGCTTT
Source organism: Kribbella yunnanensis (assembly GCF_039529655.1). Taxonomy (NCBI): domain Bacteria; kingdom Bacillati; phylum Actinomycetota; class Actinomycetes; order Propionibacteriales; family Kribbellaceae; genus Kribbella; species Kribbella yunnanensis. The sequence goes on along the minus strand of NZ_BAAANF010000018.1, from coordinate 190,480 downwards.
CGCCCAGCAGGGGATGGAGCCACCGCGGCCACTGACGCATGATCTGTTCGCGGAGACGATCCGGGTGCTCGGGCACACGCTCAGTCAGGTCCGGATCGTGAACCTGACCGACGGGGTGTTCGAGGCGATCCTGGTCTTCGACGACAAGACCGAGATCTCGGCCCGCCCGTCGGACTCGATCGCGATCGCGCTGCGCACCGGTACGCCGGTGTTCTGCACCGAGGAGATCCTCGCCGAGGCCGGGATCCCGGTCCCGGAGAGTGAGACCGAGGCCGACGAGGTGCAGGAGGAAGAGGAGGTCGAGCGCTTCCGCGAGTTCCTCGACCAGGTCACCCCGGAAGACTTCGACAAGAGCTGAGCCCAAAGACTGGAGGCTGAGCCTCAAGACCGGGAAGGTAACGATTCGTCTGGGAGTCGCGACACGCTAGCCGCTCGGAGCGGTTGTCGTTGACCCTCCCAGGTCGGCGGCTTACCGTGAAGGAGTCGTGGGGAACTGTTACTCCACGGAGATGGCTCGTTCCAGTCGGTATCCAGGGAGGCTCAGGCGTGACACGCACCGGCGACACGGATCTGACGGCGCAGTCGACGTCCGAAGCACGCGCCGAGGCGGCCGCCACTGCCGGCGTTCAGGGTCTGCTGTTCGACGACGATCTGCGGCCGATGCCGGAGGATGTCGGGTTCCGTGGGCCGACGGCCTGCGCCGCGGCCGGGATCACCTACCGCCAGCTCGACTACTGGGCGCGGACCGGCCTGGTCTCCCCGTCGGTGCGCCCGGCGACCGGCTCCGGCACCCAGCGGTTGTACGGTTTCCGTGACGTTCTGTTGCTGAAGGTGATCAAGCGGCTGCTCGACGCCGGGATCTCGCTGCAGCAGATCCGGACCGCGATCGCCCACCTGAGCAAGCGCGGGATCGACGACCTGACCCAGATCACGCTGATGAGTGACGGCGCGTCGGTCTACATGTGCACCTCACCGGACGAGGTCATCGACCTACTGGCCGGTGGCCAGGGAGTCTTCGGGATCGCCCTCGGCGGTGTCTGGCGCGAGGTCGAGGGTTCACTGTCCGAGCTGCCCACCGAGCGTGCCGACGGTCACGGCGAGGGCGAGGACGAGTCCCACGCCAGCGACGAGCTGGCTGCCCGCCGCCGGGCCCGCGCAGCCGGCTGAGGTACTCTGCTCTGTAGCTGTTCACCGCACTCGGGAGAGACCCGTTCACACCGGGCGCCGAAGGGGCAATTCCTCCCCGGAACCTCTCAGGCCCATGGACCGGGTGCGTCAGGCAACTCTGAAGCGTGCACTCGTGCGTGACAGAGGGGGAGGCCACCCGGAAGCTACTGCAAGCAACGGAGCCTCTTTCGATGACCGAAATCTCTGCAATCTTCGCCGACCGGCACATCGGGCCCCGCCCCGACGAGGTCGCGCGGATGGTCGAACTGCTCGGGTACGCCGACGTCGACGCGCTCGCGGATGCCGCCGTACCGGCCTCGATCCGGTCGACCGAACCGCTGCGCCTCCCGGAGCCGGCCTCCGAGGTCGACGCGCTGACGGAGTTGCGCCAGCTCGCGGCCCGCAACAACGTCGCGACCTCGATGATCGGGCAGGGCTACTACGGCACCTTCACGCCGTCGGTGATCGTCCGCCGCCTGGTCGAGAACCCGGCCTGGTACACGGCCTACACGCCGTACCAGCCGGAGATCTCGCAGGGCCGGCTCGAGGCGCTCCTGAACTTCCAGACCGTCGTCTCGGACCTGACCGGTCTCCCGACCGCCAACGCGTCGCTGCTCGACGAGGGCACCGCGGCCGCCGAGGCGATGACGCTCGCGCACCGCTCCAACCGCAAGAGCAAGTCGAACCGCTTCCTGGTCGACTCCGACTGCTTCGCACAGACGATCGCGGTCGTCGAGACCCGCGCCGAGGCACTCGGCATCGAGGTCGTCGTCGCCGACACCATCGACGGTCTGCCCGAGGGCGACTTCTTCGGCTTCCTGGTGCAGTACCCGGGTTCCGGCGGCGCTGTCCGTGACCTCAAGCCGCTGATCGCCGCCGCACACGAGCGCGAGACGCTGGTCGCGGTCGCTTCCGACCTGCTCGCCCTGACGTTGCTCGAGGCACCGGGGGAGGCCGGCGCCGACATCGTCATCGGCTCTTCGCAGCGCTTCGGCGTACCGCTCTTCTACGGCGGTCCGCACGCCGGCTTCATGTCGGTCCGCGCCGGTCTCGAGCGGTCGCTGCCCGGTCGGCTGGTCGGTGTCTCGGTCGACGCCGACGGTGCCCCGGCGTACCGGCTCGCGCTGCAGACGCGTGAGCAGCACATCCGTCGCGAGAAGGCGACCTCCAACATCTGTACGGCGCAGGTCCTGCTGGCCGTCGTTGCGTCCATGTACGCCGTCTACCACGGACCGGATGGGCTGCAGGCGATCGCCGGTCGCGTGCACGGTTTCGCGGGCAAGCTGGCCGCGTCGCTGCGTGCCGGTGGTGTCGAGGTCGTGCACGGCGACTTCTTCGACACCGTGCTGGCGCGTGTCCCCGGTGCCGCTGCGGACGTCGTTGACGCCGCCCGGCAGAACGGCATCTGGCTGCGCCAGGTCGACGCCGACCACGTCGGCATCTCGTGCGACGAGAAGACCGATGTCGCCGCGCTGACCCGGGTCTGCCAGTCCTTCGGCGTCCAGTACGACGACACGCTGGCCGCGCCCGAGATCGCCGTACCGCGGACGTCGGAGTACCTGACGCACCCGGTCTTCAACACGCACAAGTCCGAGACGTCGATGCTGCGCTACCTGCGCAAGCTGTCCGACAAGGACTACGCGCTCGACCGCGGCATGATCCCGCTCGGCTCGTGCACGATGAAGCTGAACGCGACCACCGAGATGGAGGCGGTCACCTGGCCCGAGTTCGCCGATATGCACCCGCTGGCGCCGATCGAGGACGCCGCCGGGTACGTGAAGCTGATCGGTCAGCTGGAGCGCTGGCTGGCCGAGGTCACCGGGTACGCGAAGGTGTCCATCCAGCCGAACGCGGGTTCGCAGGGTGAGCTCGCCGGACTGCTGGCGATCCGCGGCTACCACCGGGCCCAGGGCAACGAAGACCGCAACGTCTGCCTGATCCCCGCGTCCGCGCACGGCACCAACGCGGCGTCGGCCGTGATGGCCGGGATGAAGGTTGTTGTTGTCAAGGGCAACGATGACGGCACGATCGACCTGGACGACCTGCGGGCCAAGGCTTCCGAGCACGCCGAGAAGCTGGCCGCGATCATGATCACCTACCCGTCCACCCACGGGGTGTACGAGGAGAGCGTCACCGAGGTCTGCCGGATCGTGCACGAGGCCGGCGGTCAGGTGTACGTCGACGGTGCGAACCTGAACGCGCTGCTGGGTCTCGCGAAGCCCGGCCAGTTCGGCGGCGATGTCAGTCACCTGAACCTGCACAAGACCTTCTGCATCCCGCACGGCGGTGGCGGCCCGGGCGTCGGCCCGGTCGCAGTCGCCGCGCACCTCGCGCCGTACCTGCCGAACCACCCGCTCCTCGACCAGGCCGGGCCCGAGTCCGGTGTCGGTCCGATCAGCGCGGCGCCGTTCGGCTCGGCCGGTGTGCTGGCGATCTCGTGGGCCTACATCCGGATGATGGGCGGCGAAGGCCTGACCGCGGCCACGAAGGCCGCCGTACTGACCGCGAACTACGTCGCCAAGCGCCTCGAGGGCGCCTTCCCGGTCCTCTACACCGGCGAGAACGGTCTGGTTGCCCACGAGTGCATCCTCGACCTGCGCCCGATGACCAAGGAAACCGGCATCACCGTCGACGACGTCGCCAAGCGCCTGGTCGACTACGGCTTCCACGCCCCGACCATGTCCTTCCCGGTCGCCGGCACCCTGATGGTCGAGCCCACCGAATCCGAAGACCTCGTCGAGCTCGACCGCTTCTGCGACGCGATGATCGCCATCCGCCACGAGATCGACCGAGTAGCCGCCAACGAATGGCCGGCCGACGACAACCCGCTGGTCAACGCCCCGCACACGGCAGCCTCGGTGATCAACGACAAGTGGGAACACGCCTACACCCGCGAAGAGGCCGCCTTCCCGCAGTCGGTCGACCGAGCCTCGAAGTACTGGCCCCCCGTCCGCCGCATCGACGGCGCCTACGGCGACCGCAACCTGATCTGCTCCTGCCCGTCCCCGGAGTCCTTCGAGTAACCCCTTCGCAACACCCTCTCCCAAGGCCGTCTGCTGACCCCAGCAGGCGGCCTTGAAACGTCTATGTCACGCAATTGACAGGCGCCCACCCAACCCTCGGTGCATGAAGACAACCACGAACGACTACGACCTCGACATCCGGCTCTCGGCGCTCGTCGAGACCGGCGGCACGGACGCTGCGACCGGGTACACCAGCAGCCCGTGGACCACCGAAGCCGTCTGCTGCACCGACAACTGCTGCGGCTGAACCCACAACCGAAGGAGTACAACCATGCCCATCGGCATCGACGAGTTCGACCTCGACATCCGCCTGACCGAACGGAGGGCGCACGAAGTCAAGGATCCGGTGACAGTACACACCACGCGACCGACCGGCGGAGGCCCGTGCTGCACCGACTTCTGCTGCCCCGGCTGAACCCCATCAGGAGGAACTGTGCCGAACGTAACGAGTGACGAGTTCGATCTGGATATCCGGCTCACGCCGCAGGACGTGCACGGCGCCGCCGTGTTCGTGACGTCGTTCACCAGCCGTCCGAGCACCGGAGCCCCGTGCTGCACGGACAACTGCTGCCCCAACTGAAGCCCGTTCGGGCACTCCGGGAACGACCGGGAAATTGTCCCGGCCGTTCCCGGCCGTCGTCTCTGTCGTCCCGGGACCGAAGGCCCGCAGGCTGAAGCGCAGAACAGTTCATCCACCGGGAGGACCAACGTGCCGACAGCCACCATCGACGAGTTCGATCTCGACATCCACCTCGGGCCCGTCGACACGGGCTCCGTCACCCTGCAGCGGACGGCGGAACCGAGCTGCGTGACGTCGGCAGCGGCCAGCGAGCCGCGTATCTGTTGCACTGACGGCTGCTGCTGAGAAGGGGACACCATGCCGATCATGACCCCCGACGAGTTCGATCTCGACATCCGGCTCGGGCCGTACGACGCCGACGGCTTTCCCGAAGCGGCGACCCGGCCGCCGGTCACGCGTGTCGGGAGCTGGGACTACTGCTGCACGGACAACTGCTGTACGACGACCGACTAGCCGAACCATCAGGAGGAACCGGTGAACACAACACTTGTCGACGAGTTCGATCTCGACATCCAGCTCGGGCCCGTCGACTTCATCGAGATCGAAGCCGCGACGGTGCGCACCAGTGGCCGGGCATCGACCGAAGGCGTCTGCTGCACCGACTACTGCTGCACGACCCTGTAGGCCGGCATGTCTACCGCAACGCTTGACGAGTTCGATCTTGACATCCGGCTCGAGGTGATCGATTCGCAGCGGATCGGTACGCCGATGATGGCGACCAGCCGGCCGTGGTCGGAGCCGTGCTGCAGCCACAGCTGCCCGATCGAGTGCAAGCCGTCCGTCGACTGCTGATTCGGAGGAAACATGCCTACCGCAACTCTTGACGAGTTCGACCTGGACATCAAGCTCGCACCGGCCTGGCGGCCGCGGATCGACCAGCCGATGCTGTCCGGGACCCGGCCGGACTCGGAGCAGGTTTGCTGCACCGACTCCTGCCCGATCAATTGCCAGACGACGACGCAAGTCTGCTGAAACGAAAGAGGCAGCATCCGGCTGCCGAAGGCGCAGTCCCGGGGTATCGCACTGGTGTCCCGGGGCGGGCGCTCGGATCATGGACGAAACCGATGAAGGGGAGAAAGATGCCGACAGCAACTATCGATGAGTTCGAGCTCGACATCCGGCTGCAGGAGCCTGAGCAGCTGAGCGCCGAGAAGTACCCGCCGCCGACCATCCCGCTCAACTGCACGACCTCGAAGTACTGCGACTGAGTGCCGATGCCTACAGCAACCAGCACCGGCTGGCAGCCGGTGCTGAGTGCGGAGTTGCGGGCGGCGGCAACCGCGCGTGCCTTCGAGGTGGCTGAGCGGTTGCGGGGGCGGAGCGAGCGGGAGCCGGGGCTGGATGGCTCGGCGGGTACGGCGTTTCTGTTCGGGCAGCTGGATCGGATCGCTCCCGGCGAGGGCTGGGACCAGCACGCGCACGCGGCGCTCACGGACGCGGTTCGCGGTACCGAGACCAACGGGCGGAATCACCCCGGCCTGTTTGTCGGGACCAGCGGGCTCGCGGCTGCGGCCACCTACCTGTCGCGGGAGGGCAGCCGGTACGGCGGTTTGCTCGCGACGCTGGACGAGCAGGTCGCGCAGGCGACGTCGGAACTGTCGGAGCGGTTCGTCAAGAAGCCCGCCCGCCAGCCGTACGAGGACTTCGACGCGATCTGCGGTCTGGCCGGCCTCGACCGCTATCTGTTGTCGCGAGAGCGGCCTCAGCTGGCTGGCCTGGTCGCGCTGTGCGACTCGGGGCCGGACGATCCGAACTGGTTCACCCCACCGGAGGCGCTTCGCAAGGACACTGCCATCGCGGAGTGGTACCAAGGCGGCGTCTACAACCTTGGGCTCGCCCACGGCATCCCCGGACCGCTGGCGGTCCTGTCGGTGGCCTACTCGCAGGGGTACGTCGTACCTCGGCACGCAGAGGCGATCGCGCGGACTGCGGAGTGGCTGGCCGCGCAGCGGTTCGACGACGAGTGGGGTGCGAACTGGCCTGCGTGTCTGACACCTGGTGGATCGCCGGACTCGTCCCAGGCTGCTTGGTGCTACGGCAGTCCAGGGGTGGCGAACACGCTCCTGCTGGCGGGCAATGCGATCGGTGACGACAAGCTGCGGGAGCTGGCGATCGAGGCGATGGCCGCGCTGTACCGCCGGCCGTGGTCGGCGCGGCTGACCGGGCAGTCACCTGGTCTGTGTCACGGGGTCTCCGGTCTGCTGCAGATCACACTGCGGTTCGCCAACGACACCGGGGAGCCGCTGTTCACCGAGGCGGCCACCGAGCTAACCGAGCGGCTGCTCGACCTGTACCGGCCGGAGCTGGCGACCGGCTACTACTCGCGCAAGTCGACCGGTGAGCTGCGCGAGCACGCAGGACTGCTGGATGGAGCAGCCGGCACCGCACTGGCGTTGCTGGCGGCCAGTACGCCGGTTGAGCCGGCCTGGGATCACGTATTGCTGCTGAGCTGAGGGGGAGCCGCATGTTTCGGCCGTTGGACTGGGTCATGGTGCGTACGCCGCTACTACCGGTCGAGGCGTTCCTTGACCCGCCGACGGCGGTTGCGCCGGGTACCGAACTGCCCGCGGATCCGCGCATCCAGCGTGCGCTGGCAGTCGGGGCCGGTGACCTGTCACGCGCGCTAGGCAAACCACCCAACACCGAGAAAGCGTTGCGGCGGATGCGCAGTAGCCTCCAGCGCTATCTGATCCGGATGTCGACGCGACCCACGCCGTACGGGACGTTCGCAGGAGTCGCGGTCGCGCAGTGGGGTGACACGACAGACCTGGCGCTGACCACCGACCCAGCACGGGCCAGGACGCGGCCGGACATGGGCTGGCTGCTCGAGCTGATCGCCGAGCTCGAGCAGAAGCCGGATGTCCGGGCCGGGTTGCGCTGGTACACCAACCCGGCTGCCAGCTTCCACGCGGACCGGCTGTTCCTTTCCGAGCGCGCTGTCCTGACTGACCCCGCCGAAGCCGGCCGCGCAGTGAACCTCCGGGCCACTCCAGTCGTGCGCGCTGCTCTCGAAGCCGCCCGCACACCTGTCCCGTACGACGACCTGGTCGGCGCACTCGTTGCGAACGGCGCACCGCGCGACAAGGTGGAAGGCCTGCTGCAGCAGCTCTGGGAGCAGACCGTTCTACTGACCGACCTGCGGCCGCCGGTCACGATCTCAGACCCAGCCAAGTACGTCGTCGACCGGCTAGCGACTGTGCCGGCCGCCCGGGCCGAGGCGGCCGCGTTGGCCGAGCTGCTGGACGACGCCGCCGAGTGGGACGGGCTGGACGTTGAGCAGGCCGCCGCGCAGTACCCGAAGCTGGTTGCGAAGGCGAAGACCCTGCGGGACTCGCCCACGCAGTTCCAGACCGACATGGCACTCCCACTCACCGGCCGGGTCACCCGGGAGGTGGCGGAGGAGTCGGCCCGGTTGGCCGAGCTGCTGGCACGACTGTCGCCGTCCGCTGCCGGTGTGTCCTCCCTGGACGGCTACCGGAGCCTGTTCGAGGACCGCTACGGCCGGGACCGCGAGGTGCCGCTGCTCGAGCTCCTCGACCCGGAGCGAGGTCTCGGCGTACCGCCGCGCCCCGAGCGTCTCGAGCCGACCGATGAGCAGAAGCGCCGCAACCGGACGCTGGTCGACCTCGCACTCGATGCGCTGAAGGACGGCCGCGCGGCGGTGGAGTTGGATGACGCGACCCTGGAGAAGCTCACCCTGGGCTCGCGACCGGCACCCGATTCGCTCGATCTGTCGGTGTTCGTGGTGGCCGGCTCCGCGGCCGCTGTGGATGCCGGTGACTTCCGCTTGGTGGTCGGGCCGAACGTCGGTGGTGGCGCGGCCGGGCGTGTGCTGGGCCGGTTCGCCGATCTGGTCGGGGTGGAGCCCCTGCAGGCAGCGGCCGCCGCCGAGGCTGCCGTGAACCCGGAGGTGCTGCGTGCCGAGGTGAGCTACCTCGCGCGCCACGTCCGGTCGGCCAACGTCAGCATCCGTCCGCTGGTCCGCGAACGCGAGATCGCCCTCACGACCACACCTGGCGAACACCAGTTGCCGCCGGACGAGCTGGTCGTCGGCCTCAGCGGCGGCCGGTTCGTCCTGCGCTGGGCAGCTGATGGTCGCGAGGTCGTTCCGTGCGCCGGGCACATGCTGAACACCGTCGGCGCACCGGAGATCGTGCGTTTCCTGGAGCAGGTCTTCCACGATGGCCGGCTGGTGGGCCTGAGCTTCAACTGGGGAGCTGCGGCCGACTTCGCGTTTCTCCCGCGGGTGCAGCGCGGCCGACTGGTTCTGTCGCCCGCGATGTGGCGAGTGGAGCCCGCGGACCTGACCGACTTCGCGGCCTGGCGAGAACGCTGGCAGCCTCCGCGCTACGTGTACCTGGCTGTCTCCGACAATCGGTTGCTGCTCGACCTCGACAACCCGACGCACGTCGAGCAATTGCAGGATCAGGTCCGTGAGCAAGCCGTGTTGCACGAGGCGCTGCCCGCACCAGGTGATGCCTGGGTCACTGGGCCGGACGGCAACTACTTCAGCGAGCTGGTGGTGCCGCTGGTGCTCGACAAGCCAGTGGTGCAACCAGCGCGCCGCCGGTCGCCGGTACGCCGTTCTGAGACCGTACGGCGGTTGCACCCGCCGGGGAGCGATTGGTTGTTCGCGAAGTTGTACCACGTTCCGGCGTACGAGGACGATCTGATCGCGCATGCGCTACAGGACTTCGGGGCAGAGTCGTGGTTCTTCATGCGGTACGTCGATCCGGACCCGCACCTGCGGGTTCGGTGGCGCGGTCAGCCGGATGCACTGGGCGTCTTGCAGTGGGGCGCGCAGCTGGTGGAAGACGGGTACTGCAAGCGGTTCGGGCTGGACACGTACGACCAGGAGGTCGAGCGGTACGGCGGTCCGGTCGGGATGGAGCTGGCTGAGCAGCTGTTCGATGCGGACAGCGAGCTGGTGGCCGAGCTGCTGCGACAACGGCGGACGCTCGACATGTCGTTGCTCGGCGTCTACACGGTGGACGCTCTGCTCGCCGCACTCGGCTATGACGTGGCTGAACGCGAGGCGTTGTGCCGAAGCGGCGTTGAGGATCGCAAGGCGACCGCCGACGAGTTCCGGAAGGAGCAGAACGCCTTGCGGGCTGTGCTCGGTGACCCGGACTGGTTGCCCGCGTCAGCGCGGCCAGCAATCAAAACCTGGTCAGAGCGGATCGCGAGCATCACCCCGCGCCTGGCAGACGCTGACGTGAGCAAGGACGTGCTGGCGCAGAGCTACGTGCACATGCATTGCAACCGGCTGCTGGGGTGCGGTCATCCGCCGGAGCAGCGAGTGCGTGGGCTGTTGGTGCGCACGCGGGAGAGTCTGGACCGGGCGCCGTGGCGGCAGCGGTGACTCGACCGCTGGTCGGCGTCGACGAGGTGACCGCACCGGACTGGCTGCAGATCGGCCAGCAGGCAGCGGGGAGCGGTCTGCGCACCGCACTGCGCTCGCTGCCAGGTGCGGTCACGCTGGTGAGCTCGCTGGCGTGGCGCACCTCGCGTCGACTGACACTGGCCGTGGTGGTGCTCCAGTTGGCGGCCGGTTGCGTGGCAGCATTCGGATTGCTCGCCACAGCCGACGTACTGACTGCGTTGCTGGCAGGTGGTCCCACACCCGACCGGCTCGTTGCTGCGCTGCCTGCGGTCGCCCAACTGGTCGCACTCCTCTCGGGCCGAGCGATCTTGGATGCGTTGGGCGGTGCGGCCCAGTCGGCGTTGCGGCCGCGGATCGAGCAGGCGGCGCAGCATGAGCTGCACAGGGCGGTTGCTGATGTCTCGCTGATCGCGTTCGAGGACAGCGAGTACGTCGACCTGCTGCGGCAGGGGCAGGAGCGCGGAGTCCGCAGTATCGAGATCAGCGTTCGCGGTGTCGCCGATCTGGCCAAGTCGATGATCCAGTTGGTGGCAGCGGTGGTGACAGCCGGCCTGCTACACCCCCTGCTGGCGCCGCTGGTCCTGTTCGCCGTCGTACCGGAGATGCTGGCGTCCGCACGCGCAGTGCAGCTGCAGTACTACTCGTTTCTGCGAATGGTCTCGTTGCGTCGCCGTCAGTCGATTGCCAGCGGACTGCTCACCGGTCGGGCGACCGCGGCCGAGATGCGGGCGTGCACGGCAGGCCCTGCCCTCTTGGCCGAGTACCTCCGGATCAGCACGCGCCTCACCAAGGAGGCGCAGCGCGTCGAGATGGCGAAGTCCGGAGTCAATCTGGTCGGACGGGCAGTGGCTGGTCTCGGTACGGCGATCGGCTTCGGCGTGCTCGGTTTGATGCTGTACGCCGACTGGCTGCCACTCGCACTCGCTGGAACCGCTGTGATGGCGATGCGCCTCGCTGGGACCGCACTGTCGAACTCGATGGCCGGAGTCACGCAGATCTACGAGAACTCGTTGTACATCGAGCTGTACACGACCCTGCTCGAGCAGACTCGCCGCCACACCACCCCGGTGACCGGCAAGACCGCACCCAGCGACCCGCGGCGGATCAGTCTTGAGGCGGTCAGCTTCACCTACCCCGGTCAGCCGGAGCCGGCGCTGCGCGACCTCAATCTGGTCATCCGCAAGGGCCAGACCGTCGCACTGGTCGGTGAGAACGGCTCTGGCAAGACAACCCTGGCCAAACTGCTCACCGGCCTCTACGCGCCCAATGAGGGACGGGTGTGCTGGAACGGCATCGACCTCGCAACAGTCGACGCGCACACCGTGCACGACCGGATCGCGATCGTCGCGCAAGACCCCGCCCGCTGGCCGATGTCGGCGTACGACAACATCCGTATCGGCCGGCTGGAATCACCGAACGACCTGGACCAGGCGCTCGCTGGGTCAGGAGCCGACGAGGTGATCGCCGAGCTGCCGGCCGGCGGCGACACCGTGCTGTCCCGGGAGTTCAAGGCCGGTCGTGACCTGTCCGGCGGTCAGTGGCAGCGGATCGGTCTGGCCCGCGGGCTGTACCGCGACGCGCCGATCCTGGTCGCCGACGAACCGACGGCGGCCATGGACGCCCGCGCCGAGCAGGCCGCGTTCGACTCGCTGCGGCGGATCGGCACCGGGCGGACCAAGATCCTGATCACGCACCGCCTCGTCAACGTCCGGTACGCCGACCTGATCGTCGTACTGGAGCACGGGCGGATCGTCGAGCAGGGGAGTCACACCGAGCTGCTGGCACGGGGTGGCGTGTACGCCGGGCTGTACGAACTGCAGGCGTCGGCCTACCTCAGCCCAGACCCTCGTGCCGAGCCCGAGCGGCTGCTTCGGCCCGCGAACTGACGCCCAGCTTGGCGAAGATCGCCGAGAGGTGGTTGCTGATCGTTTTCGGGGCCAGGCCGAGGCGCTGCGCGATCGCGGAGTTCGGCAGGTTCTCCGTGATCAGAGCCAGTACGTCGCGCTCGCGGCCGGTGAGGCCGGACAGCTGACCGGTGTCCCGGACCGCGCAGCCGACCAGTCCGCTGAGTCGCCGGGCGACGGTGGGGCCCAGGACGGCCTCACCAGCCGCGACACCGCGGATCGCGCGCAGGATGCTGTCGTGCGGAGCGTCCTTGAGCACGTAGCCCAGTGCGCCCGCCTGAAGTGCCGAGACGATCGACTCGTCCGCATCGCTCATCGTGAAGATCAGGATCCGGGTGTGCGGAGCGGAGCGGAGAATCTCGGTGACGGTGCGCCGACCGAGGTCGAGGTCCAGGACGACGACGTCCGGGCGATACATCAGGACCGCGCGCACGGTGTCGCCGTACGACTCTGCCTCCGCGGCGACGGCGACGTCGGGGATGGCCTGGAGGACGGCGCGCAGGCCGCTGCGGATCACCGGATGCGCGTCGGCGAGTACCACCCGAAGCGCCTCCGGAGCGACTTGTTCTGCGGCCACCTGGCGTTCACCTCCCCGACGAGTAAAGCCGACCGCACACCGTGATCACCCCGTCGCCGGGTCAGGCCTGCGAGCACATTCCACAACCCCAACGGGCATACCCCGCGCGGGCATTACCCTGTCCGGGTGACCGACGTACGTGCAGACACCGCCGCCGCCCTGACCGCCGGGATCGCAGTCGCGCAGAGCGAGACCAGAGTGCCATCGGTGGCTGCCGGTGTGGTGCGGGATGGCGAGCTGGTCTGGACCGGTGCGCGTGGCCGGTTCGCCGATGCTGCTGGGCTGGGGCCGGGGCCGGATGTGCAGTACCGGATCGGCTCGATCACCAAGACGCTGACGGCTGTGCTGGTGATGCAGTGCCGCGACGAAGGGTTGCTCGCGCTGAATGATGCCGTGGGCAAGTATCTGCCGGTGATCGCGTTCGGCGACCGCACTGTGCGGCACCTGCTTGCGCACAGTGGCGGGATGAACGCCGAGCCCGAAGGGCCTTGGTGGGAGCGCAATCCGGGCGTCTCGTTCGACGAGTTGGTTGCGGCCATGGACGAGTCGCATGCGGTCGGTCCGGCTGATCGGCGGCATCACTACTCGAACCTTGGCTACGCGGTGCTGGCCGAGATCGTGGCGCGGGTGCGCGGCGAGTCCTGGCTGGACCAGGTGCAGCGGCGGATCCTCGACCCGCTGGAGATGCGCCGTACGTCGTACTTCCCGTTCGGCGCGGCTGCGCAGGGGTACTCGGTGCATCCGTTCAGTGGGCAGCTGATCGAGGAACCGGCTTATGACTCGGGCGCTATGGCGCCGGCCGGGCAATTGTGGAGCACGGTCGAGGACCTGGCGAAGTACGCGAACTTCTGGATCGACCCGGTTGGCGAGGTGCTCAATCGCGACACCGTTGACGAGATGGCTGCGCCGGCGGCTGCGGATCCGCGCGAGGCGCTGACTGCGTCGTACGGGCTCGGGCTGCGGTTGATTGCCGAGGACCCCTATCTGCTGATCGGGCACACCGGATCGATGCCGGGCTTCCTGGCTGGGCTGTTCATCGATCGAGTGCGTCGAATCGGCGCGGTCACGTTGGGGAATGCGACGTACGGGAAGGTCGCGTCGCTGGCGCCGGAGCTGATCAGCACGCTGGTTCGCCATGAGCCGGTGCTCGCGCGCGAGTGGTTGCCGGAGCCGCAGCTTGAGCAGGGCAACGATCTGCTCGGCCACTGGTACTGGGGAAACACGCCACTCACGATCGCGGTCAGCGGCGGGGTGCTGCAGTTGTCGGGCGCGATGAGCTGTCGCTTCACGCCGTTGGGTCCTGATCTCTTTCAAGGGCGGGACGGGTACTTCGCGGGGGAGCGGCTGCGGGTTGTCCGCGCGGCCGGTGGAGTCGACCATCTGAACCTGGCCACCTTCGTGCTGACCAGGACGCCGTACGGCGAGTGACGATGACCACGCGGAGTCGGCTGGTCACCCGAGCCGATTGAAGTTAGGCTCACCTAAGTAAGCGTTGCCTTACTTCAGGAGAGTGAGCGTGAGCTCGACCGAGACGGCCGTCGCGGCGCATCTGAACGCGATTCTGCGGTGCTACACGCGGGAGGCTGCGGTACCGGTGACCACCGGCGTACTGCGGCTGGCCGTCGGCGCATCGACGGTCACGGCCCGCGTCGAGCATGCCTCGCGCAGCGGCTGGCACCAGTTCACCGAGATCCTGGTGGACGGCGTCCCGCCGGCACCCGAGGAGCTGGTGCGGCTGCTGTCGGCCGGCACGGATCCGGCCGAGGTCGACGACCTGGCAGCCCGTACGGCGGAGTCGGTGCGCAACGTCGCGTACTTCGTCGACGCGGGTGGGGCCGACCGTGGTCCGGGCCGCTTCCTGGAGATCGAGCAGGCGTTGCTGTTCGGTCAACTGAACCACCCGGCACCCAAGAGCCGGGACGGATTGAGCGGTGCCGAGCTGGCGAGGTACTCGCCGGAGCTCGGTGGCCGTTTCGCGGTGCACTGGTTCGAGGCCGACACCGAGTTGGTGTCCTCGGACCAGGTGGCCGGCGCGCCCTCGCTGCAGGGACTGGACGCTGTGCAGCTGATGGGCGCGCTGGCCGGTATCACTCCGTCGGCGGGCCGGGTGCTGATCCCGGCTCACCCGTGGCAGGCGGCGGCACTGCGGCAACGGCCACGGGTCGCCAAGTTGCTCGGGGAAGGCCGCGTGAAAGAGCTCGGCCCGCACGGCGCGCAGTGGTACCCGACCTCCAGCATGCGCACTCTGTACCACCCGGATCTGCCGGTGATGCTGAAGCTGTCCCTCGGCCTTCGCATCGCGAACTCACGCCGTGAGTCGACCCCGACCGAGCTCCGCCGCGGCCTCGAGGTCTATCGGTTGCTCGATGCGGCCTACAACGCCGGTACGGCGACCGCCCATCCGCGGTTCACGATCGTGCGGGATCCAGCATGGATCGCTCTTGACGAGGGTGGACCCACGTTGACCGGACTGGACGTTGCTGTCCGAGAAGTGCCGAGTGACGTCAACAGTTATGCATGTTTGGCCGGACTGGTCGCACCCCGTCCAGACCGCATCAGTCGACTCAGCGAATTCGCCGCCGACGATCCGACCGGCTGGGTGGCGTCGTACATCGACAACGTCTTGATCCCCATGCTTCATCTGTACGCCGAAACTGGCATCGGCCTCGAAGCGCATCAGCAGAACACCCTGGTCCGCTTGGACGGCCTCGGCCGCATCAAGGGTGGCGCCTACCGCGACAACCAGGGCTACTACCTCGCGTCGTCGTACCTGCGTGGTCTGCTCGCTGTGACCGGTCTGCGCGACTCAGCACTGGCTGTGGTCGACGACAGCACAGTCGACGACCGCCTCACCTGCAGCCTGCTCTACAACCAGGCGCTGGCGGTTGTGGGCTGTCTGGCGGCCGATGGCGTTGCCGACGAAGCAGAACTGCTCGATGTGGTGCGCGACCGGCTCATCCTGGCCCTACCGCTCCTGCAAGCCGCGGGGCCGGACGGTGATCGTCTTGCGCGCCGCTGGCTGACCGCAGACACCCTGCCCTGTCAGGCGAATCTCTCCACCGTCTACCTGAACATCCCGAACCCGCTCACCGCATAAGCGGCGGCCCGGACCGCCAGAGCTCAAGTTCCTCGTCGATGACGACTCCGAGGCCGACCAGCTCGGCCTCACGTTCGGGGAGACCAGCCAGGGACAGACCGACCGGCAGGCCCCGATGGTCGAACCCGGCCGGCACACTGAGCGCCGCAAAGTCCGCAATCGACCAGGGCAACGACTGGCGGAGCGCTGGGCCTTCCGGCGGCCTGGTGCCGTCGAGCAGCGGGGGTGCCGCGTCGAGTGTCGGATGGGCGATGGCATCCAGCCGATGGGTCGCGATGATCGTCCGCCAGTCCGACTCCCACCGCGCACGCAACACCAAGGCTTCGGCGTACCGCTCCGGACTGACCTGCTCACCGCTGCGGACTCGCTCAAGCACCTGCGGGGTGTACAGGTGGCTGTCGGTGATCAGCGCGTCGTGGACCTGACGGGCTTCGTGCCCAGTGACGGTGTCGAAGACACCGGTGGATTTCGCCAGCACCGCCTCGGTGTTCGGCGGGTGGCCGATCTTGACGAGCTCTGCGCCGCGGGCGACCAGTAGATCGAGGGCTCGACGGCAGACAGTGGCGATCTGGTCGTCGACCGGCTCCCACGACATCGCGGTGGGCAGTCCGATCCGCACACCGCTCAGGTCCTGCGGAGCGTCGAGCGGGTACGCCGGTACCGCAGCCGGCCCGGCGGGCACGCGCATCAGCAGCGAGATGTCGAGCATGCGACGTGCCATCGGCCCGGCCACGTCGAAGCTCGGGCTGAGCGGGATCACGCCGTACAAGGGAATCCGGCCGCGGGGACTGCGGAGGGTGCTGACACCGCACGCGGCGGCCGGGATCCGGAGCGAACCACCGGTGTCGGTTCCGAGTGCGATCGGAACCATGCGGCCGGCGACCGCAGCCGCAGAGCCACCGGACGAGCCGCCCGGCGACCGTCGCAGGTCCCACGGGTTGGCGGTGGGACCGGACGTCGTCCCGTAGGCGAACTCATGCGTCGTCGTCTTCCCGAGCAAGCCCGCGCCGGCCGCCTCGAGCCAGCCCCAGGCGGCCGAATTCTCCTGCGGAACATAGGTCGCCAGCACCTGACTGCCCGCGGTGGTCCGCACCCCTTTGGTGCGGAAGACATCCTTCAACGCCACCGGTACGCCGGCCAGCGCGCCGACCGCGGTCCCCGCAGCCCGCGCGCGGTCGGCGCGGTCCGCGGCCGCTGCCGCCAGGTCGGGGGTCTGCGTGACGAAGGCTTGGATGGACGGCTCGGCCAGGTAGATCCGCCGGAGGCAGTCGGCGAGCAGTTCCCGCGCGGAGAGGGTGCGGTTCGCGAGCATCGGCAGCAGTTCGGTGAGAGTGAGATCTGCAGCATCAGTCGTGATGACGGGTCGGCGAGATGGGCGCGCTCGGGTGACCATGCCGCTCAGTCAAGGTCACGGCAACTGGCTGTCAAGGTGCTGCCAATTGGCAGCCGGCGGCTACAACTGGCCGGTGAGGCCGAACGGCGAGCGCGCCAGCAGCCCCTCGATCCGGGCGCGGTCGGGCATCGAATCCGACAGCGGGAACCCGGCCACCGCACAGGACATCGACGCGGCCGCCCACAACGCGACCTGCGCGGAGAACTTGCCGTGGTTGTCGAGCAGCCGGGCCGCGAGCGCCGTACAGAACGCGTCCCGGGCAGCCGCTGACTCCTTGAAGATCGACGGGATCGTCGGCACGCTGAGAACGTCGCCCGAGGGATCCGAATAGATCGTGCAGCCGCCGTTCACCAGCAGGCACAAGTGTCCGACCCCGGCGGCGACCAGGTCCCGGGCGACCGAACCGGGGTCGAACGGACCGGTGCCTTCGGCAACCAAATGGCCGAGCTCCCAGGCATGCGCGACCAGGTAGTCGATGCGCGCGAAGGTGTCCGGCGAGAGCCGTTCGCCGACGTACGGCTGGCCGGGCGTGACGATCACGACCGGCCGGGTGGCCGGCGAGCGGTGGGCCAACGCGAGCGTGTGCTGCATCGTTTCGCGCGGTACCTCGAACGTCATCAATAGCGCGTCGCAGCCGGCGATCTGGGCGGCCCGTTCGTCCAGGTCCTCGGTGGACAGGTAGACCTCGCTCTGGTTGCGCCAGTTCACAGCGATGCTGTCGCCGAGCTCCTTCTCGAAGACTCCGGTGAACGGCGTCCGCCGGCCACGAACGCGCTTCACCAGTGAGGTGTCCACACCTTCGTCGCGCAAGTACTGCAGGATCTCGGTCCCGAACGGGTCGTCGGTGACCGCGGCGATCAACGAGGTCTGCAGGCCGAGGCGGACGGCCGCGACCGCCTGAGTGAGGCCCTTGCCGCCGGGGGAGAGGTAGAAGTCGAACGCCTCGGTCGACGTCTCCGGCTCCGGCAGCGCCTTGGTCCGGAAGGTCGCGTCCATCACCGCGCCGCCGACCACGATCACCCGTCCTGTTGACGGCGAGTCGGTCGAGTAGACGTCGCGCCGGATCAGCTGGTTCGCCAGCTCACGCAGTACGGCGGGTTCCGTCGTACCGCGGAGTGCACGATCGCTCGGCGCTTCACCGGCCCGGTGCCCGAGGGATTCGTGCAGGCGGTGCCAGTTGTTCAGCAGGGTCTCGCGTCTGCGGCCGAGCGAGGTGCTGTAGAGACCGCGGGTGATGCGCTCGTCAAGACCGGCTCGGCGGTACAGGTCGGCGTACAGGCCGAGCGCGAGGATGGTGTCGGCGACGAGTTGTTTGCTGCCGTGCAGGTCGTCGCGGACACAGCTGGTGACCAGGTCGAAGGCAGCGGCCGCCGGATCGAGGTCGTGCGCGCTCGCCAGCTGTCTGGTCGCGGCCAGCTCGAGCAGCGGCGCCGCGATCCCGGTGCGGCCGGCGCTGAGCCTGGCCACAGTCAGGCCGTCGTGCGTGCGCAGCTTCTCCAGCACGCTGGTCAGCAGCAGCACGTCGGCCGGCAGCTTGTCGCTGGGGTTCGTCACACCGCTCCCGGGTCGTGGATCTGGTCGCACCAAGTATGCGGGCCAACGCAGTCGGTTCGCACGGTAGGCTGGCGCGGTCCGCCGATCGTCCAGATCGGTGTGACGACCACGGGGAGCAACACATGAACACTGGACACGTCGAGCTCGCACGGGCTCAGCAGGAACGGTGGGAGACCGCTTACGCGCGGCAGCCGCAACTGCACGGAGCGGAGCCGTCGGTGGCGGCGCAACGAGCAGCGGAGACTTTTGGTGCCGCAGGCATCGATGACGTCCTCGAGCTCGGTGCCGGTCACGGCCGCGACGCACTTTTCCTGGCCAGGCAGGGATTCAGCGTCCATGCCACCGACTTCAGCGAGACCGCGCTCGACCAGTTGCGGCAGCAGGCACAACGCGAAGGTCTCGACGACCGCGTCACCGCCGCCCTGCACGACGTCCGCGATCCACTGCCACCGGCCGACGCCACAGTGAACGCGGTCTTCGCGAACCTGCTGCTGAACATGGCGTTCACCCCCGACGAGCTGCGCGGCCTGGTCGGTGAGATCCACCGCGTCCTGCGCCCCGGCGGCCTCTTCGTGTACGCCGTCTGGTCCGCCGACGACCCGTGTGCGGCGAACTGGCAGGACCTGGGTGGCGGCCTGTCCGTCCACGACGGTTTCGCCGGCCGCTTCTTCGACCGCGCCCGCCTCGACGAGCTGACCGCCGGTTGGGAGCAGGTCGACACCACGGCGTACACCGAAGGCCCGAAACCACACCGGCTGTGGCGGGTCACGGTCGCGAAAAGGTGAAGTTAGCTCGAAGTACGGCGCGCCACGTTGCAGTGTGATCACCGAAGGGTGACCGTGCTGTGACGCGTCTCACCTTCTCACTATCGGAGAGCAGCAATGCACTGGTTCACAGATGTGATCACCAAGCGGTACGCGCAGTTCAGTGGTCGCGCTCGCCGCAAAGAGTTCTGGATGTTCGCCCTGATCAGCTTCGTGATCTCGATCATCCTCGGGATCCTCGACCAGCTCCTCGGGCTGGACTTCAAGAGCGGCAGCGGCAGCACCGCCGTGCGCAGCGGTGGCTGGCTGGAGACCATCTTCGGCCTGGCCGTGCTGATCCCGACGATCGCGGTCGCCGTCCGGCGGATGCACGACAAGAACCGCAGCGGCTGGTGGGTCCTGATCTGGCTGATCCCCTGTATCGGGTGGATCTGGTTCATCGTCTGGCAGGCCCAGGAAGGCGATGCCGGCGACAACCAGTACGGTCCGGACCCGAAGGCGGCCGAGCGTGGCCAAGGGTTCGGTGGACCGGGTGGTCCGGCCGAGCCGGGGTATCCGACGGTCTGACAGCAGCACAACGCCCCGCGAACCAGGTGACGGTTCGCGGGGCGTTTCCTATGTCAGCTGGCCTGGCTGACGCTGGACATGTTGAAGTCCGGGATGAGCAGCGGCGGAGTGGCTGTGCGGGAGAACTCGTCGCCCCACTCGCGGGAGAACGACGGCACGGTCGCGCCGGCGGCGCCGATTCGGGACAGGAGGTCGACCGGGCTCTCGTTGAAGCGGAAGTTGTTGACCGCCCCGGTGACCTCGCCGTTCTCGATCAGGTAGACGCCGTCCCGGGTGAGGCCGGTCAGGAGTGAGGTCTGCGGGTCGACCATCCGGATGTACCAGAGGCAGGTCAGCAGCAGGCCGCGCTCGACCCCGGCCACGAGGTCGTCCGTCGTACCGGTGGCGCCGTCGACCGAGAGGACGTAGTTG
This sequence comes from Kribbella yunnanensis, assembly GCF_039529655.1. Lineage (NCBI taxonomy): Bacteria > Bacillati > Actinomycetota > Actinomycetes > Propionibacteriales > Kribbellaceae > Kribbella > Kribbella yunnanensis. The sequence goes on along the minus strand of NZ_BAAANF010000018.1, from coordinate 170,060 downwards.
TCGATCGGGGGAGCGGGGTTGCCGGCGCCGATCAGGTCGGCGGTGTGGCGACTGGTCATCAGCGTTTCGAGTTTGCCGTCGCGGATCCAGTCGGTCGCGGACAGCGTGAGGCCGTTGTCGAAGACGCTCTCCGAAGCACCCGACGAGCGGGCGACCGCGAACGGGAAGGTTTCCAGACCAGGCAGGTTCGGATCCGAACGCAACTGGACCGGCCTCGACGACAGCGTCTCGCCGACCCGGGTGCCGCCGGACGCCTTCGCGAAGACACTGCGACCCTCGAAGGCCTGCCGGCCGTCCAACTGCCAGAACAGGTACGTCGTCAGGTCGGCCACCGCGGCCGGCGGCAGAACGGTTGCGTGGCGACCGGGGTCGACGGCAACTGTCCTCGATGCCCAGCCCAGTCGCCGAGTGAGCTCGGCGTCGAGTGCCAGCGGGTCGATGTCGGTGAAGTCGCGGGTCGCCGCACCGGCCCACGCGGACTGGCTCAGGTCGCCGGACTTGCCGGTGGAGCTGACGAAACCGCGCGGCAGGGACTGACGAAGCCGGAGCCCGGCCGACGAACCGACGTACAGGGTGATGACCTCGTGGTCGGCGAATCCGTAGAGCCAGCGGCTCTCGCTGGTGGCCCGTCGCAGGGTCTCGCCGAGTGCCGGGGCGAACTTCTCGTAGACGGTGACCGAGGTTTCCTCCGGCTCGTCGTCCCAGTCCGGGCTGGTGGTGCCGTCGACCAGCGGTCGCGCGTCCTCGGCCGGTGTGGCGGCCCGGGCGGTCGCGACCGCGGCCGAGACCTGCTGACGCAGCGATTCGTCGGTGACCGCCGTACGGCGAACCACGCCGGTCGCAGTGCCTTCACCGGCACCGACCGTGGCGATCACGGTGACGTCCGAGCCGCGCATCGCGCCGTTCGTTGTCAGGGTGTTGTTGGCCCAGCGCAGGTTTGCGCTGGAGGTCTCGGCGACGATGACCACGCAGCCGTCGGCGCCCTCGGCCGCGGCGAGCGCGAGCCCGCGCTCGACGGTGTCCTGCGGGGTGAGCTGAATGGCGGTCACCGGCCGGCCTCCTGCGTGGTGTTGAGAATGCGGACGCCCCGGAACAGGGCGGACGGGCAACCATGACTGACCGCACCGGACTGCGCGGGCTGCGCCTTGCCGCAGTTCAGCGCGCCGTGCAGGACGTAGGTCTCCGGGCCGCCGACGGCCTCCATCGAGCCCCAGAAGTCGGTCGTGGTGGCCTGGTAGGCGATATCGCGAAGCTGACCGTCCAGCTTGCCGTTGGTGATCTTGTAGAACCGCTGCCCGGTGAACTGGAAGTTGTACCGCTGCATGTCGATCGACCAGGACTTGTCGCCGACGATGTAGATCCCGTTCTCCACCCGGCTGATCAGCTCCTCGGTCGAGGGGCCGCCTTCCGCGGGCTGCAGCGACACGTTGGCCATCCGCTGGATCGGGATGTGGCCGGACGAATCGGCGTACGCGCAACCGTTCGAGCGGGCGGTGCCGAGGAGTTCCTCGTTCACCTTCGCCATCCGGCGGTCGACCTGATAGCCGACCAGTACGCCGTCCTTGACCAGATCCCACTGCTGGCCGGCGACCCCTTCGTCGTCGTACCCGACCGTGGACAGGCCGTGCTCGGCGGTCCGGTCACCGGTGACGTGCATGATCGGCGAGCCGTACTTGAGATTGCCGAGTTTGTCGGTGGTCGCGAAGCTCGTGCCGGCGTAGTTGGCCTCGTAGCCCAGCGCGCGGTCCAGCTCGGTGGCGTGGCCGATCGACTCGTGGATCGTCAGCCACAGGTTGGTCGGGTCGATGACCAGGTCGTACACCCCGGCCTCGACACTCGGCGCGACCATCTTCTCGGCCAGCCAGCCCGGGATCTGCGCGAGCTCGTCGTCCCAGTCCCAGCCGGTGCCGGTCAGGTACTCCCAGCCGCGCCCGGCCGGCGGCGCGCAGCTCGTCATCGAATCGAACCGCCCGGTCTCGGCATCCACGGCGTACGCGGTGATGTCCGGTCCGATCCGCACCCGCTGCTGCGTGTACGACGTGCCTTCGGTGTTCGCGTAGAACTTGCACTCGTGGACCGAGGCGACATGCACACTCACGTGCGCGACGCCGTCCGCCTTGAGCAGCCGGTCGCTGTAGTCGGTGAGCAGCGCGACCTTCTCGGTCCGCGGCACGCTGAACGGGTCGATCTCGTACGACGAGATCCAGGTGACGTCGTCGTACACCGGCTCGTCGGCGAGCTCGATCGTCTCGGCGTTGATCGGCCGCGACACCTGCGCCATGTGCACGGCCTGCTCGGCGACCTGCACCACCTCGTCGGTCGTCAGCGCCACCCCGGCCGCGAAACCCCAGGTGCCTTCATGCACGACCCGCACCGCGAGACCGAGGTCCTCGCCGTCGCTCGCACTCTCCAGCACACTGTCGCGGAGCGCGATCGACTCCGACCGGATCCGCTCCAGGCGGAACTCGGCGAAGGTGGCCCCGAGGTCCCGCGCGCGCTGCAGAGCGGCCTCCGCGAGCTCATGCCGGGGAAGGGCAAGGAAGGTCTCATCGATGTCTGGCACGAAACCGACCCTATACAGCGGAACCGACAGACCGGCTGCGGTGTAGTGACAATGACCTGAAGGTGTCAGGAGGTTGTATCAGCGATCTGGATGAAGTGGCGATTCTGGCTCGGGCGCGTGGTGGGGATTCCGCCGCGTACGGCGAGCTGGTGCTGCGGCATGCCCCGATCGCCAAACGTACGGCGGTCTTCCTCGGGGCCGGTGCGGATGCCGACGACGTGGTGCAGGAGGCGTTCGTGAAGGCGTACCGGGCGCTGGGTGGTTTCCGGAGCGAGGCCGCGTTCCGGCCGTGGCTGCTGCGGATCGTCGCCAATGAGACGCGGAACTGTTTGCGGTCGCGGAGTCGTCGGAGTCGTCGGGAAGAGATCGCTGCGCCGCTGGACGTCGTACTGGATCCGGCTGACGAGACGGTGTCGCTGGAACGGCGGGCTGAGCTGCTGAGCGCCGTACGGGCTCTTCCAGAGCCGCAGCGGCTGGTGGTCACGTGCCGATACTTGCTGGAGCTGGATGAGCAGGAGACGGCTGTCGTGCTCGGCTGGCCACGGGGGACGGTCAAGTCGCGGCTGCATCGGGCTTTGGAGCGACTCAGGAAGGAGGTACGGCCATGAACCTGGATGACGAGCTGCGGGCGTTGGGGCGCTCGGCTGTGGTACCTCCGGTCGACCCTGAGCTGACTGCTGCAGTGCTGACGCGAGTGGCCGCCGTACCGGTGCGTCGGCGGTTGCGGGACCGGTGGCGGGCCTTCCTGGCCGGACTGTGCGTACTGCTGGCCGGTCTGGCGCTCACGCCGCCGGTGCGGGCGACTGTGGCCGAGTGGCTGCGGATCGGGGGAGTGGAGGCGCACCCGGTCGGCACAGGACCCAGTACGGCGCCTCCGGTGCCTGGGGTGCCAGGGCGCATGTCCCTGGAGGAGGCTGCGCGGGTTGCTGGTTTCACTCCGGCACTTCCGCGTGAGCTGGGGACCCCGAAGGGTGTCGAGGCGTCGCCGGGCTTTGTCGCGCTCGGGTGGGACGGGGTGCGGCTGGAGCAGTTCCGGTCGACGGTGGATCCGGTGTATTGGAAGAAGAACTACACCGCGCTCGAGTACGTGCCGGCGGTCGAGGGCTACTGGTTCGGCACGCCACACGAGCTGGTGCTGGTGGACAAGCGCATCGTCCGGATTGCCGGCCCTACGCTGGTGTGGGAGCGCAGTGGTGTCACCTACCGACTCGAGACCGCGGATAAGGCGGATGCCATCCGGCTGGCGGCCGGAACCTCCTGACCGCCGGCGGTGTATCCGGTTCATGATCAGACGGTTGCTCGCCCTGCCAGCTGTTGTGCTGTTGCTGCTCACCATGGCCACACCCGCCGCCAACGCGGGCGGTCCCACCAGCGTGCTGCTCAGCGCCCCGCCACAAGTGATCGCCTTCGGCTACGAAGACCCGGAGTACACCGAGCTCCAGAAGCTCACGAACGCCAACGGAGCACGAGGCGGTCCCGATCAGGAACAACACGACCTCGGCTCGTTCGTCCGCCTCACCTGGCTCATCCACGACATGTCTGTCTGGCGTCGCGACATCATCTACCCCGACGCGCCCGGCGGCCCCTGGATCGCCACCACCGAAATCACCGACGAAGCCAGCGCCCCCACCCACCCGACCTGGCACCGCGCCACCGACCCGGTCGCCCTGGTCAAACTCCTCAGCAGCCTCAAACTCCTCCCCGGCCTCCGCAACGGCGAGCAGACCTCCGGCGGCCCCACCGCCGTCCCCCAACGCCAACCGGAGGCCCAACCTCCCGCCGCCACCGAGCTGCCCACCACCACCGAAGCGCCCGCCTCGACTCAGTCCGCCGCCACGTCAGACTTCTTCACCGGCTGGCGCTGGCTCCTACCCGGCGCACTCCTAGGCGCGCTGATCACCTGGGCAGCAACCCGCTTCCTCCGCCAACGCCAGTGGGACCTGGTCGACGCCGACTAGTCCTCGGTCGTCTTGCGCTGGCCGGTCAGCGATCCTGCGTGGGCGACGGCGGTCGGGTCGTTGCGGGTCTTCAGCAGGCTCGCGACGACCACGATCACCAGGATGCCGATGATGACGCCGAGGCTGACCGGGGTGGAGACCTCGGGGATGGACTCGTGGATGTCCACGTGGCCCCAGTGCAGGATGAGTTTGACGCCGATGAAGGCGAGGATGATCGCGAGGCCGGCCGACAGGTACACGAGACGGTCGAGCAGGCCCTTGACCAGGAAGAACAACGCTCGCAAACCGAGTAGGGCAAAGGCGTTCGCGGCGAAGACGATGTAGGCCTCGTCGGTGACCCCGAACACGGCCGGGATCGAGTCGAGGGCGAAGAGCAGGTCGACGCCGCCGATGGCGACCAGTACGACGAACAGTGGGGTGACCACCTTGCGGCCGTCGATGCGGGCGGTCAGCTTGCCGCCGACGTACTCCTCGCTGACCGGGAGGACGCGGCGGGCGGTCTTCACGATCACGTTGTTCTCGACGTCGGGGTCTTCGTCGCGGTGCCGGAACAGCTGGACCGCGGTGTAGAGCAGCAGCAGCCCGAAGATCAGGAACATGAACGAGAACAGCGACAGCAGTGTTGCGCCGAGCGCGATGAACGCCGCCCGCATGACCAGCGCGAGCACGATGCCGAAGGTGAGCACCTTGTGCTGGTGTTCCTCCGGTACGGCGAACGTGGTCATGATGATGACGAAGACGAACAGGTTGTCGACCGACAGACTCTTCTCGACGATGTAGCCGGCGAAGTACTGCGCGCCGAAGTCACCGCCGTACTGGCTCATGAACCACAGGCCGAAGGCGATCGCGACCGCGACGTAGAACACCGACCAGGCGGCCGCCTCCTTGAACCCGACCCGGTGCGGCCGGATCGCCGCGAGCAGCAGATCCACGGCAAGCAGTACGACGATCAGTCCAATCGTGATCGCCCATGTCGTCCCACTGAGCTCGAGCATGGTGCCGAGCCTACCGACCCGCACCAGCCCCGTTCGTTGCGCCGCGCAACCATTCGAGAATTTCCCGGTATGCCGCGGACGGCGGCACGTGGCCGCCGTCGTACTGGATGGATTCGGCGGCCGGGATCGCCTCGGTCAGCAGCACGGCATGCCGGCCGGCTCGCGCATCGGCGGTGCCGTGCCAGATGGTCGTCGGCACCCGGACGTCGGCCAGCTCGAATCCCCAGGGCGTGGCGAACGCGACGTTGTCGTCGAGACAGCCGTCGGCGCTGCCGCTACCGAACGTTGCGGTCAGGCGGGCCATCGCGGCGGCGTCATCGCGCGCGGGCGGCCCCGGCGGCGAGCCCGGCGCGGGCGGAAACTCCGGCCCGCCGGCCGCGACCGACGCCATGATCTGTTCGGCCCCCGCCGCGAACCGCGCGCGGAACCTAGCAGGGTCGTGTACGGCGAGCCACGCCGTCAGGCTCCGTCGCGGATCGGCCGCTTCGTCGTCCTCGGTCGGCTCGGGACCGTCGGCGGTCAGCGGGGCGATCCCGCCGACCACGGCACAGCAGGTGACCCGATCAGGCAGCAGTGCGGCACACGCGAGCGCGTGCGGCCCGCCGCCGGAACCGCCGATGACGGCGAACGTCGTCCACCCGAGCGCATCAGCCAGCCGCGCCACATCACTTGCCCCGTCGGCGACCGTACGACCCGGCCGACGCGGCGAACCGCCGTACCCGGGACGGTCAGGGATGAGGATCCGCAGACCGGATGCCGCCAGGTCTTCGACCGCTTCCGGCCGTTTCCAGCGGGTGCTGGGGGAGCCGCCGAGCGACATCACCGGGAAACCGTCGGTGGGACCGTAGAGGCTGTACTCGAGCAGTTCCATGAGCGGAGAGTAGTCAGCCGACGGGAGGTAAACGAATCCGGAGTTATCGAGTCGAGATTCTCAGGATTCAAGATGGGCCGGACGTGGTGGGAGGATGCGGCCTAGCTTGTGTCGGCTGTTCGAAAACAACCTCGTCGGGAGTGCGTGTGAGTTCGTCGGTTGCCGGGGCCGTCTCGCCTACTAGGCAGGCGCTGCGTCGGGTACGACGGGACCGGAGTGCACGAGTCGGTCTGGGACTGGTGGTTGCGCTGATCGTGGTCGCGGCCGCGTCGCCGTTGCTGGTCAAGTTGTCGGGGCAGGATGCGTTCACCTATCACATCGACCTGCTCGATCCGGTCCGCGGCAACGCGCCGCGAGGGTCGTTCGGTGGGGTCAGCGGTGAGCACTGGTTCGGCGTGGAGCCGTTGACCGGGCGGGACTTGTTCTCGATCGTGGTGCTCGGCCTGCGCACGTCGCTGGTGATCGCGATCGTGGTCACCGCGGTCACGACCGTGGTCGGGACCCTGCTCGGCATCACCGCGGCGTACGTCGGCGGTTGGTTCGACGCGATCTTGTCCCGGTTGCTGGACTTCCTGTTCGGGTTCCCACAGCTCGTCTTCATGATTGCCCTCGGCATCATCGTGCCGGCCAAGGTGCCGCGGACAGTGCTGCTGGTCGGCGTGCTCAGCGTCTTCGGCTGGGCCGGGCTGGCGCGGCTGATCCGGGCGCAGGCGCGGTCGCTGGTCACCCGCGAGTTCGTCGAGGCTGCCCGTAGCGTCGGCTCATCCGGCTGGTGGGTGATCACCCGCGAACTGCTGCCGAACCTGCTCGGCCCGGTGCTGGTGATCGCGACCTTGTCGATCCCCGGCTACATCGGCGCCGAGGCCGCGCTGTCGTTCCTCGGAGTCGGTGTTCCACCACCGACACCGAGTCTCGGTCGCTCGATCTCCGACTCGATCGCTTGGGTCTACACCGGGACCGATCCGTGGTTCATGGTCTTCCCCGGGATCGCGCTGTTCGTCGCCGTACTGGGCTTCACGCTGCTCGGTGACGGCGTTCGCGACGCGTTCGACGTACGGCTGCGGAGGACGCACTGATGCCCGACATCGTGTGGTTCGTCATCCGCCGCTTGTTCGCCGCGCTGCTCGTCATGCTCGCGCTCAGCCTCGCCGTCTACTTCGTCTTCTACGCGATCCCCGCCGACCCGGCTCACCTCGTGTGCGGCAAGCCCTGTACGCCGGATCGTCTCGAGCAGGCGCGTCATTTCATGCAGCTGGATCAGAGCACGATCCAGCAGTACCTGAACTTCCTGAAGGGTATCTTCGCCGGTCGCACGTACGGCGACGGCGCGGCGGCCGTGCAGTGCAATGCACCCTGCTTCGGGTACTCGTTCCCGTTGGCACGCCCGGTCAGCACGCTGATCATGGACCGGTTGCCGGTGACTGCGTCGATCGCGCTCGGAGCCGCCGTACTGTGGTTGCTCATCGGCGTCTCGCTCGGCGTGATCGCCGCCCTCAACCGGGGCCGCCCGCTCGACCGGTTGGCCGTCGGGGTGGCATTGATCGGTGTGTCGACGCCGTCGTTCCTGCTGGGTCTGCTGGCGATCCTGGTCTTCGGATTCTGGCTGAACATGGTCCCGGTGAGCGGTTATGTTCCACTGACGGATAGCCCGGTCGACTGGGCCTGGCACCTGGTCACTCCCTGGCTCGTCCTCGCGGTGCTGCAGGCGGCGTCGTACATCAGATTGACCCGGGCGCAGATGCTCGAGGAGCTGAACCTCGACCACATCACCACCGCGCGCGCGAAGGGTGCCGGCGAGGCGCGCGTCGTGGTGACACATGGTCTGCGTGGTGCGCTCGTGCCGATCGTGACGCTGTTCGGGCTGGACCTCGGCGGTCTGCTCGGCGGCGCGATCCTGACCGAGAAGGTGTTCAGCATGCAGGGGCTCGGTGAGTTGCTGATCAGCGCGGTCGGGCAGCTGGACGTCGCGGTGGTCGTCGGGGTCACGCTGTTCTCGGCGTTCCTGATCATCGTCGCGAACCTGGTGGTGGACATAGTGCACGGAGCACTCGACCCGAGGGTGAGTCATGGCTGAGCCAGTGCTGGAAGTTCACGACCTGCGCGTCACCTTCGACACCGAAGGCGGCCTGGTCCCTGCTGTCGACGGCATCGACTTCTCGGTCGCTGCCGGGCAGACGCTGGCGATCGTCGGCGAGTCCGGTTCGGGGAAGAGTGTCAGCTCGGCGGCCGTGATGGGCATCTTGCCGTCGAATGCCGAGGTGAAGGGCGAGGTGCTGCTGGACGGCCGCGAGCTGGTCGGCCTGCCCGCCGACGAGCTGCGCAAGATCCGCGGCAACGACATCGCGCTGGTCTTCCAGGACGCGTTGTCCGCCTTGAATCCGTACTACACCGTCGGCTGGCAGGTCGCCGAGGCGTACCGGCTGCACCACGACGTCTCGAAGAAGGCTGCGTTCCAGCGGGCCATCGAGCTGCTCGACAAGGTCGGCATCCCGGACGCCGCGCGGCGGGCGAAGAGCTACCCGCACGAGTTCTCCGGGGGAATGCGGCAGCGGGTCGTGATTGCTATGGCTCTGGTGAACAACCCGCGCGTGCTGATCGCCGACGAGCCGACCACGGCCCTCGACGTCACCGTGCAGGCGCAGATCATGCAGCTGCTGTCCGACGTCCAGGCAGAGTTCGGTACGGCGCTCGTGCTGATCTCGCACGACCTCGGAGTGGTCGCCGAGGTGGCGGACGACGTACTGGTCATGTACGCCGGTCGCGCGGCCGAGCGGGGTTCGGTCCGGGACTTGTTCTACCGGGCTGCGCACCCGTACTCGCTTGGACTGCTCGGTGCGATGCCGCGGATCGACGTACCGCCTCAGCCACGGCTGGTCACGATTCCCGGTTCACCGCCGTCGCCTGGATCGATCACCACCGGGTGCCCGTTCCAGCCGCGGTGTGCCTACACCGAGCGGGTCGGTGAGCGCTGCATCACCGAGCGGCCGGAGCTCACGCCGCGCCCCGGTGAGGGCGATCACGAGGCCGCGTGCCATCTCGGTCGGCGGCCGGAGGTGGTGTCATGACCGAGGAGTTGTTGCGGCTCGATGGGGTCCGGAAGCACTTCGGGTTGCGCGGTGCGCCGTGGCGCGAATCCCAGACGGTGAAGGCCGTCGATGGCGTCAACTTCGTTGTGCGTAAGGGCGAAACGGTCGGCTTGGTCGGCGAGTCCGGTTCGGGGAAGTCGACGCTGGCGCGGGTCGCGACCAGGTTGCTGGATCCGACATCGGGCCGGGTGGAGATCGGCGGCAAGGACGTCACCCGGTTCCGCGGCCGGCGGTTGCGACCGGTTCGCCGTACGGTCCAGATGGTCTTCCAGGACCCACAGGCCTCGCTGAACCCGCGGCAGTCGGTCGGCACCATTCTCAGTACGCCGTTCCGCGCGCAGGGGACCCGGCCGACCCGGGGTCAGCTGATCGAGCTGCTGCAGAAGGTCGGTCTGTCCGAGGAGCACCTGGAGCGGTACCCGCATGAGTTCTCCGGCGGGCAACGGCAGCGGATCGGGATTGCCCGAGCGCTCGCGGTCAGCCCCGACCTATTGATCTGCGACGAACCCGTCTCGGCGCTCGACGTCTCCGTCCAGGCTCAGGTGTTGAACCTGCTCGCTGACCTGCGCGACGAGCTCGGTCTCTCGTACGTCGTCGTGGCGCACGACCTGGCCGTCGTCCGGCAGGTGGCGAGCCGGGTGGCTGTCATGTACCTCGGCACGATCGTCGAGGAGGGCCCGTCCGACCAGGTCTACGCGGCACCGGCCCATCCGTACACGAAGGCGCTGCTGTCCGCAGTGCCGGTGCCTGAGCCGGGTGTGACGCGCGAGCGCATCGTGCTGACCGGCGACGTACCGACACCGATCTCCCCACCGTCGGGCTGCCCGTTCCGGACCCGCTGTTACAAGGCCGAAGACATCTGTGCGACTGAACGACCTGTCCTTGAGCTTGTGCAGGGCCACACTGAGCATCGCGCCGCCTGCTACTTCCCCGAACCCCCCACCTCCTGAGAGGACATGATGAAACACATCACCCGAGCGGTCGCGGTTGCGGCCGTGCTGGCGTTGGCGGCCACCGCCTGCAACGCCAACAACAAGGACGCCCCGAGTGGAGGTGGCTCGTCCGCGGCCGCCGAGGCGGGCGGTACGCTGCAGTTCCTGAGCACCAGCAAGGAGATCAGCTTCGACCCGGCCAAGAGCCAGAACCTCGGGACGAGCGCGATCCACCTGATCCTGCGCGGCCTGACCGCCTGGAAGACCGACCCGGGCAAGCCGACCGAGCTGGTCCCGGACCTGGCCACCGACACCGGTCAGGTCAGCGACGGCGGCAAGACCTGGACGTACAAGCTCAAGCCCGGCCTGAAGTACGCCGACGGCTCGACGATCGTTGCCGCTGACATCAAGTACGGCATCGAGCGCTCGTTCGCGCCGGAGCTGTCCGGTGGTCTCGGCTACCACAAGTCGCTGCTGGTCGGCGGTGACAAGTACACCGGTCCCTACAAGGGCGGCGCGCTCGCGTCGGTGGAGACGCCGGACGACACCACGATCATCTTCAAGCTGAACAAGCCGTTCGGCGACTGGCCGTGGGTGGCCAGCATGCCGGCTTTCTCGCCGGTCCCGAAGAAGGCCGACACCGACCCGGCTCACTACGGCGAGAAGCCGGCGGCCAGCGGTCCGTACCAGGTGAAGTCGTACCAGCCCGGCTCGAAGCTCGAACTGGAGCGCAACCCGAACTGGGACAAGGCCAGCGACCAGGCCCGCACCGGCCTCCCGGACGCCTACGTCTGGCAGATGGGCCTCGAGGCCAACACCGTCAACCAGCGCCTGATCCAGGACGCGAACGACGACAAGAATGCGGCTGCGACCGGCGTCAGCGTTCCGGCCGCACTCATCCCGACGGTCACCGGCAACCCGGCCGTCAAGGCCCGCGTCGCCACCTCGCCGTCCGGCGCGCTGCAGTACCTCGCGATGAACAACAAGCGCCCCGCGCTGTCCAACCCCGAGGTCCGCAAGGCGATCCAGTACGCCGTCGACAAGCAGGCCGTCCAGGTCGCCGAGGGCGGACCGGAGTTCGGCGGCGAGATCGCTTCGACCCTGATCACGCCCGGCATCGAGGGCTACTCGAAGTACAACACCTACGAGGCCCCGCCTGCCGGTGATCCGGACAAGGCCAAGCAGCTGCTGGCCGCCGCGGGTGTCACCAACCTGCGCCTGACCCTGGTCGCCGACAACGCCACCGGCCTCCCGGTCGCCCAGGCGATCCAGCAGGGCCTCAAGCGCGCCGGCATCACCGTCGACATCAAGCCGCTCGACAGCGAACCACTGAGCGACCTGATCACCGGCAACAAGCCCGACTATGACCTCACCGTCTCCAGCTGGCTGCCCGACTTCCCGAGCGCGATCGGCAACATCCAGCCGCTGTTCGCCACCTCGGAGATCGGCAACGGCGGGTACAACATCTCCCGCTACTCCAACCCCACGGTCGACGCCGCCATCAACGCTGCCACCGCCGAGTCCGACAAGGCCAAAGCAGCCGCGGCCTGGGGCGCCCTCGACAAGCAGATCATGAACGACGCACCGCTCGTCCCGCTGCTGTACGCGCGCAACGCGTTCCTGCACGGCTCCAAGGTCCAGAACTTCTACCTGCCGAGCTACCCGCCCTACCCGAACACGCTGATCCTGGGCCTCAGCAAGTAGTAGCTACGTCCGGCCCTCTTTCTCCTGGGCCTCGAAGAGGGTCGGCTGGGTCTCGGCATCGAGTCCCCAGTCGGCCCTCATCACCGTGTACCCGGCCTTCTCGGCCACCGCACACACCTTGATGTCATCGTCGACGAGTACGGCGACTTTGCGCTCCTCCGAGAGTCGCTTCAGCCGGTCGAGTTTCATCTGCGCGCCGGCACGGCGGTCGGCGTTCCGGCGCATGTAGACCGTGCCGTCGGGGAAGCCGTTGTCCTTCAGCCACTTCAGCGTGTCCCGCCGCAGCCGCTCGGGCCGGCCCGTCAGGTAGACGATCTCGTGATCGGCCGCGAGCGTCGTCGCGACGGCCAGCCCTTCGTCGAGCACCGCGTCGTTCTTGGCCTCGGCGAAGAACGAATCCCAGTCCTTCGGCTTGCGCTCCAGATAGTGGATCCGCCGACTCGTGTCGGACAAGGTCGCGTCGATGTCGAGCACGGCGTACGGGCGTTGATCGTCAGACACGCTGCTGAGTTTCCCAGGTTTGCCGGTCGAGCGCGTACTCGACCTCACCGAACTCGGTCCCCGGCAGCGGGTCGTCGAAGTGCTCATGCCACAACCGCACGAACCGTAGTCCGCTCCGGCGCATGACCGCCCGCGACCGGTGATTGACCGCCATGGTGTCGGCGATCACTCGGTCCATCTTGAGTTGTCTGAACGCGTAGTCGATGAGCGTCTTGGTGCCTTCGGTCGCGTATCCCTTGCCCCAGGCGGCCCGGTTCAGGCGGTAGCCGACGTCGACTGTGCTCGGTTCCCCGGTCGGCTGCAGCCCGAACCAGCCGACGAACGCACCGCCGGCCTTCTCGTGGGCTGCAAACGTCCCGAGCCCTGGGTGCTCGTCATAAACCTTGAGGATCGCCGGCAGCACGACTGTCGTGATCTCCGCCCGCGGAGTCGGCTGACCGGTCAGGAACCGCATCACCTCCGGGTCGGAGTCGAGCCCGGTGAGCAGGTCAACATCATCGAACGTGAACTGACGCAACACCAGCCGCTCGGTCTCCACCCCGACACCCTCCCACCCACCTTGAGCCCCCACCAACCATTTCCCACCCCTGCACGTGGTCGACCCGTGCCCAAGGCCGAGCATGTGCCTCACCTTGAGCACCCACGGCCCATTCCGGCGCTGCTGACTGGTGGGTGGGTGGTTCGGGTGCCCGTCAAGGCGGCGGTCTGCACTACGTGTCGTTGCCGACGCGGCCGCCATGCCACCCCGCGAGGTGAGTTAGCCATCGCCTGTCCGATCGCTCACCACCCGCCTCCACCCCAACACATTTGATGGGTTCACCCATCGGCTTGTGGGTTCTCCACCCTCATGCGAGTGCAGGACCCACAATCTGAGTGGGTCACCCATCAGATGGCGGCCGGTTGGGGCTCGCCGCCGGCACCACCAACTTGCTCCCGACCGGGCCCTCCGACACCGCGCCCCGGCGACCACCTCAGCCATGGGCGACCACCTCAGCCATGTAGGTGGGCTCAGCCGGTGGAGCCCTGCTCCGGGAGTGAGGGGCGGACCGCCACCACTCACCAACTTGCCGGCGGTCGTGTGGTTCACGCTCAGCGCATCGTTCGGGGAGGCCGTGAATGGGGTTTGGTGAGTGGGGCAGGTCCGCGATCGGGGTGCGGCGCTCGCCACCTGCACCCGTCGACCACGACCTCAGCCCTGAATTGGGTGTCCGGAGTGTGGGCGGATGGGGGTTGGGGGTGTGTTGGGTTGGGTGGATTTCGGGGGGTCGGGTTAGCGTTCTCAGCGCAATGGACGACTCGATCACGTTTCTGCACAGTTCGGACTGGCAGCTCGGAATGCTGCGCCGGTTCCTGGGGCCGGACGGTCAGGCCCGGTGGGGGCAGGCCCGGCTCGATGCTGTCGCGCGGATCGGCGAGGTTGCCGAGCAGACCGGTGCCGCGTTCGTGGTGGTCACCGGTGACGTGTTCGAGCACAACCAGGTCGAGCGGCAGACGATCCTGCGGGCCTGTGAAGCGCTGAAGCGGATCCCCGTCCCGGTGGTGCTGCTCCCCGGGAACCACGACGCCCTCGAGCCCGGCTCGCTGTGGACCTCGAGCCAGTGGCAAGCGCACGCACCGGACCACGTCACAGTGCTGACCGACACGACGCCGATCGAGATCCTCCCGGGAGTCGAGGTCGTCGGCGCACCCTGGCGGTCGCGACGACCGACCTCCGACCCGGCAGCGGCCGCCTACACCGACCTCGAACCAGCACCACCGGGTACGACGCGGATCCTCCTCGTGCACGGCCAGCTCACCAGCCTGAGCGGCGGCATGTCCGAGGTACCGCCCATCGACCAGCCGGCCCTCGAGGCCGCAGTAGCGACGAAGAAGGTCCAGTACGTCGGCCTCGGTGACCGCCACTCGACGACGAAGGTCACTGACCGGATCTGGTTCTCCGGCACCCAAGAGGTCACAACCCCGGAGGAGACCGACCCGGGCAACGTGCTGAAGGTGACAGTCAGCCAGAGCGCTATCGACGTCGAGCCCATCCGCGTCGGCGCCTGGCACATGGTGGATCACCGCGTCGAGTTGTTCGACGAGGAGTCGCTCAAAGCGCTCGAAGATTGGTTCGCTGAACTGCCCGACAAGGAGCGGACCTACGTCCGCCTGGCTGGCGACGGCTCGCTGAGCCTCCCGCTGCTCAGCCGCCTCGACACGATGATCGACGTACAGGGTGAGGCGTTCGCCAGCGTCGAGAAGTGGGCCAAGTTCTGGACAGTCCGCCCGGCACCGGATGCGGCGGATCTCGATGCGTTGCAGTTGAGCGGTCCCGCGCGCGCAGCGATGGAGGAGTTGCGCCAGGCCCTCGCCGGTGGAGACGAGAGTGCGGGTGCGGCGCTTTCGCTGATGCATCGATTGGCGCGGGACGCGGGATGAGGCTGCACTCTCTGACGCTGCGGAACTTCCGCGGCGTCAAGGACCGTACTGTTCGGCTGCCCGCTCTCGGTACGACGGTTGTGGTCGGCGACAACGAGGTCGGCAAGTCCAGTTTGGTCGAGGCGTTCGGGCTGATCTTCGACCTGCCCGACGATTCCAAGTCGACCCGGATCCGCGACATCCAGCCGGTCGGCCAGGACGTCGCGCCGGAGGTGACCGCCGAGCTGACCCTGGGCGGTCGCGAGCTGACCTACACGAAACGCTGGTTGAAGAACCGCTCGACCGAGCTGGCCGTCGTCGAGGCCGACGGACGCCGTACGGCGTGGACCGGGCGCGAGGCGCATAACGAGGCCGAGCGGCTGTTCCATGAGTACGTCGATCCGGTGCTGTGGCAGACGTTGATGGTCAGCCAGGGTCAGTCGCTTGTGCTGCCGACCCCGGCTGATGCCGAGCCGCTGATCACGGCCGTCACTGCCGAGTCCGGTACGCCGGTCGATGGCGCGTCGATGCCGTTGGTGAGCGCGGTCGAGCACGAGTACTTGCGGTACTGGACTCGCGGTGGCCGGGCGACCGGGGACTACGCGAAGTCGGAGAAGGCGGTCGCCGCGGCTGAGCTGCAGGCGGCGCAAGCGTTGAAGGCGATGGAGGAGGTCCAGCAGGACATCCGCCGGGCCGAGCGGTTGACGCTCGACCTGGCCGACGTTGATGGTCGGCTGGGCGATCACCTGACCACGGTCGAGGAGGTTCGCGAGCGCAAGCAGGCGACCGACGAGATCCTGCTTCGCCGCGACACCGTTCGCTCGAAGGCCGAGACCGCGCGCGCCCGGTTGGTGAACCACACCCGCACGCGGGAAGAGCGGGAACGGCTCTTCGACGAGGTCGAGCGGTTCACCAAGATCGACGCCGAGCTCGCGGAACGCCGTACCGATGCGGACACGGTCGCCAAGGCCGCGGCCGAGACCGTGCAGGCGGCCGAGGCGGCGCTGGCGGAGGTGATCGAGCTCAAGGATCTCCGCCGGACCGACGTGCAGGACGCCGAGCGGCGGGTCAGTCAGCTGGTGGATCAGGCCGAGCTGGAGCGGTTGGTCGGGCAGCAGACCGAGCTGATCGACGTTCGGGCCCGGATCGTGACGGCCGCGGCGATCCTGGACAAGATCAAGGTCGACGACGGGTTGTTCGCGGCGCTCGAGGACGCCCGCGCCGCGGTGGTCGAGGCGCGCGCGGCGCTGGCGGCCGGCGTACCGGAGGTCGTCGTACGGCGGCTTGGCGCGGAGCCGGTCGAGTTGTCGGGCAAGGGCGTTGAGGCCGGCACCAAACGGATGCCGAAGGAGCTCGGGTTCGACGAGACGGCCGAGCTGCTGGTCTCGGGTGAGCTGGTCGTCGGCGTACCGGGGCAGGTCGAGGTCACCGTGCGCGCGGGTGGTGAGGCGGCGACCCTGCGGTCTCGCGTCGATGACGCGGTACGGCGTGAGAAGGAGTTGCTGAAGAAGGCCGGGGTGAAGGACGTCGCGGCCGCGCGTGAGCAGTTGCGGAAGGCCGATACGGCGTCGGCTGAGTTGCAGGAGGCTCGTCGTACCGAGAAGTCGTTGACGTCGGCAGGCGACCCGGGGGAGCGGATCGCGGTGCTGACCGCGCGGCTCGGGATCGGTGCTGAGGACGAGGGCGAGCAGAGTGGTTCGAAGCAGGCGGCCGTTGAGGGTGTGCCTGGGCAGATGTCGCTGTTCGAGGAGTTTGCCTCGCCGCTCGACACGCTCTTCGACGACTTCGAACTGCCCGCTCCGCCGCCGGATGATCTGACCGGTGCGCAACGCCAGCTGGATGATGCGCGTACCGAGCTGGCTGGTGTCGAGCGGTTGCTGACCGAGGCCGAGTTCGCGGCGGCGCAGGCACGGAAGGCTGCGGATGAGGATCGGTCCGAGGCGCAGCAGGCGCGGGCGCGGTCCGAGATCGCCGGTGAGCGGTTGGCGGCGGCGGTCGAGGCGCTCGCAGCGGCTCGGAAGGTGCTGGACGACGAGGCGGTGGCAGCGGCTGAGACCGACGCGACGGCTGAGGTCGAGGCGGTGCTGGAGGAGCTGACCGCGGTCCAGGAGCAGGCCGATGCGGCCGGTGCGGATCAGGTGGCCGGTGAGCTGGCCGATGCGCTGGCGGTCGCGACGCGGATGCAGGGGGAGCGGGACACCCTGCGCGATGCGTTGCGGACGACCGAGGGCCGGCTGGAGCAGTCCGGGCGCGATGGGATGGCGACTCGGCGGGATGTGGCCGAGTTGGAGCTGGCCGCGATTCGTTCGGAGCACGAGAGTCTGCATCGGCGGGCCGAGGCAGCACGGCGGGTCTACGAGACTTTGGGGCGGCATCGGGCCGCTGCACAGACGAAGTACTCGGAGCCGCTGCAGACGCGCATCGAGGCCCTGGGACGGGGTGTTTACGGGCCGTCGTTCAAGATCTGGCTGGATGACGACCTGGCGGTCGCCGAGCGCGAGCTGGACGGCGTTCGGCTGCCGATCGAGGCGTTGTCGACGGGTGCGCAGGAGCAGCTCGCGATCATCACCCGGCTCGCGATCAGTCACCTGGTCAGTACCGGTGACGGCAGCGTGCCGGTGATCTTCGACGACGCACTCGGCTGGTCCGACAAGGCCCGGCTGCGCGACATGGGCGCGCTGCTCGGCCGGGCCGGGGATCACGGGCAGGTCATCATCCTGACCTGTATGCCGGACCGCTACGAGTACGTCCCGAAGGCGACCTTCATCAAGCTGGACGGATGATCCGCTCCGGGTTGCTGTAGATCACACACCGCTCTCCGCGGGCGAACCCGGCCACCGTCACGCCGAACTGCCGCGCGAGATCCACTGCCAGACTCGACGGCGCGCCGACCGCGACGATCATCCCGAGACCGGCCGCGACCGCCTTCTGCACGATCTCGTACCCGACGCGACCGCTGACCGCGAGCACCAGGCCATGGCGCGGTTGCTGGTTCAGCACGGTCCAGCCGACCACCTTGTCGACGGCGTTGTGCCGGCCGACATCCTCCCGTACGACGATCTTGCGGCCGTCCGCGGTGAACAGCCCGGCCGCGTGCAGACCGCCGGTGCGGGAGAACGTGGGCTGAGCTTCGCGGAGCAGATCCGGCAGCCGCCGTACGACGTCGATGTCGACCTCGACGGGGTCGACCGGCTCGTAGTCGCGCTCGGCGAGTTCGTCGAGGGACTGCTGGCCGCAGACCCCGCAGGCGGCCGAGGTGACGCCGTACCGCTGGGGTGGTTCGCGGTCCGGCGGACCGTCGAAGGTGACCGTGACGGTGTTGAACTGCTGCTCGCGGGTCAGCTTGTTGTCGGTGCAGTAGGCAACGGTCCGGATCGCGCCCGGGCGGACCGCGAACCCCTCACCGAGACAGAAGCCGGCGGCCAGCTCGAAGTCCGATCCCGGGGTGCGCATCGTCACCACCAGCGGCTCCGGCGGCCGGCCCGGCCACTCGAGCCGGAGCTCGAGCGGCTCCTCGGTGACGACGACGTCCTCACGCCGCGAGGTGCGCTCGCCGTCGAGCACCTCGACCTTGAACCGGCTGGTCGGAGCTTTGGTCATACCCTCAACGTTAGGCGGTCCATCCACGTCGGGTCGCCAGCCAGTCCAGGAAGGTCCAGGCGTAGAAGCGCTGGTGCTCACGCAACGCCTGCGTGGTTCCGGTCGGCGGTGGGGTGTCGGGGTGCTTCAGCATGTACGCCGCGACCACGGCGACGAAGCAGTCGAGCTCATCAGCCGGTACGTCGGCAGTCAGCGGGCTGCTGCGGATCGCCGTACCGGTGTCGATGCCGTGGTGCTGTGCGACTGGGAGCAGGCCGACCCAGTCCAGCCAGCGCGGACCGAGGGCCAGCCAGTTCCAGTCGACTGTCCAGCAGGTGCCGGTCATGTCGATCAGCAGGTTGTCCGGCCGCAGGTCGGTGTGCGCGGCCGCGTCGCCGGACAGGGCCTCCGGTACGGCGTTCATCAGGTCGGCCAGCTCAGGCAGGATCCGCGGTACCCACTCCTGTAGTCCGCGTGGCAGCGGACGATCCCCGGCCAGGATCTGCGAGGGAACGAGCAACGCTGATTCCCCGGACTCCAGGTCCTTCAGGAACGACTCCAGCCCGGCGATCGGGCTCGGGGCCAGCGTCTCCGCCATCGCCTCGCATCTGGCCGTCACCAACGCGAAGTCCGCAGGCGTCCACGGCGCACCTGGCATCCGCGCATCCACCCACTCCGACACCACCGCGAACCAGTCCTCCGTCCGCGCTGTGGTGACAATCGCAGGGGCCTGCGCTGCAGCCGGGAGCTGCGGGACTACCGCGGCTTCGCGCTGATAGGCGCCGTACGAGTGCAGTGTCTTGTCGGACGCCTTCACGAACACCCGGCGACCGTCGGCAAGGCGGACCGGCGCCGCGAACCCGCCCGTGAACCCGGAGGTCACCGACGGCGCGGCACTCACAATGTCGGTGCCCAAGGCAACAGACAGCGCCTGCTGAAGAGCCTCCGGCAACGCATCCCAGGTCGGGCGCGACGAGGTGGCACTGTAATCGACATCAGGCGGTCCGCTCATGCCCACAGACGATAGAGGGCCAGTGCACTACACCGCGCGGGGTTTAATCCGAGAGGGTTGAAACCCAGATCGAAAGGTCGAGCGGAACCCATCTGTCACCCCTTACCATCGCAGCGAAATTTCTCGTTCGAGCTGGACCGAAGGGGTTGGGACATATGCACAAGGGACGCATGATCGGCATCACACTGGCGGCGCTGGGCATGGCGCTGGCCGGTGGGTCGCAGGCCGTGGCGAAGGAAGCTCCGGCGGTTGTCGCACAGCCCGCTGCGGTCGCGGCCGGGACGCCGGGGATGTCGCCGGCGCCGGAACGTGCCACCTACGTTGGCCGGAACAACTTCTACGAATACAACTGCCGGTCCGGCCGGGCTTGCCTGGCCGTGTGGAACGAGCCGGGTGGCAACTGGCGTGTCTTCGACATGCTGGCGTGCACCACCTACCGACTGTCGGAGGCGTACGGCGAGGGAGGGCTCAAGAACAACCAGACTGGCGGCGCGATCGTCAGCATGTACGGCGCCAGCGGCAACCACCTGTACTCGTTCGGGACGGCGGGGCAGGAGCCGCACGTGGTCCGGGACCTGACCCCGGTCTACACCGTTCGTCCCTGCTGACACGAGCTTTCACGTGGGCGTCGTACCGGGCGCCCGCGTGGGGGCGAGGTAGCGTGCGGATGTGGCTCTGCACGTGCTGGATCTGATCGGGATCTTTGTGTTCGGGATCACCGGTGCGCTGGTCGGGGTACGGAAGCAGCTGGATGTGTTCGGGATCCAGGTGCTGGCGTTGGTGACCGGGCTCGGCGGTGGGTTCATTCGCGACGTACTGATTGGTGCTACGCCACCGGCCGCGCTGAAGGACTGGCGTTATCTCGTGGTGCCGATCGTTGCTGGGCTGGTGACCTTCTTTCTGCATCCGGGGATTGAGCGGTTGGAGCGGCTGGTCAACATCTTCGACGCGGCCGGGCTCGGGTTGTTCTGCGTGACCGGTGCGTTGAAGGCGATGGCGTACGGACTCTCGCCACTCTCGGCGGCGTTGCTCGGGACGATCTCGGGGATCGGGGGTGGGGTGATCCGGGACCTGCTCAGTGGGCGGGTCCCGGTGGTGTTGCGCCGGGAGATCTACGCGACTCCGGCGTTCCTGGGGGCGACGATCGTGGTGGTGGCGGGGGCGCTCGAGTACGACGCGATCTGGGTCTCGTACGTCGCCGTGCTCACCTGCTTCACCATTCGCCTCCTCGCCATCCGCCGCGGCTGGAACGCGCCCCTACCCCGAACCCACTAGCCGGCGTGCCGAAGGGCGGTGCGGGTCCAGTCGTAGATCGGCTGCAACGGCTCAGGGTCCTGCCACCCGTTGACCGCGGCGAGCAGCCGGAGGTACCGGAACCACCGCGGATCCCCGGCTGTGTCGAGCAGACTGCTCAGCCGGGCGCGCAGCTCGTCGTCGGCAGGTCTGCCGACCCGGCGCGCGTAGTCGGCCGTGATCTCGTCGACCAGCGCACGGGCCTCCGGTGAGGCCGGATCGACGGCTGCCGCGAGGGCCGGGCCGACTCGTTGGCGAAGGGTGGCGACGACACCGGGCCGGAGGTCGTCGGCGCGGTAGTCGTCGACCATCTGCCGGACGGTCGCGCGGAACGCGGTGTCCGTCAGCATCTGGGCGAGCTCGAACCAGGCGCAGAGCTGGTGGTCGGCGGCGTCGTCGGGCAGCTCGGGTGTGAGCGTCTGCCGGACGCCCCGCAGCTCGGGATCGTCGCCGATGACAGCGTCCAGGAAGTCGGTGACGAGCGCCTGGCGGTCGTCGTCGGACTCGGTCAGGTCAGACATCTGATGGATCTCCTCAGGGCGTTGAGCGACCACGCGCAACACTGCCTGCCGGAGCTGGAGAGTGCGGATCTGCACTCCCAGCGCCTCGGCGTGTGCCGCGGCCACGTCGGAGAGCGCGCGTTCGCCGGTCAGCACGGCTCGGACAGTCGGTACGTCGATGCCCAGTGCACGCAGCCGTCGGATCAGCTCGAGCCGGCCGACCGCATCCTCGTCGTACCTACGATGCCCGGACGGCGCGCGCCAGGAATCGAGCAGGCCGAGGTCCGAGTAGTAGCGCACGGTCTTCACCGTGACCCCTGCTCGGAGCGCGATCTCACCGATCGAATGGTCCATGCCCGGAACTCTCACATCTCCCCTAGGAGGAGATGCAAAGTCTAGTTGTGGGCGAAGGTGGTTTTGGGCCGGGCGAAGGTAATGGAGGCGGCGGCGATGAAGGCGCAGGCGATACCTACGGCCACGGGAACCCAGTAGGCGTCCGAGGGACCCCACAGGTCTACCGCGTGACCGGCGGCGGCGTTGCCGGGGGCTACGCCTAGAAGGATGCCGGTGACGGTCCAGGTGATGGCTTCGGTGAGGCGCTCGGGCGGGACCCACTCCTCGACGCACGCGGTGACCGCGACCATGGTCGGGGCGATCGTCATACCGCAGCAGAACAGGACGACGCCGAGCAACCAGACGCTGTCGACCCAGGGGAGGGGTGCCAGGGTGATGGCGAGCAGGATCGTGCCGATCAGCAGCCGGCGCTCCACTGGGGCTCGCCAGTGCACCGAGCCGTACCAGAGCCCGGCCAGCAGGCTGCCGAACGCCCAGATGGCCAGTACGACGCCAGCCATACTGGCCTGGCCCTTTCCAGTGGCGAAGGCGACCGTGATCACCTCAGCACCACCGAGGGTCGCACCGAGACCCAGACCGATCAGGCTGAGCAGTGCGATCGACACCCACGGCATCGGCGCCTGCTCCTTGCCGTTCGCCTTGCCCCGGCCAGGCGGGTCCGAGCCGCGCAGGAACGCGAGCCACAGACCCCCGAGCAGACCGAGTACGCCGGCCGTGGCGAGGCCGGCGTACGGGCTGATCTCGGTCGCCAGGAAGGTGACCACGACCGGACCGATGATGAAGACGACCTCATCACCGACCGCTTCCAGAGCGAACGCCGTCTGCAGCGCTCGGCCGCGGCCGAGCAGGTGGGTCCAGCGCGCCCGGACGAACGAGCCGACCTGCGGACGGGTGCCTCCGGCAACGAAGGCGAGTGCGTAGAGCACCCAGGTGGGCGAGTCGGCGCGGACCGCTACCAGCAGCCCGGCGAGCCCGACCGTGCAGAGCACTGAGCCGACGATCAGCAGCATCCGCTGGCCGAAGCGGTCGACCAGCCGGCCCTGGATCGGACCGGTCACCGCACCCGCGACGACGGCCACGCCGGAGACTGCACCGGCCAGGCCGTACGAACCGCTCTCCCGGGCGATCAGGATGACGACACCGAGACCGGTCATCGAGATCGGCATCCGCCCGAGCACACCGGCACTGAAGAACGCGCCGGCGCCGGGACGGCGCATCAGGTGCAAGTAAGGCTTCAGCATGGCAGTTGCACCTTAACCGCTCGACGACCAAGTCCTGACATCGACGTGCCTGCTTTGAATGCCCCGAGCACCGCCGTTTCCCCCGGGCTGAGAGACTGGATCCATGCCCGTCGGTACCACAGATGCTGCCCCGTACGACGCCGTCCTCCTGCTGTCCTTCGGAGGACCCGAGAAGCCCGAAGACGTGCTGCCCTTCCTGCAGAACGTGACCCGGGGCCGGGGTATCCCGGACGAGCGGTTGAAGGAAGTCGGCGAGCACTACTACTCGTTCGGCGGCAAGAGCCCGATCAACGACCAGAACCGCGCGCTGCTGGCCGCACTGCGGGAGGAGATCGAGCTCCCGATCTACTGGGGTAACCGGAACTGGGCGCCGTACCTGACCGACACGCTGCGCGAGATGGCGGCCGACGGCATCCGCCGGGCGGTGGTGATCGTGACCGCCGCCTACCCGTCGTACTCGGGCTGCCGGCAGTACCGCGAGAACCTGGAGGACGCGGCCCGCGACGTACCGAACGCGCCGCGGCTCGACAAGCTGCGCCACTACGCGAATCACCCGGGTTTCGTCGGCTCGTTCGTCGAGGCGACCGCCGACGCGCTCAGCACGCTGCCCGAGGGCAGTGCGATCGCGTACGTCACCCACTCGATCCCGAACGCGATGAACGACACCAGCGGTCCGGACGGCAACGGGTACGTCGACTGGCACCTGGACGTGGCTGCGGAAATCGATGCGGAGCTGGAGCGCCGTACCGGACAGACCCGGCGTACCGACCTCGTCTACTGCTCGCGGTCCGGCCCGCCGCAGGTGCCGTGGCTCGAGCCGGACGTGAACGACCACCTGGAGGCTCTGGCGGCTGACGGGGCGCCCGGGGTGGCCGTCGTACCGATCGGGTTCGTCAGCGACCACATGGAGGTCATTTACGACCTCGACACCGAGGCGGCCGCGACTGCTGAGAAGCTCCGGCTGCCGATGGCCCGGGCCGCGACGCCCGGGACCGACGAGCGGTTCGTCACCATGCTGCGCGACCTGGTCCTGGAGCGGGCGGCCGCCGAGCGCGGTGAGCAGCCGGATCGGCCGTGCGTCGGCAAGCTCGGCGCCGCCTGGGACGACTGCCGGCACGACTGCTGCCCGCCACTACGCCGTCCGGCCCGACCATCTGCTGTGAAGGAATCTGCATGAACCCCCAGGACCTCTTGAAGCTCGCAGTGACGGTCGCCGAGGAAGCGGCGGCCCTGATCGTCGAGCGGCGACGGGGGACCATCACGGTCGCCGACACCAAGAGCACGATCACCGACGTGGTCACCGCGGTCGACCGGGAGTCCGAGGAGCTGATCCGGGCCCGGGTGCTGCAGGCCCGGCCGGACGACTCGTTCCTCGGCGAGGAGGGTGACGACGTGGTCGGCACCAGCGGAGTGCGCTGGGTGGTCGACCCGATCGACGGCACGGTCAATTACCTGTACGACCACCCGACGTACGCCGTCTCGATCGCGGTCGAGGTCGACGGTACGACGGTCGCCGGGGTGGTCGTGGACGCGCCGAAGGGCGAGGTGTTCACAGCGACTCTCGGCGGCGGTGCGTTCCTCGACGGCAAGCCGATCAAGTCGTCGGACTGCTCCGAGCTCGCGAAGGCGCTGGTCGGGACCGGCTTCGGCTACGACCCGGCACGGCGCCAGGTCCAGGCCGACGTGATCTCGCATCTGATCGCCAAGGTCCGCGACATTCGCCGGATCGGGGTCGGCGCGATCGACCTCTGCTACGTGGCGTGCGGCCGGCTGGACGCGGTCTACGAGCGCGGTCTGAACCCGTGGGACTACGGCGCCGGCGCGCTGATCGCCTCCGAGGCGGGTGCGCGGGTCGGCGGGCTGCACGGGGAGCCGGTCTCACCGGAGATGTCGATCGCGGCCGCTCCGGGGCTGTTCGGACCCTTCCACGACCTGCTGGCCGAGGCGAACCCGCTGCGCGCCTGATTGCAGTTGAGGGTTCGTTTCTGCTCGAACTGAGCAGTAATGAGCATTCAATTGTTCGGTCCTGACAATTGTTGCGACACGCGGGTCACAAGTTGGACCCCGGCGCGCGCGAAGGGCCTCCGATAGGGCACAATCCCGTCCTCGGGAGCGGAAGTTGCCGCTCCCGGCCTGGCTGTCAAGGGTTTCGGGGGACGAAACGTTCGGCGCTGTACCTCAGCGCGGAATTTCTCGGCCACTCCACCCGTTCAAGGGCTCAGCAAGGCAACACCACGGGTACGAAGAGGGCAGGGAACACCATGGCGACTGATTACGACGCCCCGCGCAAGACGGACGAGGACGCTTCCGAAGAGTCGATCGAGGAACTGAAGACTCGCCGTCACGACAAGAACTCCGGCAAGGTCGACGAGGACGAGGCGGAGGCGGCCGAGAGCTTCGAGCTGCCCGGTGCCGACCTGAGTCACGAAGAGCTGGCAGTGCGGGTGCTGCCACGCCAGGCCGACGAGTTCACGTGTTCGAGCTGCTTCCTGGTTCACCACCGCAGCCAGCTCGCAGAGACGAAGAACGGGCAGCTGATCTGCCGCGACTGCGCAGCCTGACCTGCAGCCCTCTTCTTCGTTTTAACGTCAACGGGACCGTCCCCTCGCGGGGAACGGTCCCGTCGTCGTGTCCGAATCAGTCCTTGTCGATGCTCTTCACGAGCCCGATCCGGGTCGTGGAGTCCTGCTCCCACCCGGGCGGGGCGTGCCCGGTCGACTTCAAGTAGTACGACGCGGCCTGGCGCTCGGCGAACACCGTCGCCACGGCAGCGGCCGCCGCGCTGGCAGCCGCCCAGGCCGCCACCTCGACGTACCCGCCCTGGCCCTTCTTCGGCGGCTTACCGCCCGAGCCGAGTTTCCAGGCCGTACTGACCGCCTTGCTGGCGGCGATACCGACTGCGACCGAGAACGCGGTCTGCACCAGCTTCCAGCCGATCTTGGCTCCGACCACGACATGCCCTCCTTGCGAGTTACCTGACAGTCAGGATCTTGTCACGCTGTTCCCGCTCAGGGCTGCTGCCAATCGCTCCGGGTGGCGCGTGGCGACCACCCAGTACGGCGCTGGGTCGCCTGGATCGGTGATCGCGACCCGCACGGCGCCCCGGGCGTAGCTGCGCAGCAGCAGGTAGGACTGGGGGGCGCAGTCGCGGCCGAAGGCGTTCCGGGCGGCCTCACCGGTCAGGGCTTCGGCTGCGCCGAGATGCGCGCGTTCGATGACCGCGCGGCCGGCGCGGAGGCGCTCGTCATCCACCTCGACGCGGGCGCCGCCGTACCGGATCAGTAAGGCCAGCAGCACCAGTAGTGCGACGGCACCGACGATCACGCCGGCGAGCAGTCCGGCCGGGACAGCAGTGATGACGAACAGCGTCGCAACAGCGGCGGCGGAGATGATCCACCATGACACCGGCACGCTCAGTCTTTCGCGGTAGACACCCACAGGGCCAGCCTGGCATGTGGTGTGCCGGACCGCGTCGGTAGGGTCGCTTCTCGTGACCGAGGTTCTCATCCAGCGACTCGACCCTGACCTGCCGATCCCGGCGTACGCGCATCCCGGCGACGCCGGCGCGGACCTGGTGGCGGTCTCCGACATCACCCTCAAACCCGGCGAGCGCGGCCTGGTCGGGACCGGCATCGCGATCGCCCTGCAGGACGGGTACGTCGCCTTCGTGCACCCGCGGTCCGGTCTGGCGGCCAAACACGGGGTGTCGATCGTGAACGCACCGGGCACCGTGGACGCGGGCTACCGGGGTGAGATCAAGGTCTGCCTGATCAATCTCGACCCGCACGCCGAGGTGACGCTGAAGCGCGGCGATCGGATCGCGCAGCTGATCATCCAGCAGGTCGAGAAGGCCAAGTTCGTCGAGGTGACCACACTGCCGGGCTCGGACCGTGGCGAAGGTGGGTACGGCTCGACCGGCGGTTTTGGGAATGTGACACGCTGAGGCTGGTGCGCCGGGTGACACCAGTGATGCGCCAGACTACGGCCGCCGTAGGAATCGATTCAGGGAAGTAGGGAACGGCTGTGATCTTCCGCCGTAAGGGCAAGAACGAAGACCTCGAGACCGAGGTCGAAGAAGCAGGCACGGGTACGGCGGATCCGCGTGCCGAGGGTCCGTTCGACTCCACCGAGGTGGACGCGGAACTGCTCGAGGCCGACGACCGGATCGACCTCGGTGCCCTGGTGATCAGCGGCCTGCCGGGGATGGAACTGCGGTTGCAGGTCGACGAGCAGTCCGGCGAGGTGCAGGCCATCCTGCTGGTGGTCGAGGAGTCGGCACTGGAGCTGCGCGCCTTCGCCGCGCCGAAGCGCAGCGGCATCTGGTCCGAGGTGCGTCAGGAGATCGCCGGCGAGGCGACCCGGATGGGCGGTACCGCGACCGAGAGCGAGAGCTCGTTCGGAACCGACCTGGTGCTCGTCGTACCGGTCGAGGATCCGGACGGCAAGATCTACAGCCAGACCTCCCGCGTCGTCGGCATCGACGGCCCGCGCTGGCTGCTGCGCGCCACCATCCTCGGCCGCGCCGCGGTCGAGCCGGAGGCCGCTGCACCGCTCGAGCAGACGCTGCGCGAGGTGATCGTCGTCCGCGGTGACGAGCCGATGGCCGTGCGTGAGTCCCTGCCGCTGCGGCTGCCCGAAGGTGCCCAGCCGGTGGAAGGCACGGAGCAGGCGTAACCCGGACTACAATCACGACTATGGGTAGCGACAAACCCGCCGGCCTGTTCCGGCGGGCCTTCCGCGGGCTGGCCGGCGACCGGGACCAGCAGGACGCCGAGGTCCTTCAGGACTACGCGCTCGACTGTGGCGCGCGGTCGATCACCGGCTGCCGCGACCGCGAGGTCGTCACGCTGTACGGCACGTTGCGGACCATCACGTTCAGCCCGCGCGGCGGCGTACCGGCCTTGGAGGGTGAGTTGTACGACGGCACCGGCACCGTGAAGCTGGTCTGGCTGGGCCGGCGCAAGATCGCCGGTATCCACCCGGGCTCCGAGCTGACCGCCTCCGGCCGGATCGGCGTCGTCGACGGCGACCGGGTGATGTTCAACCCGCGCTACGAGCTGCGCCCGACGGCCGCCCATGGCTGACACCGACGTCAAGCCTCCGAAGAGCACCACGAAGCAGGTGCTCGGCTGGGTCGGCATGCTGGTCGACATCGGCCTGCCCTGGATCGCCTTCACCGTCGTCTACGCCTTCAGCGACCACGACCTGAAGCTCGCCCTGATCGTCGCCATCTCGGCCGCCGCCGTGGTCGGCATCATCCGCCTGATCCAGCGCAAACCGATCGCCAACGTCATCGGCGGTTTCATCGGCGTCGGCATCTCCGCCTTCACCGCCTCCCGCACCGGCCAGGCCGAAGACGTCTTCCTCCCCGGCATCATCCTGAACGCAAGCTTCTTCACGCTCTACGCGGTCACCCTGATCACCCGGTACCCGCTGTTCGGCCTCCTGTACGGCGCGATCACCCAGACGTGGTTGGCCTGGCGCCAGGACGTAGAGCTCAACCGAGCCCTCACCCGCGTGACCATGGTCTTCGCAGCCCAGGTAGGCATCCGCCTGGCCGTCATGCTGCCCCTCTACCTGACCAACAGCGTCAGCGCCCTAGGCGTAGCCAAGATCGCCCTAGGCCTCCCCTTCTACGCCCTCACCCTCTGGGCGGCCTACGCAGTCCTCCGCGGCTCCATGTCCGAAGACAAGTGGGACGAAGTCAAAGAAAACTTCACCCATCTCCTCAAAGGCACCCAGCCGACTCCGCCTGCCCCGGCCGAAGACAAGAAAGCCGACGAGCCCGCTCGCGAGAACTAGGCAGCCGGTCAGCTCAGCAGTCCCACGTGCATCCCGGGGGTGTGCACCCGGTGTGGGGGGCTTGAACAAGTTATGCCTTGTTCACCGCCCCCATTTCCTGTCCACACCCACAACAACTGCGCGTCTAGCTCGGGGCACCCAGTCGACCTCTGGACGCTTTTGGGGCTCTTGCTGCTAGTCGCGGCCTGGGCGGTGGTGGTGGGGGGAGAGCATGTCTTCTAGTTGCTCTTCGGTTTCGTCGGCTGCGACGAAGAGGAGTTCGTCGTTCAGTTCGAGGGTGCCGTCGGGGTCTGGGCGGAGGACTCGGCCTTCGCGGAGGATGACGACCAGGGCTGTGTCTAGGGGCCAGTCGATGTCGCCTACTCGGCGGCCGATCATGGGGGAGTCCTCGGGGAGGGTGAGCTCGACGAGGTTGGCGTCGCCTTGGCGGAAGGTGAAGAGGCGGACGAGGTCGCCGACCGAGACTGCTTCTTCTACCAGGGCGGACATGATGCGGGGGGTGGAGACGGAGACGTCTACGCCCCAGGCCTCGTTGAACATCCACTCGTTGCGGGGATGGTTGACCCGGGCAACGGTGCGGGGGACGCCGAACTCGGTTTTGGCGAGTAGGGAGACGACGAGGTTGACCTTGTCGTCGCCGGTGCTGGCGATGGCCACCTGGCAGCGTTGCAGGGCTGCTTCCTCGAGGGACGAGAGTTCGCAGGCGTCGGCCAGCAGCCACTCGGCGCGCGGGACGGACTCGGCCTTGATGGCTCGGGGGTCCTTGTCGATCAGGAGGACCTCGTGGCCGTTGTCCAGCAGTTCGCTGGCGATCGACCGGCCGACCTGGCCGGCCCCGGCGATGGCTACCCGCATCACAGCTCCTCAGGCTTGGTGCCGAGCTGGGACTCGATCGCGGCGGCGTCCCGCTCCAGCATCACGACGTGGACCAGGTCGCCCTCCTGGATGACCGTGTCGGCCTTGGGCAGGATGCCCTCGCCGAGCCGGGTCAGGAACGCGACGCGCGCGCCGGTGGCCTTCTCGATGTCGAAGGCGAGCCGCCCGACCCAGGCCGAGTGCACGTGCACCTCGGCCAGGCGGACGGTGCCGGACGGGTCGCGCCACTCCGGCTCCGAGCCCTCGGGCAGCAGCCGGCGCATCATCTGGTCGACGGTCCAGCGGACCGTGCCGACGGTGGGGATACCGAGTCGCTGGTAGACCTCGGCGCGGCCCGGGTCGTAGATCCGGGCCACCACGTTGCCGATCCCGAAGTTCTCCCGGGCGACGCGCGCGGCCAGGATGTTCGAGTTGTCGCCGTTCGAGACCGCGGCGAACGCCTCGGCCTCCTCGATCCCGGCGTCGATGAGCACCTCACGGTCGAAGCCCATCCCGGTGACCGTACGGCCGGTGAAGTTCGGGCTCAGCCGGCGGAAGGAGTCGGCGGACTGGTCGATGATCGCGACCGTGTGGCCACGCTTCTCGAGGTTTCTCGCCAGCGTCGACCCGACGCGGCCGCACCCCATGATGACGACGTGCACTCGCTGATCACTCCTTGCCCCGTCGGGGCACAATGGTCGGTTCGGCAGGGATAGACGCTACAGGAGACTCGGGGGCCCTCTAACATCTCCCTGTGACTCCCGCTCTCGGCGATATCGGTAAACGGCTGCTGCTCGGTCGCAAACTGCGCAG
The DNA here is from genome assembly GCF_039529655.1 of Kribbella yunnanensis. Taxonomy (NCBI): domain Bacteria; kingdom Bacillati; phylum Actinomycetota; class Actinomycetes; order Propionibacteriales; family Kribbellaceae; genus Kribbella; species Kribbella yunnanensis. Next base: position 139,604 of record NZ_BAAANF010000018.1, on the reverse strand, counting down.
CACCCAGCTGGGTGAGACGCTTTTGCCCAAGCGGCTCGCCCTGCCGGTGTTCGCCAGTGACGCACTGTCCTCGGTCGCTTACGCACCTGACGAAATCTTCCTGACCCTGTCCCTGGCCGGTCTGGCCGCCTACAGCTTCTCCTGGAAGATCGGCCTGCTGGTCGCGTTCGTGATGCTGGTCGTGGTCGCGTCGTACCGGCAGAACGTGCACGCCTATCCGTCGGGTGGTGGGGACTACGAGGTTGCCACGGTCAACATCGGTCCGACGGCCGGTCTGACCGTGGCCAGTGCGCTGATGGTCGACTACGTGCTGACGGTGGCCGTGTCGATCTCGTCAGGGGTCCAGAACGCGAAGTCCGCACTCCCGTTCCTGGCCGGCCACGAGGTGCCGATCGGGGTCGGGCTCGTCCTGTTGCTGACCGCGATGAACCTGCGCGGCGTCCGCGAATCCGGGGCCTTCTTCGCGATCCCGACGTACGTCTTCATGCTCGCAGTCATCGGTATGGCGCTGTGGGGTGTGATCCGGTATGCCTTCGGCGAACTGCCGATGGCCGAGAGCGCGCAGTTCGAGGTCAGGCCCGAACCGGGACACGAGATCTTCAACGGGCTCGCGGCGGTGTTCCTGCTCGCCAGGGCGTTCTCATCGGGCTGTGCCGCGTTGACCGGTGTCGAGGCGATCAGCAACGGCGTACCGGCGTTCCGGAAGCCGAAGAGCAAGAACGCGGCGACCACGCTGCTGCTGCTCGGCACGATCGCGGTCACGATGCTGATGAGCATCCTGTTCCTCGCCGACAAGATCCGGCTGCGGTTCGCCGAGGACCCCGCGACCCAGCTGACCCAGAACGGCGAACCGGTCGGCGCCGGATATGCCCAGAAGACCGTGATCGCCCAGATCGCCGACTCGGTCTTCTCGAACTTCCCGCCCGGCTTCTACCTGGTGATCGGCGCGACCATGCTGATCCTGGTGCTGGCCGCGAACACGGCGTTCAACGGCTTCCCGGTCCTCGGCTCGATCCTGGCCCGCGACGGTTACCTGCCGCGGCAGTTGCACACCCGCGGCGACCGGCTTGCCTACAGCAACGGCATCATCCTGCTGGCGCTCTGCGCGATCGGGCTGATCATCGCCTTCGACGCCGAGGTCACCAAGCTGATCCAGCTGTACATCGTCGGAGTGTTCGTCAGCTTCACGCTCAGCCAGTTCGGCATGATCCGGCACTGGACGCGGCACCTGAAGAGCGAGACCGACGGCGGCAAGCGCCGGCAGATGATGCGGTCCCGGGTGATCAACACGGTCGGTCTGACGATGACCGCCACCGTGCTGGTGATCGTGCTGATCACCAAGTTCACCCACGGCGCCTACATCGCGATCATCGCGATGGCTGTGCTGTTCCTGCTGATGAAAGGGATCCGCCGGCACTACGACACGGTCGGTAAGCAGACGGCTGTGGATGGTGACGAGACGCTGATGCTGCCGTCCCGCGTGCACGCCATCGTGCTGGTCTCCAAGCTGCACAAGCCGACACTGCGGGCGCTGGCGTTCGCCAAGGCGGCCCGGCCGTACACGGTCGAGGCGGTCACGGTGGACGTCGACCGGGCCGAGTCCGACGTACTGCAGTCGGAGTGGGACCGGATGGGGATCCCGATCCCGCTGAAGCGACTGGCATCGCCGTACCGGGAGATCACCCGGCCGATCCTGCAGTACGTGCGGGACATCCGCAGGCAGTCGCCGCGGGACGTGGTGATGGTCTACATCCCCGAATACGTGGTCGGCCACTGGTGGGAACACGTGCTGCACAACCAGAGCGCACTGCGGCTCAAGGGGCGGCTCTTGTTTACACCTGGTGTCATGGTTACGTCCGTTCCTTACCAGCTGATCTCGTCGCAGGCTGCGGAGGAGCGGCAGGACCGGGAGGAACGAGTGGCCGGACAGGTACGTCGAGGGCCCCGCAAGTCGTCAGGAGATCGGTGACAGCCGAGGACACAGCCGACAGCATCGTCGGGACGGTAGTTGAGGTCGAGGTAGGACCAGTGGCGCACGGCGGCCACTGTGTGGCCCGGTACGAAGGGCAGGTCGTCTTCGTCCGCCACGCGCTGCCGGGTGAGCTGGTGCATGCCCGCATCACTGAGCAGACCGCGAAGTACCTGCGGGCGGACGCCGTACAGGTGCTGACGCCGTCACCGCAGCGGATCGAGCCGCCGTGCCCGCACGCGGGTCCGGGGCTGTGCGGTGGCTGCGACTTCCAGCACGCGAACATCGTCGAGCAGCGCCGGCTGAAGGCCACCGTGGTCTCGGACACGCTCCGGCGGATCGGTGGGATCGAGCGGACCGTGGTGATGGAGTCACCAGGGGACGAGGGCCTCGGCTGGCGGACACGACAGCGGTACGCCGTAGTGGACGGACGCCCGGGGATGCGGGCACACCGCTCTCACGAGCTGATCCCGATCGACAAGTGTCTGATCGCTCACCCGGGGACTCCGGATGTGCTGGGACAGCGGTGGCCGGGTGTGACATCCGTGCAGGCGGTTGTGTCGTCTGAAGGGAAGACCGCCGTACTGACTGACTCCACACCTGCTGGGCGGGTTGTGGAGGTCGTGCGGAACCGGCGGTTCCGGGTGGAGGCCGGTGGCTTCTGGCAGGTGCACCCGGCTGCACCGGAGACGCTGGTGGACGCTGTGATGAGCGGACTCGAGCCTGCGGCCGGGGAGACGGCTCTGGACCTGTACTCCGGCGTGGGGCTGTTTGCGGCCTTCCTGGCGGAGGCTGGGTGCTCGGTGCTGGCGGTGGAGGGTGACAAGGACGCGGTGAAGAACGCGCGTCGCAATCTGCACGACCTGCCGAGCGTGACGCTTGAGGCCGGCGACGTGGACCGGGTGCTGAACGCTGCGGCCGGGCAAGGGCTTGAGCACGTCGACCTGGTGGTGCTGGATCCGCCGCGCACGGGTGCCGGGAAGGACGTCGTACGGCGTATTGCGGCGCTGTCGCCGCGGCGGATCGCGTATGTGGCGTGCGATCCGGCGGCGCTGGCGCGGGATCTGAAGATGTTCGGGCGGCTCGGGTACGGGATCGCGTCGTTGCGGGCGTTCGACCTGTTCGGGATGACACACCACATCGAGTGCGTGGCCGTGTTGCAGCCTGTGGACAGCTGAGTGGTGGGTACACCGGCCACGGGGTAGCGTGCTGGCTCTGGATTCCAATGCGCTGGAGACCTGAATGCCGCTCGTTGACCTCGACGACCCGGAGGAGTTGCGCGCTCGCTGGAGCGCGCTGGCCGCCGTGTCCCACGCCACCGGTTTCGACCGGCGGTGGTACGCCGATATGGGCGGGTACTACCACCAGGACGAGACGGGCTCCATCCTGCGGCTTCAGCGGCTCGGTGACGGGCGGGCGGTGCTCTTCGGGTATCAGACTCAGCACAGTCAGACGGCTGGGTCGGATCTGCTGGCCGGCTCGCCGGAGTGGATCGGCCAGCCGGAGGTGCGGCAGCGGCTCGCGGCGGGGGAGCTGGGGTTCGTCTACGGCGCCTTCAACGGGACTTGGGCGCGGGCGGCGTACGAGGGTGATCCGTGGGAGCCGGTGCCGGACGGGTTCCTGGAGATCGGCGGTTGGATCACCTCGGAGGAGGACTCCGCCCGCGAAATGATCGAGTGGGTCGCGGAGTGGGCCGACTACCTCGGTGGTCTCGACTCGCTGCTTCCGGCGGGGATCGCGTTGATTCGGACCGGTGGGGCGATCACGCCCGAGGCGCTGGGTGCGTTCTTCGCGGCGTTCACCATCGACCCGCGGTCGCCGGTGCAGCCGAACATCCCGGTCGGAGTGGCTGCGGCGCGGGAGTTCAGCGCGAATCTTGCAGTCGCGGAAAAGTTTCCGTCCGAGCCTGACGCACCGGTGGGTTCGGTCGTTGAGCCTGTCGTGACTGGAGCACGCGACGACGGCCGGGCCGGGTACGACGAGGAATCGTTCGTCGTGCCGCCGGGAATCAGCCCGTTCACCGGGCAGCCGATCGCCACCGACACCGGCGGGATCCCGCTCGAGTCCGGTCAACCTGCGGCGTACCAGCAGGTTCCTTTCGGGCGTGATGAGAAGTCCGATGAGTACGGGGTAGTCGGCAAGAAGCAGGGTTGGCTCCGCCGCCGCAAACAAGACGAGCCCAGTACGCCGGCCGCCGCCCCACCCGCCGCTCCCGCGCCCGGCTCCTACGTCCCGACGGACGTCCCCGACAACGGCCTCCCCTACAACCGCCTGCCTTCGTCGGAGCCCCCACGCGTAGGCGGCGGCCGCCACGAAGGCGACGACTTCTACGCCAGCCTCTTCGCCGACACCCCAGCAACCCCCACCACCCCCGACCCAGACTGGGAAACCGCCGAACAACCCGCCTGGTCCGACGCCGACGCCACCAGCGAATACAACCCCTTCCAAGACGCCCAGCCCAACGACGCAACCGCCGAGCGCCCACCCATCACCCCCGAGCAGCCGGCACCCCACTCGCCTTTCGCACCAGGGCCGGATGCGACGGCACCCCACTCCCCGTTCGCTCCTGTGTCCGATTCGGACGTGACGGCAGATCACTCGCCGGTCGCTCGTGCGTCGGATCAGGGTGCGGCTGCTGGCCACCCGCCTTCTGCTCCTGCAGCGGATCCGCAGGCGACGGCGGCCTACTCGCCGTTTGCTCCTGTGCACGATTCGGATGTGACGGCGGATCATTCGCCGGTCGCTCGTGCGTCGGATCGGGGTGCGGCTGCTGGTCACCCGCCTGCAGCTCCTGCAGCGGATCCGCAGGTTGCGGCGGGTCCCGGACAGGCGAACGAGGGCTGGGGCGGCCCAGCCTGGGTCAACGGCCAGTGGGTCGAGGCGCCGCCGTCCTCCAGCGCGTCTGCGCCGAGCACCACCAACGCTCCGGCGGCTCCCAGCCCCGCACAGCCGACCGCTTCCGACGGCTCGAGCCCCGAGGTCGGCACCCCGGCTGCTGCTTTCGCCGATGACGACGATGCACCCACTGCGGAGATCGCCGCCGTACCGGCTGACGACGAGGCCTCGTTCACCGGCCCGTCGCCGTTCGCTCCGGCGGTAGCTGATCCCGTCGCCTCGCCTGAGCTAGCCGGTGGTACGTCGGACCGCGCTGAACCGACGACGGGCAACCCATTCGCGCCGCACCAGGGCGAATCCACCCGGCAGGCGGCGAACCCCGTTGTACCCGCCGCCAACGCGGGTGCGGTCGACGCGTCCCCATTCGCACCGCAGTCAGCCGAGCCACCCCGTACGTCGGCCGACCAGTTCCCCCCGAGTCCCGCTCGCGCGGGGGAGCCGGATGCGGGGAGTCCGTTCGGGCGGCAGTCTGCGGGAGTTGGCGAGTCGTCGGGCAGTCCGTTTGCTCCGGGAGCGGGTGCCGAACCCGACGCCGTACTGGACGACGAGACGGCTGAGATTCCCGTGATCGTCGAAGCCTCGACTGATCAATACCCTCAAGCTCAGGTCGAGCCTCACCCGCAGCCGTGGCCGCAGCCCACCCCGGGCCCCTGGCCGCAGCCGACGGATCCGCAGCCTGTTCCGACCCCTCATCCGTCCCCGGACCCGCGCCCGGCCCCAGGCCCGGACCCGTACCCCGCACCAGGCCCGGACCCCCTTCCGACACCCGAGCCCCAGCCGGATCCTTACCCGCACCCGACACCAGAGCCGACGCCCACTCCGGATCCGACACCGCGGCCCGGCCCAGACCCGACGCCGTACCCGGACCCTGAGCCGTCGCCCTTCCCCGTCCCGGATCCAACGCCGTACCCCGCTCCAGATCCGACCCCGTATCCCACGCCGGAGCCGAATCCCTACCCCGGCCCGGACCCGACGCCGTACCCCGGTCCGGACCCAACTCCCTATCCAGGCCCCGACCCGACGCCGTACCCGACGCCTGAACCGATGCCGCAGCCGGAGCCGGAGCCGGTTCCGCAGCCGGTGCCGCCGGGGGAGCCGGAGCCTGTGCCGGATCCGGTGCCGGCACCTGAACCTGGGCCGGAGCCTGTTCCTGAGCCGCGGGAGCCGTCTCCGTGGCCGGATGGGCAGCCGGGGCAGGTCGCGTCTGTGGTTGGTGACGACGAGCCGACCGGTGAGATCCCCGTGGTCGACGCCGCTGCCGCCATGCAGGAACCGGCTGAGGACGAGTGGGAGCGCGCCGGTGCGTCTGATGCGCTGACTCGCGAGCCGGAGGCACACGCGCAGTACGACGAGCCGGAGGTGCACGCTCAGAACGGGCATGCGCCGTACGGCGAGCCAATCGCCGAGGCGTGGTCGGAGGACGCGCACGTCCAGGGCGGCGAGCCGGTCGCTGGGGCGTGGCCGCAGAACGGGCACGTGCCGGATGGCGAGCCAGTTGCCGAGGCGTGGTCCGACAGCGGGCGCGCGCAGGATGGCGAGGCGGGCGGCGACGGGTGGTCGGCGAATGAGTATGCGCAGGGCGGCGGGCCGGATGAGGAGTGGGCGGAGGATGAGCCGACCGGGGTGATTCCGGCGGTGTTCGATGATGAGCCGCAGACGGCGTACGCCCAGGCGGGCCGCGATGACGGTGAAGCGCAGTCGGCGTACGCCGAGGCGGACCGCGACGGTGAACCGCAGGCGGGGTTTGCCGAGGCGGGCTCTGGCGTGGGTGCGCCACAGGAGGGGTACGCCGAGGCTGGTCGTGGGGAGGCGGGCCTCGGGACGCCGGCGGGGCTGGGCGCGCTGGCTAGTGCGGGTGGGATGTCTATTCCGGGGCTGGGGCTTGTTGGGGCTGATGGGCCTGGGGTCGAGCTTGTGCCGGGGTCGCTTGAGGAAGCCATGCGGGCTGAGCGGGAGCGGAGTCGGCCGCGGCCTAAGGGATCGCCGGCGTTTGATGCGCTGCACGCTTGGTGTCGAGCGAGGACTGCGATCGTGCCTTCTGGGTTCACGATTCAGGTGCAGGTGCTTGATCCGGGGGCGCCGTCGTACCGGTTTGATCTGGAGCCGCCTGAGGTCGACGACCCTGAGTTTGCGGCCGACAAGTTGAGCGAGTTGCTTGGGGATCTGTGGGTGACCGAGGCTCAGGGGGAGCACGGTGGGTGGTTGTTCGCGCGCCTCGACGCCGCCGGGCGCACGCTGCGGATCGACCGGTGGTACGACCAGGTGCCTGAGTGGTGGGACACGCCGGTCGAGTCGCGGCTGGACGTCGGCAACCTGGCTCGTCGCCTGACAGCGCGGGCTCCGCAGTGGCAACCGTCGTACGTGGAGAAGCTGTACACCAGCGCGAGATAGCGTTGTCCGCATGCTTCTCAGGATCTTCACCGAACCCCAGCAAGGCGCCTCGTACGACGATCTCCTCGCCGTCGCCAAGAAGACCGAGGAGAACGGCTTCGACGCGTTCTTCCGCTCCGACCACTACCTCGCGATGGGCGACGGAGACGGCCTGCCGGGCCCGACCGACGCCTGGATCACGCTGGCCGGGCTGGCCCGCGAGACGAAGCGCATCAAGCTCGGCACGCTCGTCAGTTCGGCCACCTTCCGCAACCCGGGTGTCCTCGCGATCACCGTCGCCCAGGTTGACCAGATGAGCGGCGGTCGCGCGGAGCTCGGGCTCGGCGCGGGATGGTTCGAGGCGGAGCACGCGGCGTACGGGCTGGACTTTCCGGATACGCCGGGGCGGTTCGACCTGCTGACCGAGCAGCTCGCGTTGATCACCGGGCTGTGGGACACGCCGCTGGGGGAGAAGTACAACTTCGAGGGCGAGCACTACCAGATCACCGACTCCCCGGCGCTGCCGAAGCCGATCCAGCAGCCGCACCCGCCGATCATCGTCGGCGGTGCTGGCAAGAAGCGCACGCCGGCCCTCGCCGCGCAGTACGCCGCCGAGTTCAACGCCGGCTTCCGTTCGGTCGAGCAGACCGCGGTGATGTTCGAGCGCGTCCAAGCAGCCTGTACGGCGGCCGGTCGCGACCCGAAGACGCTGAGTCTGTCGACCGCGCACACTGTCGTCGTCGGGAAGGACGACGCCGAGGTGAAGCAGCGGGCAGATGCGATCGGCCGGGACGCGGACGACCTGCGGGCCAACGCCATCGCCGGTACGCCGGCCGAGGTCGTCGACCGCCTGGGTCAGTTCGCGGCAGCAGGTTCGCAGCGCCAGTACGTGCAGATCATGGATCTGCAGGACCTGGACCACCTGGACCTGATCGCGGCGGAGGTTCTGCCCCAGGTTTCCTCACGGAAGTGACTCGATGTCGTGTATCTTGATGTCGAGAGACTTCCCCGCCACGAGGTTAGGTTTACCTGACCTCGTGGCCGGGCCGGGGGCCCGGGAGGATGGGCCCCAGCGGAACTGGACCGGATAGAGGAGCAGGTTGATGGCGAGCGTCGACAGCTTCGGTGCCCAGGGGGCACTCGAGGTCAACGGACAGTCGTACGAGATCTTCAGGTTGGCGGGTATCGAGGGGGCGGAGACGCTGCCCTACTCCCTCAAGGTGCTGCTGGAGAACCTGCTGCGCACCGAGGACGGCGCGAACATCACCGCCGACCACATCCGCAAACTCGGCAACTGGGACCAGAACGCGGCTCCGGACACGGAGATCCAGTTCACCCCGGCCCGGGTGATCATGCAGGACTTCACCGGGGTGCCGTGTGTGGTCGACCTGGCCACGATGCGCGAAGCCGTGGCCGAGCTGGGCGGTGACCCGACCAAGATCAACCCGTTGGCGCCGGCCGAACTGGTCATCGACCACTCGGTCATCATCGACGTGTTCGGTACGCCGGATGCTTTCGAGCGCAACGTGGAGTTCGAGTACGGGCGGAACCGTGAGCGGTACCAGTTCCTGCGCTGGGGCCAGACCGCGTTCGACGAGTTCAAGGTCGTCCCGCCGGGCACCGGCATCGTGCACCAGGTGAACATCGAGCACCTGGCCCGGACCGTGATGGTCCGCAACGGCCAGGCCTACCCGGACACCTGCGTCGGCACCGACAGTCACACCACAATGGTGAACGGCCTTGGTGTGCTGGGCTGGGGTGTCGGCGGTATCGAGGCCGAGGCCGCGATGCTCGGCCAGCCGGTCAGCATGCTGATCCCGCGGGTCGTCGGCTTCAAGCTCACCGGTGCGGTGCCGACCGGCGTGACTGCGACCGACGTCGTACTGACGATCACCCAGATGCTGCGCGCCCACGGTGTGGTCGGCAAGTTCGTCGAGTTCTACGGTGATGGCGTCGCGGCGGTCCCGCTGGCCAACCGCGCCACCATCGGCAACATGAGCCCGGAGTTCGGTTCGACCGCGGCGATGTTCCCGATCGACGACGTCACGCTGGACTACCTGCGGCTGACCGGTCGCGCCGACCAGGACGTCGCGCTGGTCGAGGCGTACGCCAAGGAGCAGGGGCTGTGGCACAACCCGGCCGTCGAGCCGCGGTTCTCGGAATACCTCGAGCTGGACCTGTCGACCGTCGTACCGTCGATCGCCGGACCGAAGCGTCCGCAGGACCGGATCGAGCTGAGCAAGGCCAAGGAGTCGTTCCGCGGCGTGCTGCCGGACTACGCCGCCGAGGAGAAGGACGTCGACCCGTCCGAGACCGGCAGCTTCCCGGCCAGCGACGCGCCGAACGGGCACGGCAATGTCGACGACAGCCCGCATGAGGTTGCCGCCAGCAAGGATCGGGCGACCAAGAAGACCAAGATCACGCTGGACGGCCAGGAGGTCGAGCTCGACCACGGCCACGTCGTGATCGCGAGCATCACCTCCTGCACGAACACCTCGAACCCGTCGGTGATGCTGGCCGCCGCGCTGCTCGCCAAGAACGCGGTCGACAAGGGTCTCGCGTCCAAGCCGTGGGTGAAGACCTCGCTGGCCCCCGGGTCGAAGGTCGTCACCGACTACTACGAGAAGGCGGGCGTCACGCCGTACCTGGAGAAGCTCGGCTTCCACCTGGTCGGTTACGGCTGCACGACCTGTATCGGGAACTCCGGCCCGCTCCCGGAGGCCGTATCGGCCGGCGTCCAGGCGGCCGATCTGGCGGTGGTGTCGGTGCTGTCCGGCAACCGCAACTTCGAGGGCCGGATCAACCCGGACGTGAAGATGAACTACCTGGCGAGCCCGCCGCTGGTGATCGCGTACGCGCTGGCCGGCACCATGGACTTCGACTTCGAGACCGATGCCCTGGGCAAGGACACCGCCGGCAACGACGTGTTCCTGAAGGACATCTGGCCGTCCGCGGCCGATGTCGAGAGCGTGATCTCGACCTCGATCACCAAGGAGATGTTCACCAAGGACTACGCCGACGTCTTCGCCGGTGACGAGCGCTGGCAGTCGCTGCCGACGCCGGAGGGCAAGACCTTCGCGTGGGATCCAGAGTCGACGTACGTGCGGAAGCCTCCGTACTTCGAGGGGATGGCGCACGAGCCGTCGCCGGTGACCGACATCGCCGGGGCCCGGGTGCTCGCCAAGCTGGGCGACTCGGTCACCACCGACCACATCTCCCCGGCCGGCGCGATCAAGGCCGACAGCCCGGCCGGCAAGTACCTGGCCGAGCACAACATCGACCGCAAGGACTTCAACTCCTACGGTTCGCGGCGCGGTAACCACGAGGTGATGATCCGCGGCACCTTCGCGAACATCCGCCTGCGCAACCAGATCGCGCCGGGCACCGAAGGTGGCTTCACCCGCGACTTCACCAAGGCCGACGCGCCGGTGACGAGCATCTACGAAGCCTCCGAGGCCTACGCCGAGGCCGGTACGCCGCTGGTCATCCTGGCCGGTAAGGAGTACGGCTCGGGTTCGTCGCGCGACTGGGCAGCCAAGGGTACGGCGCTGCTCGGCGCGCGGGCCGTGATCACGGAGTCGTTCGAGCGCATCCACCGGTCGAACCTGATCGGGATGGGCGTGCTGCCGCTGCAGTACCCCGAGGGTGAGAACGCGGAGTCGCTCGGTCTGACCGGCGAGGAGACGTTCGACATCAGCGGCGTCACCGCGCTGAACGACGGTTCGATCCCGCGCACCGTGCACGTCACCGCGACCTCGCCGGCCGGTGCGGTCAAGGAGTTCGACGCGGTCGTCCGCATCGACACCCCCGGTGAGGCGGACTACTACCGCAACGGCGGCATCCTGCAGTACGTCCTGCGCTCCCTGATCGCCAACTGATCA
>NZ_BAAANF010000018.1:115874-128465 GCF_039529655.1 Kribbella yunnanensis | reverse complement strand
AATCCGGTCGGCCCTTTCGTCGTTCTCAGCGGCAGCCGAGGGCTTCCTGGTAGCCGTCGGCGGGTTTGCCGGACTTGGCCTCGGGCTTGACCTTGCCGGCGATCTCGTCGGCGAGCAGCCAGATCATCTCCGGGGTGTCACCTTCGGCGTTCATGTCGTGCAGGATCTTCCAGGACTTGCTGCCCTGCATGGCCTTGACGGCCTCGGCCGCCTTCGCCTTGTCGCCGGACTTCGTGGCGGCGGACCACTGGTCGAGCCAGGCGCAGGACGCGGCGCTGGTGACCCGGGCGCCGAGGTGGTACCGCGCGATCACCGTCTCCTGGTAGAGCGGTGCGGCGTTGAAGCCCTTCGGCACGGTGACCTCCTTGAGCATCTGGTCGACGGCCGCACGCACCTTCTCCGGCTTCACGACCTCCTCCGGCATCGCCGCCAGCCAGGTGTCGACGTCGACCTTCTTCAGCTTGCCGAGGATCGCCCGGTACGCCTCCTCGGACCCGAGGTCGGCGCGGGTCTCCACGAAGCTCGGGCCCTTCGACGGCAGCATGAACGCGAAGTCGAAGCCGCCGTTCGCGTAGCGGAACAGTGTGCCCTTCTGGCCGAGCACCTCGACCTCGGAGTGCCCGGCCGTGCCCTGGAACCGGTCGTCGTAGTACGACTTGTAGTCCTTGGCCGGGTACCAGGTGATCTCGAAGGTCTTGTCACCGTTGGCGAGCGTCATGGCGCCCGACTCCTTGGTGAACTCGTCGACCCGGGAGATCTTCCAGGCCGGGTCGTCGATCAGGATCCGCTCGTTCGCCTCGGCGACCGCGCGGACCTCCGCGCCGTACGCGCTCTGCGGGGCCACGAACGGTGCGACCGGACTGTCCTTGGGCAGTACGGCGCCCACGACGGCGATGGCCGCCGCGACCGCGACCGCGGCGGCGGCACCGAGGGCGATCCGGCGGCGCCGGTTCGGCCGTAACAGGGTGGCGGGTTCGGTGGTGGTCAAGATCTCCTCCAGCAGTTCGGACTCGGCGCTGTCGGTCGGCAGATGCCGGACGCTGTCGTCGCCGAACGGGTTGGCCCGTGCGATCAGCCGGTCGAGTTCGCGGTCATTCATCGCTCCTCCTGAGCTGGTCGCAGTGCTCTGTCATCCCGTACATGTCCGTGACCGGTGAACGCGTCTCCGAGCCGTTCCCGCAACCGCGCACGCGCCCGATGCAACCGCGTTCGCACCACCCGAGCCGGTACGTCGAGCACCACCGCAGCCTCCTGCGGATCGAGGTTCTCCCACGCGGTGAGCATCAGCAGTTCACGATCGTTGTCGCTCAGCCCGGCCATCGCAGCCACTAGTACGGCGTTCGCCTCGACCTCGTCGGCGTGATCCGGTACGACGTCCTGCAGCTCCACGCGCAGTCGCTCACCGAGGCGGTCCCGCCGCTGCACCCCGCGCCGGTGGTTCGCGAGCACTCGGCGCGCGACGCCGTACAGCCAGAGTCTCGCCGTACCGTCGACGGGCACCTGGTCGAACCGGCGCCAAGCGACCAGCATGGTGTCGGCCACGACGTCCGCGGCGTCGTCGGGGGAGCTGCATCGGCGCAGGGCATAGCCGAGTAGCTCCCGGAAGTTCGCTTCGAAGAGCTCCCGGAACGCGCCCTCAGCCGTCATACCTCTTCCATGTCCGGCAGTATGCGCGGCGTCTCAGGTCATTTCCGGACACTTGAAAAGGCGTCGCGCCTGCCGGGCGGCGGGTGGCATCATGCCCGGATGCCGATCGATGCCGAGCAGGTCGCCCACGCATTCGACCTCGGGCCCGTGCTGGAGGACCGCCCGCTGGCCAACGGGGACCGCCCCGCCGTCACCCGCATCGTGTCGACGACGCACGGACGCTGGGTGGTCAAACACGACCGCCTCGGCTCGGCCGACCGCCCTGACCTCGCCGAGTGGCAGCGCACGAAGGCCTGGACCGTGCATCGACTCGAGAGCGCCGCCGCCGCGGCCGGCATCCCGATGCCGAGGCCCGTCCAACCGCCTGAACCGAGCGTGGGCTTCTGGTACGCGCCGCCGGACGCCGACGGCGACCTCGCCCGGGTGACCACGTGGGTGGAAGGCAGCGACCTGCGCGACGCCCGCGTGCCCGACGAGGAGCTGGCGGGCTGGCTGGGCGGTGTGCTGGCCCGGATCGCCCGGCTGGACGTTGCAGTCGATCCGGAGGCCGACGCGTCGCCGGTCCACCCGCTGGAGGAGTGGAGGGACTGGGTCGGCGAGGCCGAGAACGCTGCAGACCGGGCCGTAGCGGGACAGGGCACGGTCGACCCGGCGCTGGGTCGGGCGGCCCGCGCTGTGCTTGGGGTAGTTGAGGACTCGGCCGATCTGCTGGCCGACGCGCTGCGGAACCGCCTGCCGCTGACGATGACCCACGGCGACGCCGCCCGATCCAACATCCTCGCCACCCCGACCGGACTGGTGCTGATCGACTGGGAGTCGGCGACCGCCGAGGTCCCGTGGTGGGACGCGGTGAGCAACGCCGTCCGGCTCGCCGCTCGCGACGAGCGGAGCATCGCAGGCGGCGACCCGCGGATCGTCCGCTCGTTGATCGGGTCCTACCGAGACCACGGCGGCCCGGCCGGGCCCGCTGATGCGACGGCCTTCGCCGGGTTGCTCGCCGGGCACCTGAGCTTCACTGCCTGGTGCCTGTGGGTGGCGCTCGGGCACCGCGACGAGAGCGCGGAGCGAGTCGCGTACTGCACCCGTTCGCTCCACGACGCCGCCGAGCACCTGCCGCGGATCCTGCGGGAACTGGACGACTGGGCCCGGCTGCTGGCCTGACAAGTTTTGTCGGTGGGACGGGCTTTACTGAGTCCATGAAGGAACGGGAGCATCCGCGCGAGGTGGTGCACGCTGCGTGCGCTGCCCACGGCCAGGACACGGTGATCGACTGGGCCGTCGCGTTCCTGACCGGCGAGATCTCCGGTACGGCGGCGTTCGGGGCGGACCTGCCGAAGCTGGTCGCGATCACGGGGTCGGCGAATCCTGGCGGCTGGACGGCTCCGGTCGATCCGGCCAACTACTACTGGATCCGGGTCTGGGCCGCGCGGGTGTTTCTCTACGTCTGGCGGGATGACGTGGTGGATGCGCTGCTGGCGGTGGCGGATGATCCGGCCTGGCGAGTTCGTGAGCACGTTGCGCGGATCACTGCGCAGCGAGAGCTCGGTCAGTTGGTCGATGCGCTGCTCCCGATGCTGGAGCACGAATTGCCTCGGGTGCGCGCGGCCGCCGTACGGGCTGTTGGTGCGGCGGGGGAGTTCGAGCATGTGGAGGCGGTCGAGGAGCTGGCAGGCGACCCGGACCTTACAGTCCGGGCCGCCGTTGAGCGTGCTCTGGTGAAACTCAGTGAGCGATTGGACCGACCAATGCCTTAGAACCCTAGAGTGTTGAGCTTCTCCAGCAGCAGGGTCTGCTGCCGGATCTGGTTGTTGGTCGAGGCCGGGTTGAGGCGGATCGCCTCGGCCTGCGCCATCACTGCGCCGAAGGTGCTGTCCAGCTGCAGGTCCAGGTTGGTGTCCACCTGGGTCCCAAGGTCGAACGAACCGTCGGCGAAGTTGAGCCAGGCGGTCAACGCCTGCCGGTCGAACTCGGCCTTCGGGTTCAGCAGCTGGATGTTCAGGACCGAGTGCGCCTTGGCCATCGTCGAGACGTCACGAGCTTCGGAGAAGACCGGGCTCATGTGCTGTGCCACCTGCAGGTAGCAGTTGATCGTGCTCACCGGCAGGTCGACCGGCGGGATCCGCAGCCCAGCACGGGTCTGCAGGTACCACAGCGGCGCGATCCGGGTCAGGTGCGCGTTGCCCTGCACGATGACCTTGGCCGAGTCCGCACTCGAACCGTTGTCGTCGTCGCGAGCCGTGAACCCGACGTCGTAGTTGCATGCCGAGCCGAACGTGTGCGACTTCGCATCCGTCACGTCCCGCGGCTGCAGACTCGGGCTGCTGGCCGGATCGGTTCCGGGCGGGTTGACCAGGTAGTTGGTCGTCACATCCGGAGCCGGCGGCCCGTCACCCCAGCTCCAGCTGAGCGCGAGGTCGTCACTGCCCGGATCGGTCGAACGACCCTTGAAGTTCACCGGGTCACCACTGTGCGCGATAAACGTCGGTACGCCGTTGATCACAGTCGCCCCGGTCTCGTCGACGACCGCGGTCGGAGCCACGTTCGTCACCTGCACCGGGAAGGTCGCCGTACCGCTGCCACCGTCGTCGTCGGTCACCTTCACACCAACGGTGAACGACCCGTTGTCGCCGTACGCACGGCTTCCGGTGACAGTCGTCCCCACGATCGAACCGGCGGTCGGAGCGCCGAAGCCCCAGTCGATGCTCGCCGTGTGCGTGTCAGCCGACCCAGGATCGACGAACGACGCCTTCACCCCGAGCGTCGAACCCTCGCCGATCGTCTTCACCTGCGCGGGATCGATCGTCACCGCCGGAGCAACGTTGTTGACGGTCAGGTGGAACGTGGTCGTCGCGGTCTCACCCTTGTCGTCGGTGGCGGTGATGGTGACATCGCGACTCTGGGTCGGACCGTCGCTGGTGCTTGAAGTCCAGGACCAGCGGCCGCCACCCACATCCGCGACGTTCCCGCTGGAGGCGGAGAGCGCGACCGGCCGGCCTTCGGGATCACCGAAACCACCGGCATTGTTGGCCGTCGTACCCTCGTTCACCGTCACCGTGTTGTTGTCGGCGCTGATGGTCGGTGGGTTGTTGCCCTGCTGCAGAGCGCCCAGCAGGTCGATCCGCGGCGTGGTCGCGTTGGTTGTCGGGCTGGTCGGGTAGGTGATGTCGACCCCGGTGTCCCGCAGGTACCCGAGCAGGGTGGCCGCGGTGGCGTTCGGGTAGGCGTTCCGCAAGGCCGCGAACGCTCCGGCGACATGCGGGGCGGCCATCGACGTACCGCTGAGGTTGGCCCACGCGTCATCCGGCACCGAGGCGCGGATCGACGTACCGGGGGCGAACAGGTCGAGCATCGGGCCACGGTTCGAATAGCTGGCGGGGCTGTCGACTTCGTTGCCACTGCCGTCGGCATCGATCGCGCCGACCGTCACCGCGGTGGAGACGCAGGCAGGCTCGCCGACGCCGTTGGGGTGTCCCTCGTTCATGGCCGAGATGGTCGTGGTGATGCCGTCCGCGAGCAGCAGGTCGATCGACGCCTTCGTCGTACTGCCGTCACAGGCGGTGGACTGGTTGCTGGTGTCGCCACCACTCAGGTTCGCCGACGCGATCGTGAACGTGTTGCGCAGGTCGTGGACCCGCTGCATCCCGGCGATGAAGTCCGAGTAGTAGAACTGCGGGCACGGCGGATTGCCGTTACAACCCACGTTGTTGCGGTGGTAGATCTGGATCGCGATGATGTTCGCGCCCGGAGCCACACCGTTGCCCGGGGCACCGGTCACGCCGGTCCCGGCACCAGCCGCGATACCGGCGACATGCGTGCCGTGGCGGCAGATGTTCGCCGTACCGTTGAGGCACTGTGCGGTCTCGGCATCAGCAGATCCGGCCCCGGTCTGGCTGGCCGTTCCGTTCGGGCACAGCGAGACCTCGTTGGCGCCGTTGGTGCTGGAGTAGCAGGCTTCGGAGACGATCCGGCTGCCGAAGAACGGGTGGTCGAGGTCGATCCCGGTGTCCAGGATCGCGACCGTCTGGCCGGCGCCGGTGAAGCCGAGCTGGTGCACGGTGTTGGCGCGGATGAACGGAATGCTCTCGGCCAGCGACGGCGAACCGAGCTTGTCCGGCTGGATCGAGACCACGTTCGGATCGGCGGCTAGCTCGGTCAGTGCGGCCTTGTCGGCATCGAGGGCGAGCAACGGGAACGACCGGTACGTCCGGTTCTGATCCGCGGTGCCCTGGTCGATGTTGTCGAGCACCTGCTGCTTGTCGGCGATCCGGTCGACCTGCACGATCACCCGGGCCGAACCCTCCCGACCGGCCTTCTCGATCAGCTGTTTCTCACCGGGACTCGGTTCGGGCGCAGCTTGTGCCGGCAGCTGCATGGTGCTCGCTGCCAGGCCGGCCATAGCCAGCGCAACGAACAGTCTTCGAACTTGCATCGTGATTTCCCCCATTACTGTGCTGTCGCCTCAGCCGGACTGCTGGGCGGTGTCCTGCTGTACAGCCGCGACTCGCGGTGAGTGCTGCAGCCGGTCGAGGGCGGCCGCGTCGACGACCAGGGCCAGTTGCGGTACGGCGTCGTACCGCCGGATCACCTGTGCCGTGGGAACCTCGGCCAGTACGGCGTCCTGTGCGGCCCGGATCGCGGTGCGTTGGGCACGGCGCGCCTGGTCCCCCAGTTCACCCTCGGGCCGGAAGTTCCCGGCCAGGGTGACGACCACGCGCTGCGACTCACCGGATGGAGTCTCGGAAGGCGTGCTGCCCGTCCCCGTCGTACAGGACGCGATGATCAGCAATCCCGCAGCGAGCAGCCCGCACCGGACCCACCCCATGACGACCCCCCTCGTCAGCGGCCAGGTTTGACCGCGGTCACATCGTGCCGGAGCATCTTCAGCCAGTCTTAAATACGTGTTTCGTCAATTTCTGTCACGCACTGGCCATCTCCTGGTCAACCACTGGCTGCCCGTGGTGGGGAGCGTTCGCCGCATGGAGACTTCGCGAAGATCAGTCCTGAAAGCCGGTCTGGCGTCCAGCGCGGTGGTCGCCGGCCTGACCGCTCCGGCCACCGCGGCGGCGACGCCCGTTCGGCAGGACCCGTTCACGCTCGGGATCGCGAGCGGTGACCCGTGGCCCGACGGGTTCGTGCTGTGGACCCGGCTCGCCGTCGACCCGACCGCACCGGACGGACACGGTGGCATGCCGAACCGTGCGTACGCCGTCCAGTGGCAGGTCGCCACCGACCGCCGCTTCCACCACGTCGTCCGGGCCGGTGTCGCGGTCGCCCGGCCGGAGCACGCCCACTCGGTGCACGTGACCGTCCAGGGTCTACACGCGGGCCGCGAGTACTACTACCGGTTCCGTAGCGAGGGTTATGTGACGGCAGTAGGCCGCACGCTGACCGCGCCGGCCCGGGGGACCACGCCGCGCGAGCTGTCGATGTCGTTCGTCTCGTGTTCGCAGTTCGAGCACGGCTACTTCACGGCGTACCGGCGGCTGGCCGAGGACCGGCCGGACCTGGTGCTGCACCTGGGCGACTACCAGTACGAGTACACGAAGAACACGTACGTCGCGCCCGGCGGGAACGTCCGCGACCATGACGGCCCCGAGACCACGGACCTGGCTTCGTACCGGCAGCGGCACGCGCAGTACAAGTCCGACCCGGACCTGCAGGCCGCACACGCGGTCGCGCCCTGGCTGGTCGTCTGGGACGACCACGAGCTCGACAACAACTGGGCCGACGAGATCCCGGAGAAGCCCGAGGACGGGTTCCTGGACCGCCGGGCCGCGGCCTTCCAGGCGTACTACGAGAACATGCCGCTGCGTGCGTCGTCGAAGCCGCGCGGGATCGACATGCAGCTGTTCCGGCGGGTGAAGTGGGGTGAGCTGGCAACGTTCCACATGCTCGACACCCGGCAGTACCGCGACGACCAGGGCTGCGGTGACGGCTACAAGGACTGCCCGGCCGCGGTGGACCCGAAGCGGTCGATCACGGGGGAGCGGCAGGAGAAGTGGCTCATCGACGGCTTCCGCCGGTCGGAGGCTCGTTGGGACATCCTCGGGCAGCAGGTGTTCTTCGCGCAGCGCGACAACAACCAGGGTCCGCTGAAGGTGACGTCGATGGACTCCTGGGACGGGTACGTCGCCTCCCGCGACCGGATCACCCGCGGCTGGGTCGACGCGCGGGTGCGGAATGCCGTCGTACTGACTGGCGACGTACATGCGCACTGGGCCTCGGACCTGAAGCTGAACTACGACGACCCGGCTGCGCCCGCGGTCGGTTCAGAGCTGGTTTGCTCGTCGATCTCGACCGGCGGTGACGGTGCTGACTCCGGCACGACGGCTCACCCGTGGCTGACGTGGAATCCGCACCTGCGGTTCCAGAACAACCTGCGCGGTTACGTGAACACGACGATCACGCGCGAGTCGATGGTTGCCGACTTCCGCACGCTGCGGACCGTCCGGGACCACGAGGCACAGGCGTTCACCCGCGCCCAGTTCACGATCGAAGACCGCAAGCCCGGCCTACACCTGACCGGCGAAACCCCGCAGGCTCCGGCACCGCTCGCTGCCGCCGGTTCCGATGCCGTCCGGTCGCGCGCCGCCACCGCCGCCACCGCGTCCTCCTCTGACGACACGGTTGCGTGGGAGACGGTTCGTCCTTAGAGCTCGGCTCGCAGTTTGGCGGCGTACTCGGCGGCTTCCGCGTCGTCGGCGTACTTCGTCCGCGGCCAGAAGAACCCGCGCAGTCCGTCCCCCTTCGTCCGCGGCACCACGTGCACGTGGAGATGGGGGACCGACTGCGACACCACGTTGTTGACGGCAACGAACGACCCCTGCGCGCCGAACGCCGTACGGACCGCCGCTGCGACCGACCGCGCCGCACCGAACAACGGCACGGTCAGCTCGTCGGTCAACTCGACCATGGTCGGCACGTGCTCGCGCGGCACGATCAGTGTGTGCCCCTTGAACACCGGTCGAATGTCGAGGAAGCCGAGCAGCTCCGGCGTGTCCAGGACGATGTGCGCCGGCGTCGTCCCGGCGATGATCGAGCAGAACAGACAGTCCGCCATCAGCCGAGCTTCTCGTCCGCGAAGCACCAGCGCCAGTTCTCGCCGGGTTCGAAGCTGCGCATCACCGGGTGCTTGGTCTCGTCGTAGTGCTTGCTCGCGTGCTTCATCACCGATGAGTCGCAGCAGCCGACGTGACCGCAGCCCAGGCACAACCGCAGGTGCACCCAGGTACCGCCCTCGGCCAGGCACTCCTCACAACCCTCAGGTGTGTTCGGCGCGACCACCACGGGCGCCTGGAGGAGGTGCTCGCAGGCTCCACTGGCCGAGGCAGGCGGGCGCAGGTCCTCGGAGCGGCCACCGACGTCGTCGTCCTCGTCGCGATCGAGGATCGACTCCTCGATGTCCAGTACGGACTGCGCGCGCTGCAGGACCTCGTCGGCGACCAGACCGGCGTCGCGGACCTTGAGGATGTGCGCCCGCTCGGCCTCCAGCATCGCCATCCGCAGCCGCCGGTACGCCTCACTCGGCGTCTCGTACTCGCTCTCCGGACGCCCCAGCCGCTCCCACGCGGCCAGCGCGCGCGACTCACCCCGCTGCCGGAGAACCGCGAGCACGGCCGCTGGATCATCCGCCGTACTGATCTCGTCGAGCTTCTCGATCGCGGCGCGATGCGCACCCTGCAGTACGGCGGCCTCCTGCAGCGCGTCCTCTGCGGGATCCGGTCCGGGCAGCTGCAGACGCCGTACCAGCCAGGGGAGCGTGGAGCCCTGTAGGAGCAGCGTCCCACCGGTGACGGCCAGCGCCATGAAGACCAGCACCTCGCGGTGCGGAGTGTCCTCCGGGAGCGTGAAGACCGCGGCCAGGGTGACCACACCGCGCATCCCGGCCCAGCAGACGACGATCAGCGCGCCGAACGAGACCGGACCCGGGCGGGACCGGCCGAGTACGCGGCGGGACAGGTAGGTGGTCGGGATGACCCAGATCGGCCGCAGCAGGACGGTGGCCGCGAAGACCGCGACTGTCGAGACTGCGATCAGCCAGCCGGGGAGCGGGCTCTCGGAGAGGTCGTCGAGGATCCACCGGGTCTGCAGGCCGATCAGCAGGAAGACCGTGTTCTCGAGCAGGAACTGGAACGTGCGCCAGTTGGTCCGCTCCGAGATCCGCGATTTGGCCGACTGGATGATCGGCGCCTTGTGCCCGAGGATCAGGCCGGTGACGACCACAGCCAGTACGCCGGACGCGTGGATGTAGTGGTTCTCGGCCGCAACGTACGCGATGAACGGGGCGGTCAGACTCAGCGTGGTGTCCAGCACCGGGTCGGTGAACCGCTTCCGGATCTTGGCCAGCACGATCGCCACCACCAGGCCGATCGCGACACCACCGCCGGCTGCCCGGAGGAAGTCGAGCCCGACTCCCCAGACAGTCGGTACGACGGCGGCCGCTGCGAGCGACGTACGGAGAATGACCAGCGCGGTCGCGTCGTTGACGAGGCTCTCGCCCTCGAGGATCGTGACCACGCGGCGGGGGAGACCCACCCGCTTGGCGATCGCGGTCGCGGCGACGGCATCCGGCGGTGCGATGACCGCGCCGATCGCGAACGCGGCCCAGAGGGGGAGTGGCTCGTAGCCCTGGGACTCGGCCACGACGTTGAGCAGCCACCAGGCGACCAGGCCGACCCCGACCGCGGTGAACGCGACCAGACCGACGGACAGCAGGCCGATCGACCGGCGGTGTTTGGTGAAGTCGACCAGGCTGGTCTTGATCGCTGCGGAGTACAGCAGCGGGGGCAGGAACCCGATGAGCACTACCTCGGGTTCCAGCTCGACCCGCGGGACGAAGGGCAGATAGGACGCGGCGACGCCGATCACCACGAGGAGCAGGGGAGCCGACAGCCCGATTCGCCGAGCCAGCGCGGCCCCGCCTGCGACCACGGCGACGAGGGCGACGATCTCGATCGCGATATGCACGGAGCACAGTGTCTCAGTTCCCACTGGTCCGCCGAGCCGGCGTCGTCTAGCGTGTGCGGAGCGAGATCCGTCCACCACGGGGAGTGATCACATGCGCCGTACCGCCTCCGTCCTTTCGGTGCTTTTATTGTTCGGGGCTCTGCTCGCCCCGGCACCTGCTCTCGCCTCGCCTGTTGCCGCCGAGGACACGGTCACCACTGGTTGCGTGCTGTCGGTACCCGAGCCGGGCACCTCAGTACCAGTGCGGATCTGCTACACGCTCTTCAAACCGGCGGTCGCGTCGGCTGAACATCCTGTTCCGCTGGTCTTCAGCAGCCACGGCTGGGGCGGCTCACGAACCACGGACATCCGCCAGTTCCGGCCCCACCTCGACGCCGGCTTCGGCATCCTCAGCTTCGACCAGCGCAGCTTCGGCGAGAGCACCGGCGTCGCCCACGTGATGAACCCCGACTACGAGGGCCGCGACGTCATCAAACTCATCGACTTCGTCGCCTCGCTCGACTGGGTGACCAAGCAGCGACCCGGCGACCCGCTGATCGGAGCCATCGGCGGTTCGTACGGCGGCGGCTACCAGCTCGCCGGCGCCTTCACCGAGATCCGCGACCACGGCCGAACCCGCTTCGACGCCCTCGCCCCCGAGATCACCTGGTGGGATCTCAAACGCTCCCTGGCCCCCTCAGAGACCGCGCGCACCATCTGGCTCGGCATCCTCTACGCCAGCGGCGGCAAGAACCTTCCGCCCTCGATCGGCAAGTCGTTCGTCATCATGGTCGCGACCGGCGCCTGGCCCACCGGCAAAGCCGGCCGGGAGCTCACCGCATTCTTCGCCCACAACGGCCCCGCCTGGCACGTCGCCCAGGGCCGCAAACTCGACGTACCGGTCCTGCTCGAACAAGGCATCACGGACAACCTCTTCAACCTCAACGAAGGCTTGTCCATCTTCGACCGCGCCCTCACCCCACGCGCCCGGTCCCACTCAATGCTCGTCGGCTACAACGGCGGCCACGCCCTCCCCGCCGTCGTACCACCCGGCTACGGCACCGCCGGCGACCCCTGCTCCATCGCCCTCGGCTCACCCAACTTCGCCGGTCTCGCCCTCCGGTTCCTCCGCCTGCAGCTATTGGGCGAGTCCACCGGCCTCACCGGCTTCGGCAAGTACCACCTCTCTACCGCCGACGGCCGTTGCCTAACGCAACGGTCGCTAGCCGCCAACACGGTCAAACGTCTCGGCAAGATCGCCACCCCCACCGGCGTCGGCGTCCCCGTCAACGTGAAGATCGCCGCCGGCCCACTAACCGTCGCAGGCACCCCACACGTCACCGCGAACGTCTACACCATCGTCCCGCGCACCCCGGCATTCCTGGCCCTGAGCGTAGGCACCAACCCCCTGACCGCTCGCGTCATCCAGAACAACACCATGCCCTTACGCGAAAAACGAGCCGCCCACGGCACCCGCCGTACGATCGAACTCCCCGCGATCGCAGTCGACGTACCAGCCGGCCAAAACCTCTACCTCACGGTCTCCCCAGTAGCCGACATGTTCGCCGGCCAACGCGCCCCACTCCCCGGCGCCCTCCTACTCAAGAACACAACCGTCAGCTACCGCACCATATCCAGGTAAGTCTTGTAGACACTGACAAACGGCTCATCCTCAGCCACCGCCGTCACCAACCAGTCACAAGAAGCCTGCGCCTGCTCAACAACCTCAGCCGGATACCCATACTTCACCTGATGCAAGGCGAACTCGTCCTCGTCATCCACCAGCACCGTCCCATCCCGCCGCTTGATGACATCCAGATCCAGATCGATCATCGTCACCCGATCATCCGAGAACTCCACCGGCGTAGTGATATCGCAGTAGATCTCCGTCATCCGCGGCGCATCATTGAAGATCACCGTGAACCACCGCCCCCGCGGAAACAACTGCACATGAGCCTCCTCCGCAGTCAGCTTCAACCCCTCACCACGCTGCGAGAC